>JBFXAM010000005.1:0-83457 GCA_050184295.1 Phycisphaerae bacterium | reverse complement strand
GTAGATACCGGTCGCTACCTGCCCTACCTGCTGTCCAACCTGCTGGATGTTCCGCCGGCAGATCTCCGTCTGATGCACTTGAATCAACGCGTGGGTGCCCTGCCGACGGCCGTTCGCGTCGGCAGGGCGGGGTAGAGCTTCGCGGTTCACCGCACGCCGCTCGCTCGCGCGCACTCAAGACCCGGCCGATGCGAACAGCCATCGGCCGGGCACCCGGCACCCGGCAGATCGCACACGACGAAGCGCTACGCTACCTGCTGTCCGACCTGCTGGGTATTCCGCCGGCACGGCTCCGTCTGATGCACTCGGATCAAAGCGTGGGTGCCCTGCCGACGGCCGTTCGCGTCGGCAGGGCGGAGTAGAGCTCCACGGTTGACCGCTCGCGGGTTGTTCGCGCGTTCGCGCGCGCTCAAGACCGCCCTCACGACCCGGCCGATGCGAACAGCCATCGGCCGGGCACCCGGCGGCACGCGAGCGCCGGCGGACGTCACAGCGCGTTGAGCGGCAGGTCGCAAACAGCCGCGACCTGCCCTACCCCTAAGTGCACCCAAGCTACGCGGCCATTGTATCGCCGAAGCGGGAACACAGCGCTCGGTTGAGCGCCGCATTCCCGCTTCGCGTACTGCACTTCAGCATTCGTCATTCAGACTTCTGCATTCAGCATTCCGCATTCATCAATGCATATGCCCCGCGTGTCCGCCGCGGCCCGGCTTTTCTTCCTTCTTTTCCTTGATCTCGCTCACGACCGCGTCGGTGGTGAGCAGCAGACCTGACACGCTCGCCGCGTTTTGCAGGGCGATGCGCTCGACCTTCAGCGGAACGATCACGCCCATCTTCACCAGGTCGCCGTACTCCTCCGTCAGTGCGTTGTAGCCGAAGTTGCCCTTCCCCTCCGCGACCTTCTGGCAGACGATCGAGCCGTCGAGGCCGGCGTTCTCCGCGATCTGGCGGATCGGCGAACGCAGCGTTCGGCGGATGATGTCCACGCCGGTCTTCTGGTCGCCCTTCGCCTTCTTCTCCGCCGCGTCGAGCGCGTCGTCGCAGCGCAGCACGGCCGACCCGCCGCCGGGCAGGATGCCCTCTTCGACGGCGGCGCGGCAGGCGTGCAGCGCGTCTTCGACGCGGGCCTTCTTCTCCTTCATCTCGACTTCGGTCGCGGCCCCGACGTTGATCTGGGCGACGCCGCCGCTGAGCTTCGCGAGGCGCTCTTCGAGCTTCTCGCGGTCATAGTCGCTCGTGGTGGTGTCGATCTCGCGTTTGATGGCCTCGATGCGGCCCTTGATGTCGCTGCTCTTGCCGGCGCCTTCGATGATCGTGCAGGTTTCTTTCTCAACTACGACGCGCTTGGCGCGGCCGAGGTCCGTCAGCTCCATCTTCTCGACGTTGATGCCGAGATCCTCGAACACGGGCTTGCCGCCGGTCATGATCGCGATGTCTTCGAGCATCGCCTTGCGCCGATCGCCGAACGCGGGGGCCTTCACCGCGCAGCCCTGGATGACGCCGCGGAGCTTGTTGAGCACCAGTGTGGCGAGCGCCTCGCCGTCGACGTCCTCGGCGATGACGAGCAGAGGCCGGCCGGCCTTGGCGACCTTTTCGAGCAGGGGGAGGAGGTCCTTGATGCTCGAGAGCTTCTTCTCGTGGACGAGGATGTAGGGATTGTCGAGCACGCACTCCATCGACTCGACCTTGGTGACGAAGTGCGGCGAAATGTAGCCTTTGTCGAACTGCATGCCCTCGACCAGGTCGACGGTCGTGTCGATGCTCTTGCCCTCTTCGACCGTGATCACGCCGTCCTTGCCGACCTTCTCCATCGCCTCGGCGATCTTCTCGCCGATCTCGCGATCCTGGTTCGCGGCGCAGGTGCCGACCTGGGCGATCTGCTCCTTGCCCTTGATCGGCGTGGCGAGCTTCTTGAGCTGCTCGACGACCGCGTCGACGGCGAGGTCGATGCCGCGCTTCAGGTCCATGGCGTTGGCGCCAGCGGCGAGGTTCTTGAGACCCTCGTCGAAGATCGCCTCGGCGTAGATGGTGGCGGTGGTGGTGCCGTCGCCGGCGTCCTTGCTGGTCTTCTGTGCGACTTCCTTCACCATCTGGGCGCCCATGTTCTCATAGGCATTCTCGAGTTCGACTTCCTTCGCGACGGTCACGCCGTCCTTCGTGACGGTCGGCGAGCCGAAGGACTTCTCGATCACCACGTTGCGGCCGCGTGGACCGAGGGTGACCTTGACGGCCTTGGCCAGCTGGCGGACGCCGCGGCGAATCGCCTCGCGGGCGTCCATCTGGTAGAGGATTTCCTTTGCAGCCATGCAAGTCTCTCCTGAGAAAAGGGCCCTGCCGGGGACGGTCTGGGGCCGCGGGACTGGGACCCGCGTCGCCCGAAAGGGGCGTGCCGTGCGGTCGGCAAGGCGGGTCCGGTGTTCACAAACGGACGGTCGGCACGGCCGCGGATCGGCGGAGTGGCCGGGACGGAGCGGCCGCGCATGGATGCAACTATCACGCTGCGTGCCAGTCGGCGCGCGTTGCGCGCGGAAACCGTATCTTGTTGTAATGTCTTGAGTTATCCGCCGAGCCGGCGGTTGACCGAACGCGGCTCGATCCGGTCTGGTGTCAATCTGGCAGGGTCAGGGCGGCAGGTTTGCGCGCTGCGCGGCGCAGTAGAACCGCCGTCCAGGCCGTGATGCACGGCACCGTAGAACCGCCTTCCAGGCCGTGATGCATGGCACCGTAGAACCGCCTTCCAGGCGGTCGAACCCCGGGGGGAGCGGGTGAACGCCGGACGCGATCGGCCGGAATCCGGAGTTGCACGAACGTGACCGAAGCAATCCGGTGTTACCCGCGCGTCAGGCACGCGAGGAAGGGATCGACGTCCTGCCCGTCGAGTTTGTCGTCGCAGTTCACATCGCTGGGGCAAAACCGATCGCAGTCGGGGTATTCGTGTGCGAACTGCGCCGGGTTGGTCAGGGCCAGCACGAACGCCTCCGCGTCGAGCAGGTTCACCTTACCGTCGCAGTTGCAGTCGCAAGGCATGCAATACGCCGGTAGGGCTGGCGCAACCAGCGCCGCCGCGCTCGACGACGCACCCGCGTGGACCAGGCCACGGATCACGGGCGTGAACTCGCGCGGCGCCGGCACGCTGGCGACGAGCCACACGAGCGCGGCGGCAACGCCCGTGGCGAGCGCGGGGACGAATCGAAGACGATGCCGCAAACCCGCGCGGCGCGAGGTTGCGACGGCGCGGAACGCGCGCAGCCGGCCGGCGCAGAGCCGGCAGCCAAGCACGTGTGACAGATCGGACGGCGACGGTGTCGCGGTGCGGCGCGCCAGCGCGTCGAGCCGGCTCATCGATAGGCACGCCGGCGAGCGCCGCGCGCGTCCGCGCGCGTCCGCCGCGGCGTCGCTCGCCGCGACGATCCCGATCAGTTCGTTGAGTCGATTCGAGGGCATGGCGGATTCCTCGTCGCGCTGACGCGCACGACACTGGTTATTCGCGGCCCGGCCCGCCGCGCTCGATGTTCCCCTCCGAAAAGCCCTTGGCCCGCAAGCAGCGGCGGAGCTTGGCGTGCGCGGAGAGCTTGCGGGCGTGCACCGTGCTGGGCGCGAGCCCAAGCTTATCGGCCAGCGAGCGCTCGGTCTCGCCGCTCGCCAGCCCGAACGCGACTTCGCGCTCGTCGAGCGTGAGCGCGAACGGCGGACTGGTCGCCGCCAGGCATGCACGGATCGCGTCGACCAGCTCGGCGTCCGCAAGCGTGTCGTGCAACGTCGGGTCGTCGTCGGCAATCGCCGCCGCCAGCTCGTCGAGCCCGGTGGCCGCGCGGGCGGAGTCTCGCCCGTGGCGCTGCCAGACTTTGTACGCGACGGCATAGAGGAAGGTGGAGAATGCGGCCCGTTCGGCGTCGTACTTTTCTGCGCGAAGGCAGCGCCAGACCTCAACCCAGGTGCGGTGCGCCAGGTCGTGTGCGAGCTCCTCGCGACCCCCGCAGCGGCGCGTCAGCCACCGCAGCAGCCCGGCGTCGAGCCGCGCGTGCAGCCCCTCAAACGCGTCGTCGTCGCCCGCCGCGGCGCGGACCGCGAGCGCGCGAAGGGTGGCGGCGGCGGAGCGGGCGCGCTGTGCATCGTCCGGCGGCATGACCGGCGGAGTGTAAGGCGAATCCGTCCGCGGCGCGAATCGACGTGCCGATTCGGCTCGGCATCGTCTACGGACACGCGCCGGCGACGATGCAGTCGACGAAGCGGTCGATATCCAAGCCGGTGTGGAAGCCGTCGGCATCCACGTCGAGCAGAAAGTCGGGATCGAGTCCGGGGTATTCGGCGCGATACTGCGCGGAATCGTTCAGCGCCAGCACGAACGCATCGACGTCGAAATTGTTGATCATACCGTCGCCGTTCATGTCGCCGCGGCCGACGAGCCGCACGACGCCGCGTCGGAGCAGCGATCGTCCGCTCGGTCCCCAGAACGCGCCGATGCGGAGTCGATCGACGCCGACGGTCGCGCCCGCGGTGAGCTCGACCTGGAACGTGTGATCGCTGATCCGCAGCGGTGCGCCGATCGCGCACGATCCCGCGCTGCCCGTGTCGTGCACGACGCTGATCGAGTTCAGGCCCACGGCCGGCATTCCGCGCCAGTCCAGTACGTCAACCCGCATCGTGGCCCGTGAACTGCCATCGGCCGAGAGCATCGCCGGCGCGACGCTGACGCGCGACTCCGCGATGTCCGGCACGTCGATGAGCCCCGCGCGAAACGCGTCGAACTGCTGTCGCAGGGTGATCACCGGGTCGGGGTCGTCGGCGTTCGCGCCCGCGACGTTGAGCTGCATGTAGTAGTTTCCGTTGGCGCAGCCGAGCTGCTGCGTGCACGAGCCGCCGCTGTCGCCGCGGCGGGCGTCGAGCATGAAGCCGATGTGTGCCGATTTCTCGAAGGCCGGTGGGGGGGCGCCGCAACCGGTCGGGTCGTTGGGGGCACAGGAGCAGCGGCCGTCGCCGCCCATCGCGCGGGCGGCCTCCATCGCGGCCATGAGCTTTTCGGGCAGTCCGCCGGGCGTGTTCAGGATCGCGTCGCGGGCAGCCGTGAGGACCGGTTCACCGGTCAAGACGTTGCCCTGCACGGAAAACACGAGATTGCCGGTGCGACCGGTGAGCCCGCTCGCGAATGCACCGTTGCTGCTGCCGGAGAACGTGATCGCGCGCCCGAACACGTCGACGATTCCGTATTGTCGCGTCTGGTGGCCGGAGTCGCGCGCCGCGAGTAGCTCCAGGATCGTCGCGGGCGCTGTCCCGCGCGCCAGCTCATCCCAGATCAGCCGGCGGTTCTGTCCGGTCGTGTCGACAAATGACTGGGCGCACCCCGCGCCCTGTCCGATGCGAATCACCGGCAACGCCTGCCGCAGATCGAAGAACGTCAGACACGTCGCACCGCCGACCGCGATCTCCGTCGTCTCGGTGTCGACGAGAATGATCGACCACGTCGCGCGAACCGGCGGCGCCGCGCACGCGGCGCACAGCCAGACGCACGCGATCCGGCGTATAAGCGTGTTTTGCGGGGCGCGGGCCGGCGTCGAAAAGCGTCGGTTCATGGCGTGCTGCTCCAGGGGCCAGTATAGCGACTCGTCGCGCATCTCCGCCGTTTTCCGGCGTTTTCGCGGCGCCTCGAACGTCCGGGCCGGGACAACAAGATCTGACACGCGCGGCGCTTCCAAAACCCCCCGTCCAGTATAATTCCGCGCGATCGACGAATCCCCTAGTGTGCCGAGCGGTGCGTGCGTCGAATCGGCCGGGTCGGCCGAGCGCCGCGCGCCCGCGACCCCGACAGGAGGCAAACCCCATGCGTCGAAAATCCGGCCTCGTGCAGGCGAGCGTGCTGGCCGTCGCGCTGCTCTCGATCTGGCCGCTGCAAGCATCCGCCGCCGATCGTCTGCTGCGCCTCAAGCTCGACGGCCCCGTGATGGAGTCCCCCGGCGAGGAGTTCGGCTTCTGGGTCTTCACCGGCGACCAGAAGCCGCGCACCCTCCGCGAGATGGTGCGCAGCCTCGAGAAGGCCGCGAAGGACTCCACGATCAACGGCATCGTGATGTTCGTTGAAAACCCGATGATGGGTCTGGCGCAGGCCGAGGAGTTCGGCCGTGCGCTCCAGCGGTTCCGCGCGACCGGCAAGAAGATCTACTGCTACCTCGACTCGGGCAACAACCTCAGCTACGCGCTGGCCTGCTCTGCCGATCACATCACGCTCTCCGAAAACAGCGTGCTCGACATCGTCGGCCTGGCCGCCGAGATGAGCTTCTACAAGAACTTCATGGACAAGATCGGCGTGCAGGCGGACATGATGCACTGCGGCGCCTACAAGAGCGCGCTGGAACCCTACACCCGGACCGAGCCCAGCAAAGAGAACGCCGAGATGGTCAACTGGCTGCTCGACGGCATCTACGCCCGCTGGGCGCGCATCATCGCCGAGGGCCGCAAGCTGACGCCCGAGCAGGTGAAGAGCGCGATCGACCAGGCGCCGCTCAACTCGAAGCAGGCGCTGGAGCGCAAGCTCGTCGACGCCGTCGCGCCGCTGGACGCGTTCAAGACCATGGTCCGCAAGGAGCACGGCAGCGACGTCGAAATCGTGAAGCAATACCCGAAGGACAAGAAGCTCGACCTCGACCTCAACAACCCCTTCGCGATCTTCCAGATGTTCAGCGACCTCATGGAAAAGGCCCAAAAGCCCGGCAAGGCGGGCCTCGGCCTGATCTACATCGAAGGCCCCATCGTCGACGGAAAGAGCGAGCCGAGCCCCTTCGGCGGAACCAGCAGCGCGGGCAGCACGAACATCCGCGCTGCGTTCGAGAAGGCCCGCCGCGACGATAACATCAAGGCCGTCGTGGTCCGCGTCAACTCGCCCGGCGGCTCGGCGCTGGCGAGCGACATCATGTGGGACGCCGCCACGCGCCTGGGCAAGGAGAAGCCGCTCGTCGTCAGCATGGGCAACGTCGCCGGCAGCGGCGGCTACTACGTCGCCATCCCCGGCGACACGATCTTCGCCGAGGAATCGACGATCACCGGCTCGATCGGCGTCGTTTCCGGAAAGATCGTCTGGAAAGAGCTGTGGGAAGACAAGGTCGGCATCACCACGACCCAGTTCGCCCGCGGAAAGCGCGCCGGACTCATGAGCCCCAACCGTCCCTGGAACGAGGACGAGCGCGCCTGGATGAACGAGTTCATGACCGACATCTACGAGCAGTTCAAGGGCCGCGTGAAGCAGTCCCGCGGCGACCGGCTCAAGGGCGATCTCAAGGACCTCGCCGAGGGCCGCGTCTTCACCGGCAAACAGGCCCTGGAGCGCGGACTCGTCGACAAGCTCGGCGGTCTCGGCGACGCGATGGCTCTGGCGGCGTCGAAAGCGGGACTCGAGGGCGACGATTACGACGTCTATGTGCTGCCCAAACCCAAAGACTTCAGCGACGTGCTCATGGCCCTGATGGGCGAGGAAAAGAAGGACGAGCCCTGGGAAGTGGGCGCGAGTAACGCGTTCGGCACGCACCCCCTGATGCGCGCCGCCGCTCCGCTCCTGCGGGACATCGGAGTCTTCCCCATGGAGCGGCTCGAGTTCGGGCTTCGAAACCTCATGATTCTCGACCGCGAGCGCGTCGGCTGCTTCATGCCGTTTGAACTGCGGTTCCGCTAGACGCGGCCGATCGCGCGCGGCGTGATCGGCGGGCGCACGACAGCCGAATCTCCACCACGAGGCGCAGCCGCGATCGCGGCGCGCCTCGTGGTCGTTTACGTGTCGGCGCCGCGCCGCAAGTCGTGTCCGACAGCCCTCCGGGCGCGGCGGCTTCGCAAGCCGCGCGCGAAGCGGGACGGATTCCGTCCGCGCATTATCCGGCGGCGGCCCACGCCGGGAGCGTGCGCGAAATTCAGAAAAGCGCCACGGCGCGCGGCGCGCTTGTCCAGCCGCGCACCATGCGCGCCGATGCACCCTGCGATCGGCAAGCGTCAGTCGCGTTTCACGATGTCGCGCGACCGCGCAATAGCCGGCGCTGTCGGAGTTCGGATGTTGTCGGGGTTCGCAGCGTGCCATTCCGTCCCGACGGACCTGCCTGCGCCCGCGCGCCGCGCGTCGCACGCGGGCGCGGTGGGCGTGCTCGACGCGAACATCGCGCGCCGGCGTCGGGTCATCACGGCGCTGCGCCTGCACGGCTTTCATGCATTTCGCGTCACGCTTGCGGAGATCGCGGCCAAAGTCGTCGACGCCCGCCCGCTCGACGTGCTGATCGTCGGCGAACTCGAAGCCACAAATTTTTCGGACGCGCGGGCGGCGATCCGCAACGCCCCCGGCGGCCAGGTGCTGCCGATCTTGCGCCTGCGCGCTCGGACGCCGAGCGGGGACGTCGCGCCTGCCGACGCCGTCGCGGATGACCTCGTCTTCGGACCGCTGCGCACCGCGGCGCTTGCGGCCCAGCTTCCCCCGCTGATCGCGCTGCACGACGCCCGCGCCGAGCTCGAACGATCCAGCGCGCAGCGCGGCGTTCAGACGCAGACGATGCTGTCGCTGCTCGACCTGTCGGCGGCGCTGAACGCCAGCGAGACGATCGAGGAGTTGCTTCGCCACGTCGTCACCGCGGCGGCGCAGCTCACGCAGAGTCGCGATGTGGCGCTGCTTCTGCCCGAGGCGCCGGACGGTCGCCTGCTGGTCGTCGACACGATCGGTCAGGCCTTCGAGCGGTTTCGGTCGACGCAGCGCCGGCCGGCGGGGCCGGCCCTTGCCGAAGCGCTCGCGTGCGATCAGGTCTTTCGCCTGCCCGAACGCGACCACCCGCAGTTGCTGGCGGAGTTTCCGCTGCCGATCGAGGCCGAGTGCGTCTGTGTGCCGCTGCGGGCCCAGCGCCGCAACGTGGCGGAGTCGCACGTCGGACTGCTCTGCCTCGCCGGGCGCGTGGGCGGCTCGTCGTACACCGATCGCGAGATCGAAAGCCTGGATCTGCTCCGCACGCTGTGCGGCACGGCGACACAGGGTCTCGCGGCGCGCTACTGGCGCGACGAAGCGCGTGACTCGCTCGTGCTGGCGCTGGTCGCGCTCACCGAACGCCGCGACAACGACACCGCGCGCCATCTCGATCGCGTCACGACGTTCTCGCTCCTGCTCGCGGACGACCTGCGCCGCCGGCCCGGCTGCGGCGAAATCGACGACGCGTGGATGCAGGACCTGCGGCGATCAGCACCGCTGCACGACGTCGGAAAAGTGGGAATCCCGGATCGTATCCTGCTCAAGCCCGACCGCCTCACGCCGGAAGAGTTCGACACGATGAAGACGCACACCGTGATCGGCGCGCAGACCATTCACTATGTGCGGGTGCGCATGCCGAACTCGACGTTTGCGAAGATGGCCGAAGACATCGCCAGACACCATCACGAGCGCTACGACGGGACCGGCTATCCGGACGGGCTGCGCGGCGACGCGATCCCGCTCGCGGCGCGGATCGTCTCGCTCGCGGACGTGTATGACGCGCTCACGACCCAGCGTGTCTACAAGCCCGCACTCAGCCACGAAACGGCGCTCGATCTCATTTCCGCGGAGCGCGGGGCGCAGTTCGATCCCCGCGTCGTCGACGCCTTCTTGCGCCGGCAGCAGCGCTTCCAGGACTTCGCCGCCGCCCTCGCGGACGACGCCGAAGGCGACGCGGACGAAGCGGCGGCGGCCGCGGCGGGCGCGTATCCGCTGCACTGGTTTCTCTCTGCGCCGCACGCACACGCCGCTCCGGATGCGCTGCCGGCGCACGCCGGCGCGAGCTGATCGTTCGCGTCGCCGCGCGCCGCCAGCCGCTCCCCGGGGCCCGTCGGGCTAGCGCGTATTCATCGCGAGCGGCACGCCGGTGATCGTCATGCCCTTGTCATACTCGAGCTTGAACTTGTACTCGATCGTCTTGGCTTCCATCGCCACGGCGCGGGCCGGCGCCTCCACGTCCCAGCGCAGCAGGCCGCGCCGCCGCTCGGTCTTCCGATAGGTGTCGTCCTGGCTCAGGTCTTCCTCGCCGGTGAGCAGCGTCAGCTTCAGCTCGCCGTCGCGCCCGGTCGGAATGCGATCGAACGTGCGCAGTCTGATCGGCTGCGCGGAGAAGTTCTCGATCGACAGGCGATAGGTGAACTCGACCACGCGGTTGCCGCCTTGCACCGACTCGCTCCGCTCGACCAGCTCGCGCGTCGCGCGCAGCGCCGAATCGATCCCCAGCCCGACCGTAAACTGCTCGCCGGAAATCACCGTCGGCAGCTCTCCGTGCCCCACGAACTCCCCGTTCACGTACGTTGCCACCGGACCCGCCAACAGCACCAGCTCGCTCGTGTTCGTCAGGCTCGCTTCTTCGTAGACGTAACTGGTCAGCACCGGCGACGCCACCCGGTAGAACTCGCCCTTCAAAGGCAAGGCCGCGATCTGCACCAACTGCTGATCCGTGCGGCTCGGCAGCGACGTGCGCGCCGCGAGCTGATAGGTGACGCTCAGTCCCTCGGTCTCGATGTCGCGGGACGTGTTCGGCCGCTTCACCACCCGCCCGTGCGTCGTCAGGTCGAGCAGTTGGATGCTCCACGCGTTGTCGTTGAGTTGCCGGTCGAGGTCGAGCGCCAGCCCGAACTGCCCCGGTCCGCCGCCGCCGCGCCCGCCGGCGTCCGCATCGGCGCTGGCCTCTTTCTTGTCCATGAGCATCTGTCCGAGCTGGTCGGCCGGGTAGGCGTTCCGCGCGCTCTCGAGCTCGCGCTGCTTGCGGGCCAGTTCGTCGCGGCCGCCCTTGAACTGTCCGGCGGTCTGCTGCTGCTGCTGGGGTTGCATCAGCGTCACGCTCAGCGGCGTAAGCACCGGCGCCTTGGCGACCAGCGTGGGCGTCGCGGTGGAGAGCGTCATCGCCACGTCGCCCCAGTCCTCGCCGCTCATCTGCTGGATCGACGCGTAGTATTCGACGCGCGCTTCGTCGCGCTTCGCATCCGTGCGGACGGCGTACGAAGGCGACCAGTTCGCCTGGTTCACCAGGTAGCGCAGCCGCAGCGTGCCGCCGTCGCCGGCGACGCTCAGGAACACGACCGCCTCGCGCGCGGTGCGGGCGCTGGCGCCGGTGAGCTGCTGGCGCTCGCGATCAAGCAGCGCCAACTGCTGCTGGTGCTCGCGCAACTTGATCGCAGTCGCGAGTTCCTCGTCGGCGAGCCTTGTGCGCTGCTCGAGCAGGAAGAGCGACAGCGCCTTGAGTGTGTCGGCGCTGAGCACGCCTTTGGTGATCTCCAGCGCCGACGTCGGCGCGACAAAGCCCTCCAGCTTGCCGAGATATCCGTTGTAGTCGCTGATCACCTGCCGCCGCCGCTCCACCGCGCGCACCTGGTCCTGCACGGCGGTGATTTGCTCGTCGAGCTTGCGCACCTCCTCGCGCACGTCCGCCGCCACCGGCCGCACGCGGTAGCGCACCGAGCGCACCTCGAGTGCGCCGCTCGACTCCGCATAGAGCGACCCGGGCACGACCTGCTCGGGCAGGTCGGTGACCACAAGTTCGTGCAGCCCCGCCGCCGGGGGCACGTCGACCACGCGCGTCACCAGCGCCTGCCCGCGGTAGACCGTGATGGCGTCGACCGTGCCTCTCGTCTCGACGGGCGTCGCAGTCGCGCCGGACGCGACCGCCGACAGGGCCAGAGTCCCAAGCCAGATTCGTGAAGCAAGCATGAAAAGTCTCCTGTGGAAGGCGCGCCGGGCGCGCCGGTTTCCGTAGACGGTGCGCGGCCTGCTCATTTCGATGGGCGTCATGCGTAGGAGTTCGACGTTCGACCGGTCGATCGGTTCCCGATCCGCCCCGATTCGCGCACGAACCATGCCCGGGGCTCGCGGATCGACCCGAGGACGCGCCAGCGCGCAGCACCGACGGGCGCATGCGCCCGGTCGTGCCCGGCGCGCGTGCGTGCCGGCAGCCCACGCCGCGACGTTGCGCGCACCGCAATCTACGCCGCGTCGCGATCGGAGGTTGCAGGATCGGCCGAGCCGTGGGTCGCGCCGGACTTGATCGGGCGTTTACCCGTCTACGAGCAGCGCCACGAACGGATCGATGTCGAAGTTGTCGATCGAGTCGTCGCGGTTGATGTCGGCGTTCCAGATGCTGCAATCGGGATGGGCGGGGACGTACGCGTCGGGGTCGATCAGCGCTACGACGAACGGATCAATGTCGAAATTCGTGACCACGCCATCGCAATCCAGATCGCCGGCGCGGATGCGGGCCGCGTGTTCGCGAATGCGCTCCGCCTGCTCATAGCTCAGCTCGGGCTCCGGGTGGCTCGGCGGGTGAACCCCGTCCGCAAAATACGGACTGCCGCCGACCGTGTAGATCAGCGCGTTCCAATCGCACCAGCCGTGCAGAACCTCTCCCGGCGAGGCGGGCGAATTCGGGTCGACGTCGTTCAGATCGACGGCCAGCAGGGCGGCGTCCAGCCGACCACTCCCGTTCCAGTCGGCCCACGCGCCCGCGCGCATGGATTGCAGCCGCGTCAGCAGCGTTGTGGACGGCTGCGTCGTACAACCATGCAGCGCCTGAACGTTGCTGTACGACGCCGGCGTCGCGCCGAAACCGGCAGCCTCCGACAGCCGTCCCTCGTCGAGGGTCGGCAGTTGATCGCGCGAATAGTCCAGACGCCAGTCGTCCTGCTGCGTCGCGGCGTCGACCTGCCAGCCGGCGGGCATCTGCCACGAGTAGCTCATGACGCTGTAGAAGTTCGGCTTGAAGTTGATGTGGTCGTTTCCGCCGTGTTTCAATCCGAGCGTGTGGCCGAGTTCGTGCATCAAGGTTCCCGCGACCTCGCGGTCCGTCGGCGCGCCGCCGCCCGCATACCAGCCCCCGAGCGTGACCATGAAGTCGTTTCCGGGCAGCTCCGCGAGCCCGCTGCTGGCCGAGCCGTCGTAGGTGTTTGCGAAGACGCAGTACCGGAAAACCCTCATCTTCGCGGCGCGGATGTTCGCCCAGTTCGGATCGCCGCGCTCGGCGGCCGTGCCGAAGCGGGCAGCCTTGAACGCGTCGAACTCGTTCCACTCCGTGGGCCAGTCGACGCGCGCGATCCCGGTCTCGTCGAGCACCAGGTGCAGCGTGATGCCGTCGGGCCCCTGTGGGTTGCGGACGGGCGCGCTCGCAAACGCGGCACGCACCATGTCGAGCGCGGTGGCGGATGGCGCGCGGCCGGCCATCGCATCGATCTCGACGAAGATGTCCTTCCGCTCGCGACGGGCGCCGAGCGCGTGGAGATCGAGGTCGATATTGCCGTCGCCGTCCGCGTCGATCCCGCCGAGCTCGCTCTCCCAGATGTCGAGCAGGCCGTCGCCGTCCCAGTCGTCGGGGCGCAGCATGCAGACGCGCAGGGCGCCGTCCGGCGCGATGCCCTGGCAGACGATCTCGCCGCGGTCGTTGATGTCGATGGCGCTTTCCAGCGTCCAGCCGGCGCTCGGGGAGATCTGCGTCTGCAGGTCAATCTGCTGCGCGCCCAGCCAGAGCAGCGCGCGGCGGATCGTGCCGTCGTCGAGCTGGCCGACGGCCTCGCCGCGGTTGTTCACCGCCATGCACGTGGTCCCGAGCGTGCCGATCGCGGCGTGTTGATAGACCCATCCGTTTTGCCACTCGCGCGTCCAGCGCGCCGCGATGCTGGGATCGCCGACGGCGCCCACGATCGTGCCGTGGTCGTTGATGTCCGCGAGAAACCCGTTCACCGTGTGAAACGCGCCGTCCCAGAGATTGCCGAGAAAGAACTGCGGCTGCGGGGGGTTGCCGTACTCCGAGAAGAATCCGCCGACAATGGCGCCTTCGTGATTTGCGGCATTGACGTGGCCGTGCGCGCAGATGACGTCCATGCGACCCTGCTGCCAGACGACGGCCTGCTGGGTGCGGAAGGGAGTGAAGCGGGGTGCGGTGCCGGTGACGCGACCAAAATTGTCGATGGCGTGGGCGTCGGAGTTGTTCACTTCGTCCGGCGGATGGAGGTCGGTGAATGTCAGGTCAGGCTTCCAGACAAACGCGTGCGTGAACCCGCCGAATGGCCCGCTGTCGACGCGGTAGGAGCCCACCACTTCGCCGAGGTCGTTGATTGCCTCGCCGCGCGAGAAGCCGACGCTCGGCAGAATGTCGACGAGGAATCCGTTGCGCCAAACGCCGGTGCGGTAGGAGCTGTCGCCGGCGTGGCCATAGACGAGCACCTCGCTGCGATTGTTGATCGCGACGCCGGCGATCCAGTCGCCGCCGAAGTCGCCGAGGTCGTAGATTTCGTACGGTGCCGGCTGGGCGCCCGCCGCCGGGCCGCCAAAGAGGGCCGCGATCGCCAATACCACGCGCGCCGCCGCCGGCGTTGCGTCTGCGGGGTGCGTGTCCCACCACCGACCGCGGCGCGCGGCCGTTACCGAATCCACAGTTCGACGCGGCATGCGGCTTCTCCTGCTGGCCCGAGGTGTTGCGGCTTCGCGGAGTACACGCGTTCCGCGCGCCCACGGCTGAAGACGGCCGTCGAGGGCGCGCGGTTGGCGTCTGCGACGGAGAATTCCGCGGCTCGTCGCGCCCCGCACGTCCGTCGGCGCGGTTGCGAGCGGTGTACGCGCAACAACCGAGCGAGCTCCCGCGCACGCGGACGCTCGCTCGGCGTGGAATTCGAATTGTCGCGAGCCCGGGCGGCGCTGCGCCGAGTGCCGCGCGGCGCGGCGCTACTCGCAGCGCGAGATGAGCTCAGCGCGGATGTCGGCGACGTCGTCGATCCGGCCCGCGTAGGTCTCGAAGCCGGCGACGAACTCGAAGTCGCCGCCGTTCAACTGGGCCCGGTTCGCGACGAAGTCGATCGTCGTCGGGTCGTCGCAATAGCGCAGTTGAATGCACATGCGCCCCGAGTGCTGGTTTACGAGACGAACCGCGTCGGCCACGGCCCGCCCGATTTCCGGGCTCACCCGCGTCGTCATGATCGTCTCCTGCTCGAAAGCCGCTGCGAGTCGCAAGCCGTCCCCACGCCGCGATGCACCGCGGCACACCGTCGGCGGCGCGTTCGTTAGTCGATCACGGCGAGAATGTCGCTCTCGTCCATGATCAGCACTTCTTCGCCGTTGACCTTGATCTCCGTGCCCGCGTAGCTGGTGAACAGCACCTTGTCGCCGTTCTTGACCTGCGGCGTCTGACGCTCGCCGTTGTCCATCAGCTTGCCCTCGCCGACACCCATCACGGTGCCGCGCTTCGGCTTTTCCTTGGCGCTATCGGGCAAAACGATGCCGCCCGCCGTCTTCGATTCGGCATCGAGGCGCTTGATCAGAACCTTGTCACCCAGGGGGCGGATACCCAGCTTGCTCATCGGCAGCAACTCCTTCGGCCTTCGGCGGTTGAGGTTGAAAGTATGACAAATCGCGTCGTCGAACGCCACCCAAAAATCGGATTGGCGAGACACACGCCAATTCTCCAAGCAAGCGGCGCGCCAGCCGCAATGGGGCCGGTGAGTTTTGCAGGGTCTAGTCCATAACTTAAGTAGCATCAGACGATTGCGCTTTGGCGACCGTTTGATCACGAGTCCAGTCGGAGCGCGCTCGGCGCCGCTCGCTCACACGGTAACTGTCAAAGTGGCAGAACGATTTCGAACCCGAAATCGCGCACGGCTCACGCTGGGGCAAAACGATCAACGCCGCGCGACGCGCAAACGCACCACGCGATCGCACGAGCGAACGGGGACGCCGGCGAGCAGCGTCCCCGTTCTCTGTGGCTCCGGCGCCGCCGCTATTGTGCGGGAGCGAGCTGGTCGAGCAGCGTCACGAGCCGTTCGATCGCGACCGTGTCGATCGTCGCGCTGAGCTGTCCGGCGACGGCGTCACGCACCGCCGACCGCGAGTGCATCAGCCGCAAGGCGAATTGCAGTTGATTCCATTCGGCGTCGGTTGCGATGTAGACCTGCGCGAGCGCCGGTTCGATCGCGACCGCGTCGACTCGCGCGAGCGCCTGCGCCGCGGGCGTGACATAGCCGTCGATGTCGCTCACGATCGCGCGCGGGAATTCCTCGCTCACGCGATCGATCAGCAGCATGACGCCTTCGCGCGACTGCAACACGCCGAGCAGCCGGATCGCCAGCAACGGCGCGGAGTACAGCTCGCGAGCTTCTTCAGGTTCGACCGTCGCGGCGTGCGGCAGCAACAACTCGATGTAATACTGACGTTCCGCCGGGTCCAACTCCTCGTCCAGCGCGCGGGCATAGACGAGGTTCGATCCCGCGAGGCGGAGAATCGGATCGTCGGTGGCGAGCAGGAAGGCGACATCCTCGGTCGGCAGCGGCGGCTCCCAAAGCAGGCCGTTGGCGCAGTCGATGTGACCGGCGCCGACGACGTTCCCGCTGCCGCCGGCGTCCTCCGACCAGGACGTGCCGTCGCACTTGATCCGCGTGCTGGCGTGCCAGTCGAGGTTTTCGGTGCAGCGCATGCCGTCGACCTCCACCCATTCGCGGAAGTTCAGGCAGATCAGGCACACGACGTCGCGCCGGCTGCGATTACACGTGCCCGGCTTCGTGCCCGGACTGTCGATCACGTAGATCGTGCAGTCCGGCGCCGGGTCGGGCGTCAGATCCTCGTCACCGTCGTGGTTGTCGTCGTTGCACCAGTTGGGCGGCGCGCAGTCGAGCGAGTCCGCCGTGAACGTGGTGCCGTCGGCGGCAATCAAGCCCGAGCGTCCCTGCCGCTCCCGACGGAAGTTGTACTTGCACTTCGTGACACCGGCGTCGCAGGGCATGATCTTGCCCTCGATCTCGATGTTCTTGTAGTAGCCGACGCAACCCGCAGGTGTGCCGGGCGTCACGGCCCCGAGCGTCGGATGCCCGGAACGCGCGCTCTGTCCGACGCCGTTCTTCGTATCCCACGTGCCCGAATCCCGGAACGTCATCTCGATTTCGAGCACGGTGAGCGTGTGGCCCTCGGTGCACGTGCGACCGTTGGGTGCGGTGTAGGTGACGCTGACCGAGACGTCGTTAAACGCCCCGCTGACGGCGGTGCCGGTGATGTCCGCCGAGCAGCCGGTCGCGACGAGCGTGATCTTGTCCGCGCCGTTCACGATCGCCCATGTGCAGGTGCCGCCGGCGGGGTTGCCGACGGCCGTCAGCGTGATCGTCCGTCCCACGCAGACGCAGCGTTTGCCGTCGATCCGCACGTCGCACTTTTCGCACTCGCCTTGCGTCACGCATTCCACGAAATCGTCGATGTCGAAGTTGTCGACCGCGCTGTCCTGGTTCGTGTCGCACGTGCAGGTGCGGTTGCAGCCGGGATAGAGTATCGCATAGCCCGCCGGGTCGATCAGCGCCAATACGAACGCGTCGATATCGAAGTTGTTCACCGCGCCGTCGCAGTTCGCGTCGCCGCGGATGAACCCGGCGCACACCGGCGGAAGGCACAGCGTCGGCGTACAGGCCGTGCCGCCGCCCTGATACTGCCCGCCGTTGTTGGTGCACTGCTCGGCGAGCATCACCTCGCAGATGCTGCCCGGCAGGCAGCAGGCGCCCGTCGCCGGCGGGCAGATGCTCCCGCCGCAGAGCGACCCGACGCCGTGGAACGATCCGCCGGCGCCCGCGCACACGCTCGTGCTGAGGTTCAAACAGAACGGCTCGGAACCGGGGTCGAAGAAGCAGCAGGCGCCGCGCTCGGATTCGACCGGCGAAACACAGGCGAGGAAGAAATCGATGTCGGCGTTGTCCACGGCGCCGTCGCCGTTCGCGTCCGCGGTCACGTCGCCGGAGCACGCCGGGTAGAGCTCGTTGTACGCGAGCGGGTCGGTCAGCGCGAGAATGAACGCGCCGACATCCGCGGCGTCGATCGCGCGGTCGCAGTTCGTGTCGCAGGTCAGCGGGATGTCATAGCGCAGGATCGCCTGCCCGAGCGACGCTCCGGCGCCGTTGCGCAGATCCGCAAAGAAGTACAGCCGGCGATCGTCGGTCAGAAAGCCGTCGTCATTGTTGAAGACGCCGATAAAGACGTCTTCGTCGAATTGCCCGTTGCCGTCGAGGTCGACCGGATCGTTCTCGCGCAGGATCACGCGCTCGTTATTGAGCACCAGCACCGCGTTCGCGTTCAGATCGGGGTTGCTCGTCACTGTGCCGTAGACGAAGTCGCCGACGGCGTTTCCGGTCATGAAGAAAAACGTCGCCGCGAAGGCCGCGTCGTCCAGCGTCTCGCCCGGCAGGCCGCCGGGCAGGGCTTCGTCGGTCGCGGCGACGATCGCGCCGTTGCGGATCAGCCAGTCCTGCGTGTCGGCATTGCTGCCGCGCGCCAGCCAGTCGCCATTGGGCATCATGAACGCTTCGAGATTGGTTGTGACGACGGGGCTGACAAAGTCCGGCGTGACCGGGGATCCCTCCTGTACAACAATCTGGTTGTCGACGGCGACAATTCCATCGATCGTCGTCGCCGCGTCGGTGTCGCCGATCGCCAGCCAGCGCACGCCGTCGGCGGCGACGTAGTAGTCGTTGATGTTCATGTTCTGCCAGAGCGCCGTGCCCGGCTCGGGCGCCGTGATGCCCGAGCGCGCCGCGACGATGTTGCCGTTGGCTTGCAGCAGCGCCGTCGTTGTTCCCGTCGGCACGCCGGTCAGGCTCGATGCGCGAAACGCGACCGCGCCCTCGCCGCCGGTCATGCTGGGCGAGTCGAGCGTGATGCCGTAGAGCGCCCCGGGAATCGCCGGGACGAGCTGTCCCTCGCGCGCGACGACGAAGAAGAAGGCGCTGCCGGCCTCTCCCACGACGATCACCTCGTCGTCGGCGGTCGCCCCGTCGAGGCTGCACGCGAACGCCACGCGCCCGTCGTCGGTGACGCTGACCCGCTGGTCAAAGCCGACGCTGTCGGCCAGCCGCGCGCCGTCGATCGGCGTGATCCCTTCGCGCGCCAGCACGACGCCGTCGGGCATCACGACGATCACCTCTTCGGTGGCGGTATTGCCCGAGTTGGTGAGCCCGGTGAACACCCAGCGCGTCCCCAGCGGGCTGCGATAGGGGCGATCGAACTGCGTCGCGGTTCCCGCGCGCCATTGCAGCGACTCGCCGGGCACCTGGTTGGTCGGGTGGCCGGGGAGATTCGAGAACACACCCTGCGGACGCGAGCCCGCCTGCGCCGTCAGGCCGGCGCCCATCGCCGCTAGGATCGACAGCGCGGCGCCCCGGACCGATTGACGCGTCATGTTTCGCCTCCGTTGAGAAGTGCCATGGACAGGACAGCGCCGTCGCGCACCCCGCGCGTCGGCGCCGCTGCTACGCCCGATGGTGGCGAAATCGAGTATCGGAGTCAAACAAAATCCGCGTTACGAAGCCGCGCGCGGTCGGTGCGCCGCGCGGCGACAGCGCCGGGATGCTGAACGCTCGTCGGCGTTCAGACGGAGAATGGTGGTCTGTTTGCTGCGGTCCGCGGCCGGCGCCGGCGCTTCAATCGAGCCCCCGCACACTCGCGAGAATCGCGTCGTAATTGGGATGGCTGGCAATCTCGGGCACGTATTCGACATAGCGCAATGCGTCGTTCCTGTCGACGACGAACACTGCGCGACATTCGATCCGCAGATCCGGAATCAGCGTTCCGTAGGCTTCGCCGAACGAAACGTCCTTGTGGTCGCTGAGCGTCACGAGCCGCTCCGGGTCGAACTGCTCCGCGCCGCAGAAGCGCTTCTGTGCCGGCGGCAGATCGCAACTGATCGTGTACAGCTTCACGTTCGGCAGCGCCGCGAGCTCCTGGTGAAAGCGCCGGGTCTGCTCGGCGCAGACCGGCGTGTCCAGCGACGGAACGACGCTGAAGATGCGTGTTGCGCCGCTTGTCGCGCTCAGCTTCAGGTCCGTCACCAGGTCCTTTTTCAACGTCGCGTCCGGCGCCTTGTCGCCCACTTTCAACTCAGCGCCGGCGAGCTTCAACGGGTTGCCCTTGAGCGTCACGGTTCGGGACATCGGGTGAGTCTCCTGGCGTCTGAGATGCGCTCGCCGCGCCGCCGGACAACCCCGGCCGCACGCCGCGCGACGTTCGTGCGCCGTCGCACGCGAACCCACACTCGGGGCAGCGCCGCTCGGCCAATGCGTGCAGATTGTAGCCGCACGACATACACACGGGAATCCCGCGTGCGCAGAGGTGGGCACGAACCGCGCGCCGGTAACGCGGCATGAACACCGCGTAGAGCACGCCGGACGCGACCAGCCCCCAGCCGCCGGCGAGTGCGATCACGAGCGGCGACAGGTCGAGCGAGCGGCCCCCGCCGGCGGCCCGCCACGCGGCCAGGGTGCCGAAGTGGGCGCCGATCGACGCCGCGATCGCCAGCACGATCGCGAGGCGCATCGACCGCGAGCGGAGGAGCTCGAGGTGCGCTGCGCGCTTGGCGCGCTCGCGCTCGACCAGGTCGTCGAGCAGCGCCAACTCGCGCTCGCAACCGGGGAGCCAGAACAGGATCTGATGCAGCCAGCGGAGCATTCGCCTCCCAGCAACCTGCTTCGCAACGGCGGCGCCGGTTTGACAACCGGGATCGGCGCCGGTCGGACAACGGCGACAGAATCATTCACCGCGCTGCGAACGCGTGGGTTGCCGCGGCGGCGGCGCGCCCATCGCGGATGCGGACTCCCGCGTGTCGGCCGCGCTGCCGGAGACGCGCGCGGGCGTGTCCGCACCGCACTCCGGACACCGCGCCGACGTGTGCCCCTCGAGCCGGTAGCCGCAGGGTTCGCACACCGGCACGCCGTGCTCATTCAGAAACCCGCGCACAGACCGTTGCAGCCGCCGGCGAAAGAGCCAGACCCCGCCGAACCCGACGGTTCCGCCGAGCACGCCGCCCACGACGCCGCCGATCAGCCCGCCGCTTCCCGGGCCCACCATCATCCGCCAATACCGGGCCACCGTGACGATCAGGAACGGAACCACGACCGCGATCAGCAGGATGCCGAGCACGTTCGCCAGAATGTAGCGCCAGTCCGTCAGCAGGCGGTAGTAAACCCGCCGCCGAACGCGCATCCGAAGCTCCGGCGCCTCGAGCGCAGCGAGCTCGCGCTCAACGCTCGGCGGCAGCCACCACACGCGTCGGTTCAGCCATTCGCCGCGCGACATGTCAACGGCGTCCCTGGGTCATCGGACGTTGGGCGTCATGGGGTCGCGTACACAGCGTCCGCCGCGGGTAGTTCGCATGCCGGAGCCGCCTCCGGCGTCGCGGCGCGCACACCGCCGGGGGATCGCGCGCGTGCCCGTCGGCGCGCTATCCATCGTCGCCCAGCAGTTGTTGTACGGTCGCCAGCGCGTCCGGCAGCGGCCGCTGCCACAGCCACAACGGATCGATCCGCAGCGCGGCGATCGCCCCGCTCTCAAACGGGCCGTGCGCGGGCGAACGGTCGACGAACCGCTCCTGCTCGCGCAGCAGAAACGTCGCCGGGCGCTCGTCCGCGTCGAAGATGTAGTACTCCGCGACGCCCGCGGTCTCGTATTGCGTACGCTTCTGCTCGTAGTCGCGCTGCACGCTGTCCGGCGAGACGATCTCGATCGCGACGTCCGGGGGACCGTCGACGTAGCCGGGGCGGATCAGGTGCAAGCGTGACGCCGCGATGAACGCGATATCGGGCTCGGGGGAATTGTTCGTCGCGAGGCGGAACGCGACGCGACTGCTTACCACGCGGCCGAGCTGGCGGCGGCGCACGTACGCGCCCAGCGCGCCGGCGAGCCATGTCGACAACTCGTTGTGCTCGAGGTTCTCCGGCGACGCCATGTAGATCACTCCATCGATCAGGTCGGCTTTCTGATCCCCGCGCACGAGTTCCAGAAAGTCGGCGAACAACGTGCTGCCGGTTCGGGCCTGAATCGCCATCGTTGCACCAACCCGGGCGTCTCCGCGATCTCCAACGGTCCATGATCGACGCGCGGCTCCAGCCTCCTTCGAACCATGCGGCGCCGCGGTGGGTGCGTCCCGCACAGGGTTGCGTCCCGCACGCGGCTGCAACCCGCACACCGCGCCAACCCCCGCGCGGCGGTAAATCGGAATCCCGCGCGCCAAGCAGAGGGTCCGGCGCGACGGACGGTTCCGGCGCTCCCGGGCCGGCCGATCGGCGCGGCGCGTTCGGATCGAACGCGCGGCGGGTGCGGATCGGCGCCGCTATTGGGGCTTCAACCCCAGGTGTTCCAGAAACGCATCCATGTTCGGCTCGCGCCCGAGGTAGTCTCGCAACGAATCCATCTCGTCGCGACTGCCGCCGCGCGAGAGGATCTTCTCGCGATAGTACATGCCCGCGTCGGTGTTCAGCATGCCTTTGTCATGAAACCGTGTCGCGAGGTCCTGTGCGAACACGAGCGACCACATGTACCCGTAGTAGCCCGCCTCGTAACCGACCAGGTGGCCGAACGACGCGTGATAGAACGTCTCGGGGATCACCGGGTACTGTTCGATCTGCGTGAACAGCTCGTCCGCGGTCTTCACCGTGTCGATCCTGCCCTCGGGCGCCGTGTGAAACGCGAGATCCGTGGTGCCGTAGTAAATCTGCCGTTCCGCGTCGAGCCCGCTGCCGAGATTGCGCGCTCGCAGCATGCCCGCCAGCAGCTCGTCGGGCAGCGGCTCGCCGGTCTGGTAGTGCCGCGCGAACGTTTTCAGCACGTCGGCGTTCCACACCCAGTTCTCGAACATCTGCGACGGCGCTTCGACAAAATCGCGCGCCACGGCTGTGCCCGCGAACCGCCCGTAGTGCGTCTCGGTCAGGATCGTGTGCAGGCAGTGCCCGAACTCGTGGAAGAACGTTTCCACCTCGTCGTGCGTCAGCAGCGAAGGCTTGTCCTGCGTCGGCTTGGTGAAGTTGCACACCAGCGCCGCCAGCGGACGCTGGATCGTGCCGTCGTTCCACACCCGCCGCGGCGCGAGTCCCCACTGCGCCGCGTGGCTGTACTTGTTCTCGCGCGGGTACATGTCGATGTAGAACTCGCCGAGCACCTCTCCGCTCTTCTTGTCGACGACTTCGTAGAGCTTCGCGTCCGGATGCCAGATGGGGCGGTCCTTTGTCCCGGCGCGGGCCGTGACATCGCGATACTCCAGCCCATAGAGCGACTGGGTGACGCTGAACAGCCCCGCGACCACACGCTCCATCGGGAAATACTCGCGCACCTTCTCGCCGTCGACGGCGTACTTCTGCTTCTGCAAGTACGTCTTGTAGAACATGAAGTCGTACGCCTGGAGCTGCGCGTTCGCATCGCCGGTGTGCGCGCGCTTCGCCTGGGTGAATTCGGCGAAATCGAGCGCCGCCTTCCGCCGCACCACCGGGCGCAGGTCTTCATAGAACTTCTTCACCGCCGCCGCGCTCTTCGACATCCGCACTTCGGTCTCGTAGTCGGCGGGGCTGGCGTAGCCGAGCATCGTCGCCGCCTGGTTGCGCAGCTTCAGCATCTGTTCGATCAGTGCGACGTTTCGCGCGCTGCCACGCCGCTTGTACGCGATCCACATCTTTGCGCGCGTGCTCTCGACTTCGCACTGCTCCATGATCGGGATGTACGTCGGGTACTCCATGCCGACCAGGTAGACCTCGCCGGAGCGCGGCAGCGTCGCGAGAAACTCGTCCGACAGCCCCTTCAGCTCGCCCTTGAGCAGCGGGACGCGCGTCGCGTCCTCGCGGATGTTCTTCTGAAAGTCGAGCCCGAGCTTGTTCACCTCGGTTTGAACGCGTTTCAGCTCCTCGCGCTTGTCCGGCGGCAGGTTCATGCCGGCCCGGCGGAAATCGCGCAGCGTGAATTCGAGCAGGCGCTTCTGTTCGCCTTCGAGCTTTGGGTTCGTGTCGGCGTACGCCTTCACCGCCGCGAACAGGTCGTCGCGCTTGAACAGCCCGATCAGCCAGTTGTTGTAGTGCTCCTCGGCCTTCTGGCTGGCCTCGCGCTCGGCGGCGTCGGTCGACACGTACTGCATGAACATCGTCATGTTCGTGTCGGTGTCGAGCCGCACGAGCAGGTCGTCGAGCGCGCCGACGGTGTTGTCGAAGCTGCGCTGCCCGGCGGGCACGGCCACGATCGCCTTCACTGCGGCCTCGGCGCGCTGCAACGCCGGCGCGATCGGCGAACCGGCGGGAGCGTCCTGCGCCGCAGCGCCGCTCGGTAAGCTCGTCAGCATCAGCACACCCACTCCGAACCAGTGAACCCAACCGCAAGTGTTTCGCGAGCGCATCATGAGGCACAATCCTTCACGTGTAGGTGTCGGGGATTCGGTCGCCCGGCGGTTCAGCAAGACGCGACGACACGCGAACTCGCAGGGCCTGCGTCTCGTGCACAGGGACCACGGTCCTGCGCGAGATCACCGCGACTCCGGTCGTTCCGGCGATCTTCGTCACGCGCCGCGGTCGCTCGACCGACCCGCTCCAAGCTCCAGAATTCTGATTCCGAGACCGACGAGCTCGCCCGCCTAACCCTTCGTCTCTTCCTCGAGCTTGTCCATGCCCTTGTGCATCAGCCCGCCCGGACCGGCCTGGCCGCGGGCCTTCGCCTCCATCTTCGCCTGAAACTCGGCCGGGAAGCGCGCCTTCTCCAGGCACTCGTCGCCGGGGCAGGTGCCGTCGTCGTACAGCTTCCACAAGTGGTCGTCGAGCAGTTGCATGCCGTACTTCTTGCCGGTCTGGATGCTGCTGTCGATGCGGTAGGTCTTGTTCTCGCGGATGAGGTTCGCGATCGCGGGCGTGACCACCAGGAACTCGTAGCCCGCGACGCGCCCGCTGGTGCCCAGCTTCGGCAGCAGCGTCTGCGACAGGATCGCGATCAGCGTGACCGAAAGCTGTACGCGGATCTGCTCCTGCTGCGCGACGGGGAACGCGTCGATGATGCGGTTGATCGTGCCCTGCGCGCCGGTGGTGTGCAGCGTCGCAAAGACCAGGTGGCCCGTCTCCGCCGCGCGGATCGCCGCTTCCATCGTCTCGAGGTCGCGCATCTCGCCGACCAGGATCACGTCCGGGTCCTGGCGCAGGGCGCGGCGGAGCGCTTCGGCGAAGCTGGGCACGTCCACGCCGACTTCCCGCTGCGACATCACGCAGCGCCCGTGCGGGTGGTAATACTCGATCGGGTCTTCGACCGTGATGATGTGCCGGTCGCCGATCTGCTTGTTGATGTAGTCGACCATCGTCGCGAGCGTCGTCGTCTTGCCCGAGCCCGTCGGGCCGGTCACGAGGAACAGCCCGCGCGGCCGGCGGCACAGCGCCCGCACGATCGGCGGCAGCCCGATCTCGTCGAAGCTCAGGATCTTCGACGGAATCAGCCGCAGACACATCGAGATGTTGCCCTTCTGGCGATACACCGACACGCGAAAGCGGGCCTTGTCGCCGAAGGCAAAGCCGAAGTCCGTCCCGCCTTCCTCCTGGAGCTCCTGCTGGTTGCGCTCCGGCGTGACGCTCTTCATCAGCGCGACGGTGTCGTCGGGTTCGAGCGTCTTGGTCTCGAGGTTCCGCAGCCGGCCGTCCACGCGCAACACCGGCGGCCGCCCGACATGCAGGTGAATGTCGGACGATCCCAGCCGGACGCAGGTTTCGAGCAGGCGGTCAATGTGGACAGTCGCCATGAACGCTCCTCGGTCGCGAATGCAGCATGATGAACGGAATATGCCGAAGTCACCGCCGGTGCCGGCAGCCTGCCGCGCGCGCACCGTTCCGCAACCTGCATTCGGCACTCATCATTATTGTTCGACCAGCACGCCTTCCATCTGCGCGATGCGGACGATCTCCGCCGGCGTCGTCACGCCGCGCAGGATCTTCCGCTTGCCATCGTCGAGCAGGTCGCGCATCCCGCCGGCTCTCGCCGCCGCCCGAATCTTGTTGGTCGGCGCGCGGTTGAACGCCATCTCGCGGAGTTCCGGCGTCATCTCGAGCATCTCGAAGATACCCTGCCGCCCGCGGTAGCCGATGTTATTGCAGCGGTTGCAGCCGCGACCCTTGTAGACGTGCTGCCCCTCCAGGTCGCTGTCGGTGATGCCGAGCATCTTCAGCGTGAAACGGTCGGGCGCCGGATCGATCTCCTTGCACTCCTGGCAGATCACGCGAATCAACCGCTGGGCCATGATCGCCTGGATCGATGACGCGACCAGAAACGGCTTGATGCCCATGTCGATCAGGCGCGTGATGGCGCTGGGGGCGTCGTTCGTGTGCAGCGTGCTGAACACCAGGTGCCCCGTGAGGGCCGCCTGGATCGCCACCTCGCCCACTTCGCGATCGCGAATCTCGCCCACCAGAATGATGTTCGGCGCCTGCCGCAGCATCGACCGCAGAATACGCGAGAAGCTCAGCCCGATCTCCTCCTTCACCTGGCATTGGTTGATGCCGTTGAAGTTGTACTCGACCGGATCCTCGGCGGTGATGATCTTGCGGTCGGGGCGGTTCAGCTCCTGCAACGCGCCGTAGAGCGTCGTCGTCTTGCCCGAGCCCGTCGGACCCGTGACCAGAAAGATGCCATTGGGCTGGCGGATGATCTTCTGAAAGCGGTCGTAGTCGTCCTGCTCAAAACCCATGCCCGTGATGCCGATGCGCACCGAATCGGGCCGCAGGATACGCAGCACCACGCTCTCGCCGTGATACGCCGGCAGGCTGCTGACACGGAAGTCGATCAGCCCGCCGCCGATTTTCATCTTGATGCGCCCGTCCTGCGGCAGGCGGCGCTCGGCGATGTCGATGCCGGACATGATCTTGAGCCGCGCGATCACCGGGCCCTGCATGTGCTTCTGAATCGTCTCGCGGACGATGCACACGCCGTCGATGCGGTAGCGCACGCGCACGCGGTCCGCCATCGGCTCCACGTGGATGTCGCTGGCGCGCATCCGCACGGCCTCGCCGATGAGCAGGTTGATCAGCTTGATGACCGGGGCGTCGGCATCACCTTCGGCGAGCGCTTTCCTGGCGGCGTCGGCGGCCGCCATCATGTCCTTGTCCTTGTCGATTTCGGCGATCGCGTCGTCGACCGAAGACCCGACCCCGCCCATGAAGGTGTCGATGTAGCGCTGGATCTTCGAGTCAGGAGCGAGCGCGACTTCGACTTCGCAGCCCGTCAGGAAGCGCAGCTTGTCCAGCGTCTCGAGGTCCAGCGGGTCGGCGAGGATGACCTTGAGCTTGTTGCCCTCCTTGCTCATCGGAAGGACTTTGTGGTTGCGGATGAACTTCTCGTCGACCAGCTCCAGCGTCGACGGCACCACGACGTTCTTGTCGAGATCCACGTATTCCAGGTCGAACTGCGCCGCCAGCGCCTTGGTCACGTCCTCCTGGGTCGCCAACTCGAGCTCGACCAGCGCCTCGCCGATCCGCTTGCCGTTCTGGCCCGCATACGCGATCGCGTCCGCGAGCGAGTTCGGCGCGAGAATGTTCCAACTGACCAGAATTTCGCCGAGCTTCTTGCGCCGTCGCGCCATAGGACACAACCTCGACCCGCTCCGGAGCGGGGGCCGGCGATCGAGCTACCGTGGATGCACGTCCCCCAGGGGAGAGCCACGGCGCCGTCATTCGCCCTTTTATCTTATGACGGCCCGGCACGACAGAAAAGATCAACGCGGCGGCGCGCACTGGGTCAGTTTCGCGAACGAGTCAATTTGAAATGGTGGTACGGGCGTCTCGCCCATGTCTGCCGCATGAACCGGCGAGCCGCCTGCACCACCCGGATCAAACTAACCCACTACCCGGCGGCGAACACCCGGGAGCATCCGGCCGACGCCCGCAGTCCAGCGGAGACGCAGCCGAGGCGCGGCGCGGTCGAGGCTGTCGGGCGAAGCGATTGATTCGGCGGCGCAGCGGCGTGAGGCCCGTCAACGTGGCTTCTTCGCGCCGGCGCGCGACTTCGAGCGCGCCGCGGGCGTCGTCGACGACCCGCGCGACGCGCCGCCGCGAGAAGACGTTGCGCCTGCCTTCCGCGGTTTGGCGGGTTCGGCGTCGGCGGTGTGGCCGGGCGCCGGCGTCGTGCTTTCGGTCGCCGCCGGCTTCGCGACGGGGCGCTCGGCCGCCCCCGGTTTCGACTCCACGCTTTTTTCCGCGCCTTGCTTCGATGTATCACGTTTCGAATCAGCCGCGGCGGACTCGCCCTTCGGCTCCGCGGCTTTCTTCTCCGCTTCGGCGCCCTGCCGGTAACTCTCGCTGCGATAGTCTGTGAGATAGAACCCGGAGCCTCTGAAGATCAGCCCCGCCCCAGCGCCGATCAGCCGGCGCAGCTTGTTCTTGCGGCACTTCGGGCACGTCTTGAGCGCGTCGGACGTGATCGACTGAAACTCCTCAAATTCGTGCCCGCATCCATCGCACTCATACTCATACGTCGGCATGCTCAAACTCCCGGGCCGAAAGCCGAATCGCAGCGCCGTCTTTCAGGCGGTCGCATTGGGGGTCGAACCCGACGGGAGCGTGCGCGTCGCAACCGCCGAGAGCGCGGCGTCAGCAGTCCATCGCGCCGCTGCCGCGCGGGGCCTTACGCCTCCGGCTTGCCGCTCGAAACCACGACCCGCGACGCACGCAACACGCGATCGTGCATGCGGTAACCGCGCGCCACCTCGGTCAGCACGTCGCCCGCGGGCACATCCGCACTCGGCTGTTGCAGCAGCGCCTCGTGCAGTCCCGGATCGAACGGCTGGCCCACGGCCTCGATCGGCTCCACGCGCCGCGTTCGCAGCACCTTCATGAAGTGCTCGTAGATGATCCGCACACCCTCCGCGAGCGCCTCGGCGCCCGCGCCGCTCTTCGCCGAGTCGATCGTCCGCTCCAGATCGTCGATGACGACGAGCAGCTCCTTGGCGAACTCGGCTTCGGCGAAGCGCAGCGCGTCCTCTTTCTCGCGCGTCAGACGCGCCTGGAGGTTGCGCATGTCCGCCATCAAGCGCAGATTGCGGCTTTGCAGCTCGTCGCGCTCCTTGCGCAACGTCGCGGGCTCGTCGCCGCCCGCGTCGACCGCGACGTCGGTTGGGACATCGGACGGCGGGCGCGGAGGTTGTTCGGCGGCATCGCTCATCACACGGTTCCTGCATCCCGGGCCGCACGACGGCGCCGCTGCGCCCCGGCGAAGCGACCGGCTCCGCCGCTACGCCGACGGCTTTTCGTCGTCGCTCTGCCCGGTCAAGTATTCCTTCATGCGTTCAAAAAAGCTCTTGGTCTCCGGCGTCGCGGCAGCGTCGGCTTGACCGTCGAACTGTCGCAGAAGCTCCTGCTGCTGGCGCGAAAGCTTCTTCGGAACCTCGATGATCACCTGCACGATTTCGTCGCCCACGTGACCGGTGTTCAGGTGCGGCAGCCCCTTGCCGCGCAGCTTGAACACGGCGCCATACTGCGTCCCCGCCGGAATCCGTAGGGGGGCGGCGCCGGTCAGTGTCGGCACGTCCACCTGCGCCCCGAGCGCCGCCTGCGCGAACGAGATCGGCAGCCGGCAGAGCAGGTGATCGCCGTCGCGCTCAAAGAGCGGGTGCGGCCGCACGCGAATCACGCAGTGCAGGTCGCCGCGGGTCATCCCCGTCGGCCCCGGCTCGCCTTCGCTGCGGACGCGGACAATCTGTCCGTCGTGCACGCCGGCGGGGATCTTCACGTTCACCACGCGCTCCGCCGACGCCCGCCCGGTGCCCCGACACGCGCGGCACGGCTTCTCAATCAGCGTGCCGCGGCCGTGGCAGCTCGGGCAGTCGGTCACCGTGCGCGTGACGAAAAATCCCATCGAGCTTTGCCGCTCCACCTGCCCATAGCCGCCGCAGGTGCGGCAGGTCGTCGGGTTGGTTCCCGGCTCGGCTCCGCGTCCCGCGCAGGCCTTGCAGAAATCGGCGCGCTCGAAGCGCAGCGTCTTCTCGACGCCGGTCGCCACTTCCGCGAGCGTGATCTCGATGATCGCGCGAATGTCCACGCCGCGATCGGGCCGGGCGCGCCGTCGCCCGCCGAAGCCGCCGCCGAGCAGGTCCTCGAATACGCTGAAGATGTCCTCGACGCCCATGTTCGAGAAGTCGTGCGTCGGGACGCCGTTCAGCCCGCTGTGTCCAAAGCGATCATAGCGCTGGCGCTTGTCCGGGTCCGACAGAACTTCGTACGCTTCCGAGGCCTCCTTGAAGCGCGCTTCGGCGTCGGGTTCGCGGTTGCGGTCGGGGTGGTACTTCAGCGCACACTGGCGGAACGCGCGCTTGATCTCGTCCGGCGACGCCTCGCGGGCGACGCCGAGCACATCGTAGTAATCGCGCTGCTTGGCCACCGTGGCACTCATGGCGGTTTCGATTCGGTCGGTCCGACCGCGGCCGCGACCGCGCCGTGCTTCGGGGCGTCCGGATCCGCCGCGGGAGTGGTGGGCCCGGCCGCGACCGTCGCGATACGCGCCGTCGTGTCAACCAGCAGGGGCGCCGCTCGCGCGAACGCCCCTGCATTCTTCGCCCACGCTCCATGGAAAACGTCGTCGCCGCGTCGGGCGGCGCTAGCGCGTCGCGCCTTCGATGTCCTTGTGCTTCTCTTCCTTGTACTCGGTGCACAGGACATCCGTCGTGAGCATCAGCCCCGCGACGCTCGCCGCGTTCTGGAGCGCGACGCGCGCCACTTTCGCCGGATCAATGATGCCGGCGTCGAGCATCTCGACATATTCGCCCTTGGCCGCGTCGAAGCCGAAGCCTTTGCCGCGCGAGAGCACCTCGTCGACCACCACGCCGCCGTCGTAGCCCGCGTTCTCGGCGATCTGCCGGGTCGGGAACTCCAGCGCCTTGGCGATGATCTGGAAGCCGTAGGCCGACTCGTCGTCGAGCTTCTTGGCGGCATCCTTCACGGGCTTGATCGCGTGCAGAAACACGACGCCGCCGCCGGGGACGATGCCTTCTTCGGCGGCGGCCTTGGTCGCATGGAACGCGTCGTCGACGAGATCCTTGCGCTCCTTGACCTCGATCTCGGTCGCACCGCCGACGCGCACGACGGCGACGCCGCCGGTCAGCTTCGCGAGGCGTTCCTGGAGCTTCTCGCGATCATAGTCGCTGGTGGTTTTGTCGGTCTGGGCGCGAATCTGCTCGATGCGGGCGTCGATGTCCTTCTTCTTGCCGGCGCCTTGGATGATCGTCGTCTCATCCTTGGTGATGATCACGCGCTTCGCCGTGCCCATCATCGACACGTCGATGCTCTCCAGCTTCAATCCGCGGTCTTCGCTGATGAACTCGCCGTTCGTCAGCGTCGCGATGTCCGCGAGCATGGCCTTGCGCCGATCGCCGAAACCCGGCGCCTTTACGGCGCAGATGTTCAAAATCCCGCGCAGGCGGTTCACGACCAGCGTCGCCAGCGCTTCGCCCTCGATGTCCTCGGCGATGATCAGCAGCGGTTTGCCGGACGTGACCACGCGCTCGAGCACCGGCACGAGGTCGCGGATCGAGCTGATCTTCTTCTCGTAGATGAGGATATAGGGGTCTTCGAGCACCGCTTCGAGCGTGTTCGGGTTGGTGATGAAGTAAGGCGACAGGAAGCCCTTGTCGAACTGCATGCCTTCGACGTGCTCCCAGGTCGTCTCGAGGCCCTTGCCCTCCTCGATCTCGACCACGCCGTCCTTGCCGACCTTCTCGAACGCCTCGGCGAGCATCTTGCCTACTTCGCGGTCGCCGTTGGCGCTGATGGCGCCGACCTTGGAGATGTCGTCCTTGCCGCGCACCTTGATCGACTGCGCCGCGATGCTCTTGACCGCGACTTCGACCGCGGCCTCGATGCCGCGCTTCAGCGCCATCGGGTTCACACCGGCGGTGACGTGCTTGAGACCCTCGGCGAAGATCGCCTCGGCGAGCACGGCGGCCGTGGTGGTGCCGTCGCCGGCCACGTCGCCGGTCTTGCTCGCGACCTCGTTGACGAGCTTGGCGGCCATGTTCTGGAACGGTTCGGGCAGCTCGATCTCTTTGCTGACCGTGACGCCGTCCTTGGTGATGCGCGGGGCGCCCCACGATTTCTGGAGAATCACGTTGCGACCGACCGGGCCGAGCGTGCTCTTGACGACGGCGGCGAGCTTGCGCACGCCGGCGAGCATCTCGCTGCGGGCACGCTCCTGGTACATCAGTTGCTTGGCAGGCATTTGGATCCCTCAGTTCCTTCGATTTTGGATTTTGGATTGCGGATTTTGGATTTCAGACTCGAATCGCGCCACCGCGGCGGAGGTCGCAGGCCGACACCCCGCGTGGGCCGCGGCAATCCAACATCCAAAACCCAAATTCCAAAATGTCGCTATTCAATCACCGCCAGCACGTCGCTCTCGCGCAGAATGACGTACTTCTCGCCGTCGATCTCCACCTCGTTGCCGCTGTACTTGCCGTAGAACACGCGGTCGCCGACCTTCAGCGACATGCCCGAGCGCTGTCCCGTCCGCTCGTTGAACTTGCCCGCGCCCACCGCCAGCACGCGCCCCTGGTTCGGCTTCTCGCGCGCGGTGTCCGGGAGCACGATCCCGCCGGCGGTCTTTTCCTCCGCCTCCGAGCGCTGCACGACGATGCGATCGTCGAGCGGGCGGATCTTCAGGTTCACACGCTTGCTCTCCTTCGCCGGAGCCGTTGCCGTTGCTGTCGCCATCGTCGTTCTCTCCAGTGATGCGCGGGCGGCGCCGCCGGCCCGCTTCAGGTCATGAACTCGCTTGCCTCATCGTCGCGCGGTTCGCGGCGTAATCACGTAATGCGCCGCACGACGCCCGACCGACACCGTGTGTGCGAAAGCCGCCACACCGTCGTCGGTCGGTTCTGCGAACGCCGGGGGCTCGGTCGCCGCCGGCGAAGGGGTCGGCTTCGCGCCGACGCGCAACACGTACGTCTTGCCGCGCCATAACGTCCTCGTCACTGTGGTCTTCAATCTCGCCTGCTCCGCACGGCCCCATCGATTCCGCTCTGCCGCCGCACCGCGTAACCGACGGGGCGCTCGCGCTCCGTTCGCGCTGATCCCTGCTTCAACCCTTCGAGACTCGTCATCGCACCGCGGCACGCTGTTGTGCGCCGCGACTGCGTTCGGCTTCTGCCCGGCGCGGGATGCAGGTCACGCGGCGTACACCGGACAGGGTCCACGCTTCGCGAGCGCGGTTGCCGGAATAGATCACGTCGGCAGCGATCCGCGCGGCGCGCACTCGAGTGCGCAGCGCGGATCGGCGCCGCTAGAAGTCGTCCATGCCGCCCATGCCACCCATGCCGCCCATGCCACCCATGCCACCCATCTCGTCGTCCATGCCCGGCGCGCCGCCCTTCGCGTCGCTCGGCTTCTCCGCGATCATGCAGGAGGTGCTGAGCAGAATGCGGGCGACGCTGCCGGCGTTTTCCAGCGCCGAGCGCACGACCTTGGTCGGGTCGATCACGCCCGTCTTCACCATGTCGCCATACTCGCCGGTGTCCATGTTGAACCCGAAGTTCCCCGTGCCCGCCTCGACTTTCTTGGCGACCACGGCAGGCTCGTAGCCGGCGTTTTGCGCGAGCTGGCGAATTGGCGTCGCGCACACATCGCGAATGATGTTGACGCCGGCCTTCTCGCTCTCGCCGCCGATTCGCAGGTTCGTCAGCGCTCGCCGCGCCCGCAGCAGCGCCACGCCGCCGCCCGGCACGACGCCTTCCTCGATCGCGGCGCGGGTCGCGTGCAGCGCGTCCTCGACGCGGGCCTTCTTCTCCTTCAACTCCGCTTCCGAAGCCGCGCCGACATTGATCTGCGCCACGCCGCCGCTCAGCTTTGCCAGCCGCTCTTGCAGCTTCTCACGGTCGTAGTCGCTGGTGGTCTGCTCGATCTCGCGGCGGATCTGCTCGATCCGCGCCTTGATCGCGGCGCTGCTGCCCGCGCCCTCTACGATCGTCGTGTTGTCCGCGTCGATCCGGAGCTTCTTCGCCTGGCCCAGATCGGCAATCGCGACCGTGTCGAGCTCGATGCCGAGATCCTTGAAGATCGGCTTCGCGCCGGTCAGCACGGCGATGTCCTCCAGCATCGCCTTGCGCCGGTCGCCGTAGCCCGGCGCCTTGACGGCGGCGACGCTCAGGATGCCGCGAAGCTTGTTGACCACGAGCGTCGCGAGCGCCTCGCCTTCGACGTCTTCGGCGATGATGAGCAGGGGGCGCTTGGCCTGCGCGACCTTCTCGAGCAAAGGCACCAGCTTGGTCACGCTGCTGATCTTGTCCTCGTAAACCAGCACGAACGCCTTGTCGAGCGCGACTTCCATCTCCTCGGCGTCGGTGATGAAGTGCGGGCTGAGATAGCCGCGGTCGAATTGCATGCCCTCGACGACGTCGATGCCGGTCTCGAGTGTCTTGCCTTCCTCGACGGTGATGACGCCGTCCGTGCCGACCTTCTCGAAACACTGCGCGAGGATTTCGCCGATCGTGCGGTCGTTGTTGGCCGAGATGCTGGCGATGTTGGTGATGTCGTCGTGCTTCTTCGTATCGACAGGGCGGGACAGCGTCTTCAGCTCGCCGACCACCGCGCGGACCGCGGCGTCGATCCCGCGGTTCAGCCCGTTCGGATCAAGCCCCGCCGTCAGCGCCTTCACCCCGGCGCGATAGATCGCCGCCGTCAGCACGGTTGCGGTGGTCGTGCCGTCGCCGGCCACGTCGCTCGTCTTGCTGGCGGCCTCTTTCACGAGCTGTGCCGCCATGTTCTCGTACTTGTTGCTCAGCTCGATCTCTTCGGCCACCGTGACGCCGTCCTTGGTCACGGTCGGTGCGCCCCAGCCCTTGTCGAGGACGGCGTTGCGGCCGCGCGGGCCAAAGGTGCTGCGGACGGCGGCGGCGAGCTTTTCGACGCCGGCGAGGGTGGACTTCAGCACATCCTGATCGAACGCGAGTTGCTTTGCCGCCATGGGGGGTGGTCTCCTTACGGGGCCGCTTCGTTTGGGCCGCGAGTCGTTGCACGGGTCCGGGTCGATACGCCGGGCGCGGTGCCGCGCGAAGGCGTACCAGACGCCGAGAGAGAAGCAAGCAGAGTGCCAGCCGCACACCGCGGCGGAAGATTAGCGGCAAGTGGTTATAGAATATAGGTTTACGTGTGTTCCCGGCGCGCCACGTTGCCGGCTCGGGCGGAATCAGGGTGCCGAGGTGGCACTGTCAATCTGACAGTAGAGACGCGCCTTTCGGAATTCTGTAACAGTACAAGACCAAGGGAGTTGGAGCACGCCTAGAGACGGATATCCACAGCGCGTGGGTGTTAAAGCACCGATCGCCTGAGATACAGATCCGCACCGGCGGTGCGTCGTAGATGCTAGGTTGTAGCTGTGATGCTAGGTTGTAGCTGGTAGCACGTAGAACAAAAAAGTTAGAATTACTCCCAAGCGTACTTGAACAACTGTGGTTTGTGTGTTAATACTCCGGATTCAGAAAAAGGGGCACCGGATCCCACGCCTCCCCGTTCACAACGGGTGCTTTTGGGGTTCCGGTGCGTTCCGCCGACGGTGCAACGTCGGGCGGTCGTCAGCATCGGGCCCGATGCCGACAGTAGAAGAGAGAACACAGCTAGGCTACCGCGCCGGCGGTTGCACGTCAACGATTGGTGTCCAAACAGCGAAAATTTTAGCGGACTGGCCGGCACTCAAGCACGTCCGTCAGCTTGTCCGCCGGAGCGCGCACGGCGCACGGCGGGCTGACCTGGTTTTGTTTGGCAGGTCGTGGGCCTGCGAGTTCGCAGCCGGGTGTATCGCGCAGCGCCACGCCCGGACTTCGGGCCCGTACCCATCGCCCGCCGGTTCAGGCTGAAGGCCTGATCGCGACGAGTAACGCGCACGCACCCACACCCGTACTTCCAGCCCGTCGGGCTGGTGCAAAGAAGGTAAACGGATCGTGGGCCGCTAGACCGGGGCTGGCGATCCGCTTCACCCCCGGCTACGAACGAGCAGCCCTTCGGGCTGGTGGCCGACGCAAACAGCGTGATGCGGCGACGCGCCGGGGGGTGTCGCAACGCTCCACGTCCCGCCTGTGGCCTGTCAGCCCTTCGTGCTGTCGGTACGCTCATGCGATTCGCGCGGCTCGCGCCGGCGACCCTGGTGTGTGAATCGCGTCGCCGCTGACGCGGCGCCGGCGTCCCAAATCGCGGGCCGCGTTCGCTCGCATTCCGCACCCTGTTCGATTCCAATGCCCCGATGCACTGCCCGGGCCGACGACGCCGTCGCGCCCGGCCGCGGGAGGCATCGAACGGAGGCCGGCATGACCCCTGACGAAGTCCGCGACAGCTTTGAGCAGTCCGCCGCGCCCCAGCTCGCCGAGAAGCTCGACGAGCTGTTCGTCCCTTCGCTCCGCATCCGCTGCGAGCCGCGCGCCGAGGAGGATCTGCCGCTCGGGGCCGCCCGTTTCGGCGGCGCCCCCGACCTGCCGCCGGGAACCGAGTGGCCGCACCGCGACGGGCGCCCGCTGGCTTTCCTCGCCCAGATCGAGCTCGCGGTCGTGGGCGAGTTCTTCGAGGAGCCGCCTGAGAATCTCGAAGGCTGGCTCTGTTTCTACTACGACGCCCAGGAGCAGCCTTGGGGTTTCGATCCCAAGGACCGGGCCGGTTGGGCGGTGCAGCAGTTTCGCGGCGATGCCGACGAGCTCCGGCGCACGCCGCCGCCGGAGTCGCTGCCCGAGGCCGCGATCTTTCAGCCGGCGACGCTGGTGTTCGAGCCGGAGCTTTCGCTGCCTTGGCCGGACGTCTTCGAGCAATTGGAAAACTGCTCGACCGAGGCGGAGGCCGAGGCCTATCGCGAGGTCTTTGAGGAGCTCGACCTGCACAATGCCGACGAGCCGATCCACCGGCTTTTCGGCTGGTCCCAGAACATCCAGAGCCCGATGGAGCCGGAGTGCCAACTGGTCTCGAACGGGCTTTATTGCGGGAATTCCAGCGGCTACGAGGATCCCCGGGCGGAAGCGCTGCTCGAAGACGCCGGCGAGTGGCTCCTGCTCCTGCAACTCGACACCGACGACACGCCCGGCTGGGGCTGGGGCGACATGGGCCGGCTGTACTTCTGGATTCGCCGCCAGGACCTGCTCGCGGGTGACTTCGAGCACGTCTGGTGCGTGTTGCAGTGTTTCTGAGGTGCGAAGCGCGAGCGGGAGCCGGGCCGACGCGTCCCGCCCGGCCTTCCGATCCGACGCCGTCGTGGAGTGCGGTTCAACGGTGCAATCGTCGCACGCCTGACGCGCTGTGCACGTCGGTGATCGGTGCGTGCGCGTCCACGGCGAGCCGCGCCAGCGCGACGCCTTCCTCAAACGAGCGATAGACCGCCAGCCATGGACGGTGCTTCCAGCCGGCTTTCGCCATCAGTTTCAGCGGTTCGTCCTGCACCCCGGCGATGATGACAAAGGTGCGCCCCGCATGCAGGCGGTCGAGTGTCGATTCCAGGTTCACCAGCGCGGTCGCGTCCATCACCGGCACGTTGCGCAGGTCCAGCAGCACGATCTGCGCCTGCCCGCGGACGGCGCCCAGGGCGCTCATCGCCTTGTGTGCGGCGCCGAAGAACATCGGTCCGGCGACTTCGAAGAGCAGCACGCCAGCGGGCAGCGGCTCGTCGAAGCGCTCGTGGGTGTTGGCGACCACCGACACCTTGGCGACATCCGCCATTCGGCGCATGAAGATCAACGCCGCCAGCACGACGCCGACGCCGACCGCGATCACCATGTCGAACAGCACGGTCAGCAGGAAGCACATGAGCAGGACGACGACGTCGCTGCGCGGACCCACCCGCAGCATGCGCACAAAGTGGCGCAGCTCGCTCATGTTCCACGCCGTCATCAGCAGCATCGCCGCCAGGGCCGCCATCGGCAGGTAGCCCAGCAGCGGCGCCAGCGCCACCATCGCGGCGAGCACGAACAGCGAATGGGTGAGCGCCGCGATCGGCGAGCGCGCCCCGGCGCGGATGTTCGTCGCCGTCCGCGCCAGCGCGCCCGTTGCCGCGAACCCGCCGAAGAAGGGCGCGACGATGTTGCCGACGCCTTGCCCGAGCAATTCGGCGTCCGGATCATGCTTCTTGCCGGTCATGCTGTCGGCGATCACGGCCGAGAGCAACGACTCGATCGCGCCGAGCATCGCGATCGCAAACGCCGCCATCAGCAGCTCGCGCACCATGTGCATCGACCACACGAGCGGCGCGCCGCCCGCACCCGGGAGAAACCACGGTAGCTGCGGGAGCGGCGGCAAGTTCGGAATGCCCTGGTGAACGCCGCCGCCGGCTTCGAACGTGAACCGGCTGTTCACCGTCGCGACCGAGAATCCGGGCAGCGCGTGCGACAGCGCGAACGCGACGATGGCGCCCAGCGGCAGCGCCACGATCGGGGCCGGGATCCGGCGCGTGACTTTCGGCCAGAAGATCAGCATGAGCAGCGTGAGCGCGCCGATCGCGAAGTCGGACCACTCGTGCAGCCAGTTCTTCGCGCCCAGCGCCGCGCCCAGGACGGAGATGCGCTCGACGAAGTGCTGTGGCGACTCGGGCAGCGTCAGCCCGAAGAAGTCGCGAATCTGCAGGCTCGCGATCACGACCGCGATTCCCGATGTGAACCCGGTCGTCACCGGATAGGGAATGAACTCGATCAGCTTCCCGGCCCGCGCGACCGCCATCAGCACGAGCAGCACACCCGCCAGGAGCGAAGCGACCGCCAGCCCCCCGACGCCGAACTTCGCCGCCACCGGTGCCAGGACCACGACAAACGCGGCGGTCGGACCCGAGACCTGCACCTTCGACCCGCCCAGCAGCGCGATCACCGCACCCGCCACGATGGCCGTGTAGAGCCCGTGCTGGGGCGGCACGCCCGACGCGATGGCCAGCGCCATCGACAGCGGTAGCGCAATGATCCCCACGACCACGCCGGCCATGACATCCGCACGCAGATCAGCCAAGCCGTAGCCGCGACGAAACGCCGTCCGAACCGCGAACCCGGGGGTGAGTGGAGTGCTCTCGGTGGTGGGGGAGTGATGCGCGATGTCGTCGGTCGCGGACATTGAAGCGGCGAATCTTCGCCACTCCCTGCGCCGGTGTCAAACACCTTTGGACAGCCTGTACACGTCGCGAGCGCACCGCGCGCCGCTGCAAACTCGAGCTGCACGCGCCGCGGGCGGAGCCAGCAGCCCGACGGGCTGCATGTTCGTACCCGGGGTCGGCGCGCAGCGACACCCCCCGGTTGAGGCGTTGAGCGGATCTGGTTCGCCGCGCGCGGGCTCCGCCAACCCGAAGGGACACCCGGACCCGCGCGCGGAAGCGTATTGAGAAAGCGTTGCGCTCGTCCGGGCGTGACGCTGCGCTTCACGTCCGGCGACGAACTTCCGGGAGCCCCGCCTGAAGGCAGGATCGCGCGCGCATCGCCTTCGGCGCGAAAGCACGGCCGCTCGGCCTTCAGAATTTGTGTCAAAACCGCGTCACGCTCGAGAAGTTGAAGTCGCGGATGCGCATCGCCGGCAGCAGCATCTTGCCGCGCTCCATCGTGATCGCATCCATCGGCCGGGTGTACGCCTCGACGGCGTTGAAGACCCGCAGCGGGCTGTCGTGCCAGCGGAAGTGGATCAGCCCGCTCGCGATGTGTCCGTCCTCGATCAGAAACGTGCCGTCGCGCGTCATTCCTGTCAGCGTCAGGTCGGTCGGATTCACACCCCGGATGTACCAGAAGTTCGTCACCAGCACGCCGCGTCGCGTGCCGCGGATCAACTCGTCGATCGAATCGACCGCGCCGCTGCCGTTCGGCGGACTCGACGTGGCGCCGCCGCTCGTTCCCGTCTCCGGTCCGTGCCCGAGCCCATGGTTTGCCGCGGTGTTCTCACCCCAGAAATACGGCGCGTCGAGCCCGAATGTCGGCTCCACGCCGTGCTCCTGTGCGGTGAACCGGTCATAGGACAGCCGCGCGAGCACGCCCCGGTCGATCCACGTGTGCATGTCGCTTGGCAATCCGTAGCTGTTGAATGCATCGCCGAGCAATTGCGGATGATCCGGGCGGTTGCGCAGGCTCAGGCGCGGATCGATGAGCGGCTGGCCAAGCTTGCCCGCGACCGGGCTCGTGCTCTTGTAATAGCTCTTCGCGTCCAGCGCGCCGATCAGCGGGCCCAGCAACCCCGCGACCGCGGCCGGCTCCAGGATCACGGTGTAGCGGCCCGCGGGAATCTCGCGCGGCTTCGCCGAGCGCTGCGCCTTTTCGATTGCCGCTTGTGTCCGATCGGTGACGCCGAGGTCGTCGAACGAACGGCTCGCGTTGCTGACCCAGCCCGTGGAGTCGGGGCCGGTCGCGGTGAGACTGAAAGCCGCCTCGGTGCGTCGCTCAAACGCGGCCAACCCCGTTTTCGCCGCGACGCCCTCCGCGGACGACGACGACGACACGATGCCCGCGCCTTCGAGTTTCGCCACCGCGCAGCGCTCGATCGCCTCGCGCACCGCGGCCAGTCGCCGCTCCGGACCCGCAGCCGCGGTCTCCGGACGATACGACGCGAGCAGCGGGTACTTCTGCGGCGACAACGCGGGCAGATGTTCCGGGTCCGCCGGCGCGGCGCGCGCGACCGCCTCGGCGCGCCGCACACAGTCGCGGACGGCGTCGTCGCTGAAATCGGTGGTGCTCGCAGACCCGCGTTGCTGTCCGAAGGCGGCGGTGACAGCGACCGACCGGCGGCGGGTGTGGACGTTCTGGGTGACCTGGTTGTTCGCAAAGCGCGTGGTGCCGCCATCCGACTCGCTGACCGACACGACGACATCGTCGCCGGTCCCGGCCGCGAGCGCGAGCGCCGCGAGACGGTTGAAGGACTCCTGCGTCAGAAGATCGGACGGCACGTCGCGAGCTCCTTGCGTTCGAAATCGGCAGTCGGGGGCTACGCCACCCCTCCGCGAATGACCTTGATTCCCCGAAACCGCGCCGGGCTCGCCGCGTGTGTCATCCAGCCGCTCTGGCCCGGCTGGCCCTTGCCGCACGTGATGAACCCGTAGGGGCGCCGGTGACTCGCGTCCGCCACCGCATCGCAACGACTCCAGAATTCCGGCGTGATTCCGGTGTAGATCACGTCGCGGAGCATGTGCGTGCGGCGGCCGTTCTCGATGCGCCAGAACGCGTCGCCGCCGAACTGGAAGTTGTAGCGCCGCTGGTCGATGCTGAACGAGCCGTGGCCCTCGATGTAGATGCCGTTCTTCACGTCGGCGATCAAGTCGTCGAGCTTGCCGTCGCCCGCCTGGAGCCCGATGTTCGCGATCCGCACGATCGGCACGCTCGCCCAACTGTCCGCGCGGCTTGAGCCGCGCGCCCGCGCCGCGCCGATCAGCGGCGCGGTCTCGCGGCTGTCCGAGTAGCCGACGAACACGCCTTGCTCGATGATCGGCCAGCGCTGTCCCGCGACGCCGTCGTCGTCGTAGCCCGTCGACGCCAGCGCGCCCGGCTCGGTGTTGTCGGCGACGAGCGTCACCTGCGGCGAGCCGTAGCGGAACTTGCCGAGCTGGTCCGGCGTGAGAAAGCTCGTGCCCGCGTAATTCGCCTCCCAACCCAGGGCGCGGTCGAGCTCCGTCGGGTGGCCGCAGCTTTCGTGAATGGTCAGCGACAGATGCTCCGCGTCGAGCACCAGGTCGTATTCGCCCGCGTCGGCCGCCGGCGCGCGGACCTTCTCGACCGCTTCGGCCGCGACGCGCGCCGCTTGCGCCGGCAGGTCCGCCTGCTGAATCAGCTCGTAGCCGCAGCGCCGGTACGGCGTGTTGAACTCGCGCGACGCGAAACGGCCATCGTGGATCGCGGTGGCGCCGCAGTCGCCGTGCAGCGCGAGCAGGTCGAATCGCACGCGGGCGCCGTCGGTCGACGCGAACAGCTTCACGTCACGCTGCGTCCACAGGCTCGCCGACGTGCGTGCGACGCCTTCCTGCCGCTGCATCCGCTCCATCGTCTCCAACAGCAGCGCCGTCTTCTGCTCAAGCCCGACCGTGAACGGATCGACGCTCCGCGGCGTCACGACGGTGTCCCGGTGGGGCGGTTCGGGCGCGAGCCGCACCGCGGTGTGGATCAGCGACGACGACCCCCGCGCGATCTCCAGCGCCAGGTCCGCGACCCGCCGCGCCTCCGCCTCCGAGAGCATCGCGCTCGCGGCAAATCCCCACGCGCCGTTGTGCAGCGCACGCACGCCGAATCCGACGCTGCGGCTGTCGCCGACGCCGGCGACGCGTCCGTCGCGCCCGCGGATGTGCTGCACGGTGGTGTCCAGCACGCGGATGTCGGCGTAGCTCGCGCCAGCGCCGCGCAGGCGGCGCAGGGCGGCGTCGGCGAGCGCGTCCCAGTCGGCGGGACCGAGCGCGGGGGCCGGCGGCAGCGCGACCGGCGACGGCTCACCGCTGCGCTGCTGACATCCGAGCAGGTATGCCGACGCGATTCCGGCGGCGGAGTATCCGAAAAACCGTCTGCGAGTCAGCGAGTGAGACGAGCACATGATGACGAAGAGCTCCTGTCCGGGCCACACAACCGCGGGCCGAGACCCGCGTGCAGATCGAGATCAACGTGCCGGGCCCGCGTTCGGAACGCGGCCCCTGGCCTCGCCGTCGCGCGTCGGCGCTGGAACCCCGATCGCCTAGCCGTCCACGCCGCGCGCCAGCGCCGCGACCAATCCGTTCACGACGGCGACGATTTCGTCGCGCCCCGCGCCGCGGTCGACCAGGTCGTTCATCCGGCGCACAATCGCGCTGCCGACGATCGCGCCGTCGGCTACGCGGCAGACTGCCTGCACCTGCTCCGCGCTCGAGATGCCGAAGCCCACGCACACCGGCTTGCCCGCGCCGCGCAGCGCGGCGACGTTCTGCGCGAGGTCCTCGGCCAGGCTGCGACGTTCGCCGGTCACGCCGGCGACCGACTGGTAGTAGATGAACGGCTCGGACAGAGCCGCGATGCGCGCGCGCCGGGCGGGCGTGCTGTTCGGCGCCGCGATCAACACCACGGGGCAGTCGGCGTCGCGGCCCGCCGTCGCCAGCTCGTTGGCCTCTTCGATCGACACGTCGGGGACAATGACGCCATCGATGCCGGCGCGCTGCGCTCTGCGGAGAAACTCCGCCGGCCCGCGGCGATAAACGACCGAGTAGCTCACCATCGCGACGAGCGGCACCGCGATGCGGGCGCGTCCGGCGTGCAGTGCGTCGAGGAGCGCGTCGAGTCGGAAGCCCGCGTCGAGGGCGCGCGAGAACGAGGTCTGGATCACCGGTCCGTCGGCGATCGAGTCGGAGAAGGGAATGCCCAGCTCGGCGCACGCACAGTGCGCCCCGTCGAGCGCTTCCAGGATGGCGACGGTCGTCTCCAGGTCGGGATATCCCGCAGTGACGTAGGGCAGCAGGCCCTTGCGGAACCCGCCGCCGGCGGACGCGAAGCGCTTGCGCAGTCGATTCATGCGGGCAAATGGTAACGAGCGTCGGCGGGTGCGTCCGCGCGGCGACGACGAAATCGTCGCCGCCGAGCGCACCCGCCGGGCTTGCGAGCCGCGGCTGGCGCCTAGGGTTTCGCGACCGGGGCGGCGGTCGCCGCCGCCGGGAGCTGCGCCGGCTTGTACATGATGCGTTGGAAGACCGCGGGGTCGGTGGTGAGCACCACCTCGACGCGCGCGTACTCGGGATCGTTGGTGAAAATCTCGACCGCGACGCCCTCGTTCGGGATCTCCCGGCCCGGCGGAATCACCAGGCTCAGCGACGCCACGCCGGTCGGCGCAGGCTGCATTTTCTGCTGCCAGTCCGGCGGCGGGCCGACGGGTCCGAGCGTCGCCTGCACCTTGGGATCCTTGCATTCGACCTTCTCGATCTTGAATTTGCTGATGTCGCCGTAGTACTCGATGCTCACCACGCGGTTGGCAGGCTTGTCGTCCTCCTTCATGAACATCAGCACCGGCGGCACGAGATTGAGCGTGTCCATCACGCGCACCTGGATCGGGACGTTCACAACCGGCTCACGCGCGATCCCGGTCGAGATCGACACGTAGCCCGAAGTCGTCCCGCGGCCGAGGGCGCGCTTCGTGGTCGCGCTCACTTCATACACCTTCCCCTCGGTGATCTCCTTCAGCGCGATGTCAAACAGATCCGCGCTCGACGTCTCGATCTTGGGCTTCATCGGGTCGGGCTCGTTATTGGTGAGCGTCACCTTCGCCGTGAGCGTCCCCGCCGTGTCCACCGAGCGCATCACGATGCCGCCCATCGGCTCCATCACCACGGCCCGCTTCACCACGCCTTGGATGTTGAACATCGCGCTCGGCGTCGACGGGTCATTGGTGAGAATCGTCACGCTCGACGTCACGTTTCCCTGCTTGCCGTGGGTGTTAAACGTGATCTCGACGTCGGTCGACTCGCCCCCCGGCAGGATCTGCCGCGCCGGCTGTGCCGCGGTGCAGCCGCAGCTCGCTGACACGCGCAGGATGCGCAGCTCGCCTTTGCCTTCGTTCGAAATGACCAGCTTGTGCTTCAACTGCTCTCCGTGCCAAACCGTTCCGAAATCCCACTTCGTGTCCGACAGCTTCATCCGCGGCGGATCGCTGCTGGGCGCCGCCTGCCCCGGCCCCATGTTCTGCGCGACGACGGTCGCTGAAGTCGCGGCGACGAGCATCCAAACGCGGAAAAACGCGACGAGACGATTCATGGAGAGATTCCTGCTTCCTGTCACCCGGAGGTTACGGTCGTGAGGCGCCAGCCTCGGAGGTTATTCGCGGTCATCCGCCGCGGCGCTCGGAACTCGGCCGCGAACTTCACCAACCCCGGATGATATCGAAAGCCCGCACGAAATCCGAGCCGCCGGACGCCGGCCGTCCCTCCGGGCCCGCGTACCGTGCTGGCGCGCGTGCCCGCCCGCGCGCGTTGCCCTACAATCTTCCCCGGGGGATTCCGACCGCGCGGACCGATTGAATGCCCGAGAACGCCGAATCGCACGCTTCGCCGCCGCACCCCGACACGCGGATCATCCCGCTTGACGCTGCCACCATCGCGACCGCGACGCCGCAGGAGGTGTCGGCGGCGATGCGCGCAGCGCAGTCGAGCGGCGGGGGATCATCCGCGGCGAGCGGCGGGAGCCCGGCGTCGGCCCACCTGCCCGCCGACGCGATTCCCGGGTACGAGATCACGCGCGAAATCCACCGCGGCGGGCAGGGCGTCGTCTACTCGGCGAGGCAGATCGCGACCCACCGCACCGTCGCGATCAAGGTGATGCGCGAAGGACCGTTCGCGAGCGCCCCCGACCGCGCCCGCTTCGAACGCGAAGTCCGCATCCTTGCCCAGTTGCGACACCCCAACATCGTCGCGATCCACGACAGCGGCGTCGCCGCGAACTGCTTCTTTTACGTGATGGACCTCATCGTCGGCGAACCGCCGGATCGTGCCGCCCGCGAGCATCAGTGGTCCGTCGACAAGACGCTGCGCACGTTTGTGAAAATCTGCGACGCCGTCAACGCGGCGCACATGCGCGGCGTGATCCACCGCGATCTCAAGCCCGGCAACATCCTGATCGACGCCGCCGGGGAGCCGCACATTCTCGATTTCGGACTGGCCAAGCTGGCGGGCGAGGAGGCGCTGGTCACGCACTCGCCGGCCATGACCATGACCGGGCAGTTCGTCGGCTCGCTGCCGTGGGCCTCGCCGGAGCAGGCCGAGGGCCGCCCGGACAAGATCGACGTCCGCACCGATGTCTACGCGCTGGGCGTCATTCTGTACCAGATGCTCACGGGGGCGTTTCCCTACGACACTGCCGGCAACCTGACGCAGGTGCTTGACAACATCCGCCAGCGCGAGCCGCTGCGTCCCAGCGGCCTGCGCGCGCAGGTGAACGACGAAGTCGAGACGATCGTGCTGAAGTGCCTCGCCAAGGAGCGCGAGCGGCGCTACCAGTCGGCGGCGGAGTTGGCGGCCGACCTGCGCCGCTACCTGGCCGGCGACCCGGTCGAGGCCAAACGCGACAGCGCCTGGTACGTGTTTCGCAAGACCGTCCGACGCTACCGGCTCCCGCTCATCCTCGCGGGCGTGTTTCTCCTGGCGGGTTTCGGCTTCGGCGTCGTGATGACCGCACTCTATTCGAGCGCGCGCCACCAGTTGGAGCTGCGCCAGCGCGAGGAAGCCCAGCGCGCCCGCGAAGAAGCCGAGGCCCGCGAGGCCGGGATTGCGCGGCGTCTGTACGGCACGCGCATCGCGCTCGCGCAGCGCAAGTACGACGAGGCCGACGTCGCCGGCGTGCGCGAACTCCTCGATGGATGCCCCCCGGAGCTGCGCGGCTGGGAGTGGCGGCGGCTCAGTTGGCTCAGCGACCGCAGCGTGCAGACGCTTCGTGGACACGAGCACTTTGTCACCGCGGTCGCGATCTCACCGGACGGGCGGCGCATCGCGTCGGCGAGCTTCGACAACACCCTCAAGCTCTGGACGAGCGACGATGGACTGCGCTTTCGCGAGCAGCCGGCCCTGCGCGGCCACGAGCGCCCGGTTCTCGCCGTCGCGTTCAGCCCCGACGGCGCCCACGTCGCTTCCGCCGGCCAGGATCGCACGATTCGCATCTGGGATGTCGCGGCCAGCGCGACGGTCGCCCGCCTGGAGGGCCACTGGTCGCACGTGAGCGCGCTGGCGTTTACGCCGGGCGGCGACCGGCTCGTCTCCGCGAGCCACGACGAGACCGTCCGCATCTGGGACGTCGCTGCCGCCCGCGAGCTGCACGTGTTCGAGAGCCACGGCGCCGCCGTGAACGCCGTGGCGCTCGACGCCGCCGGCACGCGCGTGGCGAGCGCCGGCGACGACGGCGACGTGGTCGTTTGGAGCCTCGACCGCCGCGAGCCGGTCGCGCGCTTCCGGGCCCACGACGGACCCGCCCGCGCGCTCGTCTTTCATCCCGCGCGCCCGCTGATCGCCACCGCCGGTGCGGACGGCGCCGTGCGGCTGTGGAACGCCGAATCGCGGCGCGAGGAGCGAGCGCTTCGCGCGGCGCGCGGCGAGGTGCTGTCGCTGGCGTGGAGCCCCGACGGCGCGCTGCTCGCGGTCGGCGGCGAAGACCAGACCGTGCGGTTCTGGGACATCGCGACCGGCGACCCGGTCGTCGCCTATCGCGGACACACGGGCGCGGTCGACGCGCTCGCGTGCAGCCCGGCCAGCGGTCTGGTCGTTTCCGGGGCGCGCGACAACACGCTCAAGCTCTGGCACGCCAACGCCGGCGACGACCCGCTCGCGCTCGGCGGACACTATGGCGTCGTCCACGCGGTCGCGTTCGGGCCCGACGGCCGCACCCTCGCGTCGGCCGGACAGGACTTTTCGGTGCGGCTGTGGGACGCCACCGTCGGCGAGGAGCGGCGGACGCTCCGCGGCCACGAATGGGCGGTCCGCGCCGTCGCGTTTCTCGCCGACGGGCGGATCGCGTCGGCGGGCGACGACGGCACGCTGCACATCTGGAACGCGGCCGACGACGCGCCGCCGCGCACGCTGCGCGGTCACACGCGCGGCGTGTTGTCGGTCGCCGCCAGCCCCGTCGGCGCGCTGCTCGCGTCCGGCGGCCAGGACGCGACTGTGCGTCTGTGGCGCGCCGACGATGGAGCGCCGATCCAGACGTTTCGCGGGCACGCCGGCGACGTGCTCGCGGTCGCTTTCGATGCGAAGGGACGCTGGGTCGCGTCCGGCGGCGCCGACCAGACCGTGCGCTTCTGGGACGTGCCAAACGCACGCGAGCTGCGCATCGCGTCGGGTCACCAAGCCCCCGTGACGACCGTCGCGTGGTCGCCGGACAGCGCGCGCGTCGCTTCGGGCAGTGCGGACACGACGATCCGCGTCTGGCGCGTCGCGGACGGCGCGGAGTTGCTCACGCTGCGCGGCCACTCGGCCCGCGTGCGCGGCGTGATCTGGGATCGCGCGGGTCAGCGGATGATCTCGGCGAGCGACGACCAGACGATCCGCATCTGGGACGCGATCAGCGGCGACGAGATTGTCGCGCTCCGCGCGGGCCGCAACGCGATCACATCGCTCGCGCTGAGCCCCGACGGCGCCACGCTCGTCTCCGCCGACGACGCCGGCGCGCTGCGGCTCTGGGAGTCCGCCGAGGCTCCGTCCGCGGTCCGCGCCGAGCGCGTCGTCGCGAGCGCCGCCCGGCGGCTTGTCGATGCGCTCTTCGAGCGCGAGACGTTTGTCGATGCCGTGCAGACCGCGATCGCCGACGCGCCCGGTGTGTCCGACGCGACGCGCGCCGCGGCCCGCCGCATCGCCGCCGCGCGCGGCGACAACCCGCAGCGGTTGAACGACCAGGCTTGGCGCATCGCGAAGCGGCGCGGCCTCCCGTTGGACCAATACGCGCTCGCCGTGCGCATGGCGGAAACGGCCTGCCGACTCGCGCCGGAAATCGGCGCGTATCTCAACACGCTCGGCGTGGCGCGCTATCGCGCCGGCGAGCACGCCGCGGCGCTCGATGCGCTGCAAGCGTCGATTCAGCGCAACGGCGAGCACCCCGCGGACGTCGCGTTCCTGGCCATGGCACGCTTCCGGCTCGGCGACGCGGCGCAGGCCCGGCGGGAGCTGAACCGGCTCCAGGAGCTCATGCGCCAGCCGTGGTGCGCGCGCGACGATCTCTGGCAGAGCTTTCTGCGCGAAGCCGAGACGCTCATCGCGCCGCCGACGCGCGCGGACGAGCGCCGCGACGAGTGATCCGGCACTGCCCGTCTACGAGTTCCGCCGGCGCAGCACGCATCCGCCGAGGAGCAGGAATGCCGCCGTCGCGGGTTCGGGAATCGGGTAGATCCCGTCGAAGAAGTGCGGCGAGTGGGGATCGGAAAAGAGCGCCACTTCGACATTGGGCGTGCCAGGGTCGTCGTCCGGATCAAACACGATGCGGGCGCGCCCGAAGTAATCCGCGCTCGTCGTCGGCTCGACCGCGCGTGGCGCCGGCACAGTCTCGCTCCACGAGTCGATCCAGCCGACGTCCACCACGCTCAATCCAGGGTCGTCGAACCCCGCCCCGAGCGGCCGAATCGCAAAGTTGACGATCGTGCCCGGCTCGAACCCGATCATGTCTGCGCTCACGCCCGCCTCGACGAGCGGCATGAAGCCGCCGTCGGAGGTCTCGAAGCCGAAGTCCCAGGCGCTGTTATTGGCGAACGTGGCCATGAGGCTGACCCAGTCGTCCTCGTCCGGCAGGGGGAAGGGCTCGGTCCACTCGGGTTGCGAATCGGGCGCCGTGGGGTCGAAGTAGACGCCGCGAATGAAGCAGATGTTCGATTCCGGCTGGCGCGTGTCGGGAGTGGGGTGCACCGGCCGGCCGGCCTTCTCGCGGCGGATGAACGCTGCGACCTGGCGTTGTTCGAGGACTGTGAAGTCGCGTCCGCCGGCGGCTTTTTCGCCGGGCGTGAGCTTGGTTCCGTCAACCATCACGCCGGGGCGACCGCCGACGAGCGTGCCGTCGCCGGCTTCGGCGACGTAGTCGCGCCCGTCCTTGCCGCGAACCGTTCGCTGATTCGCGGGCGCGTGACAGTTGTGGTCGAGGCCTTTCAGGTGCGCCAGTTCGTGAGCGGCGGTGTCCACAATGGAGTTGATCTGCTGCTCGCGGTTGGCGAATTGATTGCGGAAATTCCCGTGCGTAACCGCGCGCGCGTTCACGGTTGCAGTCGCGGTGGCTCTGCGGGTTCTGCCCCAAGGCCCGCCGGTCTGCGTGTTGTCGAAGACGACGCGCTGCACGTTGCCGCCGGGGTTGTCCTTCACGAAGCGCAGGTTCTCGCCGACGTTCGTGTCAAACCACTCGAACTCGTACTTCGCATGCACCCGCTGCATGATGTCATTCTGTTCCTCCTGCGTGAACCCGCCGGCGCTGAAGTCGAACCAGACGACCTTGTCCGCCGAAGCCGCCGGGGCAGCCAGAACCACCAGCCACACGGAGAGCGCAGACGAAAGCACGCGAGCGGGGCGCAACATGATCCGTCTCCTGCGGACCCGGCAACGCGCAGCGGCGCCGCGATCAACGCGTGCCGATTCGCTGGCCGGGCGGCCCGAGTGATGTGAACGGCCGCCGAGCGCTCCACAAGCGCTCGCCGACGAAAGGCATGATAACGAAGGTCCGCCCTGTCCGTCTACGTGATTTTCGCCGGGCGGCGCAAGACGCCCGCCGGTCGCGTTGAACGATCCACCGGGCCCCGGGGCCCCGGGGCCCACGCGGAGGTCGCGCGCAGCGGCGGCGCCGACGCGGAGACTTAACGCCACGCTTCCCGCCGGGGCTGGCGGAGGCGTCAGGTCGCGCGCTGCGTCACGCGGTCGTTTCGCTGAGCGCGGGTTCGAGCGCGTGGGGCTCTTCGTGGCCGTTGCGCACCCACGCCTGGTAGGCCCGCATCATGTGCCGCGTAACGGGACCGACCTTTCCGTTGCCGACCGGCCGGCCGTCGATCTGCCGGACGCCGATGATCTCCGCGCCCGTTCCGGTGAGGAACACTTCGTCGGCGGTGTAGAGCTCCATCCGCGTGAGATCTTTCTCGACGACCTCCATCCCCGCGTCGCGCGCCAATCGGATCACGGTCGCACGCGTAATGCCTTCGAGAATGCCGGCCGACACCGGCGGCGTCTGGAGTTGCCCGTTGCGCAGAATGAAGAGATTGTCGCCCGTTGCCTCGGCGACGAAGCCCATGTGATTGAGCATGATCGCTTCGGGTACGCCCGCCTCCAGCGCCTCGGTCTTCGCCAGGATGTTGTTCAGGTAGTTCAGCGACTTGATCTGCGGCGGCATCGCGTTCGAGTGATTCCGGCAATGCGACGCGATGATCACGGGCATCCCGTCCTCGTACATCTCCCGCGGGTACATCAGGATCGTGTCCGCGATGATGTACACGCACGGTTTCCACGCGCGGCGCGGCGAGATTCCCAGCAGGCCGACGCCGCGCGTCGCGACCAGCCGGATGTACCCGTCGCGCTCGGGGTGCAGCAGGCCGTTGGCGTCCAGCGCTTCGTCGAGCCCGCGGTCGATCTGCTCGAACGACATCGGCAGGTTGAGCAGGATTCCCTTGGCGGAGTTGAAGAAGCGGCGGACGTGGGCGCGGCGCTCGTACACCCTGCCGTTGTAGCTGCGGATGCCCTCGAAGATCCCGTCGCCGTAGAGCAGTCCGTGGTCGAACACGCTGATACGCGCCTCGCCCACCGGGACGATCTTTCCATTCATCCAGATCTTGAGGTCGGGCTTGGGGTCGAGATTCTCCGGCGTGGAATAGGTCATGTTCAGCTCCTCGATGCCGCCGCCCCGCGTTGCGGAAACCGGCGTGGAACCATGCGCCGCGTCCAAAGCGCCGCCTCTGTTTGGAGAATAGGCGGCGCGCCCGCCTTCTGCAAGGCAGAGTGGCGCGCGGGAGCAATCCGGACGTGCATCGCGCGCAGCCACGAATCAGACCCCGCGTGCGCCCAGCATGGGAAAGGGCCCGCCGCCGGGCCCGGCGGCTGCTCCGAAGCGGCGAATGCACCCGCAAGCAGGGTGCGCCCGCGACCCGGGGCCGCCAAAGCCGGATACGCCGCGCCGGGACTCTTTGGTAGAATACGTTCGCTGGGTCGACCGGTTCGCGAGGGCGCTCGATGCGCCGCGCGCGAATCGGGCGGCGAGACGGCCGCGGCGAGGCGATGTTCGCCCGCGCAGCGGGTGCCTCTCTCGCGTCGGCCTCGCGTCTTTCGCGGAGTTCATCATGCGCGAGCGCTCGGGATGGATGTTGGCGGCGGTGGGGGGCGCGCTGCTCGGCGCGATATCGCCGGTTTCAGCTCAAACGGCGGATTTCGACGGCCACCGCGTCGTCCGCGTCGACGTGCGCGACGAGCAGCAGCTCGCTCATCTGCTGACGATCGCGAGTGATGTGTGGAGCGAGAACACGGGTGTCGGTCCGCTCGACGTACGGGTCGCGCCGGAGCAGTTCGCCCTGCTCGCAGCCACCGACCTGAAGTTCGACATCATGGTGGAGGACGTCGGCGCGCTCATCGCCGCTGCGGAGCCTTCGGGCATCGCCGGCGTGAGCCCCTTCGTCGATTATCTGCCCTACGACCAGGTGCTCGCGTATCTCGACGCGCTCGTCGCGTTGCGACCCGATCTCGCTTCGATCGTCTCCGTCGGTCCCTCCCTCGAAAACCGCACCATCACGGCGATCCGGATTACCGGGCCCGGCGGCGGCGCCAAGCCCGGCGTGCTCTATCACGGCTGCCAGCACGCCCGCGAGTGGGTCACCGTGCCCGCGATCCTCTACATCGCAGACCGGCTCATCCGCGACTACGACACGGATCCCTATCTCCGCGAGCTGGTCGACGAGATCGAGTGGATCCTCATCCCCGTCGTCAACCCCGACGGTTACGTCTACTCCTGGACCAACAACCGTCTTTGGCGCAAGAACCGTCGCAACAACGGCAACGGCACCTTCGGCGTCGACCTGAACCGCAATTGGGGCTACCAGTGGGGGGGCGAAGGCGCCAGCACCAATCCGAACGCGGAGGACTATCGCGGACCCAGCGCGTTCTCCGAGCCCGAGACGCAAGCGCTGCGGGACTTCATCCTCGCGCGACCCAATCTCGTCGCCCACACCGACGTCCACAGCTACTCGCAACTCGTCCTGTGGCCATGGTCCTACACCGTCGCGCTCCCGCCGGATCAATACGAATTCAACCTCGTCGGCACCACGAAGGAGTCGCTGATCGAGGCGGTCCACGGCTCCAATTATGTCGTTGGCCCGACCTACACCACAATCTACCCCGCTTCCGGCGCGTCGATCGACTGGACCTACGGCGTCGCGAACACACTCGCGTTCGCGTATGAGCTTCGTCCCGACAGCCCCACGCCGGGCTTCTTGCTGCCCGCGGACCAGATTCTCCCCACGTGCGAAGAGGTCTTTCCGGCGCTGATTTACCAGGCCGACTATGCCTCCTCGAAGATCCGCATCGATCTGCCGAACGGCGTGCCGACTTCGGTGCTGCCGGGGGCAGCCTGGACCCTTCACGTTCGCGTCACTTCCGCCGGGCGCGATCCCGTCGATCCCGCCTCCGTCATCGTCCACTCGCGCACCGCCGCCAACGGCCCGTTCACCGAGACCGTCGCGACCCCGCTCGGCAACGATCTCTACGAAGTCATGCTTCCGCCGCGCGGGTGCGGAACACCGACGCAGATCTACATCAGCGCGGCAGCGGTCGGGGGCGGCACGACGTTCCTGAATCCGCCGCAGGCGCCTGCCGCGGTCTACACCGTGCCGATCGGCGTACTGTCGGTTGCGTTCGACGACAATTTTGAGACCGACCAGGGCTGGACGGTGCAGAACACCGCGGTCACCGCGGGTGCGTGGGTGCGCGTCGATCCCAATGGCACCACGCAGGGCGGCGGCCCGGCGCAGCCCGAGGACGACAACCCTGACGGAACCGGCACGTTCTGCTACGTCACGGGGCAGGGAACGCCCGGCGGCGCCGTCGGCGCGGCCGACCTCGACGGCGGCCCGACGCGTTTGCTTTCGCCGCGCCTCGCACTTGGGGGGCAATACCCGACCGTCTCGTACTATCGCTGGTTCTACAACGACGACGGCGACGACAGCCTGATCGTCGAGGCCTCGGACGACGACGGCGCGAGCTGGACCTTGGTGCACACGATCGACACCAGCGGGCGCGTCTGGAGCCGCGGCAGCTTCGAGCTGATCAACTACGTGGAGCCGACGGACAACGTCCGGCTGCGGTTCAGCGTTTCGGACAACCCGAACAACTCCGTCACCGAGGCCGCGGTCGACGACGTGCAGATCACCGTATTCGCCTGCGGCGGTCTGCTGCTCGGCGACCTGAACTGCGACAACGTCGTCAACAATTTCGACATCGACGCCTTTGTGCTCGCGCTGGTGAGCCCCGCCGCCTACGCGGTGCAATATCCCGCGTGCGACATCCTCGCCGGCGACGTCAACGAGGACGGCGTGCTCGACAACTTCGACATCGACGCGTTCGTCGGGCTGTTGACGCCGTGACGCACTGACGCTTCGGGCGTGTGCGGGCTGCAATCCCAGCCGCCTGCGCCGGTGCGTGGGCCCGTTCGGTCGGCGCGGTCGAGGCAGGTTTCGCACGCGCCGCGATGCCGCGCGCGCGAAAGTGCGGCGATCCTGCTAGACTAGACGGAATGACCGTCAGGCCCCGCGACAACCACGCGCTCGCTTACTCGCCCCCGGCCGCCGCGTTGGAGGGGTCGTCGTCCACGGCGACGGGTCCGGCTGAATCCGCGACGGCGTCGCCCAAGCTCCACCTCCTCAGCCTCGACCGTGCCGCGCTGCGCGCCTGGGCCGCCGAGCAGGGTTTTGAGGCATATCGCTCGGACCAGGTGCTCGACTGGATCTACGGGAAAGGCGTCGGCTCGTTCGACGAGATGACGAACCTGTCGAAGGCGCTGCGCGCGGCACTCGTGGAGCGGGCGGAGCTCTACCGTTCGACCATCACGCGCCAATCGACATCGTCCGACGGCACGACCAAGCTGCTGCTCACGCAGCCCGACGGCGCCGCCGTCGAGACCGTCTGGATTCCCGAAGGCGAGCGCAACACGGTCTGCCTCTCCTCGCAGGTCGGTTGCCCGGTCGGGTGTCGCTTCTGCGCCAGCGGGCTCAACGGCGTCGAGCGCAACCTGACGGCGGGCGAGATCGTCGAGCAGGCGCTCCGCGTGCGTCGCTTGATCGGCGACGAAGGACGGTTGTCAAACGTCGTCCTGATGGGCATGGGTGAGCCGCTCGCGAATTACGACGCGGTGATCGCCGCGATCCGTATTCTCAACGCGCCGTGGGGACTGGGCATCGGTGCGCGGAAGATCACCGTGAGCACCGTCGGTCTGCCCAAGCAGATTCGCGCGCTTGCCGGCGAGGATTTGCAGCTCAACCTCGCGCTGTCGCTCCACGCGCCGGACGACGCGCTGCGCAGGGAGCTCATCCCCTGGGACGTGCCGATCCGCGAATTGCTCGATGCCTGCTTGTACTACTTCAAGCACACCGGCCGAGAGATCACGTTCGAGTACGTGCTCCTCGCCAACGTGAACGACCGCCCCAAACACGCCGACAAGCTCGCCGTTCACGCCCGCCGGCTGCGCGCCAACGTCAACCTGCTGCGCTACAACCCGGTCGGCGGTACGCCCTATGAGCGCCCCAGCGCCGAAGACGCCCAACGCTTTCTCGAACGTCTCCGCGAGCACGGCGTCAACGCGCACCTGCGCCGGGCACGCGGCAGCGACATCGATGCCGCCTGCGGCCAGCTCCGCCGCGCCACGCTCACAACGCCGGCGAATGGTCCGCCGCACGAGCGACATTGAGCTTGCGGCGGCGCGTCGCGAGCCCACGGGGCCGAACGACCTTCGGAGCGCCGCGCCGTGCTTCGCATCCTGCTCGTCGAGTCGCTGAATCCCGCCGCGGAGGCGCGGCTCGCCGCTCACGCGGAAGTGCGCCGCGCGCCGGCGGGCGATGACTCTGTTCTGTGCGAAGCGATCCGCGACTGCGACGCGGCGATCGTCCGCACGAGCTGCGCGGTGAGCGCCCGCGTGCTGGCCGCGGGTCGGCCGCGGCTATGCGTCGTCGGCGTCGCCGGCGTCGGAACCGATCGCGTCGACCTCGCCGCCGCCAATGCGCTCGGTGTGGTCGTGCTGAACCGCGCCGCCGCCGCCTCCGCCGCGGTCGCCGAGTTCACGCTCGCGCTCATCCTCAACCTGCTGCGCCCCGTGCACGCGCTCGCCCGGCGCGGCCGTGGCGCCGGCTTCGACGCCGCCCGCGCCGTCGCGCACGGCGTCGAGTTGCGGGGCCTGACGGTTGGCGTCGTGGGCATGGGCCGGATCGGTTCGCGCGTGGCGCGTCTGTGTGCGGAAGGATTCCATGCGGACGTGCTGTTTTACGACGTGGCGCCCGTCGGGCCGTTCAACTTCGCGGCGACGAGCGTCGATCCCGCGCGGCTCTGGTCGACCAGCGACATCGTCACGCTGCACACACCGCTTACGGAGATCACGCGGCGCATGGTCGACGAACGCCTGCTGCGCACGGTCAAGTCGAGCGCCCGACTGATCAACACCGCCCGCGGCGCGATCGTCGACACCGCGGCGCTCGTCGATGCGTTGCGCGAGGGACGGCTGGGCGGCGCCGCGCTCGACGTCACCGACCCCGAGCCGCTGCCCGCCGATCACGCGTTTCACGAAATGCCCAACGTCATCGTTACGCCGCACGTCGCCGCCCGGACGCACGCCGGGGTCGAGGGCATGTTCGGCATCGCCGACGACGTGCTGGCATTCCTCCGGGATCGCTCGTGAACCGCCTGCCGGTCGGGTCGGCCGCACCGACGCGCCGCCGGCGATACCATGTCGAGCGGGGTGACTGGCGACTTCCGCCGCCGCCGCCGCGCGAGAAACCCGAGTGGCTTTGCCGCCTGAAACGAACGTGGTCGAGCTCGTCGATGGGCTGATTCATCGCGCGCTCGGCGCCCGCGCCACGGACGTGCACTTCGAGCCGACGGACGCCGGCTTTCGCGTGCGCATGCGCGTCGATGCGCTGCTCGAAGACATCGCGCAGATTCCCGCGCCGCTCGCGCCCAATGTCGTCGCCCGGCTCAAAGTGCTCGCCGGGCTGCTCACCTACCGCACCGACACGCCGCAGGAGGGCGCCATTCCGAGCCATCCGGACGGCTACGCATCCGACATCCGCGTTGCGACGTTTCCCACCATCCGCGGCGAGCGCGTCGTGCTGCGCCTGCTGGCCGACGCCGCCCGGCTCTTGCGGTTGCCGGAGCTGGGATTCGAGCCGCCGCTGGTCGAACGCCTCCGCGCGCTTGTCGCGCCCGGCGGCGGGCTGGTCGTCGTTTGCGGCCCCGCCGGCAGCGGCAAGACCACCACGCTGCACGCGCTGCTGCTCGAAATTCTCGCCGCGCGGCCGCACGCCAGCGTCTTCGCCGTCGAAGACCCCGTCGAAATCCGGATCGACGGCGTCACCCAGGTGCAGATCGAGCCGGCCCGCGGCCTCACCTATCCGGTCGCGTTGCGCAGCCTCTTGCGCCAGGATCCCCAGGTGCTCATGATCGGCGAGGTGCGCGACGCCGAGGTCGCGCAAGTCGTCGTCGAGGCGGCCCTCACCGGACACCTCGTCCTCACCACGCTCCACAGCGGTGCGCCTGCGGACGCGCTGATCCGCCTCTGCGAGATGAGGATTCCGCCTTATCAGCTCACGAGCGCTCTGCGCGGCGTGCTCGCGCAGCGGTTGTTGCGCCGGCGATGCGGTGCGTGTCGAGAGGCTGCCGCGCGCGCCGGCTGCCGCGACTGCCGCGGCACGGGTTATTCCGGACAGGTCGCAATCGGATCGCTGTGCGAGCGCAGCCCAGCACTGCGAGCGGCGATCCTCGCGAACGCCGACGCCGACGGCCTCGCGGCGGCGGGCGCGGCCGACCGGCTGCACGCGAGTGCGGTGCGGCTCGTCCAAGAGGCGCGCACGGACGAAGCCGAGGTGATGCGCGTGCTCGGCGCGGAGACGTGAGTTGCCGCGCGCGGCGCGCCGGTCGGCGAGGCCCACCCGGGCTGCACATGGCGCCGGCAGCGGGCGCGCGGCGCCCGAGTCCCGCGGGCGCGGGTCGCGTGCGGATGGACAGATGGGGGATTCCGCGAGACCCGCGAAGTCCGAGTTGAAATTCCGCGGTCGCGCGCGAGCGATAGAATGTGCGCCGTAAGCGATTGGCGGCCATGAACGCCGCCCGGATTTCCGCCTTTCGCGCGCTCGCGGGGTTAAATACGCTTGACTGTCTACCCATTTTTCCACAAGATACCCGTGTCCTCTGTCGTCGGCGCTGGGAACGCCACATGACGAAAGGCGCACCGGGAGCGGTTGCGTCCACGTCTCGGGTGGCGGGGAAGGAAGATCCCGTCGGTTTGAGGACGATACATCCAGGTTGAAGCATGAGCCGGCAACGATTCGCGGGCGTTCCGCGGATCGTGTTCGACGCTCGGACCCCGCAAAGTGCGAGGCCCGTGAATGGCGCGTCGACGAGGTAGGAGGGTGCAACCCCCCGGCAAGGTCTCGCAAGAGCCTTCGTACCGGAGGGGTTCCATGCCGTTCCACGACACTGGTCAGTCATTCCGCGCGCTTCAGAGCGCGACCCCGGTCCGCATGATCCTTTCGACAATCCGCTCTCTAGGTCGCAACACTCACCGCGCTTCGCGCCAGGCAGCGCTCGCTGTGTTCGCGACGGCGTTTGCGCTCGCGCCGACCACGTTTGCCGGCGGCGACGAGGTCGGCCGCGCCGCCGCGAATGCTTCGCGCGACGCGGTCAGCGCCGAGTTTTCGCGGATGAACGACGGCGCGAACGGCGACGACGACGTCGACGCGACGTTCCACGTCCTGATGCGCGCCAGCTCGCGCCCGGACGATTGGATCGCTACCGCTGCCGCTCCGTTCGAGCCGGCCGAGCTCGGCCTCAAGCTGCGTTTCGACGCCTGCGGGACGACGGGCGCGTACTGGGTGTTCGACTACGGCGACGGAACGTGGAACGCGAACGCGTTACAGTGCTGGGACGACAAGCGCTACAGCTATGCGGGTACGTACAACGTCACGCTGACGATCTACGACGAGTTGGGCAGCGTGCTGAACACGCTGTCGAAGAGCGTCACCGTCGGCAGCGGGATGAGCGCGCTGTCGTATCAGGGCCGCCCCGCGGAAGGCAATTTTCAGCCGATCGCCCAGACGATCGTGGGTTCCGAATTGTGGGCGCTGTCGAACAGCTATCAACTGGGCGTCGCCAGCGTGGCGAACCCCAGCGCGCTTGAAACGTTGAGTATCCAGGCCATGCCGGGCGCGTCCGCGCCGGTCGATCTCGCGAACTACGCCGGGCGGCTCTACGTTGCGGATGCGAATGTCGGCGTGCTGATCTACTCGGCGGTGCGCAACGGCGTGCAGCTGCTGGGCCAGATTCCACGGTCGCAGCTCGCGGACAACTGCCCGTCGCAGGTGATCGTGGTGCGCGACGCGATGTACGTCGCGTGCGGCGCCACCGGGCAGATCTTCGTCTATGACCTGGCGAATCCGCTCGTTCCGGCGCGGGTCGGCATTCTCTCGATTGGCGCCGCGATCCAGGATATCGGCGCTCAGGGTCCAGACTGCCTGTTCGTTCGCCGCGGCGACGCGCGCGTCTCCATGCTCGACACGCGCCTGCCGCTCAGCCCGCGCTTTGTCATGAGCGGCTCGGACATCGCTGCCATCGTGCTGAACTACCCGTCGGTTGCGGGTGTGTGCAGCGCGAATCTCTCGTCGAGCGCGAGCGACGTGACACGCACGCTCCTGATCGACGTTGACGTGCAGAACGGCGTCATGGTGCCGCAGGTGCGCGGCATCCTGCCGTTCGGGTCGACCAACGCGTCCATGACGGACACGCGCCTGTGGCTGGTGGACGGGTCGATGCGGCGAGTCTCAAAGTACGACATCTCGGATCGTGCCAACGCATACCTGATGGAGACGCTGACCATCGGCGGCGACAGCATTCGGCAGAGCTTCCTGAGCGACCCCGACGGGGACGGCCCGGCCGGCCCCACGCTGTACGTCAGCTACCTCTTTGGTTACGTGGCTGTCCAGCCGTAGCCGGCTCGCTCTTCGTCCATTTGTGAAAACCACAGGCCGGTGCGGACCGCGGCGTGCCCCCGAGACCCGGGCGGCACGCCGCGGTTTTGAATTCAGGCGGCGGATCGAGGGAGCGCCGCGGCGGGCTCGGCGGCACGCTTGCGGACGGCCCGGGTCAACCGCCTGACGCGTGGGTCGGGTGTCCCAGAAAAACTCGCGCTTTTCCTTGACAGGGCTTCAATTCTCGGGTTATAACGGGGCCTTGAAACCGGTTACGGTTTTATAGGCTGCGCGTGCCAACGCGTCGGCCCGCTCGCGAGGGTTGAAGCATCAGTTCCGGGGTGTGGGGTAATCGACGGACTGGCAGCTCTGCTGCGACTCCCGGAACTTTGACCGTCGGGCGCTCTGCAGGAGGGCATGCCGTGAACACACGCACGCACGCGCGCGCGTTCCGTCTCGGGCTCGGTGGCGCGCTGTTCGCTTTGGCGATCTGCCACATCGGAAACGCCCAGACCGCCGACGGCAATCTCGGACCCGAGCTACGCACGCTCATCGCCGACGGCAATAACAACGGCATCCCGGACATTCTCGAACTGCCCGGCGGCGGCATCCGCCCCGGCATCATCAAACGCTACGTCGACAACGATGTGAACGGCGGCCTTTTCGTCGGCGCCGACGGGTTCCGCGATGCCGCCATCGCTGACGTTGTGCCGGCGGCGGCGTTCCCCTGCCGCGACCGCGTCGCGCCCCCGCCGGGCGGCAACCTGCGCGTCCGCAGCCCGATCAACCACGGCAAGGTCACGCTGATTTACCTGATGGACTCCGACGGCATCGTCGAGCCGCCCGACCAGGATGACAGTCTGCTCTACGTCGGGATCGACATCGTCAACGGCGACCCGTATGTGGTCACGGGCACCGGGCAGTTCGCCGGCCAGTCGCTCGCGGTCGACTTCGAGCTTCCCGGCGGCACCACGCTGTGTGATTATGGTCTCCCCGTTTCCGGTCCGGGCTCGAACACGTTCTGCAACTTCATGGTGCCCTTCGACGCCGACGGCGACGGCAACCCCGTTACGCAGCGTCGTGGCGACTTCGACTGCAATGGCACGGTCGACTTCAATTTCAACCTGAGCGAAAACGCTCCGAAGGACTACCGCATCGAGATCATCCCATGCTCGAGCGGATGCGACGTCGCGGGCGGGTTCCCCTGCCAGCGCTCCAAGAACTGTGAAGGCTTCCTGAGCTTGTCGCTCGGCCTGACCAGCAGCGGCAGCCCGGTTGTCTTGACCGAGAGCTTCTTCGGCGCGCCGCCAACGCCGCCGAGCTTCACGTACTTCGCCTTCCCGGCTCCCGGCACCACCGCCAACCAGCTCTTCCTCCGCGGGCTCGACGCGTTCAACGGCGTCCCCACCGCGGTGAACACGCTCGATGTCGAGTTCATCATCCCGCGGATCGACACGATCGTCGACCAGAAGTTCCCGTTGACGCCTTATAGCACCGACCGCTTCCGCCTGACGCGCGGCCGGCTTGACGTTTTCAGCGACGCCGACGGCGACAACTCGGAAGAGGACATCTCCTGCACGCGCTGGGTGATCGGCTTGCCCGAGATTGAGGCTCGCAAGCTCGTGAAGTGCGACGGCGAAAACGACAACCTCTTCCGCGAAAGCACCTCGGCGCTGCCCAACTCGGTCGTCGAGTTTCTGCTCGACGTTGAGAACACTGGAAACCTCGATCTCGACACGACGCTCACCGACACCATCGCGCGCATCTGCGCCGACACCAACCTCGACATCATCGCCACCGGCGCGATCACCGCCGGCGCGAACGGCGTCGCCGACACGACCGCCGTTGGCGACGACGTGCAGGTGTATCCCGTCGGAACGACGGGCCTCACGCCCAACACGGTCGTTGTCAGCCCCGGCCCGAACGGCGTCCTGAACACGGCCGCCGCCGCCGACGACGTGCTGGACAGCAGTCCGATGGACGTCACCCTGTTTGAAGACGGCCAGCCGCCGCGCGTGCTCAATTTCGTCGTTGTGCAGGCCAACCCGACGCTGCGGATCAACCCGAACTTCTTCGGCCCCGCGAACAACGCGTTTCTGAACTCCGCCCGCGCGGGGACGCCGCTGCGTTTCGGCTTCCTCGACGGCATCGACGTGTGTCTCGACCGCGACATGGGCGACCGCGTGGAGATTCGCTTCAAGGCCGTCGTGACCGCGACCAACAATCTCTGTCAGAACTGCACCGGCCCGATCGACGTGACCAATTCGATCCGCGCCTCGGGCGCCTTCGACCTGGATGGCGTGCCGGGCAACGGCGATGAGGGCACGGTCGTCGACGCCCCGGCCGTGATTGACACGAACCGCGAGCGCATGATGAACGAGGACGACAACGTCGTCGACATCAACGTCCTCTGCCAGGCGCTCGAATTCACCAAGGAAGTCTGCCTCCTCGAAGGCCCGAATCCGGTCAGTTGCACGACCGGCGACACGCCGCTGAACCTCCCGCCGATCGCGCCGGGCGTGCCGCTCACGATCGCGTATCGCTATACGGCGCGCAATACGGGCGAGTCGATTCAGACCGTCACCATCACCGATCCGTTCCTCTGCCAGGATGTCGCGTCCGCGGCGGGGGTCGATTTTGACCCGTCGTGCGAGCTGTGCCAGGCGGGCGGCGCCGTCCGCGTGCTCCAGCCAGCGAACCCGGGCAGCACCGACGAGGCGGTGATCATCTGCCGCGTGACTTTCGCCAGCCAGGCGGCGCTGGACGCCTTCCTTATGCTTGACGACAACCGCGCCGAATGCCGCGCGACGCTGCCCGGCCCGCCGGTCATCGGCGATCCGGATTGCTACCGCAACTGCGCGTCCGCCTCGGGGCAATCCGGCGGTGGCGACGTTTGCGGCCGCGGTTCGATCACGCGCGATTCGTTCGCCACGATCTGCCAGCGCCCGTGCCGCATCGGCATCAACAAGCAGGTCCGCTGCGTGGACGACTGTGCGAACGTGAACGGCCTCGGCTCGGGTTTTGTCGACGAGCAGCGCGCGCTGCCCGGCAGTTGCGTGCAGTTCAAGGTCGAGATCACCAACAACCCGCCGGACGACGAGGTGATCGACAACGCGCCGCCGGTCTGTCGGCTGCGCATCATCGATTCGCTGTGCGGCCAATTGCCGGCGCCGGCGTTCCCCGCCGACTTTGGCAATTGTGAACCGGGTACGGTGACGGCGTGTGTGCCGCTGCCCGACCCGGCCCGCCCCTGCATCGAGGTCATCCCGGGCACCGTGCGGTTCGTCGTCGTGCTCGCCGACGGCGTTACGACTGTGCCCGTGGCGACGCCGGCGGGCTTCAACGTCAACGGCGTGCCGTTCGAGTGGCGGCCGTGCGAAGACCCGAGCTTCCAAGGCGGTCGCCCGCTGCGTGACCAGGAGACGCTGCGCATCACGTACGGCGCCCGCGTTCCGGACGACGCGAATCGCGATTGCATGGCCGTGAACAACGTGCTGGCGCAGTGCTCGGGCTGCCGTCCGGATGGAACCTGCCCGCTGCCGGGCGACGCGTCGGTGTATGACGACTTCGTCTGTGCCGACGCCAAGGTCGACGTGCTGGTGCCGGGCATCGCGTGCACGAAGACGTACACCGAGTTCGCGTGGGATCAGAACGCGAACTGCCTGACGGACGATGCGTTCCAGCCGTTCGTCAACCCGTGCACGGATTTGCAGGACAAGATCTTCCCCATTCAGGTGCGGTTCCGCATCTGCGCCCAGAACACCGGCGAGGTGCGACTCGACATCGGCGCAAGCGACACCGACTTTATCAACGACATCATCGCGGCGCCCGGCGTCGATCTGATCGCGTGCAACCCGCCGCTCGCAACGCGGCAGTTTGCCAACCCCGGCCAGGAAGTCTGCTGGGAGTGCACGGTGCAGTTCAACACCGCCGACGCCGCCCGCGCATTCGCGACGCGCGACGACGGCCGCCCCTGCGCCAACCCGCGCGGCTGTCCGGCCAACCCGATTGGGCGCTGCTACAAGAATTGTGCGACCGTCAGCGGCACGCTGGTGCTCGTCGGCGGCGGCGACCGCGTCAATCAGCCGCGCGACGGCGGCGACCTGAGCGTGCTGAACGCCGACGGCGCAGGCGGCGACGAGCTGGTCGGGCCGGGCGTCATCTGCGGCGTGCTGCCGCCGGTGACGAGCCAGTGTGTGGCCGAGCTGTGCTTCCCCGAGCCCTGCAATATCCAGGTCAACAAGCAGGTGAAGTGCGTGGAAGATCCGGACGCGGCGTATGGCGCGAGCGCGATGGCGCTGCCCGGGTCGTCGGTCCGCTTCCGCATCCGCACCGCGAACAACGGGCCCGTGCCGATTCCGCGGCTGTGCATCACCGACACGCTCGGCTGCACGACGTGGGTGCGCTCGAACTTCGTCGCCCGGATCATCAACACCGCCAGCGGCGCCGTCGTGGTGGCCGATGCGTCGGCTTGCTTCCCGAACTTCCTGAACACGATCGGCAACCCCGGCACGCGGACGTGCTACACGTTCGGCTGCCTGCCGAATCCGCCGGGTCACGGCAAGTTCCTGCTGCCCGGTGAGACGCTGGAGTTGTTCTTCGACGCACGCGTGCCGGCAGACTTCGACGCCGCCTGCGGCACGAACCCCGATTGCACGAACACGGTCACGGTCCAGGCGTTCAGCGAAACGTGTACGCCGGAAGGCACTCCTTGCGGCACGGGCACGAGCTCCGCGAACGTGGACGTAGAGATTCCGCGGCTGGCGTGCGAGAAGCGCGTGGGCGCGAGCGGCAATCTCGGCGACGGCACGCCGTATACCCGGCCGCCGGTCGCGGATCTGACCGTTCCGTGTAACACGGCGTTTCCGTTCACGCTGACGTACGAGTTCGAAGCGCGCAACGTGGGCGAGGTCGCGTTCACGAACGTGCAGGTTTGCGACGACACGCTCATCCAGCGAGCGCTTGCCGCCGGTTTGATCGTCGGCTCCTGCGACCTGTGCACGGGCGCCTGCGACGGCACGAACGACACGTGCGCGACGATTGGCAATCTGGCGGCGCCCGTGAACTGCGGGCCGGCGGTTACGGCGATTCGCCGCTGCACGCTCACGGTGCCGAACCTGGCGGCGTGGACGCTGTTCGCGAATTCCGACGGCGGACCGACGGGCGACGGCTGCTACAACAACACCGCCCGGGTGACCGGCACGGTGGACGTGACCGGGCTGTGCGACAGCGGCGCGGAGCTCGCGCGCCAGTCGACCTGCTCGGCCCGTGCCTGCCTGAACCCCTGCTCGCTCAGCGTGATCAAGGAAGTCCGCTGCCTGCCGAACTGCATCGAGCCGGCGGATGAGGAAGCCGGTTGGGTCAACGTCGACTGCAACCCCGACCCGTCCACCTATCTCGACGTGGCTCCGGGATCCTGCATCCAGTACCGCATCCGCATCGAGAACAATGGGAACGGGCCGGTCTGTGCGGTGGAAGTGACGGACACCATGGCCGACGCGAACCAGTTCGCCAGCGGCCCATCGGACATCCGCGTCCGGCGCGGTGCGACCAATATCGCCGGCCAGATGAATCCGCCGTTCAACATCGTCGGCACGCCGTCGGTGATTACGTTCCCCACGGCCCAGCCGCTGAATCCGGGCGAGCGCGTCCGCATCCTGTTCCGCATGGTGGTGCGGTCGCACGATGACCCGGTGCTCGATCCGAACGTCAGTCCGTGCAACCTCGTGCGGGTGCGCTGCGCCTGCGAGTGCCCGGCGGGCCAGCCGCCGGCGTTCGGCGAGTTCTTCCAGAACGACGAGCCGATCGACATTCTGACCGCCAGCCTGACATGCGAGAGCAAGCGCTGGACGTTCAAGGCGGACAACGACGCCGACTGCCAACCCGACGGCAACTTCATCACGCGCGCCTGTGCGCCGCCTGATCCGGAGTGCCTCGATCTGAGCGGCGAAATCTTCCCGGTCTGTCTGCGGCTCGAAATCACGGCCCGCAACACCGGCGAAGTGCCGTTGTCGATCGTGGCGTCCGATCCGGCGCTGAGCGCGTGTGTCGCTTCAGTGCCTGGCGTATCGTTCGTGAACGCCAGTTGCGTCGCGCCGCCGGGCGCGGCCAACGAGCTCGGCACCGCCAAGCTCGTCGCCCCCGGCGCAACCGCGGTGTGGACCGCGTTCATCCGCATCGACACCGCCGCCGCCGCCCGGGCGCTCGACGCCTGTGACGGCGTGACCGACGGCGTCTACAACAACACCGCCTCCGTCAGCGGCACGATGACCGCCGGCGGCGGCAACATCTGTGTTCCGCCCAACGTGACGATTCCGGGCGCTGACACGTGCTCGGCGCGCATTCTCGTGCCGCCGCCGTGCGACCTGAGCGTCACCAAGCAGGTCGTGTGCATCGACTGCGCGACCGGCGCCGAGATCGGCGCGCCCGCCGATCCGCTCGAAGTCGTCGCCGGCGGCTGCGTCCGCTACACCATCACCGTGACCAACGACAGCCCGACCATTCGGCTGCCGCGCATCTCGCTCGACGACATGACCAACTGCGGCGGCACGTTCGGCAACGTGCGTGCGATGCTCGCGGGAGTGGACGTGACGGCGGACTTCACCGGCCCGACCGGCTTCCGTCCGGACGGCGTGCGGCGCTTCTTCCGCTTCGCGTCGCGTGTCGGTGCGCCGTGGATCGCGCCGGGCGAGCAGCTCGTGCTCACGTTCGACGTGACGCTGCCGGTCGTCGGCGCTCGCGACTGCTCGAACACGATCGTGGTGGAAGGGTTCTCGGAGGTCTGCGTGCCGCCGGGTCAGACGGACGCGCGCTGCGACCTCGACCAGGCGACTGTCAATCTCGATGTGAAGATCCCGCGCATCGAGTGCGACAAGAACGTGGAGGATTCGGGCGTGTTCCCGCGCACTCTCACGTTCACTTTCACCGTCACCAACACCGGCGAGATTCCGCTCGCCGACGTGCGGGTTTGCGACGACAACCTCGTCGCTCATGCGATCGCCGCCGGCGGGATCGTGGTCGGCCCCTGCGATCTCTGCGACGATCCGGCCTGCGACGGCACCAGTGACACTTGCTTCACGTTCCCCGGAATCCTCGGCCCCGGCGATTCCGTGAGCGCGACCTGCGTGCTCTCCGACATCGACGAGGACGAGTGGGAGCGCTTCTCGCAGCTCGACGGCGACACGCCGGAGAACTGCTATCTCAACACGGCCAACGTCTTCGGCACGGCCGACCTGACGGGCTCCGGCCTGTGCGGTCCGACGGAGCCGCCGACGGTGTCCAACTCGTGTTCCGCCGAAGTCTGCATCAACACCGACCTGCGCTGCCCGCCGATCGTGAAGGCGCAGTTCGCGATCTGGAACCAGAACGAGATCCGCTTCAGCGGAACCGAACGCTGCATCGAGTCGTGGGACACCTTCAAGCTGGAGGACACGACCGGCGAGTCCGGCCTGCGCAACCACCTGCGGCTGGAGTTCCTCCAGACCGACAAGGGCAAGGCCCGCATCGACGGCCAGCGCAGCACGGTCTGCCCGCCGGAGCGCCCGGACGACCCGTGGCTCAACGCGCCGTTCCTCGGCGTGTCATGGCGGCTCATGGAGTTCGGCGCGACGATGGCGCAGGAAATCGCCGGCGCGCATCTCGTCGGCGTCGGCGAACAGGCCGGCCAGATCAACTACCTCAACGAGCCTCCGGGAGTGCCAACACCGGCGGTCGGTCCCGGCGGTCGCTCGTCGATGAGCCAGGTCGGCAGCCTGCTCGTCTGGCCGCTGGTCGAGATCAAGTGGGATTCGGCGGGTGACCTGATCCAGGACACTTACATCGAGCTGTCGAACGATTCGCCCGACAGCGTCGGTGTGCAGCTCGTGTTCGTCAACATGAGTCCCGACGGCCCGGAGTGCAACTATCTCGACAACCTCATCACGCTCACGGGAGACGAGCCCGCGTACTGGTCGGTGCTCACCGGTCTGCCCAAGGGTGTCAGCCCGTTCACCACGCTGGACGCCTCCGACCCCCTCGGCGTGCCCGATCCGGACACGATGCGGAACCCCGGCGGCCGGCACATGTACGGCTACATCATCGGCTGGGCGGTCGATCTCGACGAGCGCGAGATTCGCTGGAACAACCTGAAAGGCGACGCCATCCTGCTGAACTACCAGGAGACGTCGGCGTGGGAGTACGGTGCGTGGGCGTTCCAGGCAGTGGCCGGCCAGACCGACGGCAACCTGTTGCTGAATCCGTTGGGTCAGCTCGACCTCGACGGCTTCGAGTACCAGACCGCGCCGAACCTGCTCGTCCTCGACTTCTTCTCCGCCGGCTCGATGCCGTTCGGCCGACCCGGCGAGGATGTCGAGCTGCGGACGTATCTGACGCTCTGGGCGGCGTACAAGAACTTCGCGCCCTGAGCCGCGGAATTGAATCGTGAAGCCGGCGCTCGCGACTTGCGGGCGCCGGCGGCACGAATGTTGTCAAACCGGTGACCGCGCGGGGCAGACGCCCCGATCGCCCGGCTCACCGATCGTCGGAATCGCTTGAAACGAACGCGGCGGACCTGCGGGTCCGCCGCTTCGCTTTGGGGTGGATGGCGTTCGGTCGTGCCGGCTGAGTCCGCGGGCTCAGACGCTCGCCACGGTCACCAGCAGCGGGGCCAGCACGTTCATCTTCCGTTGCCGGGCGTCGGCGAATCCCGCGCTCAACATCATCTGCCGCACCGCGGCCCACGGCGCGTGATGGACGTTCCGCTCCGCGAGTGTCACGCCGATGTCGAACACAACCCAGCCGATCACGTTGTCGCGAAACCCGTCGATGAGCGTGAGCATCCCGCCGGGCCGCAGGACACGCCGGAATTCCCGCACGACCTCCGCCTGTCGCGGATAGTGGTGAAACGAGTTGCAGCACGTCACGATGTCGAACGTCCCGTCTTGGAAGGGCAGAAACTGCGAGTCGCCGACGACCGCGTGCAGCCGGTCGCCGGCGTCCAGCGCCGTGATCTTGCGTGCCGCGTTCTCGATCATGACCGGCGAGTAATCGAGCCCGACCAGCCGCTCCGCCGCCGGGTCGCGCGCCAACTGCGTCAGCAGCGTCGCCGTTCCGCAGCCCACGTCGAGCGCGCAATACCGTCCGCCGCCGCGCGCCCGCTGCCAGCGCGCGATCTCCTGCTGGCAAGCGCGAATCGACGGATAGAACACCAGCTCGTTGAGGAGCGAGCGGTCGTAGCCGAGCGCCCACTTGTCGAACTGCTTCCGCGCCTGATCCTTGATCGCGTCCGGCGGCAGCGTTTCCGCATGGCTCATCACGCTCTCCGTCACGGGCCGGTTCGATTCGTTTTCGCTGCGCGCCGGTGGTGCCCGACACGCGATTGCAGAGCCCCGCCGATCCCTGCCCCGTGCGACGCGGGCGACGCGCGCTTCGATTTGCGGGCTGCCCGTGCTCGCGCAGGCGTTTGCGACCGCGCAATTCTCGGACCGTCGTCGGACCCGATTCCGCCGCAACCGCGCCCGCTCCGATATCGAATAAGAATAGGGCACGCGGGCGGCGGTGTCAGCGTCCCGCCGAATCGAACGACGGGCCGCCGAGGGTCTGCCGCGCGCCTTCGCCCGGCGCGTGGGCGCCGCCGCGTGTGCGGCGTCGCGCCGGCGTGGATATCGACATGGTCGCTGGGCGCGACCGTGTGTTCGGAAAGGAGAACGACGTGCAGCGTAACGGACTTCTGATCACGACGTTGGCGATGCTGTGTACTGCGAGCGGCGCATGGGCGGATTGCAGCGCGTGCACCGCGAACGTGCGCAATGACGGCTGGTGCGACAAGTGCAAGGTCGGGTATTACGACGGCGTGAAGCTGGCGTTCCGGCCGGCCTACGACGTGCTCCAGCCGATTGCCGCCGACACGCTGGCGGCCAAGTGCGAGGGATGCAAGAAAGCGGCGGCGTCGAACGGCGCGTGCGACACGTGTCGCATCCGCTTCATCGACAAGCAGGGCTATAAGTCATGGGTCGCGGTGCACTTCGCCGGCGCCGACCGCTTCGACTCGGAGAAGTCGAAGTGCGACGAATGCAAGCGCAGCAAGGCGGCGTATCGGTCCTGCCGAGCGTGCGGCGCGAACGTAATCGGCAACCGCAAGTTCAAGGACGCCAAGACGTTTGAGGCGGCGCTTCCGGCGCGGATGGCGCTCCAAAGCGCCTCGGCGACAAAGTGCGAAGGCTGCGCCGTCGCGGTGCTGACCAACGGCAAGTGTGCGAAGTGCAAGCTCGAATACCAGAACGGACAGCCGGCGGCGGAAGGCGCGGACAAGACCCGGAAACCCGGCGATCGTTCGGACGAATAGCCCTGGTCTGCGACACCGCGATGCGCCGCCGCGGGCGTCTGCGCCGGCGTTGGGTCGCGGCGCCGGCCGGTACGCGTGACGCGCCTACTCGATTCGGGCGATCAGCGTCCTGGCGTAGTCGGCGTCGCCGGCAAAGTCCGCGGGCAGCTCCGGTCGTTCGGTCGCGCCGACGCGCCGGCCCTCCGCGCGGGCCGCGGCCGCGACGCTCTGCAACAGCGCTTCGTGCGACAGCTTGCGGAGGTTGGTCGATAAGAACAGCGCTCCGCCGGGGTCGAGCAGGCGCACGGCGCCGCGGACGAGCGGGTCGATGTCTGCGCGCAGCGCGAAAGCGCGGCCGCTTTGCCTTGAGCGACCAAACGTCGGCGGGTCGAGGATCACGAGATCAAACCGCTGGCCCTGCCGCGCCGCGCGCTCGTAGAAATCGAGCACGTCGCAGCAGTAGAACCGCGCGCCGTCAAGCGCCAGCTCGTTCGCGGCGAAATTTCGCTTGCCCCATTCGAGGTACTTTTTCGACACGTCCACGCTCGCGACGGCGCGCGCCCCGCCCAGCGCCGCCGCCACCGAGAATCCGCACGTATACGCGAACGTGTTGAGCACGCGCCGTCCGCGGCTCTGCTCCCGCACACGCCCGCGGTTGGCGCGCTGCTCCAGGAAGAGCCCGACTGAATATCCGTCGTACGGACGAATGAGAAAGCGCGCGTCGTGCTCGTGGACCGCGAACTCCGCCGGCGCCGCGGCGCCGAGCCACGGCTGCGGATCGGTGTGTTCCGATTCGAGGGCGCGCAGCGCCGCGCTGCGGTCGCGCGGGAATCGCTTTCGATACACCGACCGGGCGCCGGTGGCGCGCCGGGCGCGCTCCGCCAGGTCGCGGAGCTGCTCCGGCGACAGTTCGCAGACGCCTTCGTGAACCTGCGCAATGAGCACATCGCCGAATTGCTCGAGTACGAAGCCCGCCAGTCCGTCCGCCGCCCCGTGCACCAGCCGCCACGCGCCCGCGTGCCCGGCGCGGCGCAGCGCGGCTCGGCGGGCGAGCGCGGCGTCGAGGAGCCGTTCCGCGTCGTCGGAGCGACGAGTCGCGGCGCGCGGTGCATCGCCGCTCCGCGGCGCGGACGGGTGCGTCGGTCGGCTTCCTTTTCGCTCGCGGCTGCTCATCGTCGACGCTCTGATCGCGGTTGCTGCGCCGTCGGCGGCTGGAAACCCGGCGCTGCGCTACCTATCATGCCGACGCGCCGCACGCGCGGCGGCGGTGTCCCCGCCCGATGCGCCGTGCCAAACGCGACGCGAGACGAGACGATGGACGATCTGGGTTTTTCGCAACTCATGCACGGTGCCGAGCACGTCTACACGGACGCCGAGCTCCGGCGCAAGCTCGAAACCGCCGAGCGCGAACGCCGCCCGCTGCGCGTCAAGTTCGGCATGGACCCGACCGCGCCGGACATCCACCTCGGCCACACGGTTCAGCTCGCGAAGCTCCGCCAGTTTCAGGATCTCGGACACCAGGCGGTCCTCATCATCGGCGATTTCACCGCCCACATCGGCGACCCGACCGGTCGCAGCAAGACGCGCCCCATCCTCGGCGAAGAGGAGATCCGCCACAACGCCGACACGTATCTCAGGCAGGCCGGCCTGATCCTCGACACCGCGCCCGAGAAGCTTGAGGTGCGGTTCAACGGCGAGTGGCTCGGAAAGATGAATTTCGCGGACGTGGTGCGGCTCGCGGCGCGCATGACGGTCGGACAGCTGCTCAAGCGCGAGGATTTCCGCACCCGCTTCGAGAGCGAGACTCCCATCAGCCTCCACGAATTGCTCTATCCGCTCGTGCAGGGCTGGGATTCCGTCAACATCCGGGCCGACGTCGAGCTCGGCGGCACCGATCAGACCTACAACAACCTCGTCGGCCGCGAGCTCCAGGCCGAAGTCGGTCAGGCGCCGCAGGTCGTCATGATCCTCCCCATCCTGCGCGGCACCGACGGCGTGAAAAAGATGTCGAAGTCGCTTGGGAACTACATCGGCGTGACCGATCCGCCGCGCGACGTGTACGGCAAGACGATGCAAATCCCCGATGACCTGTTGCCCGAGTGGTTTCGGTTGCTCACCGGCATGCCGGAGGACGAGTGGCGGGCCGCGATCGCGGAGCATCCGATGAAGGCGAAAGGGCTGCTGGCTCGCACGATCGGCGCCCGGCTCCACTCGGCTGCGGAGATGGACGCGGCGGCGGCGTGGTGGCACGAGCACTTCAGCCAGCAGCGCGGCGCCGAGACGATCGAAGTGATCGTTCCGCCGGACGAGCTTCAAGATGGCGCGCTGCCCGCGTGGAAGCTGTTTTGGCTGGCGCACGAGCGCGAGATCAGCAAGCAGGAGGCGCGCCGCATGGTCCAGAGCGGCGCGTTCGAGTTCGACGGCCGAAAGGTCACGGACCCCAACGAGGCGCTCGCGCCCTCCGACGGCGTCGCGTTTCGCGCCGGCCGACACCGCAAGGGCGAACGAATCAAGCAACCGCTGAATGCGGTCGTGCGCGTGCGTTGAGCCACGCCGCAGCCGCCGCGGCTACTTCAGCCGAAAGCGGCCGTGCCCCACCTTTCGTGCTTCCCGCATTTCTGTCAGCGCGATGCCCACGCTCTTGGCGAGCGTCTTGTTCTTCGACTTGTAGCCGCCGCGCATCACGGCCGCCGTGATCTCCTTCACGGACATGACCCGTCCGCCGGCGGCGAGGGCCTTGCCGATGAACTCCTTGAGCGACCCGGGTCGGTGGGCCGAAGCCGGCGGGGCGGACGCCGCCGGCGCGGCGCCGCGCGCGGTCTGGGCGCGCGGCGCGCCCGCTCGACGACCGGCGCCGTTCAGCGCGATCATGGCGCGCTCGAGTGCGGCGATCTGCTCGTCGATGATGCGGCGCTGTGTGTCGAGCGCTGCGCGCTGCGATTGCACGTCACCGATCAGCTGGTGGAGTCCCGCGTTCGTGCCCTGCGGCATTCAATGCTCCTTGTGCGTGGCGGTTCAGAACTGTGACGCGTCGAGCGGACATTCCGGCAAGGCTCACACCCCAGCTCGCATCGCAAGCGGACGCGCATCGCCGCAATGTCGCAGTCTCGGCGGCGAATGCGTGCGCCGCCTGCGGTTCACAAGCGAAGTCGCCGGATACCGAGTTGATGAAATAATAGATTCGCGCCGCACTGTCAAGGTCGCGGCGGCCGGCGGCGCGTGGCGCAGTGCGGCGCGAGTTGGGACCGCGCGCGTGCCGTCCCGAGCGGTCCGGGCGTCGGGGCGCCAGGCGGGCCGCGCGGCGCCGAATCCGTCCGCTAGGTGGAAAACAGCCGCGCGATGTCCTGTATGGTGACAAACAGGAAGCAAAGAACGATTAGCGCCAAGCCCACCAGGACGCTGATCATTTGTGTCTTGAGACTGACGGGCTTGCCCTTGATCTTCTCGATCAGCAGAAACACCATCAGCCCGCCGTCCAGCACGGGCAGCGGCAGGAAATTGATCACGGCGAGATTGGCCGACAGGAAGGCCAGGAAGAACAGCAGGTCGACAAATCCTTCCTTGGCCTGACCCACGGCGTGGCCGATGATTCCAACCGGACCGCTCACGTTCTCCACGCCGACCTGCCGGTTTGCCATCAGCTTGATGATCGCGAGCACCTCCGTCACCGTGCCCCACGTATACTTCGTTCCCATCGCGAGCGCTTTCAGCGGATTTCCGTTGGCGCTGACGGGCTCCTTCAGCGGTGTGAAGAACGCTTCATACGTGAACTGAACGCGCATCTGCCACGGATCGACATTGTCGGCCCGCACCGTGAATTGCGCCGTCGCGATCTCCGTGCTCAGCACGTCCGGCTGATAGCGCACCGTCACCGTGCGCCCGACATGCTGTTCGAGCAACCGGCGCACCGCAAGCCACATCGGCAGGCGCACCTCATTGCCGTTGTCGAGTTTGGCGCGGTCCGCACCGTCAATGGACAGCACGACGGCCAGCGGCGCCAGTCCCAGCTCGTTGACAATACTGCTTGGAATGCTCATCGGTCCGGCGGCTTCGTCGCCGCCCGTGCGATAGCGGATCGTCACGCGCTCGCCGGCCTGCGACTTCAGCGCGCCGACCACGTCGAACCAGTCCCGGACCGCGTGCGCGCCTACTTGCAGCAGCACGGCTCCGCGCGGCAGCGCCAGCTCCGCCGCCGGCGTGCCCGGCGCCGCCAGCGCCACCACCGGCGCGTCCGACTCCGGTCCGTCGCCGAACTGAATCCCCACCTCCGGGTCCGGTGATCCCAAAAAGCTGAAAGGCGTCCGCGGCGTCACGGTGATCGTCTTCCGCTCGCCGAAGCGCTCGATCGCGACCCGCACGGGCCGGCCGGCGTTCTTGCGGATGTTCGCCTTGATCTCGGAGAAGACCGGGGCCGCGAGCGTGTCCCACTCGGCGATCACGTCGCCGGCCTGGAATCCGGCCTTGGCCGCCGGCGAGCCCGGTACGACACGCGCCACGCTGGCGCGCGGCAACAGGCCGAGGATGTGCCGACTGTCCGAGACCCGCTCGCGCGACGGGTTGGACGCGTCCGCGGGGCCGATGCTCAACGAGGCAGGTTGCCAGGTGTCGATCACGGCGGGCGTCGCCGACGAATTCTGCGGGTCGCGTCGGCGGACGGTGAGTTTCTTCGGCGCGCCGCTGGCGTGCATGAACGCCCGGTCGACATCGGCCCCGCTGGCGACGGGCTGGTCGTCGATCGCCAGGATCACGTCGCCGGTCTTCGGCGCCTCGCGGCCCTCCATGGGCCGCCCGTCGGTCATCAGTTCGGTCGTCCGCGCCCCGAGAATGTCGATCCGCTCGCGCTCGTCCGCGATCCGCGAATAGTCGATGACGACGTCATCGTCCAGGCGCTTGCCGTTGCGTTCGATGGTGAAGCGCAGGGGCGCGGTCGAGAGAATCTGGGCCTTGAGCACGTTCTCCATCGAGTCGATCGGCGCGCCGTCGATCGCGACAATCCGGTCGCCGGGCAGCAGGCCCGCCTGCGCCGCCGGCCGCCCGGGCACGACCGTGCCGATCACCGGCGCGGGCATCTGTTTGCCGATCAGAAAGACGCCCATCAGCAAGAGGGCGGCAAAGAGCAGGTTGAACACGACGCCCGCGGACACGACGATCATGCGCCGTCCGACCGGACGGTTGTTGAACGCCCGGGGATCCTTGCTGAAGTGCACCTCGTTGGTCTTCTCGTCGATCATGATGTCGTCATGGCCGAGCATCTTCACATAGCCGCCCAGGGGCAGCACGTTCATGCAATAATCGGTTTCCCCGAGACCCTTGGCGCGGAGCTCCTCGCCGCTGTAGTCCGGGCGCCGCCCGAACGTGAAGCCCTCGCCGCGCCGATACCCGCACACGCGATACCCGAACCCCACCGCGAACCGATCGACGCGCACACCGGCCCACTTGGCGGCGAGAAAGTGCCCCAGCTCGTGTACGAAAATGATGATCGAGAAGCCGACCAGCACTTTGACGAAGCCCAGGACGTTGGCGACCCACGCCAGTGCGTCGATCTGCCCCAACGCCGCGCCGTTCGGTTCGGCGCCCAGAATCACGTGCATGCCCATACCTCTTGCCGCGCCCAGCGATCCGCCGCCAGCAACTCCGCCAGCGTCGGCGCCCCGACGCCGTCATGTCGTTCGAAGACCGCTTCGACCAGAGCGGCGATGCGTCCGAACCCGATCGCGCCCGACCGGAACCGCTCGACCGCTGCCTCGTTTGCCGCGTTCAGCACCGCCCCAAAGCTGCCGCCGCGCCGCGCCGCCTCGTGACCCAGTCGCAACGCGGGAAACCGCGCGGCGTCCGGCGCGTCGAAATGGAGCGTCCGCACCTTGCGCCAGTCCAGCGCCTCCGCGACGCCCGCCACCCGCCGGGGAAACGTCATAGCGTACTGGATCGGCGTTTTCATGTCAGGTGTGCCGAGCTGCGCGAGGATCGAACCGTCGGCGTATTCGACCATCGAGTGCACGATCGACTCGGGATGCACCAACACCTCGATCTGCTCGGCGTCCAGACCGAAGAGATGATGGGCTTCGACGATCTCCAGCGCTTTGTTCATCATCGTGGCGCTGTCGATCGTGATCTTGGGGCCCATCGACCAGGTCGGGTGTCGCAGCGCCTCTTCCAGCGTCGCGCCCTCCATCTGTTCACGCGAGTGGTTTCGAAAGGGCCCGCCGGATGCGGTCAGATACACGCGGCGCACGTCCTCGCGCCGCCCGCATTGCAGGGCCTGAAAGATCGCCGAGTGCTCGCTGTCCACCGGGATCAGCCGGCTGCCGGTGCGGGCCGCAAGCGGCATCAGGATCGCGCCCGCGATGACGAGCGACTCCTTGTTCGCGAGTCCGACGTCGATCCCGCGCTCGACCGCGCGCAAAGTCGCCGGCAGCCCCGCGGCCCCCACGATCGCCGCCAAGACGAACTCCGCGGCGCAGGCGTCGACCAGTTCCACCAGCCCCGCGGCGCCCGCGCGAATCGTCGTGCCCGGCGGACACGCCTCACGAAGCCGGTCGAAACAGCGCTCGTCCGCGACCGCGACCTGGCCCACCCCGTGCTCGCGCGCCTGCCCCGCCAGCAGCTCCCACGACGTGCCTGCGGCCAGCCCGACGACCTCGATCTCGGGTTCCAGCGCCGCCGCCACCGCCAGCGCCGCCACCCCGATCGAGCCCGTCGAACCCAGCACCAGAACGCGTTTTCTCATCCTGGGAGTATAGCGGCGGGCGCAGTTACCGGCCCGGCGCCCGTCCCGCGCTGGCTGGCGGCCCGCCGCATTCCTCACGCTAGAATTCGCTGTGGCACGCTGCTTGCTAGGAGCTTACCAGCGGCCCCGCGCGGAGATGGGCCGCCCAAAGGAAGGTGTCCCATGATCGTCGATCCCAAGCGCATCCTCTGGCCGACCGATTTCTCCGAACTGTCACTGCTCGGCGGGCGCTACGCAGAGGCGTTCCGCAACGTCTTCCACGCCGAGCTGCACGTCCTGCACGTGATCCTGCCGCCGCTGAATCCGGAGGCGGGGGTCGTGCTGCCGACGGAAGTGCCGCTCGCGGTTGCGGATCAGGACCTGCTCGACGCCGGCCGCAAGCGCATGGACCGCCTGGTCGCCGAGCAGTTCGCCGGCGACCGCGCCATCGCGCGCGAGGTCGCGTTCGGAAACCCCTGGTCCACGATCTGCGAGTATGCCGAGACCAAGCTCATCGACCTGATCGTCGTCGCCACGCATGGCCGAACCGGTTTGCGCCACGCGCTGATCGGCAGCACCGCCGAACGCATCGTCCGGCACGCGCCCTGCCCGGTGTTGACGGTGAAGACGCCCGAGAAGGACTTCCTCGTCAGCTAGATCGTAATCCAGGAATGCGGAGCGGAGCGTTGCGCCGCAGGGTTCAGCCCGCGCGGACGTTTGTGACGAGGTGCGCCGCGGAATCGAGAATGGGGATGTAGGCCGGCGCCGGCCACGTCAGGGGGCGCCGCCGCCGAGCCCGCCCAACAGCGCCGCCGGCAGCTCATTCGCCGGCTCAATCTCCTGGGCGCGCCGATAAGCCCGCGCGGCGCCATCCGTGTCGCCGCGCGCCGCGCACGCCTGGCCCAGGAGCAGCAGCGCGTCGAAGTGGCTTGGGTTCATTCGCAGGGCGTGTTGAATGGTGCGCTGGGCGTCGGCGGGACGCGACGCGCGTAATTGCAGGTCTGCGACCAGGACGAACGCATCCACTTCATCGGGCGCGACGAGCGTCGCCCGCCGGGCCGCGTCGAGCGCCGCGTCGCCGTCGCCGGCCGCGTCCTGGGCGGACGCGAGCAGCAGCCAGAGCGCCCCGTCGTCCGGGTGGGCGCGGGTCGCGTCCAGCAGGCAGTCGAGCGCCCGCGCGGCACGCCCCAGCTTCAGCAGACAACCGGCGTACGCGTGCGCGGCCGCCGCCGAGGGCTCGCGCGCGTCGCGCAGCGCCGGCTCCAATAGCTCAACCACCGTTGCACAGTCGCCGAGTCGATGCGCACACTGCGCCAGCGCCAGACGAACCCCCACGTCCTGCTCGCCCAGCCGGAGCGCCTGGCGATAGGCGGCGACCGCGCCCGGCAGATCCGGGCGCTGCCGCAGCAGCTCGGCGAGATTCACAAAGAACGCCGGCGACGCCGAAAAGCGCGTCCGCGCGGCGTCCAGAGTGCGAATCGCCGTTTCGAGCGCGCCGCGGTTGGCGTGTGCGTGCGCGAGTGCGATCACAAAGTCGAGTTCGTCCGGGGCCGCTTCGACGGCCGCTCGGTGCGCCGCGACCGCCGCTTCCCAGTTGCGCTCCTGCTCGTGCACCACGCCGAGCAGATACGAGAGCTCGGCGGCGTTCGGGTGCCGCTCGCGACCCGCTTCGAGTACTTCGCGGGCGCGGCGGAACTCGCCCTTCGCGATGAATGCCCGCGCCAGCAGGACCGAGTGTTTTGGATTGTCCGGCGACAGCGCCAGCGCGTCCGCCGCGAGCGCTGTCGCCCGGTCCGGCCGGCCTTCGTCGAGCTGTGCCCGTGCCAGGTCGGACTTCAGGGCCGCACGCTGTCGGTCCCAGGCCGTCGGTTCTGCCGCCGGCGGGGCTCCCCGGCACCCGCAGAACGCGGCGGCCGCGACGACGCCCAGGAGCGTCCGTGCATCGATGGTTCGAACAGGCATGCAGCCGCCTCCTTGCGACCGCACCGCGTCTGCGCGGCGATCGGCCGTGGTGGGGCGAGGCGCGGGTCGCCTGGTTCCCCGGGGTTCCGTCAGTCGTCGCCGTCGCTCATCCCGCCGCCGACGGCGCCCCGCGGCTCGGTTGCGGGCGCGGGGCCCGCGCGCGGCGCTGGGGCCGACTCCCCCGCCGGCCGCGCCGGCAGCAGCGGCTTCACGTCCGGGCGCTCGAAAGGCGGCGTCGGCGGCAGCCCCGCTTGCTCGCGAATCCGATCGCGCACGAAGGAGCGAATCAGCGACGTGTCCGAGCGCCACGCCCGCTCGCCTTGCAGGCGCTCCTCGAGCCGCAGCGCGTCGGCGTGTCGCGCGTTCAAGAACAGGCACAAACGAACCTGTGTAAGTGCTTCGTCGAGTTTCCCGCGATCGACCGCCTCCACCGCCGCCAGGTAGCGCGCTTCGGCCAGTTGCTCTCTTCCGATCCCCATCAGCCCGCGCCGCGCGCCCACTCGCACGCGCTCGGTGTTCTCCAGCATGCGCTCCGTAGCCTGGTCCTCGCTGGCGCCGCCCGTCAGGACGTGCACCGTCAGCAGGATGATCACTTCCTCGCGAACGGTCGCATTCTGCTGCACGCCAAACAGCAGCCCGAAGCCGGGAATGCTGCCCAGCCCCGGCACTTGCGACTTTCCGGTCGTTGTCCGCTCGCGGAACAACCCCCCGATCACGATCGTGTGGCCATCCTTCACAATCACGTTCGTCGTCGCCTCGGTCGTCTCCTGAAACGGGAGATTCGCCGCGGTGAGCCCGCCGTTGCTGTCCTCGGGGTGAATCTCCATCCGCACGTACCCGTCGCGACTCACGTACGGTCGGAAGATCAGCTTTGTCCCGGTCTCCAGAAACTCGACGGTCTGCACCGCCGCGGTCTCCGTCACGGTCGTGGTCAGGTAGCCGTCGCGTCGTCCCACGATGATCTGGCCGCGCTGCTTGTTCAGCGTCAGCACCTTGGGGTTCGCGAGGATCGTGACGTCCGTGAGCTGTTCGAGGGCCCGGATGAAAGCGGCAATCTGGTCCTTCACCACGCCGAACGTGAACCCGCCGGATGGCACCGCCGCGTTGAGCTCGGTGCGGGCGGCGACGCTGGTGTTGTTCAACTGGGCCTGCGGAACCGTGCCGAGCCCGATCGTCGCGACGCCGGGGCTCTGCGCCTGAAGTGTCTGAAAGTCGACGCCCGCGAGCGTATTGAAGTCGATGCCCAGCGCCGTACTCTCGTTCAGCGTCGCACGCAGAATCGTCGCCTCGACCAGCACCTGCTGCGGCTGCCCGTCGATCTCCGCGACGGCCTCGGCGATCCGCGCCAGGTTGTCCGGGGTATCAACGACGATCAGCACTTCGCCCATCGCCGGGTTATAGCCGCCGGCCTTGTCCGACTGCGTCGCCACGCCCGACTCCGGCTCCTTCGTCCGCGCCGTCTTTCCGTCCGCCGTCAAGAGCGGCTTCACGAAGCTCTCGGCTTCCGCGGCTGAGATGTAGCTCAGTCGGAACACGCGCATTTCCGTCGCCGCCGCCTGCGCCGTCGTCGCCGGCGCAGGCTTGGCGCTGACGTAGAGCACTCCGCTGCGCTCCGCCGCGACCAGATTATTCGTGTCGAGAATCGCGGCCAGGGCCTCGTCGAAGCGCACCTTTCGCAGCACGACGCTCACCGTGCCCGCGACGCCGTTGTTCACGACAATATTGCGCCCGGTTTGTTCGCTGAGCAGCTCCAAGGCCAGGAACACGTCCACGTTGCGCAGCCGCACGTCCAAAAGTCCGCTGGGGCGCAGCTCCACGCGGTCGGCCTCCACCGCAGCCGATGCCTGCGGCGACTGCGGCGCGCCGGCCGAGAGTTCATCCGCCGGCGGGTCGGCGCGGCTCAGCGCCAGCAACAGAATGGCGATCGCGGGACGCATCACGACGGACTCTCTAGCTCCCGCAGGCCGCCTCGTCGGAGGCGCCTTACGGGACGCGGAAACACGCGCTCGACTCGGTCGTTATCGGCAAGGCGGTTGACGATTCTGACGGCGGGGTGCAGCTCATGTCAGGTTGCATCCGCTGCGCGTCCGAACCCGCCGCGCCCCGCGGCGGGTCCGAGCGCGCGGGCCGGTCAGGGCGCCCGGTCCCGTGCTTGGCGCACGGGGTTCCGATCCGCAACCGCGCGTGGGATGCCCCGCGCCAGGCGACGACGTTGGTGCAAAACTTACGCCTTGCCGAAGAACCGTTTACAATCGCCGAATACGCTTCCGGCAGTGGGCGCTGGCAGAAGGACCGGCACGATGAACAATCTGCTCGCCGCAACCGGGGAGTACATCCTCCACGAGAACCCCGACTTGCGCTGTTGCCCCCAATGGGCCCGCATCGACCTTCACTGCCACTCGACCTACTCCGACGAAACCATCAAGTACCTGCCCGGCATTCTCTACCACCCGCTGCTCGAACCCGAAGAGGTCTACGACCTCGCGAAGGCTCGGCGGATGGACTTCGTCACCATCACGGATCACGACACGATCGACGGCTGCCTCGCGCTGCTCGACCGGCGCGGCCCGCTGAGCGACTTCATCGTCGCCGAGGAAGTCTCCGTCACGATGCCCGACGACGGCACGATTCTGCACGTCAACGTCTACGACATCAACGAGGCCGAGCACCGCGAGCTGCAGCGCGTCCGCCGAAACCTGTTCGACTTCGTCGATTACTGCCGCCGCGCCGACAAGCTCTTTGTCCTCAATCACCTGACCTGGAACGAGCAGCACCGTGTGTTGACGCGCGATCAGATCGAGCTGCTGCTCGACCTCTTCCCCGTCTTCGAGGGCCTCAACGGCGCCCGCAGCTACGCCCACAACGCGTTCGCCTGGCAGGCCACGCGCGGACGCAACAAGATCCTCGTCGCGGGCAGCGACTCGCACACCCATCGCGTCGGAACCACCTACACGATCAGCGCCGGCCGAAGCCCCGCCGAACTCCTCAAGCACATCCGCGGCGGACTCGCACACCTGTGCGGCGGCTTCGGCACCGCCGAGAAGCTCCGCGAAGACGTACGTATCATGATCCAGAAAAACGTCGAGCGCCGCATTGCCGCCGCCGGCAGCGCCTGGCAACGCATCGTCATTCGCGCGGTCGAACGCTGCGGGCGGCTCGCGTATCCGCTCGTCTGTCTCGGCTACAACACGCGCCAGAACACGCTCGTGCGCGACTTCGCCCGCGCGCTGCCCGCCTGAGTCGGCAACGGCGCGGCGTCCGTCGCGGCCGCGTCGGCGCGTTTCGAAAGGAACGCAGGCGGCGCGAACGTGTCGCTCGCGCCGCCCGCAGCGATCAAATCCGGCTCGTCCGCCGGGCTACTTCACGGGCACCGGTCGGACTTCAATCACAAACTCCAGCTTGCTCAGCTCTTCCAGCTTGCGCACGTCGAGCGTCCCGATCACCATCGTCGCCGCCGTCGTCGCGCCGCTCTGCACAAAGCCCAGCTTCTTCAACTCCGCCAGGGTCTTGGCGCTCGTGTCGCGCAGCAGGATCATCACGTCGACCTTCCACTCGACGACGCGCACGGCTTCGACGGTCAGCGTCCCGTCCTTCCCGTCCTTGCCGACGCGTTCCGCGAGCTTGTCCAGCGGCGGCGCGAGCTTCGACTGCTTCTGACGCCCCACATCGATCGCGCCGTCGCCGTCGTCGTCGCGTGCCTCGCGCGGCACGACGCCGAGGACCGCGGGAGCGGCCGCTTTCTCTCCGTCCGCACGTCCCGCCTTGCGCGCCGCCGCGCCGCCGATGAACCCGGCCGTCGGCGCCGCCGCTGCCGGCACTTCCGCGGCGCCTGCGGCGCGTACGCCGCGAAGCATCTGCCCGACCAACACCGAATCCGACCCGAAGACGCCCTCATAGCTCACGCCGGACGGCATCTCGACCGGCACCTGCACAGTCGTCGGCTCGCCCGCGACGGTCACGGTCATTTCCTCGACCGCGACGAAGCTCGTGAACTGCGTCATCAGCCGATACATCACGCCCAGCTCCGTGATTTCCTTCTTCAGCGCCTCGGGAAAGTTCCCCTGCTGCAATGCCGCCAGGTCTCGATTCATCAGGTCCGTCACCTTCGCCCGCGCCCAGAGCGTTGCGAGCGGCGAGGCAACGGCATTCGTCCGGGCCAGCGTCGCGTCGCGCAGCGCCGCTTCAGTGGGCGCCGGGCCCGAGTCCGTCGTCGGCGATACCATCACCGCCCGGCTGAACGCGCCCAGCCCCGTGTTGCCGCGCAGCGTGAGCGTCCCGAACGCCGATCCGGTCAGCCGCCCATGCACGACGACCGGCTTCGCGTCGAACAGATCGGGAATCTGCTTCGGGTAGACGTCGCTCACCGAAAGCGTGCCCCAGTCGATCGCGATGTCGGTCAATACGGGAGACTGCACGCGCTGCGCGAACCGCGCCGCCGCCGCGTCGCCGTCGCTTGCCAACGTCACGTACTCGACCTCGCCGCGTCCGGCGTTCGCCATGCCGTCGAGCAGGAATCGGTTCACGCTGTTGCCGATGCCGAAGGAGAACACGCGCGTCGTGGCGGCGAAGCGCTTGACGGCGTCGATGATCGCCATGTCGTTGCCGACGTAGCCGTCGGTCATGAAGCACACGACGCGGATCGGCGCCGGGCGAACCTCGCGGACCGAAACCAGGTGGCCGATCTCGGTGAAATAGCCTTGCCCCGTCACGGTGACCGTCGTTCCGTCCGCGGGAATCGCGGTCAGTTCGCTCGACAGCTTCAGCGAGAGTGCGGTGCGACCATCGTCTGACACCAGCACGGGCGTCGAATAGTCGGCGGACGCCGAGCGCTGCGCCTCGCGCGGCGCACCGCTGGCCGAGTAGATGCGGCCGCGGATCGACATCGTCGAGCCGTAGATTCCCGGCTGGTGGATGCCGCCCTTCACGGTGGATACACCATCGCTCAGCGTCGTCTCCCCGCGCAGCTCGCGGAACGCCTGCTCGACGCTGATCACGCCGGTGTTCAGCGCGGCGTCGATCGCTTTCATCATCTCCGTGCCGCCGCCGCCTTTGCGGCTGGCGAGAAACTCCTGCGCGGCGGCGCGGTTCTCGTTCGTCGCGGGGCGCGGGTGCTCCCAGAGCACCTTTGTGCTGCCCGCAAACGTGATCAGGTTGAAGGTGTCCCCGGGCCGCAGCGCGTCGATGGCTTTCG
>JBFXAM010000004.1:0-89119 GCA_050184295.1 Phycisphaerae bacterium | reverse complement strand
TACACGCCCCAGAGTGCGACGCATTCCGCGCGCGTCACGACTAGGCACGGACGGGTGGCTTTCAGGCCCACGCAGCAAGCTCCCGTTGCGGCCGGCGGTGGCGGCCACAGTTCCGCCGTGCACGCCACTTCGTCGCCGCGATACACGCCGTTCTGTGCTTCGCATTCCGCGCGCGTCAACACGCTGCACGGCGCGGTGCCGTTCACGCCCAAACAACATGCGCCGGTCGCGACCGGCGGAGGCGGTGGAGGCGGCGACCCGAACCACTCGTCAAACGCCCCGCCGGCCCAGCTCAGCACTCCGACCGCGACCACGCCCAGCACCACGAGCGTCGACACGAGCGCCCCGCCGCGACGCTTGACCGGTTCGCGCACGGCACCGCCCGGCACGGGCGTCTCTTCAACGCGCTTCGCCGCGCGCGTCGCGCCGTCACCGCCCGGCGACGCCGCCGTCCGCGTTCCGCCGGCTGGCACGGTCGTTGTCGACGCGGGTGTCACCGACGCCAGCGGGGCGACACGGTCGGTCGTCGATCCCGTCCCGGATCCCGAAGTCGCGCGCCGTTTCGACGCCGCTCCCGCGCGCGCCTGTTCCGCCGCGGCCCGCCCGGGCTCCGCCGCCGGCTGCTCCGGCGGCGCCGGCACAGGACGCGGCTCGGGTTTCTCGGGGGTCGCCCGCGCGCCCGGCGGCGCCGGCACGTCGACTCTCCGCGCTGCCGGCTTCGCGGATTCCGCTGCTTCCTTCCCCTTCTCCGGGCGTGGCGCCGGCGGCGCGACCTTCGGCGCTGTTTCGCGCGCCGACTTGTCCGCGCTTCCTGTCTCGGGTTTGGCGCCCGCCGCCGCCGCGGCTGCCGCGGAACTTTCCGCACCGCCCGGGACCGGCTTCTTCTCGGCCGCCTGCGCCAGTCGCTCCCCCCGCGCAGCAGCGTCCGGCGAACGCTCGGACGCGCTCGGTGCGGGGGCCGGCGCCGGCGGCGCCTCGACCACGGGCGGGGGACGCGTCGCATCCACCGCCGCGACCACGCGCGCCGCGATTTGCGTCACCACGGGTGTCAACGCCAACGCCCCGTCCGGCGCCGAGCTTGCCGTAAACTCCACTGGCTGGTGCGCCTCCGTCGGCCGGCGTCCGTCCAGGCGCTGGAACCGCACCCGTCCCGAAAGCGCCAGCACGCCGGGCAACTGCTCCCAGGTCCACACGCGCCGATCCAACTCCACCGAAAGCCGCAACAAGCCCGCCGCTTCCTTTGGCAGCAGCGGCAATATTGCGGCCTCCGCCGCCCGCTGAGCGCGACCGAGCGCAGTCGTCGACAACGCCGCCGCGCCTCCCGTCGTGTCCCAATCCCACGTCTTGCTCGCCGGCCGCCAGCGCGCCGTCGACTCCGCCGGCTCCACCTCCGGCTCGCCGCCGAGTGCCACCCGCACCGTCGCCGCCGGCAGCGCCTCGCGCGCGACAACCCGCAATGCACCGAACCGCGCCCGCACCGGCGATGGCAACTCGTCCAGCGCGCGCTGCTGCGCCGCCGCGACGATCGGCCGCAGCCACTTCTCGAACGCGCCGCGGAGCGGATTGATGTCCGCGAGCGACTGATCCTCAACCCTGAACTCGCAGGTCTGCTCGCCTGCCGCGCCGCGGCCGGCGCTCTCCGACTCGTTCGCGAGCGACCACGCCACCCGCGCTTGCACCGTTGCGCCCGTCTCGCCGCGTTTCCACGCAAGCGGGTCGACCTTCAGGACGATCGCCGCCGGATCGATCCAGTCGCGGTGCCGCCCCCGAATCTCCGCCCACGCCGCCGACACCGCCGTCTCAAACGCCGCCTGGTAGTCGCCGGGGCGTTGCGCCAACGGCTTCAGCGCCGCCGCGATCTCGGCCGCGCTCGGACGCCGCGTACGTTCGCGGTCGATCGCGGCGGTCACGCTGCGGACCCACGCCTCGCTCAGGTCGCTGCGGCGAAACACGAACCGTTTTGGCGGAATGCCCGCAATGTACGTGTGCAGCTCGGAGTCGAGCTGATCGCCGGGTTCGAGCATCGGCTGTCGGCGGTCCGCGAGCACGCACGCAACCAGCCCGAGCCCGTACACGTCGCCAGTCGGCTCAAAGCCCGCCAGATCCTTTCGCACATACTTGTCGATCGCGATGAAGGGCATCAGCCGGTCGGCGCGCTCGCGCTCGCGGTCTTCCAGACACTCCCAAACCCCCGTCGCCGATGTGCCGCCCGTCGCGATCCCCAGCCGCCGATAGTGATCCGATCCGAACGCCGCGCAATACGCGGGCGCCACGCCGAAATCCGCCACGCAGTATCGCCCGTCCGCCGCCCGCAGAATCACCTGCGGCGACAACCCGCCGTGAATGAGCGGCTCCGGCCCCGCCCCGTGCGCGGCACTCAGCGCTGCCCACGCGTGCGCGAACATTCGATCCAGGTCCGCCGCGGCAACGGCGGGTGAGGCGGGGTCGAACGGGTCCGCGGTCGCGACCGCGTCCGCGGGCTCATGCTCGATGAAATATCCGTCGGCGTCTTCGCTAAGCTCGCCCAGCAGGCGAAGAAACCCCGGATGTGACTCGGCCAGGCGGCGCTGGCGCTCCAGCGCAGCGGTCAATCGCCGCCGAAAGTTGTCGATCTGCTCGGCGACTACGTCGGTCGGTTTGCGATAGCGGCGACGAAAGGTCGTATCCGGCACGCACCAACCTCGATAGCCGCGAACTCGGAACAGGCCAGGAAGCGCCTCGGCACGGTTTGTACAATCGCAGCGCGACGCGTTCAAGCCCGCGCCGCCGGATCGCACCGCCAACCCGCAACGCGACGCCGCGCCGACCCAGCCGACCGCCGCTCAGCCGCGCCCCGAGGCGCTGCCGAGGTTACAATCGCCCGCGCTGCGGCGCGCGGCACAGGAGCATTCGCGATCTCGTTCGCGTGGTTTCCCGAGTTGAAGCGCCTGGAATCGCGCGCCGAGCGCCGCGCCGCCTGGCGGGCCGCATATCGGCCGGTTCTGCGCAGCGCGCGATACTGGCTGATCGCGCTGGTCTCGCAGGGGATCCTCCAGATGGTCTTCCGCCTCGCCGGTTCCGCCGCCTGGTCCGCAGTGCGGCCGCCGGTGTCCTCAGCCCTGTTCGCCAGCGCCGCCGGAGGTCTGGGGGCCGCAGTCGCCGGCGTCCTCACGCTTTGGCTTGTCCGCAGTGCGCTCCGACACCAGCTGCGCTTGCGCCTGAACGAACGCGCCCTCCCGACCTGTCTCGCGTGCGGATACGATCTGCGCGGCGCATCCGCGACGCGCTGCCCGGAGTGCGGCGTCGAGATCGACCGCACCCGCGTCCCGCTTGAGCGTTCGCATGCTCCGCTGCGGCCAGCGCCACCTGTGCCTGGCGAAGAAAGGTGATCCGTTGACTCGAAAGACTCGCCACATCGTCGCCTACGGCGGCGGCGGCTTCTCGATGGAGCCCGACAACTTCCTCCTCGACGACTTCGCGCTCCAGCTCACACGCGGCAAATCGCCGCGCGTCTGCTTTCTTCCGACCGCGAGCGGCGACAGCGCCGAGTACATCGCCAACTTCTACAGCGCCTTCCGCTGGCCGCGCGCCCACGCGTCGCACCTGCCCCTCTTCGTCCGCACGCACGAACACCCGCGCGATCGCCTGCTCGACCAGGACGTCATCTACGTGGGCGGCGGAAACACCGCCAACATGCTCGCGATCTGGCGCGTCCACGGCATCGACGAGATCCTCCGCGAAGCCTGGCGACGCGGCATCGTCCTCGTCGGCATCAGCGCCGGAATGCTCTGCTGGTTCGAGTGCGGCGTGACCGACTCGTTCGGGCCGCTCGTCGAGCTCCAGGATGGTCTCGGCTTTCTACCGGGCAGCGCCTGCCCGCATTACAACCACGAATCGCGTCGTCCCGCGTATCACGAGATCGTCAAAGGCGGCCTGCTGAGCGGCTACGCGGCCGACGACGGCGCGGCCCTGCATTTCGTCGACCTGGGCCTCAAGGAGTGCGTCTCCTCGTCGCCGAAGGCTCACGCCTACCGCGTCGAGCTCCGCGCCGGCCGCGTCCGCGAGTCGAAGCTGCCGACTCGGTATCTGGGTCGCACGCGCGACGGCGATCAGGCACGGGCTCCCGCGCGGCCACGATAAACGCCGACAATTCCATTGACGCCGCACGCGGCAACATCCGACAATGCGGCCATGGATCGCAAGCGGGCGTACGGCGGACGGTTCGACCAACTCGTCGCGGGAACCATGTGCGCCGCCCTCCTGATCGGCGTCGGCCTTTTCGTTCTCACTCAGCCGGCGTTCTTTGCCGAACTGCGCAACTGGGATCCAAACGGCCGACTCGCACGAGGGCTTGCGTTCGGCGTCCAGTTGATGAACTGGCTGATCGACACTGCCACTGCGACCACCGTCGCAGTTCTGTTCGTTGCGTTCGGCGTCGCCGTCCTCGGCTGGACGTGGCGGGCACTACTGGTTCTCTTCCCTCATCGAACGCGACGCGCCGGCCCGACGAGATGACCTTGCGGCCGGTCCCGCGACACTGGTGCATGCGCGTTTCGTCCTCGTCCCCGCACGGCTCGCCGCTGAGCGCGACTCGCCTATCCCCTTCACCGCGAATCCCGACATGAGCGGCCGCACCTTCAGGGCGCGGGCGTCTCGGACTCCGCAGACGCGCGGCTCGGGTTGACAACCGGAACCGAGTCCGGAAACTGGCGGAACAGCCGCGCCGTCGATCGCCAGCCCGGGCACAGCACCGCGCGGGTCGACCGACCCATCGCGGCCGGCCATTGGCGCGCGGCGTTCAGCGCGCGCGCCGGACGATCAGGCGCGATTGCGACCGTGAGCTCCACTCGCGGCCATGACTCAGAGGGGCGAGATGCTCAACGTTGTAAACGTCGCGGCGAAGCTCGCCGGCATCGGCGATCACTGGAACCCGCGCATCGTCGCGCAGGTCAACGAAACGCTCGTGAAACTCGTGAAGTTCAAAGGCGAGTTTGTCTGGCATCACCACGACCGCGAGGACGAGCTCTTCTGGGTGTTGCACGGCACGCTCCGCATGCGCCTGCGCGACGGCGACGTCCTCATCGGCCCCGGCGAGTTCATGGTCGTGCCGCGCGGCGTCGAGCACCTGCCCGTCGCCGACGAGGAAGTGCACGTCGCACTGATCGAGCCGGCGACGACGCTCAACACCGGCAACGTGCGCAACGAGCGCACGCGCGAGCGGCTGGACTCGCTGTAGCGCACCGCGCCGACGCACCGATGCCTGATCCCACGCGCGCAGGACACGCCGCGCGACCCCCTGCGGAGGATGCGCGCTCGCACCTTTCTTTTCGACGTCCACGCCGTAGAATCACACGACACAGGGGCGGCCCGCCGCGGCGGGCATGAGATCGGCGGCGCGATCGGCCGTCGAAACCCTTTGAACCTGATCAGCGACGAGAGCCGCGGCGAGCGTGTCGCGCGCGGCTCCGCCTGCGAAGGGAGGTCGCCGTGACCCAGCTCCAAGCCGCCCGCGACGGCGTCATCACGCCCGAGATGATTCGCGTCGCACTCCGCGAGAACGTCACGCCCGAGTTTATCCGCGACGGCGTCGCCCGCGGCAGCATTGTCATTCCGGCCAACGTCCGCCACCTCGCGGGCAGCGCCGGGAACACGCCAAATGCCGAACGCAGAGCGCAGAACGCAGCCCAGCACTCCGCGGCACACAACGGCGCCGGCGGCGAATCTCCGGCCGCGCTTGCTGCACTGAACAGTCAGAATTCGCCGCAAGCGGTGGGCCACCCCACCGCCACTTCCGACAGCATGTACTGGGTGAACCAGACCGTCGCCCAGCGCCGCCTTTGGCTCGACGACGCGGAACACAGCCGCGGCGAACGCGCCCCCAAACGGCTCGACCCGACCGGCATCGGCCGCTCCATCACCACCAAGATCAACGCCAACCAGGGCGCCAGCCCGGTCAGCAGCGACACGCAGGAGGAGCTCGACAAGCTCCGCCACGCCATTCTCTACGGCGCGGACACCGTGATGGATCTGTCCACCGGCGGTCAGCTCGATGAATGCCGCCAGGCTATCATTGACAACAGCGTCGTCCCCGTCGGCACCGTGCCGATCTACAGCATGATCCTCGGCAGGCGCATCGAAGACCTCGACTATGACACGATCCTCCGCGTCGTCGAACACCAGGCCAGGCAAGGCGTCGACTACTTTACGATTCACGCGGGCGTGCTGAAGGAACACCTTCCGCTCATCCGCAACCGCATCACCGGCCTCGTCAGCCGCGGCGGCTCGCTGCTCGCGAAGTGGATGATCCATCACAACAAGCAGAATCCGATGTACGAGCTGTTCGACGAGATCAGCGCCATCATGCGCGAATACGACGTGACATACTCGCTCGGCGACGGCGTCCGGCCGGGCTGTCTCGCCGATGCGAGCGACCCCGCGCAGATCGCCGAGCTGCACGTGCTGGCCGAGCTGGTGCAGCGCGCCCGCGCGGCCGGCGTGCAAGTGATGGTCGAGGGGCCGGGGCACGTCCCGCTCAACGAGATCGCCTGGAACATGGAGCACCAGCGCACCGTCTGCGACGACGCCCCGTTCTACGTCCTCGGCCCGCTCGTCACCGACGTCTTCCCCGGCTATGACCACATCACCAGCGCCATCGGCGCCACCGAGGCCGCCCGCGCCGGCGCCGCGATGTTGTGTTATGTCACACCCAAGGAACATGTAGGCTTGCCAAAGGCCGACGACGTGAAGGCCGGCTGCATCGCCTACAAGATCGCCGCCCACGCCGGCGACATCGCCCGCGGCGTCCGCGGCGCGCGGCAGTGGGACGACGACCTCAGCAAGGCCCGCGCCGCGCTCAACTGGCCCAAGCACTTCGAGCTGGCTTTCGACGGCGAAACCGCGCGTGCCCTGCACGATGAAGACCTCGAGGTCGACACCGACTTCTGTGCCATGTGCGGCCACGACTGGTGCAGCATGCGCATCAGCAAGGAAGTCACGGACTGGGCCAGCGGCAAGGCCGAAGGCTACGTGCCGTTGAAAGTCGCGACGCGCTCACCGGGGACAACCGAAGGCGGCCGAAAACTCCTCGCGGCGCGCCAGCACGGCGAGAAGCTAGGCTGCCACAGCGACCGCGTGGCCGACGCCGATGAGGCCAAGCGCGTCCAGACCGAGATCCTCGGAGTCTAACCCAGCGCCCGATGTCTATTAGACACGCGCAGTCCAGCGCGGGGTTCTGATCCCAGACATCCACCGGTTCGATTGTGCATGCCGGCAGCGTTCCCGAATTGGCGCCGCGGTCGATGCAGCCACGCGCTGTGAACCGCATCTGACACGCCGTCGTGATCGTCTCCAAACGCCGACCGCGTCGACACCGCCCGCACAGCACAAGCGATGGCGGCCGCGGCTGTGGATCGACCAACGGACCGCCGGCCGAAAGGCACCTTGTGCTCGCCCACGTGCCTAACTACACTCAGCACCCGCGGACCTGGAGACTCCGCACCCGCAGCTATACGCCCTGGAGGAGAGCGAATGTCCCGCCGTCCGAATCCCGCCTTGCGCTATCTCACTGTCGTGGGGCTGGGAACAATCGTCGCCTCTGCCGCCGCCGGCCCAGCCCCAGCGCCCGGATTCTACTCCGTCGGATCCGACAGCGTCATTCACTACCCGAGCCAAGGCGGAAACGGCACGCACGTCGCACACTTCGCGCAGCCGCACCGCGGACACTATGCCGCCGCATTCGCCCCGGACGGCACGTTTTACACGATCGGCGGAACTGGCTCGTTTCGATACACGCTCGCCCGCGTCAGCCCCGTCACCGGCGATTGGGCACGGATCGGCGACACCGGCTTCCACGAGACGTGGGGTCTGGCGATCGACGCCGCGGGGAATGCGTTTGCAACCCAATCCACGGCTCCATTCACGCTCTACTCCGTCAATCTCAATACCGCCGCCGCGACGCCCCGCGCGACACAAGTGCAGTTGGGAGGAAACGGGGTCCTCGGGCTCACCTTCACCGCCAGTGGACGACTCTGGGGCGTCGTGGGGCAACCCTTCCCATCGACGGCGTCAACTCTGGTCGAAATCGACACCTTCAGCGGCGACATTACGCCCATTCGCGCCGTCACCGGCACTCCCGGCTACCTGATCGGCATCGCATTCAATAAACAGGGGCAGCTTTTCGGTTCCGTCTCCGACCCCAGCTTTGGAACTGTCAAGTTGGTCAGCATTGACCTCGAAACGGGCGCCGCGACGCTGGTCGGTGAGCCGCAGCCGCAAGCCGACGCGCGCGCGCTGGCTTTCTACGTCCCCGAGCCGACGACTGGGTGGCTGGCGCTCGCGGTGCTGATCGTGGGCATGCGCCGGCGCTGAGCCGCGCCACTGGATCAATCGCTCTGGCCAGCACACCTCGGTGAGCCCGTCGTTGCGTCCCGGCGTCGCATCGCCCCACCGTCCCGGCACGGCGACGCGTGGTGTCCCGCCGCCCTATCATCCCTATTCCCCCTCCCGCGCCCGCAGCTCCGCCGCCTCCGCTGCGCGCCCCGCGCGCTCATACAACGAAATCAGCCGCTGATACGCCTCGCGCCGCGTCCGCGGCGTCACATGCTGCGACCGCTCCGCCGATTCGAGCGCCGCGCGCAGCAGCGGTTCCGCCTCGGCGTAACGCCCCAGCTGCGACAGAATCTCGCCCAGCAGCCCGCGCGTCTGCCGCACCCATTCGTGATCCTCGCCGAGCGCCGCCTCGCGCGCGACCAGCGCCGCCCGCACCAGCGGCTCCGCTTCCGCCCAACGCTGGCGCTTCGCGTGGATCATCCCCATTACGAATCGCGACGACGCGATCATCGGGTGCGCCGCCGGCAGGTAACGCACACGCCGCTCCAGCGCCGCCGCCGCGAGCGGCTCGGCCTCGTCGAGCTGCCCATCGTTCAGCAGCAGCCACGCGAAGTTGTTCTGGTACGACGCGAGATTCAAGTCATACGGATCGTCGTTCGCTGTCGCCGCCGCGACCGCTTCGCGCATCAGCGGAATCGCCTCGGCGTATTTCTCCTGCGCCTCCAGCACGCCGCAGAGCGAATTGATGCACGTGAACACGAGTTCCGTCTGCCCGGCCTGCCGGGCGATGTCGATCTGTTCGCGCAGCGTGCGCTCGGCGCCGGCATAGTCGCCCAGCGCCGCCTCCGCGTCCGCCAGCCGCCGCAGCATGCCGGTGTGCAGCGCGTGCGTGTCGCCGTCGACGCGGCGACCGATCTCGATCGCGCGGCGAAAGTTCCCGACCGCGGCGGCGTAGTCGCCAAGCTGGTACAGCGTCTCTCCCAGATCGACACATGCCATCGCGACCGGCAGGCTCTGCTCGCCCGCCGTCCGCGCGCGCAGCTCCAGCGATTGGTCTAACAGCGGCTTCGCCCGATCGTACAGCCCCAGCGCGTGATACACGCGCCCCAGCGTCGACACGAGCTCCGCCCGCACGAGCGGCTTCTCGTCCAGTTCCTTCGGCAGCTGCGCCACCGCGCGGTCCAGCAGCTCGCGTGCCGTCACCTCGCTCCCGCGCGCCCGCGACGGATCGGCGAGATTGAAGATGCGGACGAGGAAGTCCTTCACCCGCGTCGTCATCTCCGACTCATGCCGAACGCGCTCCGCTTCCGCCTGTGCGCGGCGCTCGGCCTCTTCCGCCCGCGCGAGGTTTCGCTGCGACTGCGCATACAGCAAGCTCATCCCCACACCAAACGCGATCAGCGTCAGCAACAGCGCGCCCGCCAGCGCCGCCGGCGCCTTGTGCCGCAGCACCAGCTTGCGCAGTTGATAGAGCAGCGTCGCGGGCCGAGCCTCGATCGGCTGATTCGTGAGAAACCGGTGTACGTCCGCCCCGAGCGCCGCCACCGTCGCATAGCGCCGCGCCGGATCCTTTTCCAGCGCCCGCAGCACGATCGTCTCGACGTCGCCGCGCAACGCCGGATCGAGCTGACTCGGCCGCACCGGCGCATCGTCGCAGATCGCGCGGGCCGACTCCGTCCAGCGCCGCCGATCGATCGAATAGGGCAGCAACCCGGTCAGGATCTCGAACAGGACGACGCCCAGTGCATAAACATCGCTGCGCGCATCGATCTCCTGGACGTCGCCGCGGACCTGCTCCGGGCTCATATAGGGCAGCGTGCCCTGCACGTGCCCGAGCTCGGTGAGCTGCGTCGCCGCGCTCGAATCGTCTGCCTCGAGGACTTTGGCGAGCCCGAAGTCGAGCACCTTCGGCTGTCCGTCGGCGTCGATCAGGATGTTCGACGGCTTCAGGTCGCGGTGAATCACGCCGCGCTGATGTGCATACGCGATCGCGTCGCACACGCGCTCGAACAGCTCCAGTCGGCGCCGCATCGGCGGGCGTTCGCGCTCCAGCCATGCGCCCAGCGCGACGCCTGCGACCAGCTCCATTGCAAAATAGCTGCGCCCGTCTGCGGTCCGTCCGGCCTCGTAGATCGCCGCGATGTGCGGATGGCGAAGCCGCGCCAGCGCCCGAGCCTCTCGCTGAAACAGCCGCTCGACCTGCGCGTGCCCGGCCCCCGATGCGTGAATCAGCTTCAGCGCCACTCGCCGTGGTGGACGCCGCTGTTCGGCCTCGTAGACCACGCCCATGCCGCCTCGGCCGATCTCGCGCAACACCTCGAAATTGTCCAGTACGGGCGGCGCCGGCGCGGCCGCGGCCGCCGACGGTTCGTCCGTGGCGGCGGCGGTGCGTGCGCCGCGCAGCGCCGCCGCCACCCGCAGGTTTTCCTTCATCTCCGCCGCCGACTCGCGACACGCCGGACAGGACGCGACGTGCTCCGACAGCGACGCGTGGACACCGCCGGCAATCTCGCCACGCACAAACTGTTCGAGCACATCGACTTCCGGACAGGAAACCGTCTCGCTCATGTCTCGTGCCTCGATCGGCGCGCTCCGCTGGCCCCGACTCCGCAGCGGTTGCCGCGCCGCTATGCCCGCGCCTTCCACCTCAATCCGCTTGACGCTGCCGCGCACTTGTCGATATCAACTCCCGCCGTGAACGCAACGCAACCACAGCCGCGCGCCCCGGATTCCCCTGCGCGACGTCGTGCGACGCTGCTCGCGGTCGGGCTGGTCGCGGCCGTCGCCGGGTGCGCGGCGCGCCAACCCGACCTCTTCCCGGTCGCGCCCCTGCGCGTCGCGACACGGGACGACGGCTCAATCGAGCGATTCTACGACCTCGACACCGACGGGCGCGGCGATTTCTGCGAGCAGCTCGGACCCGACGGGCTCGTGCACGCGCTGCGGTTCGATCGCGACCGCGACGGCACCCTCGACGAGCTGGCGACGATTCGGGACGCCCCGCCCGCAAGCGCGACGCCCGATCACATCGCTGCGACTCCCGAGAACATCGCTGTGCCGACAGGAGCCTCGGCCCGCATCACCGCCTATCCGTCCGCCGACTGGCCGCAACTCCTGCTCATCATCGACAGCGTCCCATTCGACATCGTGAGCGAGCTGTGGCAACAGGGCCGCCTTCGCCATTTCGCGCCGCCCAGCCGCATCATCTCACCATTCCCCGTCATGACCGACGTCGCGCTGGCTGATTTTTTCGGCGTGGGCCCCTGCCCCGGAGTCGAGTCGGAGTACTTCGACGGAAACCGGCTCCGCCACGGACTCGCAAGCTACGGTGCGACGCAGACGGCGCCGTGGCTCGCGTGCGTCGACTACGCGCTCCCCGCCGGCAAGCACGTCTTCGCGTATCTCAACTCGCAGCAGTGGATCCGCACGGAGCTCACACTCATCCAGACCCGATTCGCGCTCGCCTCCCAACAGCCCGGGGCTCGTTGCTTCAGCGCTTATCTCGTGACGGGATCCGCGATCGGCTCGCGCCACGGCCGCAACGGCCACATCGAAGCCCTGACGCTGCTCGACCGCTGGACCCAGATGTTGATGTACCAGCACGCCGGACGTCTGCGAATCACGCTCATGAGCGACCACGGCCACGACATCCGCGACAGCCGCTGGGTCTCCATCCCCGACGCGCTTCGCGCCCTTGGCTATCGCCCGGTCGAGGCGCTCGCCGGCCCCACGGACGTAGTGATCCCCACGTTCGGACAGGTCTCCTGCGCCGCCGTCTACACCCGCGCGCCGGCCGTTGTCGCGCACGACCTCGTCGGCGTGGAAGGCGTTGAGCTCGCGTGTTACCGCGATGGGGCCGCGGTGGTCGTGCTGTCGCGCGACGGCCGAGCGCGCATCACGCGCAGCACCGACACCTATCGCTATTCCGCAATCGCCGGCGATCCACTGCGCTTGCTGTCACGCTCGGGTTCGAGCGACTTTCATTGCGTGGAGGTGCCGCGCGACGACGTTGCGGCGAGCGCCGCCGACACTTACCCCGACGCGCTCCACCGCCTCTGGCGCGCCTTCGACGGCCTCGTTGTACACACGCCGGATGTGCTCGTCGCGCTCGCGACCGGCTATCATACGGGGAGCGAGCAGATGTCGCGGCTTATTCGCATGCGCGCCGCACACGGCAACCTGACTCGCGAGAGCAGCACCGGCTTTGTCATGACCACCGCCGGTGAGCTGCCCCCGATCATGCGCATGCAAGACGTCGCCGCGGCACTTCGCGCGCGGAATATCCAGACACCGCGCGCTGAGCGCAGACTCGAGGCGATCGACCGATGATTCGCGACCCCCGCGCTGCCCGACTCGTCGCCGCACCCTTGCTCGCCATCCTCCTGGCCGCCGGCGGCTGCTTCGCCGAACGCTCGATGCCGGTGGAGATGTCCCGCGTCACGCGCCCGACGTTTGCCGCCGCCGAGCTCGGCCCCGCGCCCACGACGCGCGCCTGGGTCGAAGCCGTGGTCCCGCGCCTGGCGCCGCTCCTGCCCGCCGACGCCAACCGCTGCCTCACCACCCGCGAACTCCTGCGACCCGACGGGCGACCCATCGACGTCCCTGCCGCCTTCGGGCTCGACGGCGCACGCCTCTACACCCTTGCCGACAATCTCGACGGACTCACCCACACGGCCCAAGCGACCGGACCCGGGCCCGGCAGCGGCGCCAGCCCGCCCTGGTCCGGATTCGACGACATCCTCATCCCCGTCGCCGACGGCCTCGAACTCGCCGCCAAGTTCGGCCGCGCCGAACGAAACGGCGAAGTCGCCTACGCCGACTGCATCGTCGTCCTGCCCGGACTGCTCGGCAACAACAACGTCATGCGCACCCGCGATCTCTCCTTCGCGCTCCGCGACGCCGGATGGCACGTCCTCGCCGTCGAGCTCCGCGGCTGCGGACTCACCGACTCGCGCCAGCCGCACGTCCTCTACAACTTCGGCGTGACCGAGACCGGCGACCTGCTCGCCGTCGATGAGTGGCTCAAAACGCACTCCTTCGTCCGCCGAACCGGGCTCATTGGCTTCTGCTGGGGCGCTAACCACGCCCTGCTTGCCGCGTTTGAGGACAGCCGTCCCGACCAGCACGCGAGCATCGCGCCCGGGCTCGCCCCGCTCCTGCGACCGCGCAGCGGAAAGCGTCACTTCGAAGCCGGCGTCCTCGCCTTTTCCGCCGTGCTCTCATTCGAGCAAACCGTCGCACAGCTCGACACGCGTTACAGCGTGCTTGAAAACCCCGTGCTCCACGCCTTGCAGAACACGGTCCTCGCACGCATGCGCGAGAAGCAGTTCCCCAATCCCAATCACAGCCTCATGCGTCTCATCGAACTCGAGTCCGAGCGCACCCAGGGCGCCTACCCTGGAATTGTCGCCGACGGCCTCGACTATCTCCGCCTCGCCCCCTTCCGCGGAAAAAGCGACGGAAACAAGCTCAAGACCGCACGCATTCCCGTGCTGCTCGTCCACGGCGCCAATGACCCGCTCGCGCCCGCCCAGGACGTCGCCAACCTCGTCGCCCGAACCGACAACCCCAACGTCGCGGCAATCGTGCTCCGCGGCGGCGGACATGTCGGCTTCGCCCCCTACGCCCGCGACTTTTTCTACAGCCTCGTCTTCGCCTTCTTCGACCCGCGCTACGGCCCCGCCGCCCTCGCGCCGCCCTTGCTCGCGCACTCGCGCAATGACCTCCGCAATGCGCCGGACGATCACGACCTGCCGCGCCGCGAGTAAAATCCGTCCCGCGCGACCCGACCCGGCGCGCCGTACGATGACCCGTGCACGCGACCCGCGGAGCCGAGCGCGACCGTCCGCCGACGCCGCGCACTTCAGGAGCCATCCATGAACATCGTGTGGTTCATCCTCATCGGCCTGATCGCCGGCTGGCTCGCCGGAAAGCTCGTCAAGGGCCGCGGCTTCGGCCTCGTCGGCAATCTGGTCATCGGCGTCATCGGCGCTGCGGTCGGCGGGCTGCTCTTCGAGCTGATTCAGGTCTCCGCCGTCGGCCTGCTCGGGAAGCTCGTGATGGCCACGATCGGAGCGATCGTCACACTGTATGTCGCCCAGGCCATCCAGCGCTCCAACGCCCGCCTCTGATGGCGCCGCAGACGCGGCCCACGCCAGAGAAAGCAGGAACCACCCGTGCCCGCAAACGACGCACGCCGCCGCTGTGGCTGGGTCACGCCGGACGACCCGCGCTCGGTCGCATATCACGATCGGGAGTGGGGCGTGCCGGTATACGACGACCGGAAGCTCTTCGAGTTCATCATCCTCGAGGGCGCGCAGGCCGGCCTGAGTTGGGACACGATCCTGCGGAAGCGCGAGAACTACCGCGCCGCGTTCGACGGCTTCGACCCCGAGCGCATCGCGCGCTACGACACCCGCCGCACCGCGCGCCTGCTCGCCAATCCAGGCATTGTCCGCAATCGGCTCAAGGTGCGCGCCGCGGTCACCAACGCCCGCGCGCTGCTCGCTCTCCGCTCCGAAACCGGCGCATTCGCACCTTACCTCTGGCAATTCGTCGGCGGCCGCCCGCGCGTCAACCACTGGCACACGCTGTCCGAAATCCCCGCCCGCACGCCCGAGTCCGATGCGATGTCCAAGGATCTCAAACGTCGCGGATTCACCTTTGTCGGCTCCACGATCTGCTACGCGCTCATGCAGGCCGTCGGCATGGTCAACGACCATCTCACAACCTGCTTTCGACACCGCGAGTTGCGGCGCCGCGCAGCCCCCGCACCGCCAATTCGCTGACCCGGCTGCGCCGTCGTTGCTGCTCGGTCGCCCCGCTCCGCGTGATATACTGACTCACACCCGCGTGCGCTCCCGCGTCAGCGGGAGTCGCGCGGCCAGCGCCGCCGCCGCGGTATCGCCAACCCGCGCGGGCGCCCGCGACGCGCCGCCGGTGGCCACGGCGCCGCGTTCCGAACTGTCGTTCAGCTCTGCGGGGAGCACGGCATGAATATTCCCGTCAGGCGCGGCATGCTGCTGCGTCATCAGGGCCGCTACTACTTTGTCGACGAACTTGTCGAGCATCGCAGCGCCAAGCAGAAGCCGACTGTCCACGTCACACTCCGGGACGCGCTCGACGGCCGGCACGTCGAGCGCACCGTGGACGACCTCATGCCGCTCGACGAAGCCGCGGGAGTTACGCGGAGCCTCCAATACCTTTATCACCGCGACAATGCACACGTGTTCATGGATTCGGAGACTTTTGAGGAAATCGAGCTGTACGAACCGCAGCTCGCCGGGAGCCAGCCGTTCCTCAAGGAAGGTGAGTTGTTCCGCGTCTTCTTCGCCGGCGACCAGCCGCTGCGCCTCGACCTTCCCGAAGTCGTCGTGCTGTCGGTCGCCATGACCGCGGCCCCCGCGCATGCCGTCGGAGCCGCCGCCAGCGTCCTCAAGGAAGCCACGCTCGAAAACGGACTCATGGTGCGCGTCCCGATGTTCATCAAGACCGGCGACGCGATCCGCATCGACACGCGCACGCGAACGTACATCGGTCGCGCCGGCGCCTGATGCCGATCGGCCCGTTCGCCGCGGCCGCTCAACCGCTGCCGCGGGCGCGCCGCCCACACCACGCCACGTGACAGACGCGCCCCCGTGCGATTCAATGCCCGCATGGACACCGTCCGGCGCATCCCCGAACTTCGTGCGGCAGTCGCCGGCGCACGCCGCGCCGGTCGACCGATCGGCGTCGCCCCGACGATGGGCGCGCTGCACGCCGGTCACGACGCGCTCATCGAAGCCGCCCGCCGCGACGGCTGCTTCACGGTCGTCACAATCTTCGTGAACCCCACGCAGTTCGCCCCGCACGAGGACTTCGACCGCTACCCCCGCGACGAACCCGCCGACCTGCGCCGCTGCGCTGCCGCCGGCGCCGATCTCGTGTTCCTCCCGGCGCTCGCCGACATGTACCGCCCGGATGCCGTCACGACCGTCCGCGTCGCAAAGCTCGCCGACCACCTCTGCGGACCGTTTCGCCCCGGCCACTTCGACGGCGTCGCGACGATCGTCGCCAAGCTCTTCCTGCTCGTGCAGCCGGACCGCGCCTACTTCGGCGAAAAGGACGCCCAGCAGCTCGCGATCATCCGCCGCATGACGCGCGACCTTGACTTTCCGATCGAGATCGTCGGCTGCCCAACCGTGCGCGAGCCGGACGGCCTCGCGATGAGCAGCCGCAACCGCTATCTCTCGGCCGCCGACCGCGCGCGCGCCGCCGCCCTGCACCGCGCCCTGTGCGCCGGGCGCGACGCAGTCGCCGCCGGCGAACAGGCCGCCGATGGAGTCATCGCGATCATGACCGGCGTACTACACGCCGCCGACGTGCGCGACATCGACTATGCGAGTGTGGTCGATCCCGAGACGATCCAGAACGTGGATGTGATCTGCGCGCCGGTGCTGCTCGCGATCGCCGCCCGCGTCGGCGCCGCTCGACTGATCGACAACATGCGCGCGACACCGCCGCGCGCGTAGCCAACCGGCGTCCCACGGGCGCGTCGCCCGCACCGCGGGAACCCCGCGCGACTTCCGCGCGACGCCTCACGCGACGGGCGCGGATTTCGGCGTCGGCGAAGTGCCGCCCTGCTCATCCTCCGGAACCCAGATGCGCGCCCGCGGCGACCGCGGCGGAAGCGCCGGCAGCGCGAACAACCCCAGCAGTCCCACCAGCGTCATCGCCATCGCGAGCCCCTGCGAGATCGTGAACGCGCCAAGCGTGTCGATCGGATTGTCCGCGCGAATCAGCTCGATCACCCAGCGCGACGCCGGCTCGATCAGCAGCAGCGTGCAGATCACCTGCCCGTCGCGCGTCCGCCGCCAATACAGCGCGTTCAGCGCCAATGCGATCAGGAGCGCGGTGATCGTCGAGTACACCTGCGTCGGATGAACGGGCGCCGAGCCGTAATTGCGCGCCAGCGCCCGCAACGCCGCCGGCGTCGTCGCATACTTGTCGCTCAGCGCGCGCACGTCCTCGAATTTCGCACGCGCCGCGCGCACATCCGCCCGCGCCCGTTCCGCGCGCCGCTCCAGCGTGCGCTTGCGGCTGGGGTCGGTCTCCTTGTCCGCGACCGCCTGCGCGTCCGCCAGCGCGTGTCGCAGCTTCGCCTCGTTTTCACGCGCCCGCTCGATCTGTCCGTCGCTCGCCGACAGGCTCTCGCGCAACACTGGCCGCGCGTTGCCCGCCGGCGCGACGTACACCAACTGCTCGGGTAGCGCCGCCCCCGGCACGTTCTTTTCCCACTGCTCCACTGCCGCCGGGCTGCCGACGGGAAAGCGAACCGCCCACGGCAGCTCGCACGTCGTGCCATAACAGCAGCCATTCAACAGGCAGCCGACGCGCCCGAAGGCCAGCCCCAGCGCCGCCGACGGCGCGATGATGTCCAGATACCAGCGTAACGACACCTTCTCGTACCACCGGATCCACGCCACGACCAGCACAACCGAAAGCAGGAATCCGCCGTAGAACTCCAGTCCGCCCATCCGCACGTCGACGATCGCCCAAAACACGTTCCACGCCGATCCGCGGCCCGCGAATTGCTCCCAGTAGTGCAGCACAAACATCGCCCGCGCGCCCACCACGCCCGCCAGAAGCGCGACAAACCCGCAGTTCAACACCACGTCCGGGTTCGCGCCAGACCGCGCCGCCCGCCGCGCCGCCCACAGAATCGAGATCAGAAACCCCAGCATCAGCATCAACCCGAAGCCGGGAATGTCGAGCTCGAGGTACGGGATCCGAAAAACCACTGGCATCATGCCACGGAACCTCCCTGACGTACGGCGGGGCCCGCGCCGCGGATCAGAATCCGCCGCGCGAAGCGTCGGGCCCGACGCACAAGCGGCGCCGCTGCCCTACACACCGTCCGCCGCAAGCGCCGCGATATCGTAGAGCCCGCGCCGAGTGGGGTCTACCGCGACGCAGGTCAGAACCCGTTACGCCACGCGAGGCCCCCCAAGTCGTGCAACGCTGGAGCGAAAGCGTGCCGAGCAAATGACGGTAGTGGGTCAGTTTGATCCGGGTGGCACGGGCGTCTCGCCCGTTCATGCGGAAGATACGGGCGAGACGCCCGTACCACCCTTTCAAACTCACTTTTTCACGAAACTGACCCACTACCCAAATGACTTCGTCGGTTGTCGCGCGCCCCGATCCGCCCTACGATTGCGCGGGCTCGTCGTTCCGTTCCACGGCGATCCTCGCGGAGAATTCTTATGGCCGGCGATGCGCCCAAGATCATCGTGGACAACGACTGGAAGGCCGAAGCCCAGCGCGAGAAGGAGCGCCTCTCCGAGAAGATCGACGCCGCCGCCCCGGCGTCCGCCGGCGCCGGGCCCGCCGCCGGCGACGTCAATCCGAACTTCATCGAACTCGTCAACATGCTCGCGGTTCAGGCCCTCGCAGGGCTCGGCATGCTGGCGACGCCCAGCGGCGAGCGCATTCCGCCGAACCTCGAGTCCGCACGTTACGCCATCGACCTGATCGAGGTGCTTCAGCAAAAAACGGTGAACAACCTGCTTCCCGAGGAGAGAAAACTGCTCGACGAGATCCTCTACGACTTGCGCACGCGCTTCATGCAGATTCTCGCCGCGATCCAGGCGCAGCGCAGCGGCGGCAGCGCGGCGCCCAGTCCAGCCAAGCCCGATTGACTTCGGCGCCCGGGGCCGCCTATGTCCATCCTGAACAACCCCGAAACGCCGCCGCGCCGCAAACCCGCGACCGCCGGCCCCACCGGCCTGATGCCCGACATTGAGGCCCGCGACCCGTTTTTTCGCTGGATGGTCCACCTCGGCGTCCCCCTCATCATCAGCCTCGCGCTGCACACCGGACTGCTGACCGTCCTCGCGATGAACTTCGGCCGGCTCGCCTCACGCGCCAACCCGCTCGACGAATACGAGGCGCGGATCCGCCCCACCGACCCGGCCGAGGACCGCGGCTTCCAGTGGCCCACCGCCGCCCCGGTCGTCCAACCCACCGACTCCGCCCTCGACTGGCCGGACAACCTCTCCATGCTTCGCGCCCTGCCCGAACCCACGATCACCGAGCGACCCCTCGGCGACGGATGGGACCTCGGCGGCTTCGGGATCGGAGAACTCGGCCGCTCCGGGGTCATTGGGACCGGCAGCGGCGCCGGCGAAGGCGGCGGCGGCGGGTTCGGCGCCGGCTTCGGCAGCCGCCCCGGAGTCGGAGCGGCCGAAGTCTGGCGAGTTCGCGCGAGCGGGACGCGGTTCGTCTACGTCGTCGACTATTCCGGCTCCATCCTCGTCGCCCAGGACGAGCTCAAGCACGAACTCAAACGCTCGGTCGGCCAGCTCGCGCCGGGCATGTCCTTCAACGTCGTCCTCTTTCAGGGCCGCCGCGACAAGGCCGTCACGGACAGCTTCGCGCCCGCCCTGCAACCCGCGAACCCCGAAACCAAGAAGGGCTTCTTCGACTGGCTCGACCGCAAGGCCCCGGAAGGCGGAACCGAGCCGCTTCCCGCTTTGCGCCGCGCGTTACAGATGCAGCCCGACGCGATATTCTTCTTCTCCGACGGTTACTTCGACGACAACGTCGTCAACGAAATGGCGCGCCAGAACCGCGGCGGCAGAGTCCAGATCCACTGTCTCGTTTTCGACGAGATCATGCTTCAGGACACCAGCGGAATGCCGCGCCAGACCGACGGCTCGCGCCGTTTGCAGCGCATCGCCGAGCAGAACCGCGGCAAGGCCAAGATCATCACCGGCCTTGACGTGCGAGCCCGGTGAGCGCCGCACGACGAGGTAGTCGCGCCATCGCGCGGCTAGGTGCTCACCCTCGCGGAGAGTTTGCAGTGAATTCGCAAGGAGGCCGGATGCGAAGGCACATCGCGTGGACGATCGCTTCAGTCGCCGCGCTCGCGGCGCCCGCGCTCGCGCAGGACGCCGCCCCCCGCCCCCGTCCCGGACACTCGCTCCTGCGCGTCATCTGGGACGGCATGGAATGGCCGACGTTCTTCATTCTCGCCGGATCGGTCGCCGCCCTTGCCCTCATCGTCGAGCACTTCATCACCGTCCGGCGCGCCACGATCAGTCCCCTCGAACAGGTCAAACGCGCCCGCCAGCTCATCGAGGCCCGGAAGTTCCGCGACTGCCTCGACGCCACGCGAAAGAGCACCACCTTCTTCGCCACCGTCATCAGCGCCGCGCTGCACCACGCCCGCCACGGCTTCGACGCCATGCACAACGCCGCGCTCGAAAAATCCGGCGAAATGAGCGGCCGCCTCTTCCGAAAGGTCGAATACCTCAACATCCTCGGAAACCTCGGGCCCCTGCTCGGTCTGCTCGGAACCGTCCTCGGCATGATCGAGGCCTTCGGCGGACTCGCCAGCACCGGCGGCTCCGCCGACGCCGGCGCACTCGCCCGCGGCATCAGCCTGGCGCTCGCCAACACACTGCTTGGGTTGGCGCTCGCGTGCATCGGACTCGGTTTCTTCGGCGTCTGCCGCAACCGGATCGACTCGCTCACGGTGGCCGCGACGGTTGAAGTGCTCGACCTGCTGGAGTACTTCCGTCCGGCGCCCAATCTGCCGCCGATGCGCTCGCCGGAGCCCGCACCGGCCACGCCGTCGCGGGCGCCCGCCGCCGCGCCCGGCGCGAGCAGTTGACGCACACACCACCGCCTTGATCTCGTCTGACGGAGTGTCGGCGATGACGCGATTTCGACCGCCTGTTCCGGTGCGACTTACGCTCAACCTCGCGCCGATGGTCGACGTCATGATGTGCCTGATCATCTTCTTTCTCCTGGCCAGCCGCCTCGTCGATGCCGAGCTCCGCCCGGTGAATCTCCCCTACGCCGTCGCCGCCAGCGTCGCCGACGCCGCCGACGCCGGGGCGCGCGTGCTCATCAATATCCGCCCCGGCGCGCAGCCGCTCGACGCCGAGCTGGTGGTCAACGGCTGGGACGGACAGAACATCGTCGAGCGGATACTCCCGCCGGACGAGCTCGATGCCTTCCTCGCCGCCCGGTCCGCACAGGCAACCCTCGCCCGCCAGACGGTTCGCTGTGTGATCCGGGCTGACCGCAACGTGGCGTATCGCCACGTCGAGCGCGTGATGCGCGCGTGCGCCGGCGCGAAGATCAGCAACATCGTCTTCGGCGCCAACTCCGGCCCCGAACCGCAGGGCGCGCCATGAGACACCGGCTGCCCGAGCCCGCCAGCGACCGCGTCCCCAATCTCGCGCCCATGGTCGACATCATCATGGTTCTGCTCGTCTTCTTCATGCTCGGCGCTTCGCTCCAGCTCGTCCGCGAAGGCCTGCTCCAGACGGAACTCGACCCGCGCAGCGGCCCCGGCGCCGGCGTCGCGATCGAGATCAACCCGGTCGTCAAAATCGGCTTGCAGGACGCCGACGCCGGGGCCTCCTGCCGCATCTTCGTCGTCGACGAGTCGATCGGCTCGGACTTCGACGCGCTTCGCGCTCTGCTCGACGAGCGCCGTCGGGCGGGCGCCGACCCCGCCAATCCGGTCGTCATCGGCGCCGAGGCGAGCGTGAAGTGGCGTTTTGTGGTCGCCGCCATGGACGCCGCCGTCCGCGCCGGTTTCGACAACGTTCAGTTCGCCGTCGCGCTCGGCCGCGGCTCGTTTTCGGAGTGACGCGATGCGCCGCGGACTGCTCGTTTGCGTCGTGCTGACCCTCTTCGCCGCGACGCCGCCCAGCCACGCCCAGGACGGTCTGCCGACCCCGCCGGACGAGGTCAAGCGCCTCATCGAAGCCGGCCAGCCCGAAGCTCTCGAAGCGCGCTTCACCGGCGTGCGCTCCCCGCTCCAGTTGCACTGGATCGCCCAAGCCTGGCGAACCAAGGCCGCGCGCACCAAGGACGACGCCCAGCGCCACCAGCACTTCGCCGAGGCGGAACGCCGCTATCGCACCTGGATCGCCGCCCTCGAACGCTCCGTCCTTGCCGACCTCGCGGTCCGCGTCGTCAATCTCGCCGCGGCACGCGTCGAGCTCGGCGACATGGTTGCGGCGCAGTGGGCGGTCCCGGACCTTGACGAGTTCGAGGTCTCGGCCGGCCAGCGCGGCGACCGCCAACGGCTCGCACGGCTGCTCGTACTGGCGCGCGAGGAGTTTCAGCGCGCCCGCGAGGGACTCGATCCGCTCACCCGCGACCTCGCCCGCCGCGAGGAGGAGCTGCTTGCGCTCGGCATCTATGACCGCGTCCGACAGCTCAAGGCCGACGCGGACTTCCAGTTCGCGTGGGCGAACCTCTTCCTCGCACTCGTCGACGCACCCGGCGCCGCCGGCGGGAACGACGCCGTCCGCAGCGCCGAGGAGACCTTCCGCACCCTGCTCGACGCCGGCGCTTCCGGCGCGACGCTCCGCCAGTGCCGGCTCGGGCTCGGCGTCGCGCTGCGCGAGCAGCGCCGGTTCGCGGACGCGGAGCGCGAGCTCCGCGGAGCATTGCCCGACGAGTCCGACCTCGCGCTCTTCGCACACGTGTCGTACGAGCTGGCCCGGCTGCATCTTCGACAAGGTCAGTTCCGGGAGGCCCGCAATGCGCTCAAGGCACTCGTGGAGCGCGACGTGCAGAGGCTGACCGGCACGGACCGCGCCGCAACGTATCACATCAACCTGTGCAAGCTTTGGGACGCGTACAGTCACCTGCTCGAAAGCGAATCGCTGAAACAGCAGGCGGCGGGATCGACCGCGCGCGTCGCGATCCTCAACCAGGCCCGCGACGCCCGCGTCGAAGGCCTCAGCAAGCTCACCCGCCTCGCCGAGCAAGCCGGCCCGTGGCCGGGAATCGTGCGCGTCTACATCGCCGGCGTGCTCGACCTGTCCGCCGATCCGAAAACCCTTACGATCATCGAGCTGCTGCTGTCCGCCCGCGAACTCGCCGACGCCCGCCGCTTCAACGACGCCGCCGCCCGGCTGCGCGAGGCCGCCGCCCGCTCCGACCTTGACGGCAAATCCGCCGCCCGCGTGCTGTGGGAACTCGGTGAGCTTCAGCTTCGCACCGACGACAACCGCGGGGCCGCCGAGTCGTTCGCGCGCCTCGCCGCCGAGTATCGTTCCGACGCCCGCGCCCCGGAGGCCGCGCAGCGCGCCTACCAGCTGTGGGCCCGCGTCGCGACCGAATCGAACGACCGGCGCGATTTCGAGCACCTCGCCGCTGTGCTCCTGAATCTCGTGCAGAGCTACCCCGATCACCCCCAGCGGCTCGATGCGCTCTGGTGGCTGCCGGTCGCGCTTCAGGAAGCCGGCCAGCACGCCGGGGCGGCTGAGCAGTTCGCCAAGATCCCCTCCGACTCGCCGCGCTACGAAGAGGCCCAGTTCCGCCGCATCCTCTGCGAACGCATCGACGCCGAAAAGCGCCGCGCGTCCCAGCCGGCGCCCGAGTATCTCGCCCGGCAGATGCAGCTCGCCGACCGCGCCGTCAGCGTCGCCCGCCAACTCCTCACCCGCGAAACCGCCGCCGGCCGCGCCGACGCCGTCCGCAAGTGGGCCGCCGAAAGCCTCCTGCAAGCTGCGGACATTTACCTCGGCGCCGGCGTCGAGAAATTCGAGAAGGCCCTCGATGTCGTCGCCGACTTCGAGCGTCGCTTTCCCGCCAGCGAACTCATCGGCCGCGTCCTCGCCGTCCGCATCCGCGCCTACCGCGGCCTGCGCCAGTTCGACCAGGCCACCAACGCCGTCCAGCAGTACCTCGCCTCCGCACCCCCGGAGAAATCCGGGCCCGTACTGACGCTGGTCGCCAACGGCGTGCAGGAAGAACTCGAGCGCCTTCGCGGCGAAGGCCGCGACAACGACGCCCGCAAACTCGCCGAGGATGCCCTGCCGACGTTCCAGCAGTTGCTCAAATGGTGCGAGGCCGACCCGAAGCGCGCCGCGCAGGCGGATCTCGTCTCCTATAGCCTGGCGCGCTTGCTGCAAATCGCCGACCAGCCGGAGCCCGCGCTCGAAATCACCACGCGCCTGCTCAACAAGGATCCGAGGAACGGCAACTACCAGCGGCTCCGCGCGCTCATCCTCACCGCACGCCTCCCCGCCGACGCGCCCGCCCAGGCCCTGTCCGACGCCCTTGACGCCTGGGCCGCGCTGCTCCGCGATCCCGACCTTCGCACGGCCGCACCCGAGCGCTACTGGGAGGCGCGCTTCTATTCGCTCCACCTGCTTCTGCGACAAGGCAAAGCCGACGACGTGAGGAAAGCCATCGAGCAGGAACGCATCTGGCAGCCGACGCTCGGCGGCTCGCCTTGGAAGGAGCGGCTCGAAGCCCTGCTCAGCGAGGCGGACAACCCAGCGAAGGAACCAACAAAAAAGAGCCCGCCGTAGTCCCTGCCCGTTTCACGGTGGCGCTCAGTACACGCCGAGAACCTGCCGCGCCAATTCGTGCGGCATCGCGTCGTACCGGCAAGGCTCCATCGAGTAGCTCGCCCGCCCCTGCGACAGCGACCGCACGCTCGTTGAATACCCGAACATGGTCGCCAGCGGCGCCTCCGCGTGGATCACGCGGTTTCGCGCCCGCATCGTCGTCTCCGTGATGGTCGCGCGCCGGCTCATCAGGTCGCCGTTCACCGCCCCGAAATACTCGTCCGGCGTCACGACTTCGATCTTCATGATCGGTTCGAGCAACACCGGGCCGGCGGCTTCGATCGCCTTGGTCAGCGCCTGACCCGCCGCCGCCTCGAATGCGATTTCCGATGAGTCCGTCGAGTGCTCCTCCGCGTCCACCAGCGTCACGCGCACGTTGATGAGCGGATACGAACCGAGCACGCCGGTTCGCGCCGCGTCGTGCGCTCCCTGCTCGATCGCCGGAAGAAAGTGACCGCGCACCTTGCCGTCCGCGAGCCGGTTCCAGAACTGAAAATGCTCCTGCCCGGGCTGCGGCGTGAACGGCTCCACTTTCAGCCGCACCATCGCGAACTGGGGCTTGCCGCCCAGTTGGCGCGCCAGGCGCCCCTCGGCTTCGGCGGCGCGCGTGATCGTCTCGCGATACGCCACGCGCGGCTTGCCGACCTTTACCGGCACGTTCATGTCGCGTTCGAGACGGTGTTGAATGATCTGCAAGTGCAGCTCGCCCATGCCGCTGATCAGCGTCTGGCCCGTCTCGGCGTCGATGCGATAGTTGAACGTCGGATCGCTGCGCGACAGCATGTTGAGCGCTTGCGCGAGCTTGTCGCGGTCGGCCGACGACTGCGGCTCGATCGACATGCTGATGACGGTCTCGGGAAACTCGATCCGCTCAAGCAACACCGGGTGCTGCGTCTCGCAGATCGTGTCGCCGGTCAGCGTGTCCTTCAGCCCGATCGCCGCCACAATGTCGCCGCAGTATGCCGCGTCGATCTGGTCGCGCCGCTTCGCGAACACGCGAAACAGGCGCGGCACGTTCTCCTTCTTGCGTCGCCCGGGGTTCAGCACGCGCGCCCCGGCTTTGAGCACGCCCGAGTACACCCGGACAAAGTGCAGATCGCTGTGCGAGTCCGCGACGATCTTGAACACCAGCGCCGACAGCGGCTCCCCCGGCGAGCATTTCCGCCGAATCGTCTTCTCCGGGTCTTGCGGATCGTGCCCCACGATCGGCGGCACGTCCAACGGCGACGGCAGAAAGTCGCACGCCGCGTCCAGCAGCGGCTGCACGCCCATGTACTTCAGCGACGAGCCGCACAGCACCGGCTGGCACTTCAGCGCGATCACCCCGCGCCGCAGCGCCCGGCGGAGCTCCTCCGTCGCCAGCGGCTGCCCCTCGATGTACTTGCCCATCAACTCGTCGTCGAGTTCGGCGGCTTTCTCTTCCAAATGATGCCGAGCCTCGGCCGCCGCGGGGCGCAGGTCGTCCGGGATCTCCCCCACCTCGAATTGGCGCCCGTCGCCGCCGCGGTAGAAGATCGCGTTCATTTCCAGCAGGTCGATCACGCCGCGAAAATCGCTCTCCGCCCCGATCGGCAACTGGATCGGCACGGGATTCGCCGCCAATCGCTCGCGGACCGACGCCACCGAGCCGGCGAAATCGGCCCCGGTCTTGTCCATTTTGTTGAAAAAGCAGATGCGCGGCACGTGGTACTTGTCCGCCTGCCGCCAAACCGTCTCCGATTGCGCCTCGACACCCTCCTTGACGTCGAACACCACGATCGCACCGTCGAGCACGCGCAGGCTGCGCTCGACCTCGGCGGTGAAATCCACGTGCCCCGGCGTGTCAATCAGATTGACGCGGCAGTTTCGCCACTCGAACGAAACCGCGGCACTGTAGATCGTGATGCCGCGCTGCTGCTCCTCGACATCGAAATCGGTGATGGTCGTGCCGTCGTCGACGTCGCCCATCTTGTGGATCGTGCCCGAGTAATAGAGCACGCGCTCGGTGGTGGTGGTCTTGCCGGCGTCGATGTGGGCGGCGATGCCGAGGTTGCGAATCTTGGAGAGGTCTTCCATGGACAAGCCGTCGTCGGTGTCGCCCGCCCGGCGGGTCGTCCGACCGGTCCTGCGGACTCGCTACTATACGCAGCGTTCACCGCCCGGCCAAGCCGCCAAACGTCAACCCCGCCTGCACCAGCAGCGCGCGAAGCGCCGCCGCATCGTGCTCGTCAAACGCGCCGACCGCGTGGCTGTCCGCGTCGAGCACGCCCCAGCACGCGCCCCGCTCGTCCACGCACGGCACCACCACCTCCGCCCGGTCGCGGGGGTCGCACGCGACGTAGCTCTCGCCCAGGTCGCGCACATCGCGCACGACGATCGTCTGTCGTTGCGTGAAGCTCCGCCCGCAAACGCCGTGCAGCCCGATCGGCGAGCACGCGGGCTTGTTGCGCATCGGACCGAGCACGAGCTCGTCGCCGCCCTCATACACGTAGAAGCCGATCCAGGAGACGCCGGTGGGGTGAAGCTCGTCCCAAAGCCGATCGACGAGCACGCGCATGCGCCGCGCGCGGTTGTCGTCAGGATTGAAGCAAACGCCGGTCAGCACGCGATCATAAGGACGCGTCGTCATGCACGACATCATTGCGCCGCGAGCAACGAGCGGCAAGTGGCACGCGCCGCACTCGGGGCGCGCCGTGCGGGGGGCGCGCCGTGCGGGGGGCGCGCCCCTGGCAGTGCGCTCCGGCTTCGTCCGCCTACGCCTTTTGCAGTGCTTCGACCGAACGCGTCACGCCGCGGATCGTCGGCGTGAACCCGGGGAATATCTCCGGCAGATTCGGATTGCCCAGGCGCTCCGAGACCACCTCGCCAAGTACATCGCGATAGTCAATCGTCATCGCCAGGTCGCGCCCCTCGAAGAGCTGCCCCGGATTCAAGCCCGGCCACTGCGTCAACACGCGCCCGCCGGTCACAGCCTGCCCGAGCAGGAACATGCAATTGGCATAGCCGTGATCCGTGCCGATGCTGCCGTTCTGCGCGAGGCGCCGGCCGAATTCGGACATCACGACCGCCGTCACGTTGGTGCGACCGTCCGTAAAGATGTCGGTGTGAAACGCGGCCAGGCCGCTGGCGAGCTGCGTCATGAGGCCCGCCATGTCGCCCGCGGTCGGCCCCTGGTTGTTGTGCGTGTCCCAGCCGCCGAGGTCGATCGATATCGCCTCGACGCCCACCTGCGCCCGAATCAGCGCCGCCGTGCTCTTGAGCGAATAGCCGAACGCGCTGTCGGGATAAACGGCCCCGCCTGCGGGCACATAGCCCGCGAAGTTGATCTGGTTCAGCAGGTCGATCGTCAGCAACGTGTTTTGAGCCGCCGCCCGCACCGGATCGCCGACGGAGGCATACATGTCGTCGATCGCCGCCCGTCGTTCCGCCAGCGTGCCGCTGTTGCCCGTGATCCCGAAATTGTCCAGGTTCGGAATCGGCAGCGTCTGCGGCGCTCCGACCAGCACCCGCTGCAATCCATACCCAATGCCCACCGCCCGCATCACAGCGCCCGGCGTGAGCGGCGCGCTGCTCAGCAGATGGCGCCCGAGCCAGCCGGTCGTCAGCAGGTTGTTGTTGAGCGCCCCAACCTCCATAAACCGCTGCGCGTCGAAGTGCGACCGCGACGCGCCCGTCAAGCCGCACGCGTGCACCACCAGCAGGTGACCCGCGTCATACGCGTCCAGCAGCGGCGCCATCGCCGGCGGCAAGCCGAAAAAGCCGTCCAGGTCGATCGCGCTGTTCGGATCGCCGCTGTCCGGCCGCGGAACGGCCAGCGTCGGCCGCGCGCTGTAATACGCGTTCTCCCCGTGTGGAACACACAGCGTCAGTCCATCCGCGCCGCCGCGCAGGAAGATGTGCACGATGACGTCGCGCCCGCCGAGCCCCCAGTCGGCATACGCCACCCGCGGCAACCACGCGTGCGAAGTCACCGCCAGCGCGGCAGCGCCGCCTGAAATCTGTAGGAAGTGCCGCCGCGAAAGCTCCTGATACTCGCGGCAACCGACGCATTCGTGCGTGCTCATGTCAACTCCTCGCGGCGGCACTGCGCCGCCGGCTGATTCGCGTTGCGCGCCTGCTCACCGGACTGCTAAAACCACTGAAATCCCGGCGCCGAAGTCGCCAGCGCCAGCGCGTCGCGCTTGCGTTGCAGGCTGCCCGGGCTCACCGCCAGGAACGCCCGAATCTCCTCCTGCTCCACCGCCGACATCTGCCCGCCGAACAACACCTGGTTGATCCGCGCCACCATCTGATCCGCCGTCGTCAGCCCCGCGAAAAACGCCGTCGGATCCACCGTCGCGCCGGACAACTGGTTGTTCACCAGCGAGAATCCAAAATTCCAGCGCGGCAGGATGCCGCCGACCCAATACTCCAGCGTGTCGGGATAACCGTCCGGCGGGCCCCAACTAAACGGGACGTGCCCGGCCGCCGCCAGTTGGGTGCGAATCGCGCGCAGGTTCGTCAGGTTCGCGTTCAACCCGCGCAGCGTGGCGATGAAGTGATGGTAGGGCCGTTTGTATTTCGTGGGTCCAAGCGGGACATCGCGCCGCAGCGCGAAGATCGTGCGGATCATGTCCTTGATCTCGCCGCCCGTCGCGAAGTAGGTGTCGCTCACCGCATCGACGACCCAATCCGGCGCGCCCGGCCCCCACAGCCAGTTGCACATCTTCTGCGACACGAATCGGCCGGTGCTCGGGTGGTTGATCAGCAGGTTCAGCACCGTCTCGCCGTCGTTGATGCCGCCGCCCGCCGGGATATTGACGCCCAGTACCACCTTTGCGCCGTTGTCATGCTGCGCTGCCGTGAATCGGAATCGCCCCGTGTTCGCGCCTTGGTTTCGGAAGAAGAGCCCCCAGCCCGTGAAACACCGCGCGACTTCCTCCACGTCGTGCTGCGTATACCCGCCCGTCACGCCCATCGTGTGCAGCTCGAGCAACTCCCGTCCGTAGTTCTCGTTCGGGTTGCCCACGACGCTCACGTGATTGTCGAGGTAATACAGCATCGCCGGACTGTGCGCCGACGCCCGCAGCAGGTCGCCGAAGTTCCCCAGCGCGTACGTGCGGATCACCTCCCGGTCGTCCACCGGCTTCAGCCACCACTCTTCGCCGAGGTTGATGTCAATATTGAAGTGATCCGTCCAGAACTCCACCATCCGCTCATAGAGCTGACGCCGGCTGTACAACGACCGGATCACCGCCGCCTCGATTTGCTCCGCGATCACCTGACCACGCTGCAATGCGACCAGCTCCTGCGGCGTCATGCCGAGCGTCGTGTACGGCGCCAGCCGCGCGTCCAGCGCGCTGTCGTCGATCGCCTCGTAGTCGAGCTGGTATTCAAGGTATCCCTCCCAGCCCAGCGATTCCGCGAGCGCGAGATCGGCCCCGGTCGTGCCGTAGCCAAGTCGGTTCACCAGCCAGCTCGTCTCCGACGGACCGTGCTTTGCGAGCGGTTGATATTCGCCCGGCACGGCCTTGGCCGCCGCCCGCCACGCCGCCGCGAGCGCCCCCAGCGCGAACAAGTCCCGCCGCGACCGAAGCGCCCGACCGGCTGTCGCGCCGGCCTTCTCCACCGATTGAACCAGGCCACTCAGCAGACTCATGGATGTGTCTCCCGAAGCCGAATCGCCGGCCTTATCGCAACAACCATCGCCGACGACCAGACGAACCCGGCGCGCCGACGCCGTTGCAACGAAAGAGGCGGATGCGGACCGTAACGCGGAACCCGCGGTCGCAACCCGCGGCGGCCCAGCCGCGCCACCCGTCGCAGTGTCCAACGTACCGCGCCAGGCTTTATTACGACACGCGATCGGATTTCCAGGTAGTGCGTAAGTTTGATCCCGGGTGGTACGGGCGTCTCGCCCGTTCATTCGGCAGACACGGGCGAGACGCCCGCACCACCCTTTTGAATCGACTCTCTCACGAAACTGACCCAGTGCCGATTTCTAGGCCGGACGTCCAATCGCCCGGGCAGGAATCGGTCAGAACCCACCGTGCCAGGGGTGGGCGCGGCGCGTCGGGCCCGCCGCCCGGCCGTCGCGGCACGCATCGCGTTGCTGCACATTGCCGCCGGGGCTACACTCACTGCGCCGCCGGCCGGCCCGCCGCGGCCAACCTGATCGTCACGCGTCAAACGGAGGCCTCAGCATGTCCGTCGCCCCACCGATCAACCTCCAGGCCTGGATCGACGAACACCGCGCCCTGCTCAAGCCGCCGGTCGGCAACCAGATGGTCTGGAAGGACCGCGACTTCATCGTCATGATCGTCGGCGGTCCCAACGCGCGAAAGGACTACCACGTCAACCCGACCGAGGAGCTCTTTTACCAGGTCGAGGGCGACATCACCGTCAAGATCATCGACCACGACGGCCAGCATCGCGATATCCCCATCCGCCAAGGCGAGCTCTTCCTCCTCCCGCCGAACATCCCCCACTCCCCCCAACGCCCCGCCGGAACCGTCGGGATGGTCGTCGAGCGGCAGCGCCCCGGCGGCGAGGTCGACCATCTGCGCTTCTACTGCGACAAGTGCAAAGCCGTCGTCTACGAGCCCGAGTTCAACCTCAAGGACATCGTCGTCCAGCTCAAGAAGATCATGGAAGAGTTCTGGGCCGCCGGCAACGAGCGCCTCCGCACCTGCAAACAGTGCGGCCACGTACTCACACCGCCCCAACCAGCAAAGTAGCCGCCGTCCGCCACGCTCGTTCAGAACGCACCTTGCCACGCGTCGGCCAGTGGGCGCGTCCATCAGAGCGCGCCGAACAAGCGCTGGGGCCGGCCCCCCCAGCCGCCGAACTGCCCCCGTTACAATCGGCCGCGCATGAAAATCGACCTCCACACTCACATCCTCCCGCGCGAGTGGCCCGACCTCGCGCAGCGTTACGGCTACCGCGGGTTCCCGCGCCTGGAGCATCTCGACGCCTGCTCCGCACGCCTCATGATCGACGACAAGTTCTTCCGCAGCATCACCCTGAACTGCTGGGACGCCGCCGCTCGCCTCGAAGAGTGCGACGCCGCCGGCGTGACGGTCCAGGCGCTGTCCACGGTGCCGGTGATGTTCAGCTACTGGGCGAAGCCCGCCGATGCGCTCGACCTGTCGCGCCTGCTGAACAACCACATCGCCGAACTGGTGGCGCGCCACCCGCGCCGCTTCGTCGGTCTGGGAACGATACCCATGCAGGAGCCCGAGCTCGCCATCCGCGAACTCGACCGTTGCTTCTTCGAGCTGAAGATGCCGGGTGTGCAGATCGGTTCGCACGTCAACCAGTGGAATCTCGACGCCCCCGAGCTCTTTCCGGTTTTCCGTCGCGCAGCCGAAGTCGGCGCCGCCGTCTTCGTCCACCCTTGGGACATGCTCGGGCAGGACCGCATGCCGCGCTACTGGCTCCCCTGGCTCGTCGGAATGCCCGCCGAAACCTGCCTGGCGATCTGCTCCGTCATCTTCGGCGGCGTCCTCGAACGCCTGCCTGCGCTGCGCATCGGCTTCGCCCACGGCGGCGGGTCGTTTCCGCATACGATCGGCCGCATCGACCACGGCTTTCACGCCCGGCCGGACCTGTGCGCCGTGGACAACAGCGTGTCGCCGCGGCAATCCCTGCCTCGGCTCTATGTCGATTCGCTCGTGCATGACGCCGATGCACTGCGCTACCTCGTCAACCTGCTCGGCGCCAATCGCGTCGCGCTTGGTTCCGACTACCCGTTTCCGCTCGGCGAGGAGCGCCCCGGACAGCTCATCGAGTCGATGGAGAACCTGTCCGCCGAGACGCGCGACCACCTGCTCTGCGGCACCGCGTTGGAGTTTCTGAATCTGCGGCGCGAGCGATTCGCGGGGAAACCATAGCACTCGCTCCGCGTCCTCACGTCGAAGGCGTCAAGGTCCAAGGCCGCGCGTGAAGCGCAGCGCCACGCCCGGTTGCCGCGCGCCGCTCGCCGCACTCACGCCCCCCGCCACCCCGACTTCACCCACGGCATCTCCGCCTGGAAGTCCAGCCGCAGCCGCAGGATCAGCTGCGCCGCGTGGTGCTGCACGTGCCGCGTGTTGTAGACATGCGCCTCGAGCCGCGAGAACGCCAGCCACTCGAATCCCGAACGCCCCGCGAACGACTCGGCGGTCTCCGCCGCGATCACCAGCGCCGCCTTCTGCCGCACGTGCTCGACGTAACGTCTCACCGCCGCGCGATCGTAGTGATGTCGCGGCGGACGATCCTCGAATTCCTCGTAATCGCGGAAGAAGTCCGCATGTTCGCGGTGATACGGCTGCGCGCGAAACCCGTCTTGGTCGCTCGTCGGCTGAAGATAGTAATCCGCATAGAACAGCGTATGAAACGCCGCCTGGCTGAACGTGTAATTCGCCACCCGTGCCGCCCACGCCGGTTCGGGGCAGCGCTCGATGCACAGGTTCAGCGTCGCCAGCGCCGCCTCGAACTGATGCAACACTGTGGTTCGAAGCACGTCGATCACGGCGCAACTCCTCCGCGTGGGTGAATCTCGCCCCGGCTCTCGTCGCCGGCACGTTCAGAGCCTGCGGCGCCAAGCCGTCGCGCCAAGTTCGACCGGCTGTCGTCCCCACGCCGTTCGTGGCGCACCACGCGATCGCGCGCGGCGCTCTGCATGCGTTCAGCCGGTTGGCAAATCGCGGCCGGCGACTCACCGCCGATCCAGCGATACGATAGCCGACCGCGAGCGGCTTCGGCACGCGCGAACGCGAATGTGACCGGCTGGCGGTTTGCGACCGCGCGGCGAACACCGGGCGCCGCGCGCGTTCCGTCCGCCGGCGGTCCGAGGATTCACATGCTGATCCGCCCGCTCACGCCCGGCGACGCCGCCGCCTACGTGGTGATCCGCCGCGAGATGCTCGCCGATTCTCCCTGGTCCTTCATCAGCAGTCCCGAACACGACCGCGGTTGCGACGTAGCCGGCATGGCGGCGTCACTCGCCGGCCCCGACTACGCCGTCGTCGGCGCCTTCGCGGCGGAGCGCTACGAGCAAAGCTCCGAAGCGGACGCGCGCGACAACGCCCCATTCGACGCCCGCAGCACCACACACGGCGCCCGACTCGTCGCCGTCGCCGGCGTCTACCGCGAACGCGCCGCGAAACGCCGCCACATCGCCTGGCTCTGGGGCGTCTACACGACACCCGCCATGCGCGGCCGCGGACTCGCCCGCGCTGTCCTGCTCGAAATCCTGGCCACCGCACGCAGTTGGCCCGGTCTCGCCGCCGTGTACCTCGGCGTCAGCGAAAACGCGCCTGCGGCGCGCAAGCTCTATGACGCTCTCGGCTTCCAGCCATGGGGCGCCGAACCCGATGCGATCCGCATCGACGATCGCTCGTTTGCCGAGACGCATATGCGCCTTGAGCTCTGAACAAGCGGAGCTGTGTTTTGAAGTGTGGGATCGCCCGGCCCTCCCGTTAGCGCGGACTGCAGGTCGCATACGGCCGCGACCTGCCCTACCTGCTGTCACGGCGTGGTCCGCGCAGGCGCCGCCGGGCGCGCGCCAGTAGCGCGCCGGCCTCGGGCAGGCGAAGCAGCGCCGCCACGAGCACGTAGACGGCCGCGCCCGTTCCCAGGCCGCTGGCGGTCGCGAGACCGCGACGAAGGATTTCCGGCAGCGCGCTGACGCTCTCCACGGCGTGCCACACCGGCGTCAACATGGCGACGACTGCGCCCGCCGCCGCGGCCGCGAGCAGCATCTTCGCGACGGCGATCGCGAACTCGCCGTTGATGATTCGCGCGGACCGGTCGACCGTTGTCGCACCTTGTCTCCGCTGGAGCACAAGCACACCCACGATCACCGCGACGCCATAGGTCGCGGCGCTGCTGATTGCGAACGCCGATTCGCGGATCGCCGGCAGCCACACGAGCACGACGCTGAGCGCCAGGTTGAGCGGCAGGACGGCGCAGCTGATCCGCAGCGGGGTGGCCGCGTCGTGCAGGCTGTAGAAGCCGCGCAGCACGATGTGCTGCGCCGAGAACGCCCACAACCCGACGCCGTACCACGCCAGCACGCCGGCGGTGCGCGTGGTGTCGGCGGCGTCGAACTCGCCGTATTCGAACAGCAGGCGCACGATCGGCTCGGCGAGCGCGATCATCATGGCGCCGGCCAGCACGGACTCGAAGAGCGCCATGCGCGTAAGCGCACGAACCTCGTTCGTCCACGCGGCCCAGTCACGCTGCGCCGCGAGCCGGCTGAATGCGGGGAGCGCCGCGGTGGCAAGCGAGATCACCAGTACGCCGAGCGGAAACTGGTACAGGCGCTGCGCGTACGTGAGCGCCGACAGTGCGCCCTCGCTCAGCGGATACGCGACGCCCCCCAGCCAGCCGATCGTCGGCGGAGCGCCCGCCGTGCGAGTCAGCAGAATGCAGATCTGCGCGTCGAGAAACACGCCGAACGCAAGCACACCCTGCCCCAGCGCGACCGGCGGCAGCAGCCGCAGCATGCGTCGCACGGTCGGGTCGGCGGTGTCGAGCTGCCACGCGACGCGGACGCCGTGGGCCCGCAGCGCCGGCCTGAGCGTGAGCAGTTGAAGCACGCCGGCAATCAGCACGCTGAGCGCGACCCACCAGACCTGCTGCTCCGGCGGCGTGCCGCCGAGCGCCACGCCGACGCCGGCCAATGCCGCGATCATGCAGATGTTGAGCACAACCGGCGCGAGCGCGCCGGGAACAAAGCTGCCCACGACGTTGAGAATCGCCGCGAACAGCGCCAACAGGCAGATGCTGATCATGAACGGCATCATCAGCGCGGTGAGCCCGAGCAACAGGCTGCGTTCGGCGAGCTGCTCCGGCGTCATCGGCGGCGCAAGGAGCCACGCGGCCAGCACGACGCCTTCGATGAGCAGCGTGACGGCGACCAGCGCGACGGTCAGCAGTGCGAACGTGCGGGCGAGCAAGCGCCAGGCCGCGTCGGGGCCGTCGCGTTCGAGCGTCTGCGTGAAAGTGGGGATAAAAACCGGGGCGAGGCCGCCTTCGCCGAAGAGGCGGCGAAAAAGGTTGGGCAGCGCGAACGCATACGAGAACGCGTCCTGCACCCACGAGAGCGCGAACGTCCGCGCGAGCAGGATGTCGCGCAGCAGCCCCGTGATGCGCGATGCCAGCGTGCAGAGCGCGATGCGCTTGGCCGACGAAAGCACCGGACGCGGCGTGGGCATGGGACGCGGATGATACTGCGCGACAGACGAAGGCACGTAGGCACGCACAAAGCGACTGAGAAACCCGGAGGCACGCCCGAACGCACGGGCGCGCGGAGCCGGAAGCGCACCTGCGCGTAACCCGAAACCGGGCGCGCGACGCTGTCGCGGCGCAGCTCGAGACGCAAGTGTCCGAGCTTCGGCATCCTGCCGCACACCCGCGCCGCCGACCGCGAACGCACAACCGCCCGCCGCGCGCAGACTTCCGAATGCCGCGCTTGTCGATTGTCGTCGAGCGTCGTGGGCCTGCCGCCGACTGGCGGTAGGCTCACCGGTCGAAGGAGTGACGATGAGCCCACGCCCCCCTGCCGAACCGCGCATCGGACTCGCGACACGTCGAGTGTTGATCTTCGCGCTGTTGGTGGCGGCGTCCGAGACGGCCGCTGCGCAACCCGCCGACGCACCGCGCGCCGCGACCGGGCCCACCGCGGCTCAGACGGCGGTTTCAACCGCGACAACGCGCCCCGCAACGACGCAACCCCGCGACACGCAATCCGCCGCGCCGTGGACCGTCGCGGAGCTGCGGCGCGAGGCCGAAGCGCTGCGCCCAATCTTCGAGACGGAACTGGTAACGCGGTTTCTCGATGCGACCGCGGACCTGCCGAAGATCGCGCCGCGCAAGCTCTGGCGCGACGCGGACACGCGCGCGTATCTGCTGCCCGGCGAGGTCGAGAAACTCGCCCCCGACCGGCGCGCCGCGCTGCTCGAGCGCGCCGCCGACGAGCGCGTGTACTACCTGACAAAGTACGGCTCGCCGCTCGCGTATGCGCGGGCGCTGGAGCTGCTGGCACAACATGGCCTGAGCGATGTGCGGGGCCGGCGCGTGCTCGACTTCGGCTACGGCGGCATCGGTCACCTGCGCCTGCTCGCGGCGCTCGGGGCGGACGCGGTGGGCGTGGATGTCGATTCGTTCCTGCCGGCGCTTTATCACGAGGCGAGCGACGTCGGCGTGGTGAAAGGGCGCCACGGGCACGACGGCCGCGTCACGCTGGTGAACGGGCGCTGGCCGGCGGAGCCCGAAGCGGTGCACGCCGTCGGCGGTGCGTATGACGTGATCCTCTCCAAGAACACGCTGAAGCGCGGCTACATCCATCCGGCGCGGGAAACCGACGAGCGCATGCTCATCAAGCTCGGCGTCGATGACGCGACGTTCGTCAAGGCGCTGTTTGACGCGCTGAAACCCGGCGGCGTCGTACTCGTGTATAACCTCTGCCCGGCCGCGGCGCCGCCGGACAAACCGTACATCCCGTGGGCGGACGGGCGCTCGCCGTTTTCGCGCGAAGCGTGGGAAGCCGCGGGCTTTCGCGTGCTCGCGTTCGACACACAGGATGACGAGGCCGCCCGGCGGATGGGGGCGGCGCTGGGCTGGGACGCGGGCGAGCGCCAGACGAAGCTCGCCGACGATCTGTTTGCGTGGTATACGCTGGTCGAACGGCCCGCCGCGCCATAAGGTCGAGGCGGCGCCGGCACGGGCACCGCTTGGGTGTCGCCGCACGGCGATTTCTGCGATAATGCGCGCCAGCGGCGGCTCGCCGCGCGTGCCTGCCGCGATTCACATACATCCGACCCAACGGGGACCGGGCCGAACGAGGATGCCGCCATGACTTCGATCTTTCTTTCGCCGTGCCTGCTGATGTCGCTGAACCTGACGCTGGTGAACCAGGCTTCCCAACTGCCCACGGTCACGCTGAAAGGCGACGACACGAAGATCACCGAATCGTGTCGCATCGTCATTCCGCCGGACCTCGTGATCGAGGACGCGAACGAGAACGGCGTGATCCAGATCGAGGCGCCGAACATCACGGTCGAGTTCGCGCAAGGCTCGGTGCTCCGCGGCGCCAAGCGGGGCACGCAGCCCGAGGAGTACAAGGGGTTCGGCGTGCGCGTCGTCGGGCAGGCGGGGGTGACGATCCGCAACGCCCGCGTGGCGGGCTTTCTGGGCAACGTGTACGCGACGCGCTGCGACGGACTGACCCTTGAGAACATCGACGCCTCCGACGCGCGGCGCGCGTTCTTGAAGAGCACGCCGGTCGCCGAGGACGGCGGCGACTGGCTCTGGCCGCACCGCAACGACGAGAACGAGTGGCTCAAGAACTACGGCGCGGCGCTGTGCGTCGAGGACTCGACGGACGTGACCGTGCGCAAGTGTCGCGTGCGGAACAGCCAGAACGGGCTGATACTCGATCGCGTGGACGACTCGCGCGTCTACGACAACGACTGCTCGTTTCTCAGCGGCTGGGGCCTGGCGATGTGGCGCTGCAACCACAACAAGATCACGCGCAACGCGTTCGATTTCTGCGTCCGCGGCTACAGCCACAGGGTCTACAACCGCGGACAGGACTCGGCCGGCATTCTGTTCTTCGAGCAGAACAACCATAACCTGATCGCGGAGAACTCGGCGACGCACGGCGGGGACGGAATATTCGGCTTCGCGGGGCGGGAGGCGATCGGCGAGGTGTGGTGGGAGGAAGCGCGGGACAAGCTTCGCAAAGAGCTCGGCAAGGAAGACGTGGAGAAGGAGATCAAGGTCGCCGACGAAGTCGCGCGACAATTCAAGCGCAAAGGCTGCAACGACAACCTGCTCATCAACAACGACTTTTCCTACGCGCCCGCCCACGGAATCGAGATGACGTTCTGCTTCGGCAACCAGTTCATCGGCAACCGGCTGGTCGGCAACGCGATCTGCGGCGTCTGGGGCGGTTATTCGCAGGACACGCTGATCGCGAACAACACCTTCGAAGAGAACGGCGAGATGGGGTACGGACTGGAGCGCGGCGGCGTGAACATCGAGCATGGCCGCGGAAACAAGATCGTGCACAACACGTTTCGCGGGAACCGCGCCGGCGTGCACCTGTGGTGGGACGACGAAGGCAATTTCCTGGACAAGCCGTGGGGCAAGGCAAACGGTTCGGCGTCGAGCGACAACCTGATCGCGGGGAACGCCTTTGACAGCGACGAGCTCGTGTTTCACTTCCGCGGCAAGAGCGACGTCACGCTGGGAAAGAACACGATCACGAACGCGAAGCGCGAGATGAACGCGGACGAGAACGTCAAGGTGGCGCGCGACGACGCGCGCGCGGCGCCCGAGAAACCGAGCCCGACCTACGAAGCGCTGGGTGAAACGCGGCCGGTCGGGGCGCGCAAGCATCTTTACGGCCGCGAGAACATCGTCATGACCGAGTGGGGTCCGTGGGACCACGAGTCGCCTTTGCTGCGGCTGGTGGAGGCGCGTGGGCGCGAGCGCGTGTATGACCTGCATCAGATGCCCGCGGATGTGAAGGTCGAGGTGCAGGGAGCCGGCGTGGAGAGCGAGCAGACGCCGGCCGAGAACGGCCGGGCGGCGCGCTGCGTCGTTCGCGTGGACAAGGACGGCGTCTATCCGTTCACGCTGCGGGTGACGGGGACCGGCTACCAGTGCGCGGAGCGCGGCACGATCGTATCGGCGACGTGGGACGCGAAGTTCTTCACCTGGACCATCGACCCGCGCCAAGACGTCGAAGGCTGGCGCAAGCTCGCCGACGGCCCCGACGCGAAGTCGGCCAAGATCGGACAACTGCTGCTGAAATACGGCTTCGGCGGCCCCAAGGACCAGAAGCTCTCCGAGGAACTGAGCGCTTCGAAGATCGGCGGCGAGCGCTTCGGCATGATCGCGAAGACCCGCCTGCCGCTCACCAAGGGGAAGTGGCGCGTCTCGACCACGAGCGACGACGGCGTGCGCGTGACGGCGGACGGCAAGCCGGTCATCGACAACTGGACCTGGCACGTCCCGACGCGCGACACCGGCGAACTGACGCTCGACGCGGACCGCACGGTCGAGATCGTGGTCGAACACTTCGAGATCGACGGGTTCTCGACGCTGGAGTTCGAGATCGGCCGCGCGGAGTAGGACGGCGCGAACGCGCGGCCCGTCCACATCGTGAGCGACCCTGGGCCCACGGCGCGCCGCCGGAGAGCGTGTGAGCTGCGAACCGCCGTCCGCCGTTGGAAGCGACGCGCACGCCGACGAGTGGACGATCGTCCACGGCGGCTTCGACGTCGATTGCTTCCGCGCCGCCGAGGGGCTGTTTACGCTCGGCAGCGGGTATCTGCATGCGCGCGGCTCGCTGGAGGAGCATCTCGCGGGCGCGCCGCAGAATGCGGCGTACACGCGCCGCCCCGCGAACGTGACGAGCGAGCCGTTCGCGCCGCTGAAGAGCAAGTGGGGCACGTACGTGCCCGGCGTGTACGGGCCCCACCCCCTGCTCAACAACGAGCTCATCAACCTGCCGTGGTTTCTGGGACTGGCGCCCGTGGTCGCGGGCGAACGGCTCGATCTGGAATGCGGCCGCATCGAACACACGACCCGCGCGCTCGACCTGCGCACGGCAACGCTGCGGCGGACGGTTGCGTGGCGAACGCGGGGCGGGGCGCGCGTCGAGTGCGTGTTTGAGCGCTTCATCAGCGCCGCACGACCGCGCCTGTCCGTGCAGCGCCTCGCGCTGCGCAGCGACCGTGTGGTCGACGCGCTCGTCATCGCTGGGATCGACGCCGACGTGCGAACGAATGGTTACGATCACTTCACGCGTGTCGCGCTTTCGGCGAGCGACGACGGCGACCTCGAATGCGCGGTGGCTACGGATGCGGGAGACGAAGTGCGCATCCGCAGCCGCGTGGCGCTGAGCGCCGCCGCCGCGGGGCGCGCCGGCGGCGCGAGCAGGCGCGCGGCCGACGGCGAACCTCGTGACGGGGCAGGTTCGGAAGCCGCGGGCGGGGCGGCGTGCGTCGAGCGCGCCGCGCGACGGATCGAGCGTGCGCTCTCGTTCCGTCTGACGCCGGACAGTCCGGTTGTCGTCGAAAAACGCACGGCGGTCGCGACGAGCCGCGACCTGCACCATTGCGCACCGGCTGCGGCGCTTGCGGACGCGGAACCCCTTTCGTACGAGGCGTTGCACGCCGAGCACGCGGCCGTATGGGGGCAGCGCTGGGACGGTTGCGACGTGGTGGTTGCCGGCGACGCGGAGGCGCAGCGGGCGCTGCGGGTCGCGCTGTTTCACCTGCTGCGCTGCCACGTGCCCGGCGACGCGCGCGTGGCGATCGACGCGAAGGGCTACGCCGGCGAGGCGTATTGGGGCCGCTTTTTCTGGGACACCGAGCTCTTTCTGCTGCCGTTCTTCCTCTACACCGCGCCCGACAACGCCCGCACGCTCGCGGACTTTCGCGTGCAGTCGCTGGCTGGCGCACGGGAGAACGCGCGGCGCTATGGCTATGCGGGCGCGCGCTACGCGTGGGAGTCGGACAGTGCGGGGCGCGAGTGCTGTCCGAACTGGCAGTATGCCGACCACGAGGTGCACGTGACGGCCGACGTGGCGTACGGGCTGGTGCACTTCGCGCGCGCGACCGGCGACGAGGGCTACCTGCGCGGCGAGGCGGCGCGGGTGCTCGTCGAGACCGCGCGCTACTGGATGGCACGCGTCGATTGGCGCGACGCGACGATTACGGATTGCGGCCTGCCCCGGGCGGACTCGCGCGCGGCCGCAACCACCCGTCGGCCAAGCGAAGCCGACCGCGACGCAACCGGGGGCAACGCCGTCGATCCGGAAGCGGACCCCCGCGCCCTGTCCGCAGTGCACGATCCGCACTCCGCAAGCTCTGCCCCCGGATCCGCGATCCACAATCCGCGGCTCGCAGCGCCAGTGCTCCTGGGCGTCATGGGCCCGAACGAATACACGCCGATCAGCAACAACAACGCGTACACTAACCGGCTCGTCGCGTTCGCGCTCGACGCCGCGGCGCGCTGGGGCGCCGCCGCGGGCGCGAGCCGGGAAGAGCGCGCGGCATTCGAGCGCGTGGCGCGCGGGCTGCCGATTCCGCGCGCCGCCGACGGCGTGCTGGTTTTGCAGTGCGATGGGTTCGACGGGCTTGCCGATCCGCATTTTGAGCAGCTCTGGCACGACCGCACACGCACCTACGCCGAACAGGTTTCTCAGGAGCGGCTCTACCGCAGTCGCGTGCTGAAGCAAGCGGACGTGCTGATGCTGATGACGTTGTTCCCGGACGAATACACGGACGCCGAGGTCCGCCGGGCGTGGGAGTACTATGTGCCGCTTACGACGCACGACTCGTCGCTATCCGCAGGCGTGCATGCGATGGTGGCGACGCGACTGGGGCTGCACGGCGACGCCTGGCGGTTCTGGCAGCGCAGCTGCGCGATCGATCTCGATCTCGCGGGCGGCGGCGCGGCCGAGGGCATTCACATCGCCAATGCGGGCGCGGTCTGGCAGATGGCCGTGTTCGGATTCGCGGGCGTTCGGACGGCGCTACAGGCCGACGAGTTGACGATCTCTCCCCGTCTGCCCGAGGCGTGGACCCGGCTGGCATTTCCGCTGATTTGGAAGCGGACGCCCGTCGCGATCGACATCCGCCGCGCGAGCGCGCCGGCGTCGGCTGCCGCGCCCGGCAGCGCCGCGGGCGCGCCGGCGTTCGACGTGTCGGTCGAGAATCGCGGCGCCGCCACGCTGCCGGTGGTCATCGACGGTGCGCGGCACGAGGTCGCGGCCGGAGCAACCCAACGGTGGCCGTGCGTCCGCGCGGCAGCGTCAGCGGCGCCCGCTACAATACGGGGATGAAGTCGTACCATTGCACGATCTGCCAGAAATGCATGGACTACGAGGGCCGGCTTCCCGCGCTCTATCCGTTCTGCTCCCCGCGCTGCCAGATGGTCGATCTCGGGCGGTGGTTTCGCGAGCAGTACTCAATTGATCGCGACGCCACGCCGGAGGATCTCGACGCGCTGCGGCGCGGCGACGCGCATCGCAGCGGCGACGGATCTTCACCGGGCGACGCCCGCCGCACGCCGTGACGGTCGCGCCAGGCTGCGTCGCTGCGAAGGGAAGTCTGAGGTTGGCGGCGCCGGTTGCGAGTCGCGAACGCGGTGTCAGCCGCCTGCCTGATATCGAATATCGCCGTCGACGATCGTCATTTCCGCGGCTCCGCGGACGCGCCATCCGCCGAAGGGCGTGTTGCGGCTTTTCGAGAGCATGCGCTCGGGATCGATGGTCCACTCGCGCAGCGGGTCGATGATCGTGACGTCCGCCGCCGCCCCGACCTTGAGCGTGCCGCCGGCGACGCGGAGGAGTTCGGCCGGTCGCGTCGACAGGGCGGCGATGAGGCGCGGCCAGTCGATGATGCGCGGCTCGATGAGCGCGCGGATGAAGAGCGGCAGCGCGGTTTCGAGCCCGGTGATCCCGAAGGCGGCGTCCTGGAACTCCTGCTCCTTGTCCTGGCGTCCATGTGGGGCGTGGTCCGTGACGAGGCAGTCGATCGTTCCGTCGGCGACGCCGGCGAGACACGCCTGCACGTCGCGCGCGGTGCGCAGCGGCGGGTTCATCTTGTAGTTCGTGTCATAGGATGTGCAGCTCTCGTCGGTCAGCAGCAGGTGATGCGGGCAGACCTCGGTCGTCACGCGCAATCCGGCGCGCTTCGCGTTTCGCACCAGTTCGACGGCGCCCGCGGTGGAGATGTGGGCGACGTGATAGCGCGCCCCGGCCTGTGCGGCGAGCGCGATGTCGCGCTGGATCATCACCTCTTCCGCGGCCGCGGGGATTCCGGGCAGGCCGAGGCGCGTCGCGGTGACGCCGGCGTTCATGCAGCCGCGGCCCGCGAGCGCCTTGTCCTCGCAATGCTGGATGAAGAGTCGGTCGAACATGCTGACATAGTGCATGGCGCGGAGGCAGACGCTGGCGTCGGCGATCCCGTCGCCGTCGTCGCTGAACGCGACCGCGCCCGCCCGGATCATCAGGCCGATCTCGGCGAGCTCGTGGCCGGCGCGGCTCTTCGTCAGCGCGCCGATCGGGTAGACGCGTGTGTGTCCGACGCGCGCGGCCTGGCGCAGGACAAACTCGATCTCCGCGTCGGTATGCAGCGGAGGCTGCGTGTTGGGCATGCACGCCACGGCGGTGAATCCGCCCGCGGCGGCGGCCTCGGTGCCGGTTTCGATCGTCTCCTTCTCTTCGAAGCCCGGCTCGCGCAGGTGCACGTGCATGTCGATCAGCCCCGGCGCGACGATCATTCCGGCCGCCTCCACGACCTGTTCCGCGTCGCGCGGCACAGCCTTCCCGATCGCCGCGATGCGACCGCCGGCGATCGCGACGTTCGTCACGTCGTCGATCTCCTGCGAGGGATCGATCACGCGTCCGTTCCGGATGACCAGCGTCGCACTCATGCGATATCCTTCGCGCGATACGGCCTGCTGCGCGCACGGCATCGGCGCCGCGCCGCGTAGTATAGGCGGCCCGAGACTCCCGCGGCATCGCGCCGCAGCGTGAGCCGTCATGATCGCCACGATCGGCGAACTCCGCACGACGCTGGACGCGGGCCGCATCTTGCTGCTCGACGGCGCGACCGGCACAGAGCTCGAGCGCCGCGGCGTCGCGTGCCCCGCGCCGCTGTGGTCGGCGGCGGCGCTCCGCACGCATCCCGAGGTAGTCGAACAGATTCATCGCGAGTACGTCGCCGCGGGCGCGGATATCGTGGTCGCGAATACGTTCCGCGCGAACCCGCGCACGCTGCGGCGTGCTGGCGCACCGGCCGACGGACCGGAATTGTGTCGCCGCGCGCTCGACCTCGCGCGCCGCGCCGCCGACGATGACGATCGCCGCGTCTGGGTCGCGGCGAGCGTCGGTCCGGCGGCTGACTGTTATTCGCCGCAAGACGTGCCGGACGAAGCGACGCTTGGCGCCGAGCACGCCGAACTGGCGCGCTGGCTCGCCGACGCCGGCGCCGACTGGCTTTGGATCGAGACCATCAACACGGTTCGCGAAGCGCGGGCGGCGGCCGCCGCCGCTTCCGCCGCAAGTCTACCCTTCGCGATCTCGTTCGTGACGCGCGAGTCGGGCGCGCTGCTGAACGGCGAACCGCTCCGCGCCGCGATCGAGGCCGTGACGCCTTTCCGTCCGCTGGCGCTCGGCGTGAACTGCATCCCGCCGCGCGGCATCGATCGGGTCTTGCCGCAGTTTGCCGAGGCGGCTTCGGGCTGCACCGCAACCGCGGGTGCGGCATGCGCGGCGGCTGCATACGCACACATTCACAACGCGCGGCCGCTGCCGGGCTGGAGCTACGCACAAGGGCTGGCGCCGACGGAGTATGCCGACGTCGCCCAGGGCTGGGCCGCGGCCGGTGCTGGTATCGTCGGCGGCTGCTGCGGCACAACGCCCGCGCACATCGCGGCGGTGCGCGCGATCCTGGCGCGCGACTCTGGCGGTGCGCCGCGCGCGGATTGAAGCACCGCGCATGATGAATGCACCCACGGAGTGCCGATCCTCGCGCGCGGCGACCGTGCGCGCGGGGCCGCGCGCACGGCGCAATACTTAGCGCATCCTTGCCAACAACCTCACATCAGTTTGGCCGGGTCTTCACGAAACCGAAGTAGCGTGCCGGCGTGGGAAGGCGCGGTCGCTGCATCGGTGTTGGCCGGTCCGACCGCATCGCGCGCCGGTCGCGGCGTCTCGCGCCGCGCGGATTAAGGTCTATTTTCGCGCGACCCTCATTTCGTCGTAACGATCGGACGTTCTACTGCCACCCCGAGGAGACACCGCTGATGATCAAGATTCACCCGCCGTTCATGCGATCGCCGACCGAGGTTGCGCTGCCAAACGTGTTTCAGCGCACGGCATTCACGCTGATCGAGTTGCTGGTCGTCGTAGCCATCATCGCGGTGCTGATCTCGATTCTGCTGCCCAGCCTGCACCGGGCGCGCCAGCAGGCGCAGGTGGCCAAATGCGGCGCGAACGAGAAGCAGGTCGGCGTCGCGATCGCGAGCCACCTGGCCGAGAACCGCTGGTATCCGCCGTCGTATTACTATCCCCGGACCGCCACCGGCGTCGTCGAGCTGACGCCGGAGAGCATGGTTTCGCAGCAGGCCCCGTCGCCCGTCGAGCACGGCTACCTGAACTGGTCGTATTACCTTTACGGTCGCGGCCAGGCGGGCGATGGTGCGTTTCAGTGCCCGAGCCTCGAGGACGGCGGACACCCGCGGACAAATCCGGGCAAGGAGGCGTCAGACTGGGAGAGCGACCAGATTGACGATCAGTCGCGCACCCAGGCGCCCGGCACGCTCGAGGACCGCCAGGTGAAGCGCGTCGCGTACACTCCCAATGCCGCCGTCATGCCGCGAAACAAGTTCACCCAGGCACTCTCGGGCGGACCGCGCGTCAATCGGCTCGTCGCCGAGTCCGAGATCAAGCGCGCCGCCGACGTGATCCTGCTCGCAGAATTTCACAGCAACTGGAAGGGCGCCGCCACCGCCGAGGGCGGCCGCTGGAAGAGCAAGTCGCACCGTCCGGTGAATCCGTTCTTCCACATCGGCAGCGGCTACAACGAATACGGCACAGACCGCCCGGGCTTCCGCTACACGCCGCAGGGCGACGCCACCTACGGCCTCGCCCCGCTCAACGTCATCAACGACACCGGCGGGCTCATCGAGGGCGCCGCGGGTACCGAGCTCAACGCGGTCGGTCGTCACCACCCCGGCGGCGACAAGCTCGGCGGCACCTCGAACTTTCTCTTCTGCGACGGCAGCGTCCGCCGCATGACCGTGCTCAAGACCATGCAGAATCGCCTCTGGGGCGACAAGTACTACAGCGTCACCGGACCCAATGACGTGCTCGACCGCTACGGCGACGTGCTCGCGAATCCGTAGCACCGGTCTGGTCAAGGTCTCGGGCCGCGTTCGCGCGGAAGGGACGAACGCGGCCCGCGCCTCCGCAGCTTCGCTCAAGACACCGGGCGGGCACGGAGCGAGCCCGCGGACGTGCGAGCGACGCACGCCGCGCGGCGGTGAATAAAAACGCAAGGACACGGAGTCGATGACGCCGCACCGCGGCTGCTCGTGGCGGGTGCGCGCGGTCGGAGCGGGGAGAGTCGCTTGAATGAGAATCGCCCGGTGCGTGGAGCGCGGCGTGAGACCATACCCGATCACCTGGGACCACTTGCGGCGCGGCAGCGCGAGAGGAGGACGACCAACCCTACCAGAGCGGCGCACGCCGAACGGCGCGCCGTCGACCTCGATTGAACGGCATTGCTCCCGACAGCAGCATCGCGACAGGGGTAGAGGATTCCATTCTTCGGAGGGCCTGAACGAATGAACAGCATGAAGCGTTTTCTCCGCTGCACCGCGGGCGCGTTCATCGCGTCGGTGTGCGGCGTCAGCCTCGCGCAGCCGTTCCAGGTGAACGGCTCGGGCGCGACGCTGTTTGTGGACTATCTGCGTGAACCGGCGGCGACGAACGACTGGATCGACGTGGACGGTGACGGGCTGTTTGGCTTCTACGACAGCGATGTGCCGCCGGACGGTGTGCCGGATTCGATCGACCAGCTCGCGCCGTCGAACCGCGCCGGCGCGTGGTGGCTGGCGCAGTATCGCAGCGTCGGCTCGGTCGAGGGCTATGACGAGTTCATCGTCTTCCAGAACTGCGGCAATCTGCCCGAGGTCATTCCGTCGGAGCGCGGCATCATCAACACGCTCGACTTCGCGATCACCGGCGTGCCGAGCGGCGCCGCCGGCGGCCCGCCGTGCACCGACGACACGGACGCGGACGGCATTCCGAACGCGAGCAACACGCCGGTCTGCCCCACGACGATCGATTACGCAAACATCGATGTGCCGTCGGTGTGGGCGACGCGCGGCGGAGACCCGGCCAATGCCGCGTGGAACCGGAAGCCCGGCAGCGACGGCTACGGCTTCAACGCGATCGTCTCGGACGGCGATCCGGCGTGCAATCAGCAGGGCGAGAGCGCGCTGCTCTCGTCGCTGGCCACGACCTGCGCCGGCGGCACGGTCCGTTCGCTCAACACGAACTTCGGCAATCCCGACGCGAATACGATCTACGACACCGGCATTGCGTGGAGCCCCGTCTGCATCATCGCCAACCGCGGCACGAACCTGAACACCGATTGCGACGCATCCAAGAACGGCGCGATCCGCTACACCGACGCGCAGCACGGCTTCGTCGTCGGTCGCATGGCGAATGGCGAAAACCTCGCCTTTGCGACGCGCGACGTCGGCTCCGGCACACGCAACGGCATGATGAACCCGCTCGGCATCGACCCCTCCGGCGGCATCGGCGACAACGTCGGCCGCCGCATCAACAACGCCACGCTCACCACCCTCGGACCGTGCCACCAGATCAACAACTGCGGCGGCTCGAGCATCATGGAGAGTTCGGTTCAGAACCGGCGACTCGCGGTCGGATACACCGGCTTCTTCGGCGCGAGCCGGGCCGTCGAGGACGCCCCCGCGAGCCGCTACGAGCTGGTCGGCCTGATCAAGGACATCGATGGCGACGGCGACGGCAACATCGACGGCAGCGCCATCGTCCGCCCGACGCTCGAAGCCATCCTCGACAACGGCAATCCGAACACGGGTTACCAGATCGGGGGCATCCAGACGCTCGTCACACGAGGCAACCCGCGCGCCCACGACTTTGGACCCCGCGCCCCGCAGCGCGAAATCGGTCCGCTCATGACGAACACGCAGGCTGCCCGCTTCGTCCGCAACATCGAGGAGAGCATTGCCGCGGTCACCGTGCCGCTCCCGCCGCTCCAATTCAACATGCCCGGCGACGTGCTCACGGCCAAGTTCGCGCCGGTCGCCGCCGTCGACGTCATCCCGCCCGTCGGCGATCCGACGGATTACCGTTTTGTCAACGCCAGTCTCAACCAGGACATTCAGGACTACGTGCGCAACAACAACATCTACCGCACCGGCGGCAGCGTCGAGCCGCCGCCGTGGGGCGATTGCGACGACTGGCCCAACTGCGTGAACCCCAGCGCGCAGGCGCCGGCCGGCCTGGTCCCCACGCGCCGCGCGCCGATGGCGGGCACGTACAGCGACGGCGGCACGACCGCGTATCGCTACAAGGACGCCGGCGGCGCGTTGGTCACGATCGGCAGCGGCCGCCTCTCGGCGCGCAACGCCGTGGCCGGCGACATGAACAACGACGGCCGCCGCAACGTCCAGGACACGCCGAAGCTCATCGAGGCGTACGACCTGTTCACCAACGCGGTCCCCGGCGATGAGTTCGACTTCGAGCCGATTCAGGGCGGGAACCCGGGCGGCATGCTCGTGGACCGACTCATCGTGCACGTCGTCGCGGACTTTGACGGAAACGGGGACTTCGACGCGCAGGACATCCGTTACTTCGCCGACGGGCTCGCACTCAGCGCCGCCGTCTGCCAGCTCGACCGCAAGGCGGGATTCGTTGCGGTCGACAACGCGTGGCTCGCGCGCACGGGCGACATCAACTTCTTCGACACCGTGCTCGCGACGGGCGCCGCGTATACCGCCGGCGCCGCGCGCGGCGACGTGTTCGGCAATCCGGCCGGACCGACCCCCGGCGCCGCGCCGACCGGCGCCGACGGCATCGTCAACCTGCTCGACATCGAGTATGTGCAGAACAATCCGGTCGCGGACTGGCGCAATCTCGACCAGGCGTACGCCCGCGATCTGAGCTGCGACATGGACGGCGATCTGGACGTCGACTGTGCCGACGTGCGCGAACTCGTCGAAGACGTCCTCCGCACGCGCCTGGGCGATATCGACCTCGACGGCGACGTCGATCAGGCCGATCTGCTCGTCATCGAGAACAACGTCGGCAACGCCGGCAACTACGGCGACGGCGATCTGAACTGCGACGGCGTCGTCGACCACGACGACCTGCTGATCGCGCGCGCCAATCTCACGTGCGCCGGAATCCCCACCGGGGACGCGAACGGCAGCGGCGCGGTGAATAACTTCGACATTGACTTCTTTGTGCTCGCGCTCGCGGATCCAGACGGTTACATCGCCGCCACGAATGCGAATCAGAACGAGTTCTACTGCCGGCTCGACATCAACGGCGACGGGTTCGTGAACAACTTCGACATTGATCCGTTCGTCAACTGCCTTACCAGCGGCTGCCCGTAGATTGCGGCGCGTTGCGGCCGATCGGCTGCAACGCCCATGCGGTTGAATGAGACGACGCACACGCCGCGGATCGGCGGGAGCCCCATCGGTCCGCGGCGTCGTTTCGCGCCGAAACGCCGCGCGGCGACTCACCATGGTGGGCGCGGCAAGCGGGCGGCACCCGACGTTTCCGGCGCGCGATCATGCGCAGCGCGCAACTCGCGATCGCATCACCGAACCAGCCAAGGACCGAAGAAAAAAAAATGAGTCCCGTGTCGTGTGACTTGCGACACGGGACCGTGAAGGGGGACACGACAGCTTCCATCAACATTCTTGCATCCGTTCCTGGATTGGCCACCGGAAATCGCCGATTTCTTTCTTCCTGCCCCCAAACGAGTTACGCGCCCGAGAAGAACCGGCTTGCAATCCCCCGCACGCCACCTATCATCGTTCGCGATGCGAACTGTACGCCTGATTCTTGTGACGTTACCGGCATTCGCGGTTCTCGGCGGCTGTCACGCCGCGGCACCGGTCACAACTCCGACTTCGATCGTCCTCGATGTACCGGACTATGGGCGGTTTATCGACGCGACGCTCACGCTTCTTCGAGAGCGCGACATGCCGCCCGAACGCGTCGACCGCGACGCAGGTCTGATCATCACACGCCCGACCACCGGCGGTCAGTGGTACGAATTCTGGCGCGTCGATTCGCAAGGCGGATACAACGTCCTCGAATCGAGCCTCCATACCGTGCAGCGCCGCGCCGCAATCGAGCTCACGCCGATCGGCGCCGCGGGCGACGCGGACGACCAGGCCGCCGCGCCGTCCGACGCCGCTCGATCCGCGGCCGCGGCCGATGCGGCTGCCGGCGACGGATCTGGTGCGCCCGGCGTGCGGTCGGGGCGCTACCGCGTGACGGTGCAGGTCGACAAGGAGCGCTACAGCGCGCCGGAACGACAGATCACGAGCGCGTCGGGTGCGCTCGCGATCTACAGCGACCGCGTGCCGACGACGGAGGGGCTTCGCCGGTCGCAATCGCGTGGCGAGCACTGGGTGCCGCTGGGGCGCGACGGATTACTCGAGGCCTATCTGCTCGCCCGAATCGCTGACGCGACGCCGGACGTTCGCCCGGTCGCGGAGTAACGCCATGCCCGCGCCGCTTCGGGCAATCACGTTGAATCGCGCCCTACCGGGTGCTCGCCGGGGGGCGCCGTGTGGCGATCCGCCGGCGTCGCGCGGCGCGCGGTTCGCGGCAACCGCCCTGCTGATCGCGTTGACGACGGTTGGCGGGTGCAAGCGCAACGCGCAGACCGGTGCGCCGCCGAACGCGACGGCCAGCCAGCAGGAGCAACAGTTCATCCCCGCGCCAGCGGAGCCGCCGGCGTATTCGTTTGCGCCCGGGGTGCGCGAGAGCCAGCGGGAGATCGCCGGCTTCGTGCAACAGTTCCTCGAGGTCTGTCTCGCGGGTGACTACACGGGTTATCGCCGACTCGCCAGTCGCTCGCGCGAGCCGGAGACCAAGGAGCGGTTCCAGGCGATTTATCACGCCATGCGCAACGTCGTGGTTGAGCAGATCGAGGAGGTCGAGCTCCGAGAGATTCCGGGACCGGCCTACCGCGTGGTCGCCAGCATCGAGTTGGATCCACAGGCCAAGGTCGCGCTTCGCGGGTCGCAGCGCCAGATCGCGCTGCTCATCATCCATGAAGGCGGCGACTGGCGCATGTTGCCCGCACCCGCCTCGCTCCAGCCACCGAAGGCCGGCGAGCCGCAGCCGCCCGAAGAGCCCGAAGACCCGCCCGCGCCGGACTATCCATGGGACGAGGACGGCGACTATTGACCCCGCGCGGGCTTGCAGCCGCCGCGATCGCGGCGCTCGGTGCGCTTGCGGCAAGCGCCCAAATCACCACCGGCCCCGCGCCGACGCCGGACCCGGCCGCGACCCGCGGCGCGCATCCGACGCCCCGCGATCCGCGGCACGACCCGCCGGCATCCGCGCCCGCACCGGTGCGCGAGTTACCCACCGAGCTTGACGCGCTGCTCGCCACCGTCGAAGACCTGCGTTTTGACTTCGATCATCCCGCGTTCTACGCACTCGCCGCACACGTTCGGAGCCATCCGCCGCCGGGACACCTGGGAGCCGCAGTGACCGTATCCGACTGGCGCGAGCTGCTGGAACGGCCGCGCGACTATCGCGGACACGCGGTCACCATCGAAGGCGTTGTCGGGCGCAATCGCTCGCTGCAACTGCTCTCGCATCCCGAATTGGGGACGCTCTGGCAACTCGAACTCAGCCGACCGTCGGAGCCGCTCGCGTGCACGGTCGTGCTCACGAGCGCCAGCGACGACGTGCCGCTCGGGGCGACCGTGCGGGTCACCGGCTACTTTCTGCTCAACCGTCAGTATCACGCCCGCGCCGGGCAGGTCCGCCAGGCGGTGCTGCTGGTTGCGCCCGGCGTATCGCAGATCATCACCTCGGGCGCCCCACCGATCGATTCGCCGGGCTTCACTCCGGGCTGGGTCATCGCGGCGCTGATCGTCGGGATGATCGCGGCGTGGCTGATGCTGCGCCAGCGAACGCAGCGCGCCGTCCACGATCCCGTCGCACTCCGCGCGCGGCGCGCGGCGCCGCAGAATCTCTCCGCCGACCTCGCGGCGTGGGCGGAGGACGCGAGCGATCTTCCGGGCCGCGCGGACGCGCCGGACGCCGACGCTCCCGACGCGCGCCGCGCCACGCCCCCCACCGAGCGCTCATGATCATCGACATCCACTGCCACTACACGCTGAGCGCCACAGCGGCGACGCCCGGCGAGCGATTCTCGTTCGAGCCCTGCGGGGCGCATGACGCTTGGGACGTCGACTCGTGCGTGGCGCCGCGGACGCTCCAGCGCGTCTCATGGAGGCTCATGCGCCGGCTGCTGCGACTCGCCCCGGGCGCGGCGCCGGGGCCGGCGCTCGACGCCGATCTCGCGCGGCTCTACGAGCGCCACCTGTTCGCGCCGGGACCGATCGAGCGCTTCGTGCTGCTCGCATTCGACTGGTATCACGACCCCGCTGGCCGTCGTCTGCCGCCTCCGCGAACGCGCTTCGAGCGCGGCAGCGACATCTATACGTCGAACACGCTGATCCGCCGGCTGTGCCGGAAGCATCCGGATCGATTCCTGTTCGGCGCGTCGGTGCATCCGTATCGCGAGAACGCGGTTGCGTGCGTCGATGAGGTGTTCTCCGCGGGTGCGTGCCTGCTGAAGTGGCTCCCGCTGCACCAGAACATCGACGCGGACGACCCCCGGGCGCGCGCCGTGCTCCGCCGCTGCGCGGAGCTGGGGCTGCCCGTGCTGGCGCACTATGGTGAGGAATTCACCCTCGCGACGCAGCATCCCGAGCACCGCCCGGCGCGCCGATTCATCGAAGTGCTGCGCTCGCTCCGACGCGAAGGCCGCATGCCGCCGACGATCATCGCGCACGTCGCGACGCCGGTCACGCCGTTCGGCGAGCAGGACTCGATGCAGGCGACGATCGCGGCGCTGCTCGACGAATTCGCCGATGCGCCGCTCTACGCGGACATCTCGGCGCTGACGGTGTGGGGCAAAGTCGCGCTCATCCGCCGCCTGGCTCGCCGCCACGAGCTGCACAGCAAGCTGCTCTTCGGCTCCGACTTTCCCGTCCCGAACGCCGACCCGGTCTTGCGCTGGATGATCGGCCCGCGCTGGCGCGACATCGCCCGCAACCCGTCCTGGCCGCAGCGCGCCGCACTGGCCTGTCGGCACTTCGGCTTCGGCGAGATCGTGTTTCACCGTGCGGCGGAGTGGCTGCCGAACGTGGCGCCGCGTTGAGAACGCCGCGGCGGTGGCCGAGCGCCCAGGACGATCGGACGCGCGGGCGCAAGCCCGCGGCGGGGTCGGCGGTGATGGTAATCGCGGGCTTGCTGCCGCGGCTTTGATGCGCGCCGCGCGGCTCCGATGTGCTCCCCGCCGCGTCGCGTGCGCCGGCGCGGCCGTGACTTGCCGAGCGTCAGCCCGTCTTCACGCCGTGGTCAGGCGGACGATCTCCTGCGCGAGTGCAAAGAGCGACAGCGGTGCGGAGCCTTCCGCCTTGTTGTTGATGACCACGAACGCCGGCTTGCCGCGCGCCGCGGCGTTGAGACACTCGATCGCGACGGCGCCTCGGGTGCGCGGGTCTTCGTCGACCAGCCGATTGAACGGCGCGTAACGCTCGCGCGCCTCCTCGTACTGGTTCTGGCCGAAAAGCATCCAGCGGACGACGAGGGCCGGCTGGGCGGCGGGGGCAAGCAGCGCTGCCTGTTCGTCGATCGGCGGCATCGACGGGTGGGCGTTGTAGCAATGGCACGCGCCCGTTGCCGTCAGCAGATCGGCGTAGCGCGACGTGAGCAGCTTGCGGCTGCGCAGCTCCACGGCGTACAGCGGCCCGCGCGGAAGCTGTTCCAGGAATGCGGCCAGCCGATCGAGCAGCCGCGCGGCGCCGCCGACCGGGCGCAGGTCGAGCGGCGAGAACTGAAACACGATGGGTCCGAGCCGCGCCCCGAGGCCCTCGACCGCAGGCGCGACGACCTGCTCGGCCGCATAGTGCGGATCCAGGAACCGCTGATTGTCTTCGCCGCCTGCGCGCCCGTAGCGGTTCGCGGCTCCGAACCTCGGCAACAGGCACAACTCGTGGGCCTTCACCAGGAATCGGAAGTTGGGCGGCGTCACCGCGGCGTAGGCCGCGAACGCGGAGGCTGGAATCGGCGCGTAATAGGTTCGGTCGATGCCAACCATGCGGAGCAGCGGGTGTTGCGCATACGCCGCGAGTCCGTGGCGTGCCAGTTGTGATTCGGTCGCGGGGCGGTCGTAGACGATGGTCGTCCAGCCCGGGAAGGACCACGAAGACGTGCCCAGCCACACGGTGGCGGGCAGGCGCTGCGCGAGCTGGAGCGAGTCGTGCGTCGGCGGCGCCGGCCCAACGACGCGCTTGTGCGCGGCGTGCGGCGACGGATGCGCCGCTGAGGCGTCGTTCGGCGGCTCGCTGGCGCTGTCGCGCGGCGGTGGGCCCCCGCGAGCCGCGGATCGGCTGCGCGAGTCGGCCGACCTGCGCGGCTTGCCGGCGCGGTCCGCGTCGGGATCGAAGTCGAAGAGGTTCAGCTGCGCGCCCATGAGCGCTGATCAGTGTACCGCGCACCGCCGGCACGAAGCCGGCGGGCGTGGCGCCGACGCGCCGGCGCCCGCTCAGCGCTCCGTGAGCCGGCGGATCGCCGCCCCGATCGGCGCCTGCACGCTCGCGCTGTCGACCGGCACCGCGACGATGCGCCGATGGTGCAGAAACACGAGCCACGCGGCGCGGACCGGCCGCGCGAAGATCGCGCTCGTCGCCGCCGCGTAAAGCTGCATCTGCAACGAGTACGCCGCGACGCGCTCGGCCAACGCCGCGTCGCTCCCGACCCGGTCCGTCTTGTAGTCAATCAGCGTGAGGGCGTCTTCGTCCAGCACCAGGCAGTCGACCACGCCGCGCACCAGCAGGCGCTCGCTCGCTTCCGCGATCGGGAGCAGGTACACAAAGGGCGTCTCGCGTCGCGCCCGCGCCGCGTGTTCCGCCAGCCAGCGCGCCTCCGCGGTCGCGCCCCACCACGCAAGCTCGTCGCGCGGCAGGAGCGCCGCGTCGGTCGGAGCGAGCCGGCGGGCAGCGCCCAACTCGTCGATCTGGCGCGCGATCTGCTCGGCGGTCTCGAGCCGGCCGAGATCGGCGTGCTCCAGAAAGCGATGCACCGCGGTGCCGCGACGTCGGCCATCGGGCGACGCCCGCGGCGCAGCAAACGCGGGCAGCGCGAGCGGCTCGTCGCTGTGATCGAGCGTCGCGACGGCGTCGGCCTCGGACTCGCGCCGCGCGGCCTGCTTCAGCGCGCTGACCGACAGCACGGCGGGAAGACCAGCCGCGGCGGCGGCGCGGGACGCGTCCAGCCCCGCGAGCGCGTCACGCACCCACGCGTCATCGGCGGCGCCCCACACGAACGGCGCCGCGGACGCGTCGACGGCGGGCACTTCGACAGCGGGCGCGGGCGGCGGGGAGTCGAACGGCCCGTCGTGCACAGCCACGTGCAGCAGCGTCGGCGTGGGCGCGGCAGCGGCGGGCGCCAGGCCGCGCGCCGCCGCCGCCATCAGCAGCCAGTCGAGATGGCTGCGAGACGCAAGCCTCGAGAGCAGCGGCAGCGGGCGGCCGGCGGGCCAGCGCTCGCGCGTCCTGTCCCACGCGTCGCAAGGCGCGTGCCCGACGATCAGGAGCTTTTCGCGCGCCCGCGTGAGGGCGACGTAGAGCAGCCGCAGCTCCTCGCCGAGTTCGCGCTCCTGGTTGCGCCAACTGAGCAGGCCGTGTTCCGGGGTCGCGACGCGCGTGCGTAATTCGGCATCGACGAATCGCAGCCCCAATCCGCCGTCGATGTCGAACTGCACGGGTTCGGCCTGCGACTGGCGATTGAACGCGGCCCCGGCGTTGAGCAGCAGCACGAACGGAAACTCCAGACCCTTCGCCGCGTGGATGGTCAGAACGCGGACGGCGTCGGTCGTCGCGGTCACGGGCGTGGTCGGGTCGAGCTCGCGCTGCTCCAGCGCGTCGAGATACTCGACAAACTCGGCTACGCCGCTCTGGCCCGTCGCGGCAAACTCGTCCGCGAAGCGCTGGAATGCGCGCAGCACGGCGACGCGTTGGTCGCCGCCGGGCAACGCGCGGACGAACAGCTCGTAGGCGCTCTCGTGCAGGATGCGGCGGAGCAGCGTCGGCAGGTCGACCACGCGGGCCGCCGCGGACCAGGCATCGAGCTGCGCAACCGCGCGATCCAGCGTGTCCTCGAGGGTGGAGCGCGGGCCGGCGCAGCGCCGCACCGCGTCGACCGCGTCGCAATAGTCGGCGTTGGGCGCCGCACGACGAATGGCGAGCAGGTGCGGCTCGGACAGACCGACGAATGGCCCGCGCAGGTAGGCCGCCCAGGGTAGATCGCGGCGGCGGTTCGCCAGCAGCGCCAGGACGCTTCGCAGGTCAAGGGCCTCGACTGTCGCGAGAATCGTCTCGCGCCCGCTGGTGACGCACGGAATGCCGGCGTCGCGCAGCACGCGCCCCACCCGACCGGCGTTCTGCACCGCGGCGCGCAACAGGATCACCACGTCGGAGTATCGCAGCGGCCGCAGCGCCAGCTGCTGATCGGCGCCGCGCTCGGGGATTTGCACGCCGGCGCGCAACTGGTCGTGAATCCACCGGGCCGCGAGCGCTGCCTCGCGCTCGACGCGCTCCAGCAGCACATCATCGTCGTCGCCGTCCGCCGCACCGCCGCGCGCCCGTTCGGGCACGATGTGTATTTCGACGCGCGGCGTGCCGTCGAGGGTGGGGTTCGCGACCTCGTCGCGGCGCGCCGCAAGTCGCTCCGGCTCGCCATACGCGCTGCCGCCGAGCGCCCGATCGAACAGGGTCGCGAACAGCGCGTTCAGGCCATCGACGAGCCGCGCGTGGCTGCGGAAGTTGTCGGGCAGGTAGTCGACCACGCCGGGGGCGCCGCCGGATGCGATCGCGTCCGCGAGCCGGCTGAACAAGCGCGGCTCGGCCTGCCGGAAGCCATAGATGCTCTGCTTGATGTCGCCGACGAGAAAGCGGTTCGTCGCGTGCGGCGCGTCGCGCGAGATGAGCCGCAGGATTTCGACCTGCACGGGGCTCGTGTCCTGGTACTCGTCGACCAGAACGTGTTCGTAGCGCGCACGGAGCTGCTCGGCGAGCGGCGAGGGCGCGCGCGGCGCGTTCGGCGTACGCGCGGGCGTGCCGAGCAGGTCGAGGGCGGCACGCTGCACGTCGCCGAACTCGAGCACGCCGCGCCGCCGCTTGGCACTCGCGAGCCGGTCGGCAAAGCGCCGCTCGAGCCGCAACGCGAGCGCGAGGCGTGCGGCGGCGAGCGGCGCGTGCGCGAGCAGCGCGGCGACTTCGTCCGCATCGCACCGCTTCAGCAAGCGAGGCTTCAGCCAATCGTCACGCAGCGTTCCGACCAAGTCGCCGACGTCGGCGCCGGCGCGCGTCGGCTTGCGCAGCTTGATCTGCGCGCACGCGGCACAGACGCGGACGGCGTCGGTGGAGCCGCGCGCGAGCGCCTCGAGGTTGCGCAGTGCGGCGGCGTAGGCGTCCGCGATCTCCGCGGCCGTTGGGGAGGATCGTGCCGCGGGCAGTGCCGCGAGCTGTTCTGACTGGAACCTGCATTCGTCGGCGATCGCGGCGCACACGACGCGTCCCGCGTGGGCGCGCAGCTCCGTGTCCGGGCGCAGCGCATCGCGTTCGCGCGCCGCCAACCAGGCGTCCGGATCGATGAGCTGCTCGCGCAGCCGGTTGATGCGGTCAACGCACCCGCGCAGCGATTCGTCGCGCGGACGCGCCTCGCGCGCCAGCCACGCGCGGGCTTGCTCGGCGTCGTCGTCCGGGGCCGTGAAGACCCATCCCAGCAACTCGTCGAGCACGCTGGCGCGAAGCAGGTGCGCGGGCTCGGGCGCGAGGACGACATAGCCCGCATCAACCTGGGCGGCGGCGAAGTTCTCGCGGACCAAGCGCCCGCACCAGGCGTCGATCGTCCCGATGTCCGCGGTCGCGATCAACACTTCCTGGCGGCGCAGGTGCCGCTCCAAAGCGACTCCCCGCACCGCCCGCGCCGCGTCGCGCAGCATGCGCGCCAGGCGAACGCGCAGCTCGGCCGCCGCCGCGCGTGTAAAGGTGACCACGGCGAGGTGGGTGACGTCGCACGGCTGGTGCGGATCCGCGATCAGATCGACGCAACGGCGCGCGAGCACTTCGGTCTTGCCGGAGCCCGCCGATGCCGACAGCAGCAGGTCGGCGCCGCGATGTGCGATGGCGCGCTGCTGGTTCTCAGTCAGCTTCATCGGCCGCCCCCGTCGCACGTCCCTCGGCCCAAACCAGCGGCAGCTCGGTCTCGGCCGCCCGCGGCTCGTTCGTGAGGCGATCGAACCGGCACACGGCGCGGTATTCGCAGGTCCGACACGCGAGCTTACGCCCCTCGATCAGCGGCGACGCGTCGATCACGCCGGCCAGCAACTGCGCGACCGCGTGGGTCAGCGTCGCCGCCGCCGTCTCGACGTACGCCGCAAGCTGCTCGGCGCCGACCGCGTCGCCGCGGCTGCCGACCGCCCCGTCTTTGTTGATATGCGCGCTGACGGCCGCCAGCCGGCCGGCGGTGGTCGCGGGTTCGAACAGCGTCAGAAACTGGGCGTCGAGTCGGCCGCGCGGCTGAAAGAGATGCATGCGCTGCGCGTCGAGCGGCGCGTGTCGCACATAATCGGGTTCGAGCCGCTTGATATCTGGATAGAGGGGCGCCACGAACGCCCCGGCGCAGCGCGCGTCGTCGCCCAGCGCGGCGCGCGCCGCGAGCACATACGTCATGAGCTGCAACCGCGCCTGCGTCAGGTATGGGCGGTTCGAGAACTCCCCGTCCGGCTTGTAGTCGTACACCACGAACGCCGTTGTCGCGCCCTCCTTCGCCGCATCGACCCGGTCGATCGTTCCCCGCACGCCGAACCAGCGACCGTCGGGTAGACGCAGCCGCACCGCGCCGCACGGGTCGGTCGGATCGAAGGGATGCTCCACCAGCCGCGGCGCGAAGCGCCCGGCGCGCCAGCGGGCGACATGGGCGCGCAGCAGCTCGCGGAGTCCGCGTTCCAGCACGCGCACGAGGAAGGCCAGCCGCGGGTTGCGCTCGATCCAGTCGCGCGAGAGACGCGCCTCGAAGGCGCCGAACGCGGCGGCGACGAGCGCCTCCCACGCCTCGTCATCCAGCGCGTGGACGCCGCCGGGCGAGCCGATGGCGCGCCGCGTCACATCCGCGAGAATCGCGTGCGCGATCGTGCCGAGTTCCGAGTGAACCGGGGGCGGACCGAAGTCCGGATCGAGCCGCAGCGCGTGGCGCGCAAAGTGCTGAAACGGGCACTGAATGTAGGTCTCGATCTCCGACTGCGATCCGCTCCAGGCCAGCTCGTCGGCGCCGCACGCCACACGCCCGCGGTCGGGCAGCGCCGGCGGCTCGTTGTGATAGGTCAGCCCGCGCAGCAGTCGCTCGACTTGCGCGCGGAGCGGCTCCGCCAACGCCGCGCGCAGCCGTTGATGACGCTCGAATCCCGCCGGGCGCGCGGACCGCTCGCGCGATGCGCCGAGATACCCGCGGGCCGCTTCCACCGCCGCGACCGGCGGCGCCTCATCTGTAGGCACCTCAAACTCGATCGCCACGCCGCACGCGCCCAGCTCGTCGAGCAGGGGCGAAGGCAGCATCTCGGCGCCGTCGGCGGCGGCGGTCGCGTAGCTGAGCGTGAGCGTTTCGGACGGTCGCGTCATCGCGATGTAGGCGAGGAGGCGCTCGCCGAACACGTCCCGCGCGCGTGTCCCGAGAGCCTCAAGCCCGGCTTCGGCCAGAGCCTGCCGCTCATCGCGCGTGAGCAGCGCGTCGTCAGCCGGCCGTGCCGGGAACACGCCCTCGTTGAACGCCATCAGCCAGGCCTGCTTGATGTCCGGGTGACGGCTGCGTTCCACCGCGCTGACGAGAACCTGGTCGAGCGTGGGCGGCGCCAGTCCGATCGTCGCGTCCCGCAGCGCGCCCGACAGGACGGCGGCCACGTCATCGAGCCTGAGCCGCGTCTCGTCGAGCACGACGTGCATGCCGTCCAGCAGCTCGACCAGCGAATCCCACGCGAGTCGATGCGTCTCGGCCGTCTCCCAGTCGCGCGCCTGCCGCGCTTCGGCAATCCACTCCGCGATCCGGGCGCGCACCCGCAGCGCTTCCAGCGCGTCCAGAAGCGCCGCCGCCCAGGTGGCGCCGGGTGCGCCGGCACCACTCGCGGCGAGGTGCACGAGCGGCTCCGCCGCGGTCACGACGCACCGTCGCGCGGCGAGCAGTGCGGCGCGGTCGGCGGCGCTGCCCGACTGGGCCCGTTCGGCGCGCGAGTTTGGGCGATTGTCCCACGGACGATCCGCGCCGAAGTCCCAGGCCGCCTCTTGCCAACGGCGCAACCCGCGCACCTGCCCGATACGAATGACGGTTTCCAGGCGCTCGGCGTGCTCGCGCGAGAGCGGCAGAAGCCCCGTCCGCAGCAGGCGCGCCGCCGGCTCCAACGCAAAGTCGCTCGCGACAGCCTCGAGCAGCGCGTCCATAAAGCGGCTCAGCGCGTGCGTGCTCAGCGGCCGCCGGCGATCGATGAAGCACGGCGTCTCGTATTCGCGAAAGACCTCTTCGACCAGCCCCGCGAGCGGCTCCAGGTCGCGGGCGATGACCGCGAAGTCGCGAAACCGCAGCCGCCCGCCGGACGCCGCGATCTGCGCGCGGATGTGCCGTGCGGCCTGCTCCAGTTCCTCGCGATGCGATCGGCATGCCAGTACGCGGATCGGCACCACGCACCGCAGTAGTGCTGCGTCGGCTCCGCAAACCCTGGCATGCGGCGCGCCGGCCGCGGCCCGGCCCGGCGCCCGCGTGTCAGCGGCGGGCCCGCCGCCGGGCGCGGCGCTCGGTTCCGCGGACGACTCGCTGGGCACGTCGAACCCGCGCTCCAGCGCGGCCAAGTGAGGCGCGGCGGCGAAACGCGGCGGCGGATCTGCAACGAGCAGCACCGGGGGCGCGAGCGCCACGCGCGCAGCGCGAAACAGCGCTTCGAGCCGCGCACGCGTCGTCTCCGTCGGGTGAAAGAGGCGCAGCTCGTCTGTTCCGGGCGTCACCGGGTGCGCCACCGCGTCGAGCAAGAGCGTGATGTGCAATTGGCGCGCGCCACCCCCCAGCGCGACGAGCGTGGCGAGCTCCTGCCCCGTGAAGCCCGCGAAGCCGTCGACCCAGATGCGCGCCTGGCGCAGCTGCGGACTGGTCGCGATTCGCTGGCGGAGCAGCGCGAGCTGCGTCGCGGGGTCGTAACGCTCCGGCCCGAGCCACGCCTGGTAGTCGGCAAGAATCTCCGCAATCGCGCGCACCTTGTCACCCGCGGCGCCGGGCAGCGCCGCGGCGGCGGCGCGCAGCGCTTCGGGGCCGACATCCTCGCGCAACAGCTCCGCGACCAGCCGGTTCAGCCGTTCGAAAAAACCGGCCGTGCGCTGCGCCGTCGCGAAGGGCCCGCGCCGCGCGGTCGAGCGTTCAAACACGGCGCGTAGCGCCAGCGTCCGCAGCGCGGGCGCCAGAAACGTGGGCGCGACGCCGTCGGCCGCGAGCACGCGATGTGCGAGCCGCGAGAAGCTCAGCACTTCGGCGCGCACCAATCCGCCGCCGCGGGCGCGGAGCGCCAGGGCGCGCTCCATCTGAAAGCTCGCCTGCTCCGGGACCAGCAGTAACAGTGGGCCGGGTTCGTGGTCGACCGCGGCGAGCGCCGCGCCTGCACTGGTCGGGGCGGGTTCGGCGAGCGCCGCGACGATCGCATCGAGGCACGCGCGCGTCTTGCCGGCGCCGGCTCGACCGAGAATGAGCGTGACCGCCATGAAACGACCTCGACGGTGGGAACGCGGCGGAGTCCGCGCGTCACGCCGGCATGATCGCGCCCGGCGCGCCCCGCGTCAAAGCGGCGCACCACGCGTCCACGCAGCGGGGGGGCATCCCGCGCGCGGCAGCGAATCGGAACCCCGTGCGCCAAGCACGGGGCCAGACGCCACAACCGGCCGGTGCGCCCGGGCCCGCCGCTTGGCGGGGCGGGTTGCGACGCGCCAAGCGGCGGATTCTGATCCGTGGCCGGTGCAGCTCAGAACTGGACGCACCTTCACCGGCCGCGGTCGCGCCTGAATCGCCACGACACGGGGCGCTCGAAACTCTCGCGGCGATGGCGCGGGTCTTGACGTGCGGGTGTCGTTTGCTACATTCACCGCCCCGGCTGAAGTTCCCACGAAAGGGTGCAACGTCACCTTGCCGGTGAACGGGCAGGTGGAGCGATGCCGTCGGAACCGGTGCCGCGCGATCCGCGCGGCAATCAGGACGATCCGACCGCCTGGCTGCGATACGCCGGCATGGGTGGTGAGCTGGCCGGGGCGATCATCGGCTTGACGCTGTTCGGATACTGGGTCGACTGGAAGTTCGGCACCGCGCCGGTCGGTGTCGCGACGGGCGCGATTCTCGGCATCATCGGCGGTATGTACAACTTTCTGCGGCGGGCGATCCGGCTCACGCAGCGGCAGTTTGGTTCGCGGCCCGCTCCGCGGCCCACCAGTGAGGAACCGGGATCGAATGATCGTGACGACGCCACCGGCAGGTAGCACGCTTAGTGTCGCCGGCGTCTATCGGCGCTTCGCGTTGCTTTCGACGCTGACGGCGGCGGCGCTCGCGCTGCTTGGGTACTTCCCGACGACGGCGCTGGCGGGTGCGTCCGGGCCGGTCGGGATGCTGACCGGAATCGCGATCTCGCTCGTGGCGGCGTTGGCCGGCCTGGCGCCGCCGATCCTGGCGCTCAACCACCCCGCGCCGCAGCGCGTGTCGGCAATGTTCCAGGGGATCGTGGTGCGTTTTGGCGTCGTGATCCTGCTGACCGCGGCGGTGGTGCTCGGCGGGAGGCTGGAGCGCGGGCCGGTGCTGGTTTGGATGGCGCTGGCCTACCTGGTGCTGATGTTCGTCGACAGCCTGGCGCTTGTGCGGCTGGTGCAGCGCATGGACAAGGCGGCCTCATGAATTCACTCTTGCTGGCCAGCAGCGGCGGCAGTCACGACCCGATCGATCACGTTGTTCAGCACCCGATCATCACGCTGAACCAGAACGGCTCGTTCGAGTTCACGATCCTCAGCAATCAGATCGTGATGCAGATCCTGGCGGGGCTGCTGTTGCTGTGGCTGATCCCCCTGGCAGCGCGCAAGCGTGCCGGGACGGACGACATCGGCCGGCACGTGCCGCGGGGGTTTCTGGCGAACGCGCTGGAGTGGATCTGCGTGACGTTGCGGGAGAACGTCTTCCGCCCGGCGCTCGGCAAGCACACCGACACGTTCACGCCGTATCTGTGGACCGTGTTCTTCTTCATCCTGATGTGCAATCTGCTGGGAATGGTGCCGCTGGACCCGTGGAACAAGGTGCTGTTCGGCGGCGTGCCGATACTCGGCGGTACACCCACGGGCAACGTCTGGGTGACGGCGACGCTGGCGCTGTGCACGCTCTTCATGATCGTGTATCACGGCGTGCGGCTCGGCGGGACGGCGTTCCTGAAGCACTTCTTCAGCGTCGGGCCGTTCCCGTTCAACATCATCCTCTTCGGACCCTTGGAGATCGTCGGGCTGCTGGCGCGCATTTTCGCGCTGACCATTCGGCTCTTCGCCAACATGATGGCGGGGCACGTGTTGCTCGCGGTCCTGATCGGCTTTCTGCTCACGATGTCCGACACCATGGCGCAGGCCGGCGCCCTGGGCGTCGTGGGCGGCAGCGTCGTGATGGTCGTTATCGTGCTCGGCAGCCTCTTCGTCAGCACGCTCGAACTGGTGCTGGTCGTGCCGCTGCAAGCACTGATCTTCACGCTGCTGACGGCCGTGTTCATCGGACAAGCTGTCAATATCGAGCATGAACACGAGCATGAACACGAACTCGGGCACGGACCCGATGCGAGCCACGGCGCGGCGCCGGCGCCCGCCCATGCCTGACGCGGTGCAGGCTAGCGAGTGGAACCAACATCGGCCGGCAGAGCGCTCGGCCGGGCTTTATTAGACGAAGAAAGGTGCGGACCATGAAAAAGGCACGTGCGATCACGGCACTGGCGATGCTGGTCTTCGGCTTTGGACTGATGGCGGCGGAAGCGGCCCAGGCGCAGGGCGGCGCGCCGTCCGTAAACGTAGCGCCCATCGGCGGCGGCCTCGGGGCCGTCGGCGCGGGGCTCGCGGTCATCGGCGGCGGCCTCGGCATCGGGCGGATCGGCGGCGGCATCGTCGAATCGATCGCGCGCCAGCCGGAAGCCGCCGGCACGATGATGCTGCCGATGTACGTGACGGCGGGCATGATCGAAGGCGCGACGCTGTTCGCGGTGGTGGTCGGCCTCTTGAAGTAGATGATGCGGATTTCACGCTCGGCCGCGCGGGCGCGCCCGAGGCGCCGCGGCGCGCCGCCGCGAAGGAGGTCGAAGTGCGCAGCCGCACCACTCGACTCGTGAGCGTTTGGCTGGCCCTGCTGACACTGAACGCCGCGCCGTCCTTGCACGCGGACACGCCGGCGCCAGGCGGCGCGCACGCCGCAACTGCCGCCACCGACGGGCACGAGACGCACAAGCCCAACCCGTTCGCGGGCGATCTGGGCAACGTCGTGTTCACGCTCGGCATCTTCCTGATCCTGTTGACGGTGTTGGGCAAAGCGGCGTGGAAACCGCTGCTTCAGTCGCAGCAGCAGCGCGAAGACGCGATTCGCGGAGCGCTGGAGCACGCCCAGCGCGAACGGCGCGACGCAGCCGAGTTGCTCAAGCAGTATGCCGCGCAGCTCGACCGCGCCCGGCAGGAGGCGACGGCGATCGTCGACGAAGGCAAGCGCGACGCCGAGGCGGTGCGTCGCCGAATCCACGACGAGGCCCGCCGCGAGGCGGACGAGATGATCGCGCGCGCCCGGCGGGAGATTCAGCTCGCCACCGACGCCGCTGTCAAGTCGGTGTATGACCAGGCGGCCGACCTTGCGGTGCAGGTTGCCGGGCGGATCATCCACAAGGAATTGCGTCCAGACGATCACCGGGCCCTGGTAAGCGAGTCGCTGGAACGCATGAAATCGAGCGCGAACTAGCGCGCCGCCCGATGGCGCGCGGGGCCGCTGGACCGGGACATGCAGGCGTGCGTTGGTTGCGCGCCGCGGATGTGGACGTGCGCTTCGTGCGCATGCGAGTTTGGAAGACCGATGCCCGAAACACTCGATCGCCAGCTCGAACTCGCCGACGTGTACGCGCAGGCGCTCTTTGAGCTGGCCCTGGCCCAGGACGCCGTCGCCGACGTTCGCGCGGAGCTCGACGCGCTGGCAGGCATGGTGGCAGCGGATGACGAGCTGGCGGCGTTCTTTCGCTCCGAAGCGCTCGACTCGGAACGCCGCGCCGGACTGCTGGAAAAGTGGTTCCGCGGCAAGCTGAGCGACCTTGTGCTCAACACGCTGCTGGTCGCGAATCGCAACGGGCGCGTCGGCTTCGTCGAGCCGCTGCGGCGTGCGTTCGTGTTGCGCCAGGAGCGGGCGGCGGGGCAGGTGGAGGCGGTCGCGACGACCGCGGTTCCGCTCGACGACGCCGGGCGCGAGCAGGTCCGCGCGATCGCGGGCAAGCTCTCCGGACAGCAGCCGCTGGTCGATTTTCGCGTGGACGAGCAGATTCTCGGCGGATTGATTCTCCAGATCGGCGATTGGCGCTACGACGATTCGGTGCGCCGTCAACTGCGCGGCGCGGCGCAGCGGTTGCGAACGCGCGGCGAGCTCGGCTTGACCGTCGGGGTCGAAGGCTAGCGGCGCGGTCGACGCGAGTCAGAAAATTCCCCAGCGCGGGTCGGCAGCGCACGCCGATGGGCGGCGGTTGAAACGAGCGCGGAACAAGCGAGAGACGCACATGAAATTCAAGGCCAGCGAGATCGCGACCATCATCAAGCAGGAGGTCGCGCAGTTCAAATCGCAGCTCGACGTCGCCGAAGTGGGCAAGGTGCTCGAGGTCGGCGACGGCATCGCGCGCATTTACGGGCTGAGCAAGGCGATGGCCGGCGAAATGCTCGAGTTTGCGAGCGGCGCGATCGGACAGGTCTTCAACCTCGAAGAAAGCTCGATCGGCGCCGTCGTGCTCGGCGACTACCTGGACATCAAGGAAGGCGAAGAGGTCCGCGCGACCGGCAAGCTGCTGAGCGTGCCCGTGGGCGACGCGATGATCGGGCGCGTCGTCGATCCGCTCGGCCGGCCGCTCGACGGCAAAGGACCGATCCAGTCGCCGCACCGCTGGCCGCTGGAGTATCGCGCGCCCGGCATCGCCGAGCGCCAGCCGGTGACCGAGCCGCTCCAGACGGGTGTCAAGGCGATCGACGCGATGATCCCGATCGGCCGCGGACAGCGCGAGCTGATCATCGGCGACCGCAAGACCGGCAAGACCGCGATCGCGATCGACACGATCATCAACCAGCGCGGCGGCGACGTGATCTGCGTCTACGTGGCGATCGGGCAGAAGGAATCGACCATCGCCGGGCTGGTCGAGACGCTGCGCAAGCACCATGCGATGGACTACTCGATCGTGGTCGTCGCCAGCGCGTCCGACCCCGCGCCGCTGCAATACATCGCGCCCTACGCGGGCTGCGCGATGGCCGAATACTTCATGTACGAGCAGGGCCGCGGCACGTTGTGCATCTACGACGATCTCAGCAAGCAGGCACAGGCGTATCGCCAGCTCTCGCTGCTGCTGCGGCGTCCGCCGGGACGCGAGGCGTATCCCGGCGACGTGTTCTATCTGCACAGCCGGTTGCTGGAGCGTTCGTGCAAGCTCGCAGAGAAGCGCGTCATTGTGAGAAAGGACGCGCCGAAGGACGCGAAGACGGGGGTCAACGGCAAGGTCTATGTCGGCAACCAGGACACCGAACGCGCTCAGCACGATCTCGACGCGCTGCCGGACAAGGCCAGCCACGAAATCCGCAAGGTGCCCGGCAGCGGCGGATCGCTGACCGCGCTGCCGGTGATCGAGACGCTTGAAGGCGAAGTATCCGCGTACATCCCGACCAACGTGATCTCGATCACCGACGGGCAGATCTATCTTGAGCCCGACCTGTTCTTCGCCGGCGTGCGGCCCGCGATCAACGTCGGCATCTCGGTCAGCCGCGTGGGCGGCAACGCGCAGATTCCCGCGATGAAGAAGATCGCCGGCTCGCTGCGGCTCGACCTCGCCGCGTTCCGCGAGCTGGAGGCTTTCGCGCAGCTCGGCACGGAGCTCGACCCCGCGACGCAGCGACAGCTTGATCGCGGCAAGCGCATGGTCGAGCTGCTGAAGCAGCCGCAGTATGCCCCGATGAACGTGATCGACCAGGTGCTGAGCATTCACGCGGGGGCGCGGGGCTTTCTCGACGACGTGCCGATGGATCGCGTGCGCGAGTTCGAGGAGCGCATGCTGAAGCACTATCGCGACGAATTCCCGGAGGTTCCCGACGCGCTGCTGAAGGGCGGCAAGCTGACCGACGAGCTCGACGGGAGGATGAAGGAGATCGTCGGCAACTTCAAGCGGCTGTTCACGACCGCAGCGAAGCCGCCCGTGAAATAGGCAGCGAGGTCAGTGGCGCGGCGGGCGCAGAGGGTCAGCCCGCCACGCAAGCAACGGGACGCGAAGGGACTTCGCGGTATGCGAGCCATTAACGCGCTGATCGGACGAGGAGCATGGTGCGCCTGGGGTGCGCTCCTGCTCGCGACCGCTGCGCAGGCTGCGCCGTATCACCTGCGCTATGAGCCTACGGAGACTTTTCCAGAAGGCGATGGCTGGGAGCGCTTGTTCAGCGATCCCGACGGGACGACCGCTCGGAGCACGGACGCTGGCGCGTTTGAACTCGATACGTCCGGATCGATCTCCAGCTTCGACACGTACCTATCTCCAGCAGGCGCTCTGTCGCTCGATTTGGGCGAAGAGCTACGCGTGAGCTGGCGGATGCAGACCGTCGCGAACACGCGATCGAATGGGCGCAGTGACATCAGCGTGCTCGTGCTTGCGCCAAATCGCACGTACACGGAGATTTTCCTGGGGGTCGACTTCGTGTCCGCGGACGAACCGCCCGGTGGCGTCGTGGAGCACAACGTACCACTTGTGCCCGGCCAACCGAATGACTTTCATCTCGTCTCTCATGACTTCGACACTTACTCATTCTTTGTTGGGGAGACCTTTGCATTTTCCGGGCGCTTTTCAGGTGAGGCGCTTGCGGCTGGCGGTCGCATCGCCTGGGGCGACACGCTCATTGGCGCGGCGTCGCACTCCGTCTGGTCGTACGTAGATGTCAGCGTCATTCCGGAACCAAGTTCTCTCACCGTTGTTGTGGCTAGCATCGGAGTAGGTGCGATCGTGCGGAGAAGGAACATATGCGACCGATTGTGACATTGGTCATTCTACTTATTGTACAAGGTAGGTGTTTGGCGACATCGCTGAGCTATTCTGGCGATGGCGGGGGTTGGTGCGTGTTTACGCTGAATGCGTCTCAGAGCGTTCCGACTGCGGCGTACGGATTCAACCCTATCTCCGGGCGACTTACGCTTAAACGAGGCGGCTTGTGGTACATTCGATATCAAAACTCTCCGACATTCGGGCAAGGAAGCTCCCTGAACGTTCGTGGCGTTTCGACCGAGGCGGATAGTTCCGTGCCGGTTCAGCAGCTAATTGTCGTGTTGGAAGGAGTATCGATCGCGAATGAGTGCGACTTCGATTCTCTCGCGGGAAACACTTCGGGCGGTCCGCTGGAACTCCACCTGTCTGGATCCATCAACAGCGGCGTGACGATCTTCGCCAGCACGATGCACCTGACGCGCTCTACAATCCCCGGAAATCTTGCCGGACGATTGGATGTCTGGGATATTTTCCCGACCTCGGGGCAGACCCTCACGATCGGCGGCAACGGATCGGGCCAGCTCAACGTGGGGCGCGACTTCGCCGCCGGCGCCGGAAATGCGGGCACGATCCTGGTCTCCGGCAGCGTTCCATCCGGCGGCCGCGTGCGGATCGGGCGAAACACGGGGGGGGCGGCGACAATTCAGGTGAATGGCAGCGCAGCCGGCGAGGTCTCGGTCGGCAACGAGCATCGCTCGGGAGCCGTGATTCGGCTGAATTCCGGCCTCGCGGGCGGCGGCCAGGTTCTTGTTGACGGCCCGCTGTTGGGAAAAGTGTCCATCACCGGTACGACGAACGGGCTCGTGCGCGCCGCTCAGGAGCTGGCAGCGAGCGGGCTGATCGAACTGACTGGCGATTTCGGCGCGACGGGGGTTGTTCGCGTACTGGGATCGATCGCTGGCCGCGTCGCGGTCTCGGGCGGCGCGTCCGGGAGCATCGAGACTGGTGCAAGCAGCGCGGGTTCAGTAATCTCCGTGGGTGGAAATCTCACCGGAGCGGTCAAGGTCACGGGCAATCTCGCCGGCCAGATCAGAATCAACGGGTCGCTACCGGCGTCGGGCGCGTCGCCGCGGATCGAGGTCACGGACACGCGGGCCGCGTCGGGCGCGATCGCCGTGGATTATGACGGGTGGGATTCGGGGCATGACTGGAACGCGGCCGCGACGATTTCGGTGAGTTCGACGACCTACACGTTGAACACGCCCGCGGCGCGGGTGTGGGAGATTCAGCCGTGCCGCGGCGACATGAACAACGACGGCCTCGTCAATAATTTTGATATTGATCCGTTCGTTCAGGCGCTCGGCTCGCCGGCGTCGTACCAGGCGGATTATCCCGGTCTTGGGAACCCGGCGAACGCGTCGGACGGCAGTGCCGTGTATCATGGCGACGCGAACTGCGACGGCGCCTTCAATAACTTCGACATCGATCCGTTTGTTGCGCTGATTGCCGGCGAGTGCTGTGAACCGACGTGCGCCGCCTGCGGCGGCGACAGCTTTGTCGGCCCGCAGTGGGCGGCGGAGTTGCTGTTCACGAACACGGCCGCGGAGCGATTGGCGGACCTGTCAGCGCTCGTGTCGGCGGTCGCCGCTGACGAGATTGATGCCCAGCGCGCGGCGTTCTGGTCCGAGGTCGCGGCCGAGCTGGCTGCCTACTAACCGAGGTTGAGATGGCCAAGGCTCGTCAGATCGTCAAGCGTCGCAAAGCGGTGCGGAACATCCGCAAGATCACGCAGACGATGCAGCTCATCGCGACGACGCGTTTTCAGCGCTGCCTGAAGCGGGCCGTCGCCACGAAGCCCTATACGACCAAGATCACCGAGATGATCGAGACGCTCTCGGGCGCCGGCACGGTCGATCATCCGCTCTTGCGCGAGAACGCCGCCGCCAGGGCGAGCGTGCTGCTGACGATCACGTCGAACCGCGGCTTGTGCGGCGCGTACAACGCGTCGATCCTGCGGCACGCGGTCGAGCAGCGCAAGGCGCTCGCGGCGCGCGGGATCGATGCGAAGATGGACGTGGTCGGCAAGAAGGGCATCGCGTTTCTGAAGTTCGTGCGCGTCCCGGTCGCGGACACGATCACCGATGTCGAGGACAAGATCGCCTTTGCACGCGTCGCGGCGCTGGCCGAACGCTACATGAAGCTCTACGAGAGCGGCCAGATCGCGCGGGTCGACGTCGCGTATACCCGCTATGTGTCCGCGGGCGTGCAGCGCGCCACCGTCGCGCAGCTGCTCCCGATCGTCGCGGAGCCGTCCGAGGCGGCCAGCCCGCCGGCGGCGAGTGGCCTGGCGGGCGCCGGCCCGATCGCCGTCCCGCTGCCCGCGTGGCGGGCGCAGTTCGAGTTCAGCCCCGCGCCCGAGATTCTGCTGGCGCGGCTGATTCCCGAGACGGTGAAGGTGCGGCTGTTCCAGTTCTTCAACGACGCGATTGTCAGCGAGCAGATCGCGCGCATGGTGGCGATGAAGTCGGCGACCGAGGCCAGCACCGACATGATCAAGTCGTTGACGCGGCTGTACAACCGCGCGCGGCAATCGCAGATCACGCTGGAGCTGGCGGACATCGTGGGCGGAGCGGAGGCGGTGAATTAGAAGGCCAGCGGCCGAGGGCCCAAGGCCGAGCGGCGACCCGGTCCGTCGCGGATTGTGGAGCGGTATGGCGCGAGGCCGAGTGTGAGCGCGCCGGCGGCCGCGAAACGGCTCCGCGTGCATCGCCGCGGCAATGGCTTGCGCGCATCCGGCGGCCGTAGTCGGATGTCGATTCATCGCGAAGCGACGGAACGACGGCCGCGCGGCACCGGAAGCCACGCCGCGAAACCTGCGGCGACGCGCGCTCGAGTTTGCGGTGCGGACCGTGCGGAGGGTGAACGCGATGCCACGAACCACCGCCGGCGATGTTCTGGCTCGGCGAGTGTGCCGGTCCGGGACGGCGATCGCATGGAGGTCGGAGCGGAGTCGGGATTCGTTGGGGCATGGTGGTGTGTTCGGCCTTTGGCTTTCGGCCTTCGGCCTTATCTTGCGGAGCAGCGAATGGTAGCAACCAAGGAAAACATCGGCCGGGTCACACAGGTCATCGGCTCCACGCTCGACGCGGAGTTTGACGAGCGCAGCCTGCCGACGATCTACAACGCGCTGAAGGTGACCGTCCGGCGTGATGTCGGCGGGCGCTTCGAGGACGAGACGCTCTGGTGCGAAGTCGCGTCGCACATCGGCGGCGGACGCGTCCGCGCGATCGCGCTGGGCGGCACGGACGGACTGGTGCGCGGCACGCCGGTGATCGACACGGGCGCGCCGATCTCAGTGCCGGTGGGCGAAGGCACGCTGGGACGCGTGTTCAATCTGATCGGCGAGCCGATCGACGGGCGCGGCGCGGTCGCCGCCAAGGAGCGCCGGCCGATCCACCGCCAGCCGCCGGAATTCGCCGATCTCACACCGAAGACCGAGCAATTCGAGACCGGCATCAAGATCGTGGACCTGATGGTGCCGTTCGTTCGCGGCGGGAAGATCGGTCTGTTCGGCGGCGCGGGGCTGGGCAAGACGGTGGTGATCCAGGAACTGATCGCGCGGATCGCGACGCAGCACGGCGGGTTCTCGGTGTTCGCGGGCGTGGGCGAGCGAACGCGCGAAGGCAACGACCTTTGGCTGGAAATGCAGCACGCGAAGATCGGCAACACCGGCAAGTCCGTCATCGACCAGACCGCGATGGTGTTCGGCCAGATGAACGAGCCGCCGGGCGCCCGTCTGCGCGCGGCGCTGACGGCGCTGACGATGGCGGAATATTTCCGCGACCAGTCGGGCAAGGACACGCTGTTGTTCGTCGACAACGTGTTCCGATTTTCACAGGCTGGCTCGGAGGTGTCCGCGCTGCTCGGTCGCATGCCGTCGGCGGTGGGCTACCAGCCGACGCTGGCGACGGAGATGGGCGAGTTGCAGGAGCGAATCACGTCGACCAGCCAGGGCGCGGTGACAAGCGTGCAGGCGGTGTACGTGCCCGCCGACGACCTGACCGACCCCGCGCCCGCGACCACGTTTACGCACCTCGACGCGTTCATTGTTCTGGAGCGTTCCATCGCGGAGAAGGGCATCTATCCCGCGATCGACCCGCTCGGCAGTTCGAGCCGGATTCTCGATCCCGGCGTCGTCGGCGAGGAGCACTACCAGATCGCCCGGCGTGTACAGGCGATCCTACAGCGCTACAAGAGCCTGCAGGACATCATCGCGATTCTGGGTGTCGACGAGCTGAGCGAGGAGGACAAGCAGGTGGTCGGCCGGGCGCGCAAAATCGAGCGCTTCTTCAGCCAGCCGTTCTTCGTCGCCGAGCAATTCACCGGCTTCCCGGGCAACTACACCAAGAGAGAGGACACGCTGCGCAGCTTCAAGGAGCTGTGCGACGGCAAGTGGGATCACCTGCCCGAGCAGGCATTCATGTACGTGGGCGCGATCGAAGAGGCCGCCGCGAAGGCCGAGAAGCTCAAAGCGCAGGGCTAATTCAGGGTTCGCGGGTTCGCGGCGTGATCCGCGCCCCACGCGCGAGCGCGGCGTGTGGTCCGCAATTCCATGCGTCGCCGCACACGCCCACGCGCTTGCGCTCCAGGCGCAGATCCAACGAGGATCTGCGCACACTGCTTGGGTGTGCGCCCTCCGGCTGAGTTCGGCGGCGCTCAGCGCGAGACCGTGACCGTGGTGGTGAAGTTCGTGCCGCTGCCGTCGTAGCGAAATGTAATCGTGTCGCCGCAGAGAAAGCTGCCGTCGAGATAGTTGATGCGCTGCTGTCCTGCGCCGACGGGGGCGTTGAGGTCTTCGCCGAAGAGGCCGCCGCGGGTCGCGAGCGTGCGGACGGCGGTGCAGTCCAGCTCGATGAGCGCGTCGCCGCGGCCGACGAGCAGGCCGCGTCCGCCGACGCCGAAGCGCGTGAACTTGTTCGCCAGATCAAAGATCTGGTTGACGTCGCCGAGGCCGTCTGGGGAAAGGTAGAGCTCGGGATCGAGCGTGACCTGGGCGTCGTTGACGAGGCGGATTTTCACGGTCGTGGGCGGTGGCGGCGGCGGCGGCGGATTGGGGTCGGAGTCGTCCGGCGGCGGGGGCGGCGGATCGATGGTGATGGTGCATCCGCCCATCTGGGAGCCCAGCAGAAAAGCCGACAGAAGTACCGCTCCGAAAGCTCGCCGCGCCGCGATCATGACACGCGTCCTTTCTGTGGGTCGGTGTTGCCGGCTGGAGCCGGGCATCTGCACATCTTATTATTCGGTCGTTCCAGGTGTGGCACAATGGTCCGCGGGCACACGCGGCGCGCGGCGCCGCCGCGCACGGGCCGCGGCGGTCCGGCGCGCACACGCGGGAGACGCACGCGATGCACTTCGCTCCGATCTCGCCCGCTTCGCTGCTCGTCACCGACATCGGCTGTCTGGCCGTGGTTCCGCAAGGACCGCTGCGAGGCGGTGCGATGCGGAACATCCCGCTCGAGCGCGACGCCGCCGTGTGGATAGACAACGGTCGGATCGCGTGGTTGGGCCCGCGACGCGACGCCCCGACTCCGGCGCGCACGGTCGCGCTGTCCGCGGACGGCGGGCTGGCGATTCCGGGGCTCATCGATCCGCACACGCACATCCCGTTCGCCGGACAGCGGGCGGCCGAGTTTGTGCGCCGCATCGCGGGCGAGTCGTACTTGTCGATCATGCAGGCCGGCGGCGGGATTCGCGCGACGATGCACGCGGTGCGCGCCGCCACGGTCGAGCAGCTCGTTTACGAGAATCTGCCGCGCCTGATGCGGATGCTCGCCTTCGGCGTGACAACGGTGGAGTGCAAAAGCGGCTACGGATTGTCCCGCGAGTCGGAGCGCGACCAGTTGCTGGCGATGCGCGCACTGGCGCGGCTGTCGCCGATCGACGTTGCGCCGACGTACCTAGGGGCGCACGCGTTGCCGCCGGAGTATGACGGTCGCGCGGACGCGTTCATCGACGCGATCAGCGACGCGGCGCTGTTGCGCGAGTTCGCGCGCGAAAAACTGGCGCGGTTCTGCGACGTGTTCTGCGACGTGGGCGCATTCGACGTGGCACAGACGCGGCGCGTCTTCGAGCGGGCGACGGCCGCGGGGCTGAAGCTGAAGATTCACGCGGACGAATTGGGGCAGATCGGCGCAACGCGGCTGGCGGGCGAGTGCGGCGCCGTTTCGGCGGATCACCTGGAGCACACCGATGACGCCGGCATCGACGCGCTGCGCGCCGCTGGGACGATCCCGGTCGTGCTGCCGGGGACTTCGTTCTTCCTCGGAATCGGGCACGCGCCGGCGCGGCGTTTGATCGACGCGGGGTTGCCGGTCGCGCTGGGGACCGACTTCAACCCGGGCTCGTGCATGATCGACTCGCTGCCGCTGATCATGAACATCGCGTGCTGCCAGTTGCGAATGCTGCCGCTCGAAGTTCTGGCGGCGTGCACGGCGAACGCGGCGGCGGCGATCGACGAGCACACGCGGATCGGGTCGCTCGCCCCGGGATTCGACGGCGACCTCGTGGTGCTCGACGCCGCGAGCCTCGATGACTGGATGTACACGCCGGGGCGGTCGCGGACGCGCTACGTGATCAAGCGCGGGCGGATCGTCTATGCGCACGGCAGCGGACGCGAGGCGGATTAGGAGCCGGCGCCCGACCGATGCGGTGCGCCGCGGAAGCGAGAACAGCGACTCAGTCGCGCGCGAGCCGCGGCGGCGTGTGGTCGGCGTCGCTGAATCCGGCAGGCCAGGCCCATTCTCCGAGCTCATCGAGGCGCGTGCGGTCGGTCAGGTCGAATCGCAGCGGTGTGACCGCGACGTACCCCGCGCGGAGCGCCGCGAGGTCGCTCGCGGAGTCGGCGTCATCGTCGGGCAGCCGCCCGTCCAGCGTGTAGATCGTGAGGCCGCGGTCGTTCGTCGTCTTGCGATAGTGATCTTCCATCGGCGACGTGCTCTGGTGACAGATGCGCACGCCGCGCGGGTCGCCGCGGTCGAGCGCGGGGATGTTGACGTTGACGCACGTACCCGGCGCGCGGGGTGCGGCGACAAAGGTCTGAAAGACGCGGCGGGCGATGACGCCGGCGCGGCGGAAATCGAGCTCGTCCGAGAGCTGGAGCGAGACCGCCATCGACGGAACGCGGAAGAACGCGGCCTCGACGGCCGCCGCGACCGTTCCGCTGTAGAGCACGTTGATTCCGGTGTTTGCGCCCGCGTTGATGCCGCTGAGGACGAAGTCGGGGCGCTGATCGAGCAGTTCGAGCATCGCGAGCTTGACGCAGTCTGCGGGGCGTCCGTCGACGCTCCAGCCGTGGAACACGCCGTTCACGTGCACGCGGTGCGTGGTGAGCGGGTTGAGGACTGTGATGGCGTGTCCCATGGCGGACTGCGCGGTCTCGGGCGCGACCACGTCGACGTGGCCGAGATCGCAGATGGCGGAATAAAGCGCCTCGATGCCCGGCGCGAGGATGCCGTCGTCGTTGACGAGAAGGATGCGCATAGCGGGTATTCTACGCCGTCCACGTCGCGGAATCGCGGCCTGCGTCCGGGAGTGTGCCGTCGCGGGGTCGCGCGGCGCACCGCTCAACGCGCCCCGGCGCGGCGTTCGCGAACGACCCGGCCGTCGGGGAGTGTGCGCGTCGCGGTGGCGACGGTCGCGTCGCTGTCGGCGGCGCTATCGAAATCACCGATGAACTGGCTCTCCGGGAGTTCGACGCGGCGACCCTGGTCGACGCCCTCGGCGACCCACACCTGGTTTCGCCCGGCTTCCTTGGCGTGATAGAGCATCCGATCCGCCGTGCAAACCAGTTCGTCCGGCGTCGCGCAGTGCGGTCCGCGCTGTGCGACACCCACGCTCGCCGTGACTTCAAGGGACGCGGCGCCGACGTCGATCAGGCGAGCCTGGATGGCACGGCGGACGCGTTCGGCGGCAGCGGCGGCCTGATTCAGGTCGGACGCGGGCAGCAGGATCAGGAACTCCTCGCCGCCGACGCGACCGCAAACGTCGCTTCCGCGCGCCTGGCGGCGGAGCGCGGCGGCGACCGCGATCAGCACCGTGTCGCCGGCCTTGTGCCCGTAGGTGTCGTTGATCTTCTTGAAGCTGTCGATATCGAGCATGACGACGCTCAGGGGCGCGCCGCTTTCCAACGACTTGTCCCACAGCCGCTGAAGCGCTTCGAGCGTATAGCGCCGGTTCACCAGACCGGTGAGACCGTCGGTGTTCGCGAGGCGCTCGAGCTTGCGATTGAGAATCGCCATCTGCGAGCTGATCTTCTGCATGTCGACCTGGCGCTCGACGAGCTCGTCCTGCAGCCGCAGGAGGCGTTCGCCGGCGCGGATGCGCGCCAGCAGTTCGGCCTGGTGATAAGGCTTGGTGAGATAATCGTTCGCGCCCGCTTCGAGCCCGGTGATGATCGCGGACTTCTCCTGATGGGCGGTCAGGAGCACGAAGTAGACCATCCCGACGACGCGCAGCTCGCTCAGTTCGCGAACGGTGCGGCAGAGTTCGACGCCGTCCATTCCCGGCATGGTCCAGTCTGCGACCACGATGCAGGAGCCGGCGTGTTTGACGAGTTCCAGGGCCTCCAGGCCGTCGCCGCACGCGGCCACGGTGTAGCCGGCCTTTTCGAGCTGTCTCACGAGCAAAGCCTGCATGGCTCCGTCGTCGTCGGCGACGACGACTCGAGTCGAAGGCGCGCAGTCGGACATGCTTCCCATCCGTTTTCCGTCAGCGCAGTAAACGCTTCCCAACCCTCGTGTCCACGGCTACGTTGAACGTATCGACCGGTTTCGCCCGCGACCACAGTCGCATCCGCGTTTGGCGTAGGATTCGCGCCCGCGGCTGATAAGATGGCGGCGCGCGACGCGGCCGCCGGCAGCGCCAGACCGCGCACGGATGATCGCCGGACGACGCGCATGCCCACGCACTCCTCCAACGAAGAGCAGCTTTGGCTCATCCCGGTTGCCGGACAATTCCGGCGCGAGCCCGTCGCGGTGGTCGCGGTCGGCCGCCGAACTCCGCGCGTGCTCAGCTACTCCGTCCCGCCGGTGCTGCGTGACAAGGTCACCATCGGGAGCATCGTGCGCGTGCCGGTCGGGCGGCGCGGGTCGAGCGCGGACGGCGTTTGCGTCGACGTGGTCGAGAGCGAATGGGACCAAACGCGACCGGCGATTCAGGCGGTTCACTCGATCGCGCCCCTGCTGACGCGCGAACTCGCCGAACTCGGGTTGTGGGTCGCCGACTACTACGCGTGCCCACCCGGGCGCGTTTTCGAAGCCATGATCCCCGTCGCCATGCGCACGCCGCGGATGCGCACGGTCGTCTACGTGCGTCGCGCCGCCGGCGAGCTGATGCGGCCCCTGAGCGAAAAACGCGCGGCGCTGCTCGCGGCGCTTCAGTCCGGGCCGCAGGAACGGCGCGCCCTGCTGCGGCGCGCCGCGTGTGGCCCGGGCGTGCTGGCGAGCCTGCGGCGGCTGGGTGTCGTGGCGATCGAAGCGCGACGGGAGCCGGCCGCGCCGCGCCCGGCGCCCGATGAGGCACCGCGCGTGGTGCACGCGCACTGCGCCGAGGACGACTTGGTGCTGACGCCCGCGCAAGAAGCGGCGCTCGCGAGCGTGCACGAGGCCGTACGGGCGCGGCAGTTCGGAGTGCATCTGCTATTCGGCGTGCCGGGAAGCGGCAAGACCGAGGTGTATGTGCGTGCGATCCGGGCGGCCCTCGCGGCCGGGCGGCAGGCGATTCTGCTCGTGCCGGAGATCGTGCTCGCGACGCAACTGGTCGAGCGGTTGGCAACCCGCTTCGAGCGCGTCGCGGTGCTGCACAGCCGGCTGGCGGCGGCCACGCGCCAGCGAAGTCTCCGCGCGATCGCCGACGGCGCGATCGACGTCGTGATCGGCACGCGGACGGCGGTGTTCGCGCCGCTGCGGCGGCTGGGATTGATCGTCGTCGACGAGGAGCAGGACGGAAGCTACAAGAGCTTGTCGGCGCCCTATGTGCACGCGCGCGACGTCGCGATCAAGCGCGGGCAGATCGAGCGCGTGCCGGTCGTGCTGGGGTCGGCGACGCCGGCCCTGGAAACCTGGTACAACGCGCAGCACGCACCGCATTTTCACCTCGCCCGCCTGCCGGAGCGTGTGCCGGGCGCGGCATGGCCGGAGGTTCGCGTCGTGCCGAGCACCGGCGCGGAAGCCGACGCCCGCACCGCGGGGCTCTCGCCCGCGCTGGTCGAAGAGCTGCGCAAGACGCTTGCCGCCGGCGCCCAGACGATTCTCCTGCACAACCGGCGCGGCTACGCGGTTGGGCTGCGCTGCGTGCGCTGCCGCACCACGGTGCGCTGCGAGCGCTGCGCCGGGCCACTGGTGTATCACGCGGCGGACGAGCAGTTGAAGTGTCACCGCTGCGCGAAACGCCGTCCGGCGCCGAAGCGCTGCCCGGACGAGACTTGCGGCGCACCGGTGGAGCGCGTGGGGTTCGGAATTCAGCGCATCGAGGAGGAGCTGCGGCGCGTCCTGCCGGCGGCCCGGCTGCTGCGGCTCGATCGCGACACGCTGAAGCGGCGTGCGGACTATGCCGAGGCGTTGCGCCGCGTTCAGGATCACGAGGTCGACGTTCTGCTGGGCACGCAATTGGTGGCGAAGGGCCTCGACTTCGCAGGGATTCGGCTGGTGGGAGTCATCGACGCCGACGCGCCGCTCTGGCTGCCCGACTTTCGCAGCGCGGAACGCGTGTTTCAACTTGTCGCGCAGGTGGTGGGGCGCGCCGGGCGGCGGGCCGGCGACTCGCTCGCGCTCGTGCAGGCGGCGGACGTGACGGCGCCCTGCGTCGCGCACGCCGCGCGGATGGATTTCGAGACGTTTGCCGCCGAGGAACTGGCCGGCCGGCGGACCGCTTTTCTGCCGCCCTTCTCGCGGCTCGTGCGCTTTGTGCTCGCGGATGATCGGCCCCGGCAGGCGCGCGACGCGGCGACCGCGCTGGAGACCACGCTGCGCGAGCTGGCAGGACGCGTAAGTCCGTACATCCTGGTCGATGCGGCGACGCGCTGCCTCGTGGCGCGCACCCGCGAGCGCCTGCGTTGGCAAGTGATCGTCCGCACACCACGCGACGACAGCACGCAAACGCTGCTGCGGGCGGCGACGGCCGCGAAAGCGCTGTGGCCGCGCGTGCGGCGCTTCACGATTGATGTCGATCCGATCGACCTGCTCTGAGCCCGGCCGTGCCGCGCCGACGCCGGACCCATGCCTCCGGTTCTGCGGCGCTTCTTCTCGGACGCGTCTCGGTTGGCAAGCCATGCCTGGCGGTTGAGAAGGCGGCGACGGCCGGCACACCGCACGAGTTGGCCTGGATTTGCCGTATGGAAACGTCGTACAATCGCGCTGCGCCGCGACGCGCGGGAGTTCGGCGTGTGTCGACACCCCGCGCGTGCGGCGCGACCCAGGTCGCGATCGGGGAGGGATGCTCGTGAGTCATTCTCGATGGATGGGAGGCGCGCTCGCGCTGTCCACCGGCGTGGCGGCGCTGGCGGTTTGCGGATGCCTGATCGGTGCGCCGGCACCGCTTGACGGCAACCCGCTGTTGAGCAGGAGCGAAGCGCCGCGACGCATCGCGCCGATGATGGTCGAGGACGTGAACGCGACCGTGGTGCAGTTGACGTGGTCGGCGGTGCCGGGCGCGACGTCGTACACCGTGCACTTCGGCGTCGACACAAACCCGCCGGAGATCGCCGACACGACCGCGACGAGCTACGTGGTCCGCGAGCTGCCGGCGTGCACGACGCACTACTGGCGGGTGGTTGCGACGAACGGCGACGAGTTCGTTTCGAGCGTGACCTGGACGTTCAAGACACGCTGCCCCGGATAACAGTCCATCAATCGCCACACGGGGGCATCGGCGCCCGAATGCTCCGCGATGCGCGGTCGATCACGATGTATGATCCGCGCCCATGATCTCGATCGACGGATCCGCCGGAGAGGGCGGCGGGCAGATTCTCCGCACGGCGCTCGCGCTTGCAATCATCACGCAGACGCCGTTCGAGATCGACCGTATTCGCGCCCGCCGGCAGAACCCCGGGTTGCGGCGTCAGCACCTGGCGGCCGTTCACGCGGCGCAGCGGGTGTGCGATGGGCAGGTGCGGGGCGCAGCGCTGGGATCAACAACGCTGGAGTTTCGCCCGGGTCCGGTGCGTGCCGGCGAGTATCACGTCGACACCGGCACTGCGGGCAGCACCTCTCTCGTGTTTCAAACCGTGTTGCCGCCGCTGCTGCTGGCCGCTGAACCGTCCGTGCTGACGCTGTGCGGCGGGACGCACAATCCCCACGCGCCGCCGTTCGAATTCCTGCGGCACACCTTCGCGCCGCTGATCGAGCGGATGGGCCCGCGCGTGTCGCTGACATTGGAGCGGCATGGCTTCTATCCCGCCGGCGGCGGTGAGCTTCAGGCCGTGATCGAGCCGGCGCCGCTTCGACCGATCGACATCGTCGCGCGCGGGGCGGTCCGGCGGGTGAGCGCGCGGGCGCTCGTGGCGAATTTGCCGGCGCACATCGCGGAGCGCGAGCTGCGCGCGGTGCACGATAGCCTGTGCGTGCCGCTGGATGTCGGCACGGTCGAGACGTGCGCGGCGCAGGGTCCAGGAAACGCCTTGCTGATCCGCGTCGAGAGCGAGCACGCGGATGAGGTATTCGCGGCATTCGGCGAACGCGGCGTACCGGCGGAGCGCATAGCGCGGCAGGCGGCGGACGAGGCGAACCGCTACCTGGCGAGCGCCGCCGCCGTGGGGGGCCACTTGGCTGACCAGTTGTTGCTGCCATTCGCGCTCGCCGGCAGCGGGTCGTTCACGACGCTGCCGCTGAGCGGGCACGCGCGGACGAACATCGACGTGATCCAGCGCTTCCTTGCGGCACAGGTCGAACTGACGCCGCTACGGGCGGACGACTCGACCGGAGCGCGCGCGGGCGCGGTTTGCGTGCGTATCCGCTGAAAAGCGCAGCGGGATGCGCGGCAAGCTGGCGCGCCCGGATGAGCGGCGCGCGGGGTTCACGCCGCCAGTTGGCGCCGACGCAGCCACGCCCAGCCTCCCAGCGACGCCGCCACAATCGCAGCGGTGGCGATGATCGCAATGAAGACATTCCGGCGCCGGCCGAGTTCGGCCGCGCTCTGCTGACGGAGATAGTTCGCCTCGATCAACGATCGCATGTTGGCTTGGTACTCGCTCGGATCCCAGCGGCGCTCCTCCAGGACTCGACCCTGCGCGTCTACACGGCGGGAGACGCCCTTGATCTGGTCGACGAAGCCGACGTTGGTAGTCGGAATCGCGATCTCGAGGTCGCGCTTGGAGAGATCAGGATCGATTGTCGCGCTCTCCAGGCGATACTCGTACATTTGCCAGGTCTTGTCGGTTACCTGTGTGTTGCGCAGCGCGATGACCGCGGTCTTGGGCATATAGGAGTTTCCGACGCGCTGCGTCTCGGAGACTCGCGCGAGCCACTCGATGACGCCGCCGCTCGCCTGGAGGAAGCACTCGAGGCGCACAGCCACGAGGTCGCGGAGCGGGTCGAGCTCGGCACGGATGCGCCACGACGGGCCGTCCGCCCACGCGGGCACATTTCCGGCCAGGACGACGACGGGGCCTTCTTCGGTCGCGGTGAGCACTCCTTTCGCCAGCAGGTCAGCGAGCCCGACTTCGAGGTCGAAATAGTCCAGGTCGAACATCGTGAGATGCGGGAACGGACCCTTCGCCCATCTGCGGTCCGGGCTGCGGCTGGCGCTCCAGCGGCCGTCGGAGTCCAGTTCGAGAGAAGCTTGAACGCCGTCAATCCAACTCTGCGTCGCTTGGTGGTCGCGGCCGGGCTGACGGTGGAGATTGAAGTGCGGCCGAAGCAGCGTGATGGAGAACTGGTGTCGCCACGCGTGCGGCGGCCAGAGCCAGTTGTTGGTATCGAACGGGTCGCGGTCCTGTGGCGCCTGAAACTCCGCGAGTGTGAATGTGGCGCGTAGCCGGTCCAGTTTCTGCGCCCGAGTCCGGAGTCGGTCGAGAACCGAGGCGTCGTCGAGTGCGACACTGGGCCGGCCGGCAAAGGCGGCAAGCACGACACAGGCAAGACAATGTGCGCGATTCACCGAGCGCTCTCCCGCCCACGCGACGCCGCCGACTCTCCCTACGGTCCCTGGCAGCCCGGCTGTTTCCCGCAGTCACCCACGTAGTTATTCCCCAAGCAGGTCTCCGAGCCCGTGCAAATCCCGGAATAGCGGGCGCCGTTGCATGCAACGTCGCCCGTTGTCGTGCAGTTGTTGTTGAGCTGGATTGAGCAGAAACTGCCCTCCGTGGCGCTATTGCACCACGTGCAGTTACTGCCCTGCGGATAACAGGCGAGCGAGGCCTGTCCGCATGTCGTGGTCACACATTTATTGTTGGTGAGCTCGATCCCAAGGGCGGGACGCAGGACGCCGCCCAGCGCGCACGTCGCGAGTACGACAAGAAGCGATCGAACCGTTGATTGCATGAATGAACTCCTCTATGGATCGTCGTTGCCCGTACGCTGCGAAGCCACTCCGCACGGCTCACCGTGGCGCGGTTCCGTCGCGCCACCACGGCGGGCCGATCCATAGCGCCGCGGAGGGGAGCGCGTAGTTGTCGACGCGGACGTGCCCGTCGCCGAAGACCGCGCCGTATTTGCCCTGGTGCGGGCCGAGATAGGGCAGCCAGAGCTGGAGCGGTTCGCCTTCGAAGCGCGGCCAAGGGTAGTATTCGTCAGACAAGTCGCCCGCGGTCGGGTCGCGCGCTTCGGGAAACCGCAAGTCCGGCTGGTCGACCTGAATGTCATATGCGAGCACGAGTCGTGCCGGCTCGCGCCAGCGCGAGCGCGAGACGATGAGCGTGTCACCCGACGCCGGCGGCGCGGGCAGCCAGCCCAGCGCCCGGGCGTTTCCCTGGTAGGGGTAACCGAACTCGCGGCAGCGCCAGGCGCCGTCCTGGGGAAACGCGCCCGCCCATGTGCCGACCGTGATGTCCCAGCCCGTCGCGGGTGGCGCGTTCCAATGCATCGGCGAAGCGCCGATCGTGGACGCGAGGTAGTCGTTATGGGTGTCGGCGAACGTCTGCATCGTCGAGCCCGCGTGACGCAGGACGGCGGCGCAGGCCCCTGCCCGGCCGCGAGCGCGAGCGGCGGAGAGTCCTGGCAGCGTGAGTGCGCTGAGCAGCACGATGATCATCACGACGGCCAGCAGTTCGAGCAGCGCGAACGCGCACAGCGAGCGGCGAGGAGGTGTAACGAGTCGGCCGGGCATGGCCCACAATCCTGCGAAATGGCCCCTGCAAACGATTCCCACGCCGCTGGGGGACGCTGCGGCGCGGCGGGTTCGGCCCCGGGCCGACGCGCGCTCGTGTGGACAGGTGTCGCGCGGGAACCCGAGCCGCAAGAACCATAACACAAGGTTGGGGGGGGGCAAGCGATTATAAAGAAAGTGTGCGGGGGAACAAGAATTGAGCATCGAACACCGCGTGAGTGCCGGGCGGCAGGGAACCCGCGGTCGGACTCGCTCCCCGGGCTGCACTCAACCAGCCGCGAAAAAGCAACAACGCCCCGGCTGGCACAAGGCCGGCGTGGCGGCTTCGTCATCCGGACCCAACCGAGCGTTCGTCTGTGCGCACCAGTAGGCGCCGGCGGCGTCATTCGCGATGCGACCGCGGCCCGCCTGCATTTCCGCCGGCACGAAGAACTGCGACTTGGTGCGCAGATGCGCACAACACGCGATGAGCGGGCGATCCTCGGCGTAGGGATCGGTATCCGGTAGTTGCGGCATGGATCGGCTTCCTGGATTACGGCGCGGCCGTCGTCGTTACTCCGCTCAAGAGCCGCGGCACGCTGACAGACATTCGGCACAAGTCAACAACGCCACATCCTCGTCCGGGTCTCATGCCGCGCCGGCCGCGGCGCGCAGCGCGCGCTCGAGCGCGGCGCCGACGAGTTGGGTCTTGTAGCCATTGCGACGCATCGGTTTGGCTCCCGCAAGCGCCATCTCCTTGCACTTTGCAACGAGCGGATCGCTCAGCGACTGGTTCGCCAGCAGCTTCTCCACCGCCGGCAGACGCCAAGGAATCGGCGCAACGTGTCCCAACACGACGCGCGGCTTGCCCGGATCATTCAAGTTCACCGCGCAGGCCGCCAGTGCCCAATCGTACGACTGTTTGTGTCCGATCTCGACATACGCGGAGTGCAAACCGGCGTCCGCCTTGGCAATGCGTATCTCGCGGATGAGCTCCCCGGGCGCGAGCGTGTGCTCGTCGTTCGTCGGGTCTGTCGGAACCCGGAAGAACTCGTCGGCGGCAACGGTGCGCTCGGCGAGCTTCCCGTCGGCTTGTTTCACCAGCACGAGCTGCGCGTTGTAGGCGAGCAATGGAATTGCGAGATTGGACGGATGCACGATGTGACACGCGCCGGCGCCGAAGATCGCGTGATAGCGGTTGTCGCCTTCGACCGCGTAACACGTGCTGCCGCCTTTCTTCAGGCAGGTGAAGTCCTGGCTGCGGAAATACCAGCAGCGCGGCTTCTGGCAGAGGTTGCCGCCCACCGTCGCCATGTTCCGCACCTGCGGCGTGGCCGCTTCGTCCGCGGCGTCCGCAAGCGCGGGCAACCGTTCGCGCACGAGCGGGTCGGCGGCGAGCTCGGCCAGTCGCGTCAGCGCGTGGATCACGATTGTGCCATCGGCGTCGGAAGCGACGGGCGGACTGGGCCGCGCGACGGGGTGCAGACTGAGCACCACGCGCGGAGCCTCGATGCGCTCTTTCAGGCGATCGAGCACATCGATCCCGCCGGCTTTCACGAGCGCCTCGCCGGGCTTTCGCTCCGCGAGGAATGCGGCGGCGGACGGGAAGCTGTCGGCAATGGCATACTCAAACGCGTTCATGCGACACCTCCGCGCTCGGCGAGCGCCGCGAGCACCTTGTTGGGCGTAATCGGCAGATGACGGACGCGGGCGCCGATCGCGTTCGCGATCGCATTCGCTACGGCGCCGGCCGTGGGAATAACCGGCGGTTCGCCGACCGAGCGCGCCCCGAGGTTCTCGCCCTCGGCCCAGAGGATCGGGACGATTTCTGGGCAGTCGACCGGGCCGAGGATCTTGTACCACTCCATGTTCGGATTCACCATCGCGCCGTTCTTCGGGTCGTGGTTCTTCTCCTCGAAGAGGGCGAAGCTGACGCCCTGGATCACGCCGCCGATGACCTGGTTCTCGACGGCGAGGCGGTTGATCGCCTGGCCGCAAGCCTGGAGCGCGACGACCTTTTTCACACGGACGACGCCGGTCTCGACGTCGACTTCGACTTCGGCGAACTGCACGGCCTCGCTGCCGCCTTCGCCCCAGTACTTGTCGTTGAAACTGCCGCTGACGTTGAAGCTCTCCTCGGCGAGTTTGCCGCAGGCGGCGGTCCAGCTCGCGGTGTCGGTCGGTTCCGCGCCGGTGAGTTTCTTAAGCTCGGCGCGGGCCTTGTCGGCGGCGTCGAGGACCGCGGGGACGACGCTGCGCGTGACGACCGAGCCGCCGCTCGGCGGGCCGGGGGGAAATTCGCTGTTACCGACCTGCGACGTGATGAGCGTGCGGTCGATCTTGAGGTGATGCGCGAGCGCGTCGGCGAGCACGGTCTTGGTCCCGGTGCCGATGTCCTGCGTCGCACAACTGATGCGGAGCGTGCCGTCCTTGTGGACCAGGAGACTGAGGCGGGCGTTGCCCTGGCCGTTGCCCCAGTCGGCGACGCCCATTCCGATGCCGCGGCGGATGCGCCCCGCGCCGGCGCCGTTGGGATTGGGTCGTGAGGCCCAATCGATGCGGGCAGCGCCGAGGTCGTACATTTTCTTTCGCGTTCCGCTGGGGTCGATGCGCTTGCGATATTCGAGCGGGTCGACGCCGGCCGCCTCGGCGAGCTCGTCGACGAAGCTGTCGACGGCGAACATCGCCTGGGGGTGTCCCGGGGCGCGCATCGCGCGCGCGCCGCCGACGCTGAGCTCAAGGTCGTTGAAGCTCTTGACGACGCTGCCGAGCTTGTAGCGCGAGGGGTTCGGGCAGTCGCCGCCGCCGCCGGGTCCGCTGACGCCGACGACGTGGACATGTCCGCCGACCGGGTCGCCTTTCTCGTCGAGCGCGAACTTCATGTACTGGATGGAGCCCGGTCGACAGCCGCTGTCGAGGTGCTCGCGCTTGCGCGAGTTCACGATTTTGACGGGGCGCTGGAGCTTCTTGCTCAGATCGATGGCCGTGCGGCCTTCCACGTCGATGCTGAACTTGCTGCCGAAGCCGCCGCCGACGAACTCACAGTGTGCGGTGACCTTGTTGCGTTCGAGCCCGAACGCGGTGGACGCCTCGCCGTGGACGATGGTCGTCGCCTGCGTGCTGCACCAGATCTCGGCGGTCTCGCCGCGGAAGTCGGCGACCACGCAATGCGGTTCGAGCGGAACGTGAGTCTGAATCTCGGTGCGGTACGTGCGCTCGACCAGCCGGTGTCCGGTCTCGAAGGCCTTCTCGACCGTCTGGCCGGCGTCGCGGTCGCCGCCCCGGCCCGCGGGCTTCGCCTTGTCGAGCGGCGCGGGGATCGGGCCGAACTCGCGTTCGTGCTCGGCGATGGGATCGAGCGCGGGTTCGAGCGTCTCCCACTTCAGGTTGAGCGCGGCGAGCGCGTCGTCGATCGCGGCCGGGCTTTCGGCGCAGATGTAGCCGGCCGGCTGTCCGGCGTACTTGAAGCGCTCGCGCTTGCGCACCAGCACGTCGAGCACGCCGGGCACTTTCTTCGCCGCCTCTTCGCTGAACGATTTCAGTTCCGCCCGGCCATACGGGCAGTAGAGGATCGTCGCGTACGCCATGTTGGGCAGGTTGACGTCGGCAGTGAATTTGGCCTTGCCGGTGACTTTCAGCGGCGCGTCGAGCCGGCCCAGTTGGCTCTCCCAGGCCTTGTCGGCGTTGTCGGCTTCGTTGCCGACCGGCGTCGCGACACCCGCCGCGGCGAGAGCGGCCTCGAAGACTTTGGGGTAGGTGCCGCAGCGGCAGATATTGCCGGCGCACGCCTCCTGCACCTCCTGGAGCGACGGCTTGGGTTTGCGGTCGAGCAGTCCGCGGACGCTCATGACCAGCCCCGGCGTGCAGTAGCCGCACTGGAGCGCGTCGTGTTTGCAGAACGCGGCCTGCACGGGATCGAGCGCTTCCCCCTTCGCGAGGCCTTCAATCGTGCGAATCTCCGCGCCGGCGGCGTCGTGGGCCAGCAGCATGCACGCGTTGACGACCACGCCGTTGAGATGCACGTTGCACGCGCCACAGGCGCCGCGGCTGCACACCTCCTTTGCGCCGGTAAGGTCGAGCTGGTCGCGCAGCACCGTGAGCAGCGTGGCGCGCGGCTCGACGTTTACCCGGTGGCTGCGGCCGTTGATCTTCAGTTCCAGCGGCGCCGGCCCCGGACCGACGCGCCGGACGGTGTCGTCGGTCGCGGCCTGTCCGTGTGCGAGCGCCGGGATGAGCAGCGGGCCGGCCGCGAGGGCGCCGGCGCCCTTGAGAAACCCGCGACGTGACACGTCGCTCAGCGCGTCAGACCGGGCACCTGGCGGATTCGCAGAATTCATACCGGCTCCTTTGGCAACTCGGACGGGGTCACCCGCGGCTCGACGGGCGGCGCGCGACGGATCGAGCGCGCTTCCTCGAACCGACGACGGGCAATGTACGCATCGTATCGTCGGAGCCGGCGGCGGCAATCACCTCTTTGTGCAGAAGCGTCGGAAGGCGCGGACGATCCGTCGCGTGCAGCGGCCCTGCCCGCGGCCGTGCGACGCGCCGCGAGCACCTCGGCCCCGGCGTCGGGAGCGCGAAGCCCCGTCCGCGCGCGGAGTGGCGCGCCGCGCGCCGCCGTGATACACTCGCAACTGACGGGCGGAGCGGATGCAGACCGGCGCCGGCGTGCGGTGCCGCCCTGCCGCCCCGTCCGCGGCGTGGCATCGGCGTGGAGCGATCGGATGGCGTACAAGCTCAGCAAGACGACGGTGTGGGTCGGCGACTATCGCAACCAGCCGGGAAACCTGGCGCGCGTGCTGGAGGGCCTGGCGGCCGCGGGCGCGGCGCTCGAGTTCATGGTGGCGCGACGTGTGACCGAAATCACCGCGCGCGTGTTCGTTGCGCCGCTTCGTAACGCGAAGCAGCGCCGGGCCGCTCTCGATGTTGGGCTGGTTCCCGCGACCAGCATGCATTGCCTGCGAATCGAAGGCCCGGATCGCGTCGGGCTGGGCGCGCTCCTGACGCGCGCCCTGGCCGGTCGGAACATCAACATTCGCGGCGCCTCCGCCGCCGCACTCGGCCGGCGCACCGTCCTCT
>JBFXAM010000003.1:0-118785 GCA_050184295.1 Phycisphaerae bacterium | reverse complement strand
CGTGCTTGCGCCGCCGACGTTCATCGCGCCGAGCGTCTCGCCGAGCCGATTCTGGTCGGCCTTCTGGGACTCCAAGGCGCGCGAGAGATCGTCCTGCGAAATGACGCCTTCGCGAACGAGCACGTCGCCGAGTTTCTGAGCGCGTTTCGAGAGCACGCGTTCTCCTCGCGCCGCGCGGCGCCGATCACTGGTAGCTGCGGACCGCGGCTTCCACCGAGTCGAAGAGATAGAATCGCGGCAGCGTCCCCGTGAGGAAGAGCGCCTCGCGAACCGTCTCGTTGACGCCCGCGAGTCGCGGCCGCATCGCGCCCGCGGACGCGTTGCCTGCGACGTTCAGCAGAAACTCGATGCCCGCGCTGTCCACGAACGGCGCGTGCGTGAGGTCGAAGACGAGCCGCACGCGCGTCTGGCGGACCTCGGTCTCGAGAATCTGCTGCACGTCGCCGACCGTCGCCTCGGTCAACGCGTCGCGCGGCACCACGACGTTCACGGTTCCATGCTTCTCGACGTCGACCTTCATCGCCACGTCCACCCTCCGCGATTCGGGCTCAGACCGGCGCCGCGCACGTTGCCGCCGGCGACGCCGGTTCCGACTCGCCCGCGGCACGCTCGCGCGCGTCGAGCGCGGCGCCGAACTGGGCCGCATCCCGCGGTGTGCGCACCGTCGCGTCGGCGTCGCTGACCAGCTCGCGCCGCCTGGCGCGCGCGACGACCAGCAGGCCGAGCGCGCGGGCCAGCAGGCGGTCGCGATCGTGCAGGGCCGGCGCCGCGTCCGCTTTGAACCGGGTTCGCGCTACGTCGTGCAGCGCGAGCCCGGCGTGCACCCGAAGCGCGAGCGGCGTACCGCACTCATCCTGCACCAACTCCAACTCGGTTTTGAACGACTCGACCAGCGGCGTCGCGACGCGCTCGGCCAAGGCGGCGTCCGCGCGACGCAGGATGACGACCACGCGGTCGTCGGACAGCCGGCCGGCGTCGTCGCCGCGGCGGACGCGCTTGCGCAAGGCGGCGGCGGCGTGCGTCACCAGCCGGTCACGGAGCTCCCAGGCTCGCACGTCGTCGAGCCGGCGCAGCCCGTCGATCGCGATGACGAGCAACGCGAGCGGTTCGCTGTGCCAGCGGGCCGCCGCCAACGCCGCTTCGAGCCGCCGCAGCCACGCCGACCGATGAAGCAGTCCGGTTTGCGGGTCGTCGCGGCGAGCGCGGCGGAGCGCGGCTTCGCGGTTGGCGCTTTGCCAGAGGAGCTCGAGCGCGTCGCGCGTCGCGTCGACCGCCGCCGGCGCATTGAACCGGCCGCGGAGCGCGCGCACGAGCACCAGCGCACCGACGACGCCGTTCGAGCGCAGCGGAAGCACCCACGCCGGGCGGCTGTCCGCCGACGCCCCGTCGGGGTCGCCGGCGACGCAAACGGGGGCCGCGGCAACGGTCACGGCGCGGCGCGCCGCGACGAGCAGCGCGGCGTCGAGCGCGTGGGGAGCGTCCGGCTTCGCAAGGAGCGGGCGAATCGACCCGTCGCGCCGCGCGACGCGCAGCACACGCACGCCGACCGCACCAAGTTGCTCGCGGAGCAGTTCGCGCGCCTGCTGATCGAACGCGTGCCAGACGGCGCGCGGCGTCGCATGCGCGGCGAGCGCGGTGCAGCGCCCGGCGATCGATTCGAGCAGTCGGCGAGAGTCGTCGGCCGACGCGCTGGCGGGATCCCGCGCCGCGATTGGGTCCGGAACGCCGACGCGAGCGCGCATCCCACCGGCGAGGTAGCCGAGCGCCGCGAAGATCGTCGAACCGAGGACCACGAATGCGAGCTGGTTTTCGGTCGGAGCGCCCGAGCGCTCCGCCATCAGCATCGAGCTCACCATCCCCGCGACGAGCCCCGCCACGGCGCCGCGCGGCGCGCCGACGCCGTGGACTGCGGCCGCCAGGCACGCCGACAGGCAGATGACCAGGAAGAAGCGAACAGCCGGCGCGTGGATGCCGCCGGCGTCCGCGGAAGCGGCGCCCGTGGGAACGGCGGTGGCGGCGGTGAATTCGAGTGCGAGCACGAGCAACCCGCCCACGCATGCGCCGCCGCGCAACAACCACGATGCGCGACGTCCGCGGCGGCCCTCGTCCACCGGGGCGCCGCGCGCCGCGGGCTCGCTCCGGGCGGTGGGATCGACGTTCGTCATGGGCCGGCCTCGGCGCCGGCGCTCGCGACCGAACGCGCCGGCGACGCCTGGGCGCCTTCGTCCTCGACGACGTGGGCGAAGCGCTGCCGGAAGTCGGTTGCCTGCTCGCTCAGGTAGCGATCGAACGCCTGAAGAAACGCGTTCGTGACAAACGGGTCCGTGACGCGTCCCGAGTCCTTACGGAGAATCTCGAACGCCTCGCGAACGTTGAAGCACTTGCGATAGGATCGCGTCGACGTCAGCGCGTCGAAGATATCGACCACGTGGATGATGCGCGCCGCCAGCGGGATCGCTTCGCCGCACAGGCCATCGGGATAGCCCGACCCGTCGTGGTTCTCGTGGTGGTGCAGCACGCCGTCCAGCACCGGCGCGAGGCTCGCGATCGGCTTCAGCACGTCGTAGCTCAGCCGCGGATGCCGCTTCATCTCGGCGAACTCCGCGTCCGTGAGCTTTCCCGGCTTGTTGAGAATCGCCTCCGGGACGCCGATCTTCCCGACGTCGTGCAGCAACCCCGCCCACTCCAGCGTCTGGAGCTGCGACGCGGGCAGGCCGAGCGCTCGCCCCAGGAACCGCGCCAGCCACGCGACCCGCTCGGAGTGACCGTGCGTGTAGTTGTCCTTCGCGTCGATCGCGTTGGCCAGCGCCGTCACCGTCTGCAACGCCGTCTGCTGGAGCTGTCGGACCATCAGCACGTTGCTCAGAATGTGGCCGCCGTAGCCCAGCACGCTCTCCGCGGCGAGCTGGTCGCCGCTGTCAAACGCCGGCTCGTCCGACCGCCGGAGCGTGATGACGACGCCGGTCTCGGCGTCATATTGCGGCAGCGCTCCCAGCAGCACGTGCGCGCCGCCGACGCGCTCCCGCGCCAGGGGCGAGATGCGCGGCGCGTGCGTGCGGCGCGAACGTCGGACCGCGCTGATCTCGTCCGCGAGCGCGGCGCGGACGGTGCTCGGGTCGACTGGCAGGCGCCCCGCCGCGTCAATCTGCTCGGCGGCGGTGATTGCGGCGCCGTTGTCGAAGTAGACGGCGTCCGCGTTGAGCATGATGCCGTAGCGGCGCAGGAGCGTCGCGAGAATGCTCTGGGGATCCTGGAGCCCGGCAATGTGCTCGGTGATCTCGAAGACCAGGCTCAGCTGTTCGTAGCAGCGCAGCAGCTCGCGCCCGAGCGCGTCGTTCTCGTCGCGCAATGCGTCGAGCGGGCCGACGCGGTCCGCGAGCGCGACGGCCTCCTCAGACGCGTGACGGGCGTTTGGGTCGAGGGACGCAGTCATGGGCAGCTCTTCCCCTGTGGTCATGAGCTCGCGATTTCCACGGACGACGGCGCGGCGCCCACCACGTTCTCCACGTCGCGCAACAACTGCGACGGACTGAACGGCTTCGGGAAGACGTGCACGCGCGGATCGGACAACTGCGTGAAGATCTCGTGCTGGTCACAGCGCGAGGTCACGACAAACACGCCCTTCAGCGAAGCGCACACGCCAAACGCCGCCGCCGCCAGTTCGATTCCGTCCATCTCCGGCATGTTCACATCCGTGATCAGCAGGTCCGCCGGATAACCCTGGAGAATCTCGTACGCCTGGCGCCCGGTCGAGGCCGGTCGCACCTCGTGTCCGTGCCGCGTCATCCACATCGTCAGCACGTTGCGAATGTGGGCCTGGTCTTCAGCGATGACGATCCGCGCCATCCGGCTACTCCCGTTCGCGGCCCGTGGCCGCCCCGGCTCGGACCGGTTCGGCGTCCACGTTGCGAAGCCGCGGTAGTTCCACGATGAAAGTCGAACCCTTGCCCGCGTCGCTCTCCAGCTTCAGCGAGCCCCCGTGCAGCCGGACGATCTCGCGCGTGATCGCGAGCCCCAGCCCGGTGCCCTCCTCCGCCGCGACACGCGGGTCGTGCACGCGGAAGAACTTCTCGAATACCTTGTCGTGGTGCTCCGGCGCAATCCCGATTCCGGTGTCGGAGACGCGAACAATCGAAAGATGATCCGCCCCGCTCAGCTCGACCGTCACCGAGCCGCCCGACGGCGTGTACTTGATCGCGTTGCCGATCAGGTTGATCCACACCTGGTGCAGCCGGAACTTGTCGCCGTTCACGCCCGGCGGCTTGCTCGGAATCTTCAGCGCGAGCTCGATCGACTTCGCGTCGGCGGCGGCCTGGATCTCCTGGACCGCTTTCCGCAGCGACTGGTCCAGCCGCACCGCCGTGCGGTCGAGCCGCGCCACGCCCGCGTCGATTTGCGACGCGCTCAGCACGTCCTCCACCAGCTTCGCGAGCCGGCGCGTCTCGCTCATGATCACGTTGTAGCACTCGCGCCGGGTGTGCTCGTCCGCGAAGAAGTCCTCGTTGAGCGTCTCCGCATACGCGCGGATGTTCGTGAGCGGCGTCCGCAGCTCGTGCGTGATGTGCGCGAGAAATTCCTCCCGCGAGCGCTCCGCTTCCTTCAACTGGCTGATGTCCTGCACGATCACGTTCAGCTCGTCGTCGTCCGTGGCGCGGACCGGGATCACCGTCATCCGCACGACCGAGCTCTGACCATCATGCCCGATCGCGTAATCGATCGACGCTCCCTGCGGCGTCGAGCGCAGTCCCCGAATCGCGTCGACGAGCTTCGCGTCGGACACGCGTTCCGCGAGCGGTGCGTCGTCGGCCCCGGGCGCGACGCCCAGCAACTGCTGCGCGGAATAATTCGCATAGCGGACGCGATCACTGCGATCGAGCCGCAGCACGCCGCTGGGCAGCGCGTCGAGCACGCTGCGCGACGACTGGTTAAGCAGCACGTGCGCGGAGTCCGCCACCACCTGCCGCGCGCGGTACGCCTCCAACTCCGTCTGAAGATCCGCGATCGTCCCGACCAGGCGGTTCCACGCCTGGGTCTCGTGTGCCCGCGCGTCCTGCACCGCCAGCAGCTCCAGCGAGCGCTCCACGCCGTGCTCGAACGCCAGCAGGTTGTCGCGCACCGCCGCGATCGGCCGGATGCGCTGCAACATCCCGCGGTACAGCAGCGCGAACGCGCCGAGTGCGGTCACCGTGACTAACCCGATCGTCGACCAGAACACCGCCGACGCGCCCGCCGACGCCGAGAAGCCGAAGTCGACCGCAAGCGTCCCGAAGTGCGTGCCGTGCTCCACCAGCTCCGACCGCAGCGAGAGCGCCACCGGCGTGCGCGCCTCGCCGCGCGCCGCGAGGACGCGCCGGGCGTCCGAGCCGCCGGGCGGCGCCACGGCGGTCCCAGCCTCGGCCGGCGGAGTCAGCGTCAGACCCTGGACGTGCGGCAAACGCGTCAGCTCGTTCAGGACGCGCAGCGCGTCATCCGGGTTCCGCCTCAGCGTCGCAACAATGTGTTCGCGAATCAGCCCCAGCAGCGCCGGGGCGCTCCCGCGGAGCGACGCGACACGCTCGGTCTGAAACACGTCGAACGAGAGCAGCGACGCCGTCCCGAGCGCCAACAGCATGACCGCGACCACGAGCGTGCCGAAGCCGGTGAGCACGTCGGTCCGTCGCCGGCGCCAGAACCGCGGCGGGTGAACCGGTTCCACGGCGACGGCCGTCGGCATCGTTCCGTTCGTCGTTGACAAGGCGTCTCCCCGGCCAATGGACAGCGTTTCCCGTACCCACTATCGAAATCCCGCGGAGCGCACTTTGCGCGCGTGCGGAGAACCGGCGCGACGACGCCGATGCGCGCGTGACTCTCGGACGGTGCCCGATCGGAGGGGCGATAATTCGCGGGCGTCTGCGAGTCAGAACCCCACGCGCCCGCAGGAGGTCGAGCGCGGCGCGCTTCAAGCACACCGGGCCCGTGGCAGGGCGTGGCGGGTTCGGTCGTGCCGCGGATGCAATCCCCGACGAGACGCACGCCGTTGTCGCCGCGAAACCCAATCCTCACCCACCCGGCATTCCGGGTAGTGGGTCCGTTTGACCCGGGCGGCACGGGCGTCTCGCCCGTTCAGGTGGGTCTGGGTGGTACGGGCGTCTCGCCCGTTCATGTCGGTCTGGGTGGTCCGGGCGTCTCGCCCGTTCATGTCGGTCTGGGTGGTACGGGCGTCTCGCCCGTTCATGCGGCAGACACGGGCGAGACGCCCGTACCGCCCTTTCGAATTCACTTTTTCACGAATCTGACCCATTGCCGAATTCCGCGCGCTCATTGCATGGCCGGGTGGTCTGCGTTAGGTATTTCCGCATGCGCCACGACGGCCGCCGCCCCGATCAGCTTCGCACGGTCGAGATCGTCCGCGGGTTCACGCGAAACGCCGCCGGCTCCGTGCTGATCCGATCCGGCAATACGCATGTGCTGTGCACGGCTTCGCTGGTGGACGCTGTTCCGGCCTGGCGTGAGCCGAGCGGTCTCGGCTGGCTCACCGCGGAATACGACATGCTGCCCGCCGCCACAAGCCAGCGCCGCGCGCGCAGCCGCGGCGGCGCCGACGGCCGCACGCGCGAGATCGAGCGCCTGATCGGGCGCTCCCTGCGGGCGGCGGTCGATCTGGGCCGGCTCGGTCCGCGCACGATCCACCTGGACTGCGACGTGCTTCAGGCCGACGGCGGCACCCGCACCGCCGGCATCACCGGCGCATGGGTCGCGCTGTGCGATGCGCTGGCGGCGGGGCGGCAACGCGGGTGGTGGGACGCCGAGGCGCTCGTCTGCGGCGTCGCCGCCGTCAGCGTCGGCGTCGTCGCCGGCGACACGCTGCTCGATCTCGACTATCACGAGGACGTGTCGGCGGAGGTAGACTGCAACCTCGTCATGACCGACCGCGACGAGTGGATCGAAATTCAGGCAACGGGGGAGCAGGCGACGTTTGACGACGCGCGCGTCCGGGCGTTCATGGATGTGGCGCGCGGCGGACTCCGGCAGTTGTTCGAGCTGCAAAAACGCGCGCTGTCGATCTGAGCCGCGCAGCGCGCCGCATTTTCCGAGGTGACGTATGCGGACGATTCCTCCCAGCGCCCGGTGCGCGCCGGCGCGCGTCATCCGGCGCGGCAGCGTGACCGCCGGCGCCGTGCTCTTCGCGCTTGCCGCCGGGTGCGTGAACCCCGAGAAGAACGAGTCATCCGCCTGGCCGACGAAGGCGGATCGCGAGGCCGTCTGGGTCAAGCCGCAGAAGCGCGGCTGGTTCGATCGCGAATCGCCGAAGAACGACGCGCTCGTGCAGCCGGCGGCGTCGGCAGCCCCCAAGCGCGAACCGCTCTTCAAGTGGCCGTTCGCGCTGAAAAAGGACGCGCCGGAGAGCGCCGCCGTTCCCGCCGGTGCCGCAGCCAAGGCCGACGAAACGGCACAGGCGAAAGGCGATGCCGCCAGGAGCACTGCATCGGCCGACCGGCCCGAGGCGCCCGCGACCACGCCGCCCGCGAAGAAGCTGTTTGACTTTGAGCCGCGCGAACCGGGTTCGCTCTGGGGCGGTCGCGACACAGACGGCGAAACGTGGTCGATCCGCTGCATCGCGATCCCCGGTGCGGACCGCTATCGATTTGCCCAGCGCTACGCCGAGCTGCTCAAGCAGGTGCCGGGTCTGCGTGCCAACCTCGTTCAGGTCTTTCACGACGAGGACGTAAGCATCGTTTATTACGGTCGCTACGCGCGCACCTACGACATTGCGTCCGACGATACCGACTACAAGCCCGACCCGCGGCCCGACCTGCACCTGTTACAGACCCTCTCGCAGGAAACGCCGAACGGGCCGACCTGGCCGTTCCGCGTGGCGACGCTGGAAAGCCTGCCGGGCAGCGACGGCGGGAACCCCGCGTGGGAACTCTCCCGCGCCTCGGGGGCGTGGTCGCTCCAGGTCGCGGTGTTCTACAACACCAAGGACATGAACCGGCGTAAGCAGGCGGCGGTCGAGTATTGCAAGCTGCTGCGCGAGCAGGGCGAGGAAGCGTACTACTTTCACGGTGCGTCCAAGAGTTCGGTCACGTTGGGCGCGTTTCCGAGAGACTCGATCATCGAGTCGACCGAGACGGACCCGAACACCGGCGTCGCGCGGGCCCGCAGTCGGATCGTTGACGAGCGAATGCTGTCATTACAGCGCAAGTACCCGCTGAATCTGGAGAACGGTCACAAGATGTACGACATCGTGCGCAACGCACAAGGCGAAGTCACGCAGCGCGTCGAACGCGCGTCCTTCCCCGTCGAAATCCCGCGCGGCCCGGCTTCCGCGAGTCGCTGAAGATGGCCACCGTCCTTCTCGCGACCCGCAACGCCGGCAAAGTTCGCGAGCTTCGCGCCCTGACAGCCGACTCCGGAATCGAGTGGATCGGACTCGACGCGTATCCGCACGTTCCCGAAGCCCGTGAGGACGGCGCGACCTTCGCCGAGAACGCCGCTCGCAAGGCGCTCCAGTACGCCGCCGCCACCGACCTGCCCACCCTCGCGGACGATTCGGGTCTCGAGGTCGATGCGCTCGGCGGCGCCCCCGGCGTCGATTCCGCTCATTACGCCGGGCATCCGCGCGACGACGACGCCAACAACCGCAAACTCGTCGCCGCGCTACGCGGCGTCGCGCCGGCGGTGCGCACGGCGCGCTTCCGCTGTGCGATGGCGTTCGCGCAGCGCGGCGCCGTGCTCCTCGAAGCCACCGGCGCGCTGGAAGGACTGATCCTCGACGCCCCGCGCGGTGCGAACGGCTTCGGCTACGATCCACACTTCTTGCTGCCCGCGCGCGGCCTCACGCTCGCCGAGCTCAGTTCCGAGCAGAAGAACGCCATCAGCCACCGCGGTCAGGCGCTGCGCGCGATCCTGCCGCGCATCCGCGCGTTCCTGGCAGGGGCGCGCTGAATGGCGCCGCCCGCGGACGCCGCCGCGCCGCTCGCGCGCGGTGGCGGCGCGTCCTGGAGCATTGGGCTCGCGATCGTCGTTGCGGGATTCGCGATCGCCATCAATCAATCCGCCGCCCACTGGCGCGACAATCTCGCCGACGATCACCTGTTCGCATTCTTCGGCTGGCGGATCGCCGGCGGCGCGGTGCCTTACCTCGACGTGTGGGACAACAAGCCGCCGGGCATCTGGTGGATCAACGCGGCGGCCTTTCTCCTCTGCGGCGAAGGACCCTGCGGCCCGATCCTCGCCAGCACGATCGCGCTCTCGATCACGCTCGCCGCGTTCGGCGGGGCGGCGGCGGCGCTCTTTCATGCATCGGTTCGCGGATGGGCGCTCGCCGTGGGCGCGCTGGTGCTCACCAGTCTGCGCTACGAATGCGGCGGAAACCGCACGGAGACCTGGGTTGTCGCGCTCGAGACGCTCGCAATCTGCGGGTATCTGCGGTGGCGGCGCGGGGGGCGCGGCGCGTGGCTGATCGTCGCGGCGCTCGCGGCGGGCGCGGCGCCGGTCTTCAAGCAGGCGGGCATCGCGGCGGCGGTCGCGTGCGCGGGACACTGGCTGTGCGCGCGATGGCGCGCGCGCGGCGCCGGCGCTGCGCGGGGTCGGCCGGCCGCGCGCGCCCACGGTCGGGCCCGCGGATTTCGCCTGGCGGTGGCGGCCGCCGCCGCCGCGATTGCACCCGCGACGATTGCCGCCGCCGCGCTCGCGACGCAGGGCGCGCTCTTCGAATCCTACTTCGCGGTGGCGACGTTCAATCGCGCATACTTCGCGGTGAACGACGCACGCTGGCTGCCCAACGAGATGGTCTGGCGCGTCGTGCGCCCGGCGTTCTTGCCCATGATTCCGCTGCTGCTGCTTGCGGGCACGGGCGTGCTGCTCGCGGCGATCGCACGATGCCGCAATCGCGGTGGCCGAGCAGCGCTCCACGCTGCGCGCCCCGCCGAGCACACACAGGAGCTGAGCCCGGTTCCGCCGTCCGCGGCGACCGGCGTGCCGGGCGCCACCGCGCTGCTCGTCGCGTGGGTGCTGCTGGCAGTCTATCTCGCGATCGTGGGACCGGGGCGCCGGGAGTATCACCTCATGCCCAGCCTGCCCGCGCTCGGGCTGCTGGCCCTGATCCCGCTCGACACACTCGCCGCCGGCCGCGGCTTGCGACACCAACTCGCGACACGTCCGACGCACTGTGCGGCGTTCGTCACGTACGCGCTCGCGCTGATGGGCTTTGTCGCGCCCGGAGCGGCGGCAACGCTGGCGGCGTGGCGGCACAAGACCGCGCCGTGGTCGACCGCGTTCGCCGAGCCGCCGCCGCACCAACTCCAGGCCGCGTACATCCGTACCCACACCGCGCCGACGGATCTCCTCTACGTCTGGGGTTGGAGCCCGGGAACGTATCGGGCGGCGTATCGGCCGAACGCATCGCGGTTCGCCACGCTCGAGAAGCGAAGCCACGTCGGCGAACACGCGCGGTTCATTCTCGACGGCGCGATCGCGGACCTGCAAGCGCGCCCGCCGCGCCTGATTCTCATCACCGCCGGCGACTTGCGCGGACTGCGCGGTTCGACCGAGCGCGCGTTCGCGAACTGGCTCGAACAACAGTACATCGAGCGAACGGCGGTCGGCGGCATGACTGTGCTGGACCGCGCGCGAGAGTGATCCGGTCGCCGGCGCTACTTCGGCGGAGGCACGTAGTTTGGAATCTCGCGCTCCTGCCCGAACAGAAACGACTCGAGGTGTTCGCGCAGGATCGCGTTCGAGCGATCCGACATCGGGTCGAGCCGGTATTCGTTCAGCACCATGACCTGGTGATCGATCCACATCTTCCACGCGTCGGCGGAGATGCGCTCGTGAACGCGCCTGCGCAGCTCCGGTCCGCCGATCAGCAGGACGTAGCGCAGCGCGGTCGCGCCCTCGGGCGTCGTCTCGTCGATCCCGGGGAGTTCGCGCCCGAGCTTGGCACACGGCACCATTCGGACCGCCATCGTTCGGACTCCTTCCGCTGCTTATTGCGATTGTAGCATGCTGCGGCGCCGCCGGCGACGCGTTACCATGCCCGCCGACATCCTCGCCAGGAGCGATCATGCTGCACGTTTATCTCGCCGGCGCCGTCCGCGGCACGCACGGCATGTGGCGCGAGCGCGTTCGCGCGATCCCCGACGTCGCGTTCATGCATCCGGGCGCGCGCCTGCCCGGGCCGCACGAAGAGCTGCACACCGAAATCTACACGCCGGCCGACCGGCTCGCCGTGCAGAAGTGCGACGTGCTGCTCGCGATGTGCGACCGCATCGAAGGCGGACACGGCACGGCGATCGAGATCGGCATGGCGCTCGCGCTCGGTAAGGAGATCATCCTCGTCTGTCCGACCGACGAGTCACGCTACGTCTGGCGGTTTGCGGCCGGTTGTGTCGCGCATGTGTACACGTCCCTGGAGCAGGCGCTGGACGTCGTCGCATACGCCGCCGCCCAGGTCGGCGGAACGGCCCGCTGTGTCGGCGCGTAGCGCTGTGGCAAGGGCAGCGGCGGCGCGGGCCTGCCGCAGCGTCGCGGGCGCGCTGCTCGCGCTTGCCGGACCCGCCGGCGGAGGCGCGGACGGCGCGCCGCCCGCCGTCGTCGTGCTTGCCGGTGGCGGACGCGAGGCCGAGATCGGCGACCACGACGCCTGGAGCGCCCGACTCTATCGCGAGCTGCTCGCGCCCGGCGACCGCACCGGCGACGGGCGCGTCAGCGTCGCGCTGCTCGCCGTGCGACCGCAGTCCGAGGCGATGCCCGATTACTTCCGCTGGCTCGGCGCCGACGTCGCGGCCAACATCGTCATCGACACGCCGGAGGCCGCCGACGACCCCGCGCTCGACGATCGCTTCGCAAACGTCGACGCGATTTTTGTGAAAGGCGGCGAGCAGGGCCGCTACTACGACTGCTGGAACGACCGGCGGATCGAGCAGTGTGTGCGGCGCGTCGTCGCGCGCGGCGGGGCGATCGGCGGCACGAGCGCGGGGGCGATGGCGCTGGCCGAGTTCGCGCTCGCCGGCAGCATGTCGCTCACGGCGCCGGATGTGCTCGCCGACGCCCACACGCGCCTGCTCGACGACGCGACCGACGGCGGCTCCGGAGTTCAGACCGATTGGTTCGGTTTTGTGCCCGGCGTGCTGGTCGACACGCACGTGACGCAGCGCGGCCGGCTGGGACGCACCGCCGGCGCGTTGGCCCGCGCGATCGACGACAGCGGGCGACGCGACCTGCTCGCGATCGCGATCGATCAGCAGACCGGCGTCGTCATCCGCGATCGGCACGCGACCGTGGTCGGGCGCGGAGCGGTCGAGTTTCTCCGCCCCGGCCCGGCGTCGGAGCTCCGCCGCACACGCGGCGCGCCGCTCGTATGGACCGATCTGCGGCTCGATCGGCTGACCGACGGATGGACGTTTGATCTCGCGGCGCAGCGGACGCTGTTCACCGGCGGCGCCGCGCGCCCCGACACAGAGGGCGCGGCCGGGACTCCGCGGCGGCCGGCGCCCCACGCGCGCTTCGATCCGTTGACGGTGCTTCTACGCGGCGACTGCCCGGACGACGAGCGAGCGCTGGCATTGCGGCTGGCGCGCGACCGGGCCGGGTTTGCACTGGTCGGTGTGCCACCGGCGTCGGCGCCGTCCTGGCTCGCGGTGCTCGACGCGCATGCGAGCACGGAGCGCGCCTGGGCGCACGAGGCCGCGTTCGCGGCCCTGGCCGGCGGCGCGCCGGGCCTCGTTGAATCCGGCGGCGCTCAAGACGCGGCCACTCGTCCCGCATCACATCGCGCGGCGCCGCGCGCCGACATCGCGCTTCTCTGTGGGGCGGGCGCGCGCATGTGGAGCGAGCCGACGACGGCCCTCGTGCTGCGCTTCGGACACGACGAAGCGAGCGAGCAACCCGAGTGTGCGGCCCTGGTGATCGACGCGACGCACGCGAGCCATCGGTCGCTGGCGACGCACGTCTCGCTCTATGACCGCACGCGACGCGGGCGCGGCGCGACGCTCGACGGTCGGCTCCGTCCGGCCACGATCGTCGACGCGCGGCTTCACATCCTCGCCGACACGCTCAACACCGGTCTGGCGTTCGATCTCGCGTCCGCACGGGTGGTTGCCGTCACGCGCCACTGAACCGAACAGCTTCGTCCGCGCCGGCGTCCAACCGCCGCGAATCGCAGCCCCCGTCCGTGCGCCGAAATGCACAGCGAGCCACTCGCACGGCGAACGAAACCGCCGGGGCGTGTGGAGTGAACCCCGCGGCGTGGCGCGCCGCCCGCGCGCGGGCGCACGGGGTCCGTTCGCCCACACCCCACGCACGCCGGGAAGGAGCCGGCCGGTGCGCTTGCAAGCGGTCGCCGCCGCGGTTAACAAGACGGGTTTGCGTGTTCCGGAAGCTGAAGAGGTCGCGGATCGCGCGCCCGCGGTGCCGCTGAGAGCGCCATGATCAACATTCGTTCCTTCGTGGTGTCGCCGACGCTGCCGGAGTCGCTCGAGCCGCTGCGCGTGCTGGCGTATAACCTGTGGTGGAGCTGGAACCCGCCCGCGGTGGACCTGTTCCGGCGGCTCGACGTGGAGCTGTGGGAGCAATGCGGGCACAACCCCGTTGCACTGCTCGGGCAGATCTCGCAGCAGCGCCTGGAACGCGTGGCCCGCGACGACGCCTACGCGGCTCAGCTCGGCCGCGTGATGGACCAGTTCTACATCTACACCGAGAGCCGCAGTTGGTTCGCCGAGCATTTCCCCGAGCATCGCGACGACGTGATCGCCTATTTCTCGGCCGAGTTCGGCCTGCACGAGAGCATGCCGATCTACTCCGGCGGTCTCGGCGTGCTGGCCGGCGATCATCTCAAGAGCGCCAGCGACCTGGGCATTCCGCTCGTGGGCGTGGGCTTGCTCTATCGGCAAGGGTACTTTGAACAGCAACTGACGCAGGACGGCCAGCAGCTCGAAATCTACCCGCCGCACGACTTCCACCTCTGGCCTTGCACGCTGGTGAAGGACGGGCCGGGCAACCCGGTGCGCGTCAGCGTGCCGCTCGAGCAGACCGAGCTGCACGCGCAGGTCTGGTTGGTGCGCGTCGGACGCGTCCGGCTCTATCTACTCGACACCGACGTCGCCGAAAACCCCGTCGAGCTCCGCGGCATCACGTCGCGGCTCTATGGCGGCGATCACGATCTGCGGATTCGGCAGGAGCTCGTGCTGGGCGTCGGCGGTCTGCGCGTCCTGCGGGCCTGCGGGATCCAACCCACCGTCTGTCACATGAACGAGGGGCACGCGGCGTTTCTCGCGCTCGAGCGCATTCGCCAGAAAATGGCGGAGCACAAGCTCAGCTACAAGGAGGCGCGCGAGCTGGCAACGGCGGGGAACCTGTTCACCACGCATACGCCGGTCCCAGCCGGGATCGACCGCTTCTCGCCCGCCGAGATCGAGCGCTATCTCGGCTGGATCGGCAGCGAGATCGGCATCTCCATGAACGAGCTGCTTTCGCTCGGTCGCGAGAACCCCGGCCGGCTCGACGAGAATTTCTGCATGGCCATCCTGGCGTTGCGACTCGCCAATCGGTGCAACGGCGTCAGCAAGCTGCATGGCGAAGTGTCACGACAGATGTGGCGCTCGTGCTGGCCCGAGGTGCCGCGCGACGAAATCCCGATCACCCACGTGACCAACGGCATCCACACGCGCACCTGGGTGAATCCCGACATGGCCGACCTGCTGGAGCAGTACATCGGGCCGTCGTGGGCTGACGGCGACGCGTCGGATCCCGCCTGGCAGCGCGTCAACAGCATCCCCGACACCGAGCTTTGGCGCGCCCACGAGCGCCGCCGCGAACGCCTGATCACGTTCGCGCGCCGCCGCCTGCGAACGGAGTTGCAGCGGCGCGGCGCTCCGCCCGCGGAGCTTCAGACCGCCGACGAAGTTCTCGATCCGAAGGCGCTGACGATCGGCTTCGCCCGGCGGTTCGCGCCGTACAAGCGTGCCACGCTGCTGCTGCGGAATCCGGCGCGCCTGGCGGCGCTGCTCGGCAATCCGAACCGCCCGGTGCAGTTCATCTTCGCCGGCAAGGCTCATCCCAAGGACAGCGCCGGCAAGGAACTGATCAAGATGGTGCAGCAGGCCAGCAAGCGCCCGGAATTCCGCCGCCGGCTGGTCTTTCTCGAGAACTACGACACGCACCTCGCGCGCGAACTCGTGCAAGCCGTCGACGTCTGGCTCAACAATCCGATCCGTCCGCTCGAGGCGAGCGGCACGAGCGGCATGAAAGTCCCCGCCAACGGCGGCCTCAACCTCTCCTGTCTCGACGGCTGGTGGGTCGAGGCCTACAACGGCGAAAACGGCTGGGCGATCGGCGACGGCCGCGTCTATGACGACCGCGCCTACCAGGATCAGTCCGAAAGCGAAGCCCTCTACAACCTGCTCGAGTCCGAAGTCGTGCCGCTCTTTTACGACCGCACCGACGACGGCCTGCCGCGCAAGTGGCTTGCCCGCGTCAAGCAGTCCATCCGCACGATCGTGCCGATGTTCAACACGCACCGCATGCTGCGCGAATACGTCGACCAGATGTACATGCCGGCGATCCGCCGCTATCGACAGCTCGCCGCCGACCAGTACCGCCTCGCCAAGTCGCTCGCCGCGTGGAAGGAGGATCTCTGGCGGCAGTGGCACGAGGTGCGAATCCTCGAGGTCGTCGAATCCGCCACCGGACCCATGAAGGTCGGCGACGTCCTGCCGCTCCGCGCAAAGGTCCGGCTCGGCACGCTCAAACCCGAGCAGGTGTCGGTGGAGATCTACCACGGCGCCGTCGGTCCGTCCGGCGAGATCAGCGCCGGGACGTGCGTCCCCATGAAGCTCGTCGCAAGCGAAGGCGACCTGCTCGTCTACGAGGGGCAAGTGTCGTGCGCCGCCAGCGGCCAGCACGGCTACGCGGTGCACGTGCTGCCGAAGCACCCGGAGCTGCCCGACCGCTATGAGCACGGGCTGGTCGTCTGGGGCTGAGCCACGAGATTTCCACCCACGCGGCGGCGCCGGCTGCGGCAAAGAAATGTCCGTGAGCGACGAACACACCACGATCGCCGAAGCGCGCCGCTGGCTGGCGGAATTCGTCGCCGCGCGCGACTGGCAGAGCTATCACGACCCGAAGAACCTCGCGATGTCGATCGCGATCGAGGCGGCCGAGCTCATGGAGCACTTCCAATGGCTGCGCTCCGACGAGCTGGCAGAACACGCGCGCGATCCCGCACAACGGCAGCTCATCGTCGACGAGCTGGCAGACGTGCTCTGCTACTGCCTGGCGCTCGCCAACACCCTCGATGTCGACGTCGCCGCGAGCGTTCGCGAGAAACTCGCGAAGAACGCGGCGAAATATCCCGTCGAGCGGTTCCGCGGGCGCTATCACAAGCCGCGCGACGTCTGAACCGGCGCCGCGACCGCGCCACGCCACCCGGCCCGGCCGGGAGCCGCGCCGCGCGCTTACTTGACTTCCAGCAGCTCGACCTCGTAGATGAGTTTTGCGTTCGGCGGGATCAACCCCTCCACGCCGCGCAGCCCGTAGCCGAGCTCCGGCGGGACGACCAGCTTACGTTTTCCGCCCACGCGCATGCCGAGCACGCCTTCGTCGAACCCGCGGATCACGTCGTCGAGCGCGAGCGTGAAGGTGAGCGGCTGATTGGTGTCGTGCGAGCTGCCGAACTTCTCGCCGTTGATCAGCCACCCGGTCCAGTGCACAACGGCGGGGCGCAGCGCGGTGGCGGCGGCGCCTTCGCCGACCACGAGGTCGCGATACTTCAGTCCGCTGTAGGTTTCGGTGAATTCCTCCGGCGTGGCGCCCGGCGGATCGGGTTTGCCGGGCACGACGCCGAGCGCCCAGCGCAGCCCCCCGAGCAAGTGCTTCTGGAAGCGCTCCTCGGTCCAGTTTCGCTCGTTGCCGCCGAGCGCGGTGTAGAAGACGCGGCCTTGTCCGTGGTAGCGCGCCCAGGCGAGCCCGAAGTCGCGATCGCGGCGCAGGGGTTTCGCGGAGGCGAGATCGACGGAGTTGACGTCGAGTTCGAGGATGAGGTGGAGCTTGTCGCGCGCATAGGGTTCGCGGAACTCGTAGATCTCGTCCTGTAGAAACCACATCGCCCCGAGCGCGACGCCGGCCGGGTGGTCGCGGTCAAGCACGCGCAGCGTGACCGGCGGACCATCCGCGGGTAGCAGGCGCCCGACGCGCGCCGCACCCAGCATCTCCGCGTACTCGCGCCATTCCGGAAACAGCCCGACCGCTCCGTGGACGCCCACGAACGCCATCCCGCGATCGACCGCCGCCCGCAGCGCCGCGCGGGCGGCCGGCGGCGGGAGTTCGCCGCACTTCACGTCCGCGACGGCGACGAAGACGACGCCGGCCAACTCGCGATAGAACGCGGTGTCGAAGCGCGAGAAGTCGATTTTCTCGACCGGCCGCTTGAAAAGCTCCAGCGCCGCCACCTCGCAGCGCGCCTCGCGCGCGAGCTGCGCAATCGTCCGCTCCGCGACCGCCGCGGTGGTCTGTGAGCCGCCGTCGTCGAAGCAGAAGATCGCCACCTTCGGCGTCGCGTGCGTCGTCGTGGCGGCGGGTTGGGTGGCCTGGACGGAAAGAGCTGCCACGCAGGACGCCAGGATTGTCGTGAGCATCGTATCGGTCTCAGCGCTGAAGCGATCGCGAATGTCGGAAGCGGCGAATCCGCAGGTCTTCGAGACACTGTATCCGCCGGAACGGGAATGGGAAGCGGTCGCGGATCGTCGGCGCCGGGATCGCGCCAGGACGCGCCCGGCAGAATTCGCGCCGCCCGCGATCGGCCCGTGCGCGCCAGCAGGCGACGCCTGTCGGACGGAAACACCGGGGTCGCGCGGGCGGCCTGATGTGCGGGCTCAGGTGCGGGGCCCCTTTCGTGCGGTTCCATCGCGACAAGGGCGCAAGCTTGGCCGGTAATTCATGCGGTGCGCTCAAGTTCTCGCCGCCCGCAAGCCGATACTCAGCGTAAGGGTCTGACCACCCGGCGACGGAACAGGCTCCCCGCCTCAGGTCGAGTTGGATTCCCCGGAGCGCCCGACGGGACCGAAAGCGCACGGGCTGGGACCGGCGCGACTCGCTCTACCTGCCGGGCGCTCACTTATCCCATCCTCTCCGATCGCCCCTGACGCCGTGCCGATCAGAACCATGACGCGGCGGTGCGCGCCGCGCTTGCAACAATCCCCCCGGCCTCATGGAGGACGCCGGATGAGCGGCCTGCCCCAGCCGCCCCACCACGCGGGTTCGGCGTTACGCGGCCTGCGGATCCCGCGCGGCGCCTCAGCGTCGTCGCCGCCGGCGGCGGCGCGGCGCGTGGCTTCGCACGCGTTGCTGGCGCTCCACCTTGCGTTGCCGCCGGTCGTCGGCGCACAACTAAGCTCGTCGTCCTGGTGGCCCAAGTTTCAGCGCGATCTTCAGAACACCGGCTACGTGTCGGCGTGGGGCCTTGCCGGAGACCCTCATGTCCGTTGGGCCGTCCGCTTGTCCGCGCCGCTGACCGGCGAGAACCACGCCACACCCGTGTTCTCGCCCGACAACGCGCGGCTCTACGTCGGCGGCCCCGCGTCGACCCTCAGCGCGATCCGCGCTTCCGACGGCGTGCGCGCCTGGACGCGCCAACTCGGCGACGGCACGGGTCACATCTTTCATACTGCCGCGGTCGCCGCCGACGGCTCGATCTATGTCGGCTCGTGGGACAACGTCGCACCGTACGACGGCTTCTGCAAGGTGCGCGACAACGGCGCCACCGCGACGGTGGTGTGGACGTTTCCGTTGCGCCGCGTCCTGGCCAGCCCGACGATCACCGCCGACGGGCTCATCATCGTCGGCGGATTGCACACTACCGACGGCTGGGCGTATTACGCGCTGCGCGACCTCGGACCCAACTACGTCGTCGCCTGGTCCGCCGGCCGACGCGCCAACCCGTCGGATCCAAACTCCACCGGAAACGTCGGCTCCAGCCCGGCCATCTCGCCCGACGGCGCGTGGGTCTACGGCGGCAGCGACCAGAACCGCTGCTTCTGGAAGATCGCAACCAGCACCGGCGCCGAACACGCGCGCCTTTTGCTCCGTGAGTATCTCTGGGCGCCGGCGCCCGCCGTCGCCGACACCGGCCACGTCTTCGTCGGCGAAGGACTCAGCTACGCCTCGCCGAACGACGACACGCAGGGAAAGCTCTTCGCCATCCGCCCCGACGCCGCCGGCGCCACCGGCGTGCTCGAATCGCTCGCGCTCCGCAGCGGACATCTCAACGGCGGCATCGCGGCGCTGAGGCGAGCCGAGGACGGCCAACTCCGCCTGTACGTCGCCGCAAACGGACAGGGCAAGCCGAACGCACAACTCATCGCGGTGCGCTTCGATCCGGACGCCCCGTCGCAGGCCCCGCCGCAGCCCGCGTTCGTCCGCGAGTGGGCGAGCAATGTCGGCCCGTCCGCGTTTTCCTATCCGGCGGCGGTCGTGACGCGCGATGCGGTGATCTACGTAGTCGGCCCGGCGGATCACACGCTTTACGCGCTGCGCGACGCGGGCGGCAGCGCCCGGACGCTCTGGTCGCTGCCGCTCGCGAGCGTTTCGCGCGTCACCGCCTGGCAGCCGGTGAACCAGCGCGGGCCGCAGGGCGCCGTCGTCGGTCCCAACGGGCGCATCTACTGGAACGCGCCCGACGGCTACCTTTACGCGCTCAACGGATGGCGCAGCGGCGATCTCGATGGAAACGAGTTGGTGAATGCCGACGACTTGGCGTGGTTGCAGCGCGCTGTCGATGACCGCGCCGCGTACGAATTGAGCTTTCCGGAAATCGACCTCAGCCGCTATGGAGACCTGAACGGCGACGCGGTCGTCGACGCCGCCGACGTCACGCGCCTGGAGGCGCTGCTGGCGCTGCCGTAGCGGGGGCGTGCACATCCGAGCGCGCGACGCTCGCCGTGGACGTTGCGCGCACGCGGCGGCGGAGCGCCCGTGCGGCGAAGTACTCGACGAGCAGCAGCGTGATGAGCACCAGGTTGAGCGCGATCCCCAGGTTGCCGCTGAAGACCTTGGTCAGCACGGTGTTACCAAAGCAGCCGCACGTGATCTTCAGCCCCTTGTAGATCACCCAGAACTTCAGCCCCGTGAATCCCACGAGCATCGCCAGCAGCAATGCCCGGCCCTCTCGGCGGAGCACGCCGGTGATCAGGCACGCGACCGCGATCAGTTCGAGCCACGGAACGACGTTCGCGATCGCGTGGCTCCACGCGTCCGGCGCGACCTGGTATCCGCGGACTTCCTTCGCGAACGCTCCGAGGTCGCCCAGCTTCATCGTCGCCGCGAGCGCAAACACACCGCCGACGACGACGCGCGCGAGGATCGCTGTTCCTTGCAGTGCGGCGCGGCGGGGGTCGATCGGAATCTCGGGCACGTCAGCCTCGCGGAGTCAGGTATTCATCGGCACGGGGCGCCAGCGGCGAGCGTGTCGGCGGCGCGCGACTCGCGGTCCAAACCGCGTCAGCCGGGCGTCGCAATCTCCAGCCCGGCCTGCTCGATGCCCGTCCACCCGGGGAAAAAGATGTACATCTGCGGATAGCCGAACGCGCGCTCGAGCTCCTCGAAAACCACTTCCGAGAGCGGACAATCCTCGGAGTTGCAATAGATGACAATCGGCCGGCCCTGCACCGCATCCGGCGTCAGCGCGCCGAGCATGCTCGTCACCTCTTCGGCGGGCACATTGATGACCAGATCGGCTTTCAGGTGCCCCTTGGCGAACAGGTCGGGAGTGCGCGCGTCAATGACCAGCGCGCCGCCGGCGACAAGCGCCCGGAGCTGCTCCACGTCGATGCCGGCCCGCGCCTTGAGCGCCAGGCGCTTGGCGTCGTCCTGAACGTGGTCGATCCGTTTCTTCAACTCCTGCTCTTTTGCCAGAGCCGCTTGGTCGATCGTCCAGCGGTTGCCCGTCGCGGGCACGAACACCGCGGACGCTCCGACCGAAACGCCGAGGATCAGCAGCGTGCGAACCACGAAAGCGGCCATGTCTCGCAAACTCCTGAGTTCCGCCCGGGGCGCCGCGATCTGCGGTGATGGAGCGGGCGGGCCCATGCCCGCCCGCTGGTGTCATCCGCGACGCGCCACGCGAACGCGACGCAACCTACGGCTTGGTCGGCGGCGGCGCCGATTCGCCTTTTTCGCCAGTCGCCGGCGGCACCGGCGGTTTCGGCACATTCGGCGCGGGCTGCGCGATCACCGGCGGCGGCATCCCCTGAATCGGCTTCTGCGTCGTGATCTGCACCTTCAGCAGCTTGTATTCGGGGTCAGGCGAGTCGGTCGCGATCTCAAGCAGCGCCCCGTTCTCGGGGATCTGCGCTGCGGGCGGCAGCGTCACGCGCACGTCGTGGAACGCCATCGCCGCGGCGCCCGCCGGCTGCGTCGCCGCCGGCGTCTGACGCCACGTCACCGACGCCAGGTTACACTTGATTTCCTGAATCTGAATCGGCTTGTCTGGCAGATACGTCACGCGGACCATCCGCTCCATGTTCTGCGTCGCCGTCGTCGGCACATACAGCACCGTCGGGTTCACCATCACCGGCGGCTGCACATAGCCCTGCACGTGGACGTCGATCTCCGGCAGTATCGCGATCCCCGTCTCCAGGATCACCTCCGCACGCGCCAGCCCCATCGGCAGCGGCGGCTTGCTCGTCGCCGACAGCTCATACCGCATTCCCGGTTCGAGCTCCTTCAGCTCAACCTCGAACGGACCCGACACCGGCTGCTTCAGCTTCAGCGTCATCTTGTCCGGGTACTCGTTCTTCAGCGTGATCTTCTGCGTTTCGGTCGAGTCCTTGCCCAGCCGGCCGAACGCGATCGCCGGCCCCGGCTCGGCGGAGAACACGTTCTTCACGTCGCCTTCAACACGCAGCGTCACGACCGACTGCGACGGATCGTTCGTGTTGATCGTCACCGTCTGATTCGCCTTGCCCGGGCGCTTCTTCGAGTTGTAGCTGATCTTCATCGTGTCCGATTCGCCCGGCTGCAGCACGTCCTTCGGCTTCTTCGCCTGCGTGCAGCCGCACGACGTTCGCACCGCCAGGTTCAGCGGCGCCTGCCCCACGTTCTTCAGTTGAATTTCCTTGTCCAGCTCCGCCCCGGCCCAAACTTCGCCGAAATTCCACACCGTCTCGCTGATCTCCAGCTTCGGCTGCGGCGCGTTGGGGTCGGGATTCGGCGTCGGGGTCGGCGCCATGCCCGGCACCGGTGCCGGCTGCGGCGGCTGCGGTGGGATCGGAGCCGGGCTGACCGCGCCGGGTGTGGGCGTGGGCGTCGGCGCCGGCTTGTTTTCCTGGGCGAAGCTGAGACCGGCGAGCGAGAGCCCGGCGGCGACTGCGGCGAATCGGAACAACGTCTTCATGGGTGCATGCCTCGTTCGTTCAAAGAACACCAAGGGTTAGGTCGATCGCAAGGACTTCATCGGTCGCTTTCCGCTCACCGATTGCCGCCGGCGCCGCGGGCGCAGCCCTTGTCGCCGCCCGCGCGGGCTACTGCTTATTGCTCCCTCGCCAACGCGGCGCTCGGAATTTCACGCGGCCCGCACAGCCGGCGACGCACGCACGCGCGGACGCACGAGCGGAGAAGCGTACGCCGAGTCGCGGCGGCGCTCAACGACCGGGCGACAACGTCTGATAATTGCCGAGATTGGTCCGACCCTGGACACGGGCCCGGGCCGCTCCGCGCCGAAACCGGGTCGGCGGCCGTCGGCTCGTGAACAGCTTCGAGATCGCGACGTGAGTCGCCTGCCTCGCGAGCGCTTGCCCGTAAGGCAGCGGACGCCCGCCGCCCGTCAGCAATCGCCGCGCCATGCGGCGGGCCCGCGTGCGCATCGTGTTTCAGCACCCGCCGTGCCAAGTGGCTTTCCGGGCGCGCCAGCGTGCCGGCCGGGCCCCGTGCTTGGTGCACGGCGTTCGGAATCGCACCGGCGCCGGACTCCGCGTTTTGTGCGCCGCCGCCGCCGCGCCCGGATTGCCGCTGCCGACCGCGGTCTTGCCCCGCCCCCGCGGTTTGCCGCCGCTTGGCGGCGCGCCTAAACTCCGCGGTCGAAGGTCGGGCGCGAACTGCCGCACGCCGGCGTGCGACTTTGCCGCGCGTCCGGCGCCGAGGATTCCGACGATGATCCGCAGCGCGACCCCCGAGCCGAGCGGCGCCACGCCTGAATCGAGCGGCGCAGCGCTCGGCGCGCCGCAGTTCGTTCACCTGCACGTACACACCGAATACTCGCTGCTCGACGGCGCCTGCCGCATCCGGGATCTGGTCGCCGCCTGCAAGAAAATGAACATGCCCGCGGTCGCGATCACCGACCATGGCAACCTCTTCGGCGCGATCGAGTTCTACACCGCCGCCCGCGCCGCCGGCGTCAAGCCGATCATCGGCTGCGAGATGTATCTCGCGCCCGCGGACCGGCGCGACCGCACGGCGCGCGGCCCCGGCGAGGGCGCGTATCACCTGCTGCTGCTCGCGCAGAACCTCGCCGGCTATCGCAATCTCATCAAGCTCGCCAGCATCGGCTATCTCGAGGGTTTCTACTACAAGCCGCGGATCGACAAGGACGTGCTGCGCGAGTTCAGCGGCGGGCTGCTGTGCACGAGCACGTGCCTGGGCGGCGAGATTCCGCAGGCGTTGACGCACGAGGATCGCAAGCAGGCGCGCGAACTCGCGGAGACCTATCTCGACATCTTCGGCCCCGATCGGTTCTTCATCGAGGTGCAGGACCACGGGATGTCCGAGCAGAAGGCGATCAACCCCGAGCTGGTCGATCTCGCGAAGCGGCTCGGACTCGCGACGATCGCGACCAACGACGTGCACTATCTGACGCACGACGACGTCGAGGCCCACGACGTCCTGTGCTGCATCAGCACGCGCCGGCGCGTGCAGGAAGAGGACCGCTTCAAATTTCCGACCGATCAGTTCTATCTCAAGTCGCCGCGGGAGATGCTCGCGGCGCTCCCCGCGCACCGCGCCGCACTGGAGCACACGCTGCGCGTGGCGGAGATGTGCAACGTCGAGTTTGACCTCGGCAAGCGCTATGCGCCGGTGTTCACGCCGCCGCCCCCCAAGACCGCCGACGCGTACCTGCGCGAGCTCGTGTTCGACGGCGCGCGCGAGCGCTACGGCGAGATCGGCGCGGAATTGCGGGAACGGCTCGACTACGAGCTCTCGGTGATCGCCAGCAAGGGCTTCAGCAGCTACTTCCTCATCGTCGGCGACGTGGTGCGATTCTGTCGCGAGCAGGACATCCCGGTCGCGGCGCGCGGCAGCGCGTGCAGTACGGTCGTGGGCTATTGCCTGCGGATCAGCGGCGTCGATCCCCTGCACTACGGGCTTTATTTCGAGCGCTTCATGGACCCCGAGCGCGACGAAATGCCCGACATCGACATCGACCTGTGCCAGAACCGCCGCCAGGAGGTCATCGAGTACGTCCGCCGCAAGTATGGACACGTCGCGCAGATCATCACGTTCGGGCGCCTCAAGCCAAAGGCGGCGATTCGCGACGTGTGCCGGGCGCTCGACGTGCCGCTGGCGCAGGCCGATCGCGTGGCCAAGCTCGTTCCGGAAGAGCTGAAGATGACGATCGACAAGGCGCTTGAGCAGGAGCCGGAACTCAGGACGCTCTACGACTCCGACGCCCAGGTGCGGAAGGTGTGCGACCTGAGCCGGCGGCTGGAGGGCCTCGCGCGGCACGCATCGGTGCACGCGGCGGGCGTCGTGATCGCCGATCGTCCGCTCGACGAACTCGTCCCGCTCTACAAACCGAGCGACTCGAACGACGTGACCACGCAGTTCGAGGGCGCCACGGTCGAGAAGGTCGGACTGCTGAAGATGGACTTTCTCGGGCTCAAGACGCTCTCGCAGATTCACCTGACCTGCACGCTCATCCGAAAGCTCCACGGCGTCGGGGTCGATCTCGAGCGGCTCGATCTCAGCGACCAGCGCGTCTACCAGATGCTCGCGCGCGGCGACACGCGCGGCGTGTTTCAGTTCGAGTCTGGCGGCATGCGCGACGTGCTCATGAAGATGCGCCCCAACCGCATCTACGACCTCATTGCCGCCAACGCACTCTTCCGCCCCGGACCCATGCAGTACATCGACGAGTACATCGCGCGCAAACACGGAAAGAGCTGGAGCACGCCGCACCCGCTCATGACCGAGGTGCTCCAGGAAACCTATGGCATCATGGTCTACCAGGAGCAGGTGTCGCGGCTGGTGAACCGGCTCGGCGACGTGCCGCTGCGGCGTGCGTTCCGGCTGGCCAAGGCGATCTCGAAGAAGAAGACCGACGCGATCGACGCGGAGCGCGAGCCGTTCCTGCAAGGGGCGGCGGCGCACGGCGTGTCGCGCGAAATCGCGACGCAGGTGTTCGAGGACATCCTGCAATTCGGCGGTTATGCGTTCAACAAGGCGCACTCGACCGGCTACGCCGTCGTCGCATTTCAGACCGCGTATCTCAAGACCTATTATCCGGCGGAGTTCATGGCGGCGCTGCTCACGTACGAGAGCGGCGACACCGCCAAGATCGGCGAGTACATCGACGAATGCCGCCGCGTGCGGCAGGCGGACGGCTCGGCCGGCATCCCCGTGTTGCCGCCGGACGTGAACGAGAGCGACGAAGCGTTCACGGTGGTTTACGCCGGCGTCACGGCGGGGGATGCGAAGCGCACGAACGGCCGCGGCGCCGCGTCGAACGGCGGCTCGACGAGCGGCGCGAACGCGCCGTCGCGCGGTGCGATCCGCTTCGGGCTTGCCGCGATCAGCGGGCTTGGACACAAGGCCGTGTCCGCGGTCCTTGCGGCGCGGCGGGACGGCGGGCGCTTCCGAGACCTCTACGAGTTCTGCGAGCGTGTCGATCTGCAGGCCGTGAACAAGTCCGCGATCGAGTCGCTGATCAAGGCCGGCGCGTTCGACAGCACCGGCGGGATGCGCCGCGCGCTCTTTGAATCGGTCGAGCGCGCCATCGACGCCGGCCAGGAAGCGCAGCGCGACCGCCGCGCGGGACAGCTCGACATGTTCGGCGTTTTCCAGACCGCCGCACCCGCGCCGCCATCGGCCCGCGCCCAAGGCGTGCAGGAGTGGACCGACGCGGAGATGCTGGCGTACGAGAAGGAGACGCTCGGGTTCTATATCACGAAACACCCGCTCACGCAGTGCGCCGACCTCGTCGAGCGTTTCAGCAGCACCAACACGGCCGGCCTGCGGCAGCTTCAGGATCGCACACCCGTTCTCATCGGCGGGCTGCTGAGCCGGTCGCGGAGCGTGCTCATTCGGCAAGGGCGCAGCGCCGGACAGAAGATGATCATTCTCACGCTCGAGGACTTCGCCGGCGGAGTCGAGGCGATCGTCTATCCCGACACACTGGAAGAGGTGCAGCCGCACCTGCGACCCGACGCGATCGTGTTCGTGGAGGGCACGGTCGATCGGCGAAAGGAGGAGCCGAGCGTGCGCGTGGCGCGGGTAATCCCAGTGGAGGCAGCGCGACGGCTGCTCGCGCGGGAGCTGGTGGTGCGGCTGCGGAGCACGGGGAGCGCGTCGGACGCCTTGCCGGCGCTGCGGGAGTTGTTTCGTCAGTCGCGCGGCAGCGTGCCGGTGTTCTTCGAGATCGCGACGACCAACGGGTTTGCCGCGACGGTGCGCGGCCGGTCGGCGGCGACCGTCGAGCCGACGGGGGAGTTGCTGGGCAAGCTCGGCGCGCTTGTCGGGGCAGAGAATGTGTTGTGCGGCGGCGTGCGGGGATACGTCGGCGTCACGTGAGCCGGCGGCGGCGACCGAGTGCCGGCGCGCGGCGAAGAGGGTCATGCCGACGCACGGCGCACTCGTTGGTCGCGTGCTTGCACCGGCGCTGCCACGCAGCCCCGGTGGGGCTTTCCCCATGCGAGCTGCTGGTAGTGCGTCAGTTTGATCCGGGTGGCGCGGGCGTCCCGCCCGTTCATGTTCTTCTGGGTGGCACGGGCGTCTCGCCCGATCATGCGGAAGACACGGGCGAGCCGCCCGTACCACCCTTTCAAATCCACTTTTTCACGAAACTGACCCACGACGGGCGGCTCGCCCGCCCTTGACGGCGCGGGCCGATCGCATACCATTCCCGGTCCCATGGCGAAGAAGCACGATCTCGAACTGGTCGTCGTCACGCCCGAGCGGCAGGTCTTGTCCGAGCGGGTCGACAGCGTCGTCATTCCGGCGCACGACGGCGAGTACGGCATTCTCTACAATCACACGCCGGTGATGTGCGAACTGGGCGTCGGGCAGCTGCGCTACGCGCAAAGCGGTCAGACGCGGCGCGTCTTTATCGACGGCGGGTTCGCGCAGGTCAACGACAACATCGTCACCGTGCTGACGACCGACGCGCTGCTGGCCACAGAGATCACTTCCGAAGCGGTCGCCAAGGCTGAGTCGGCCGCCCGCGCGGCCACCGGCACCTCGGCGGAAGCCACCGCCGAGCGCGATCGCGCCCGGCGGCGCGTGCGGGCGATGACGGCGGTCGCGTCGGCGCGCTAGCCACCCAATCCTCAGCGACTCGATCGAAATCGCCGCCGACGGCGCTGCGGGGCGCCGCCGCCGCCGCACTCTCGCAATCTAACGTTCGCGGCTGGCTGCGGCGCGTCTACGTCGCAATGCCGGCGAACCTGGCACGTCCGCAACCGCGCGGCGCCGCGTGGAGCGAACCACTCCTCACGGAAACTGATGCTCGAAAACCGCAAGATGAAACACGGCGTCCGCCGGCGCGAGCGCGAGCCCGCCGCCGCCGGAAGTCAGCGAGTGGATCCGCACGTCGATCAACACCCAACCCGTCGCTGGATCGGCGCGCCGTCCCGCGGTGATCAGATAAGCGCCGTCGGGAGCCGCCTCGGCCTGCGTGCCGGTTACCGACGCGATCACGACCGGCGGCCCGGTGGCGATGGCATAGACCCAGCCGATGCGGACGGTGTACGCGCCGACGGCCTCGCGTGTGATACTCGTGAGCTCGATGGGGCCGTCGGTCCGAATGGCCGTGCCGGCCAAGCCGTCAAACGTGCCGTAGAAGAGCACGTCACTGCGTCCGGGGATTCCCTGCGGGCCGGGCGGGCCTTGCGGACCAGGGACGGGGAATCCGAAGTCGCCGCCGGCAGGCCCGCGTTCACCTTGCGGGCCAGGCGGACCTTGTTCGCCTTGGACACCCTGGGCCCCTTGCGGACCCGGTTCGCCTTGCGGGCCCGGTTCGCCTTGCGGGCCTTGCGGACCGACAAGACGTGCCGCCAGCTCATCGGCGGGGTCGCAGAGCGCGCCGTCGCCGGCGATGAGCGGGCAGCCGGCGGCGAGCAGCACGACGAGCGCGGCAAGAACGACGATGACGATGGTCTTGAGAAGTACGTGATGGGCGGTTGTGGACACGGCGCGGACCTCCAAGCGTCGGCCCGACGCATCCTCCCTACCAGTATTATTGCGGCGCGGCGCGCACAAGTCACGCGGCGAACGCGATCGGCTTCGGACTTTTGGCCGCTCTGTTTATAATCCCGCCCGGAATGTCGATCCTGGTCCAGAAATTCGGCGGAACCAGCGTCGCGGACGCCCAGCGCATCCACCTGGCCGCCCGGCGGGCCGTACGCGCCAAGCTCGAAGGACATCGCGTCGTGATGGTCGTGTCCGCCATGGGGCACACCACGGATCGGCTGGTCGAACTCGCCTACCAGGTAAGCCCCCAGCCCAGCAAACGCGAGATGGACATGCTGCTCTCCACCGGCGAGCAGGTCAGCATCGCGCTGATGGCGATGGCCATCCACGAGGCCGGCTACGACGCGATCAGCCTCACCGGTGCACAGGTCGGCATGCTCACCGACAGCGCCCACACGCGCGCCCGCATCCGCTCCATCGACACCCAGCGAATCAACAACTTGCTCGACCAGGACAAGATGGTCATCGTCGCCGGCTTTCAGGGCGTCGACCCCGATTTCAACATTACGACGCTCGGCCGCGGCGGCAGCGACACGACCGCCGTCGCGCTGGCCGCGGCGCTCAAAGCCGACCTGTGCGAGATCTACACGGACGTCGACGGCGTCTACACGGCCGATCCGCGGATCGTGCCGACCGCCCGCAAGATCGACGCCATCAGCTACGACGAGATGCTCGAACTGGCCAGCCTCGGCGCCGGCGTCATGCACCCACGCTCGATCGAGCTCGGAAAGAAGTACGGCGTGGTCATTCACGTCCGCAGCAGCTTCACCGACAACCCTGGAACGAAAATCATGAGCCAGCCCCCCGGAATGGAAGAAGTTGTCGTGCGCGGCTGCACGCTCAAGCCGCAGGTCGGAAGAATCACGTTCATCGGACTGCCGAACGAGCCCGGCGTCGCGGCGGAGGTGTTCGACGAGATCGCGGGCCGCGGCATCCTGGTCGACGACATCATTCAGACGGTCTTCGACGGCGGGAAGCGCGTGAGCATCGCGTTCACCGTCGACGCGAAGGACCTGGGCGAAACACGCGCGGTTGGCGAGCTGCTCGCGACGCGCTTTCCGCTGAACGAAATCGACGTGAACGACAAGGTCGCGCGGCTGAGCATCATCGGCGTCGGGATGCGGTCGCACAGCGGCGTGGCGGCGCGGATGTTTCGCGCGCTCGCCGACGAGCGCATCAACATCGAGAACATCTCCACGAGCGAGATCGTCGTGAGCGTCTTGATCGACCGCGCGGACGCCGAGCGCGGCCTGCGCACGCTGCACGGCGCGTTCGACCTCGAGAAGAACGGGGAGTAGGGACGTTACCGCATGCGCCGCCGACTGCGGGGCGGATGCGCGCCGGGCGCTTTCCAGCGCGAAAGTCGAGAGCACCCCACCTGCGACCGATGAAAAGCCGAGGTGTCATCGAAGCCTGATCGCCGACGCTGCGCGCCGGATCGGACTCGGCGACACACGGGCCGCTCGCGCAACAACGGGGACAGAATATGAGACCCGACGGAAAGCTCGGCGTGCCGTGCGGCGGCACGCGCGTGTCCAATACGGCGACAGCGGCGGGCGTCGCGGTCGCGGCGGTGCTCCTGGGGTGTGCGTCGCCGACGGCGCCGGTGACGAACGAGGAAATGCCGCCGGTCACGGCCGGAACCACGGTCACGGGACCGGTGTCGTTCGCGGAGCACATCGCGCCGATCTTTCAGACGCACTGTGTCGTATGTCACGCCGAGGGCCGAACGGCGGACCGGCTGGGTATTTCGATGCGGCTGAAACGCGACGAGGCGTACGACAGTATCGTGAACCAGCCGAGTTCGCAGAGCGCGAGCTTCGTGCGGGTGATGCCGGGCTCGCCGGAGCAGAGCCTGCTCTATCTGAAGATCAGCCTGGACCAGCCGCCGATCGGCAATCGCATGCCGCTGGCGTGCGACAAGCTTCCCGACAGCGAGATCGAACTGGTGCGGCGCTGGATCGCCGAGGGGGCGCTCAACAACTGAGCGCGGCCCGGGTGCCGGCGACGGAGACGCGACGTGTCGCGCGAGCGCCTGGGACGCGTTCAGCGCGAGTACTCGGCGCAGGTCTTGGGCGTTTCCCACACGCGCACGCGATGCAGTGTTACGTCGCCAAACGCGCCGTCGAGCATCGACCAGACGACGCGGGCGATGTTTTCCACGCTCGGATTCACTTCGCGAAACTCCGCCGTGTCCTCGTTCAAATGCTTGTGATCCAGCCGGTCGATGACGCGCTCTTTGACGAGCGCCTCGAACTTCGGGAGCGGCGTGAGCGCGCCGCTCGCGGGGTCGGGCGTGCCGACGAGCGTCACTTCGAGCAGGTAATTGTGCCCGTGGCCGTTGGCGTTGTTGCACTTTCCGAAAATGGCGCGGTTTTCGGCGTCGGAGAGCTGCGGGCAGTGCAGCCGATGCGCCGCGGCGAACTCGAACTGCTGCGTGAGATAGACCATGTCGAGACTCTCCGGAGACGGGCCGGCGCGCCGGCCTGACGCGGCCGCGGCGCGCGGCCGCTCGACCGCGTAACGCAGGTACGGCGTCGCGCACAACTCCAGCTTGACGAGCGGTGCACCGGGCGGCGCCTCTGCGGCGACACGTTCAAACACCTGCCGCAGCAGGCGCTCGGCGGGCAGGCGCCAGCCATGACGCTCAAGCTGCTCAGCGGCGTGGGGGATGCCGTGCTGGCGAAGCAGCTCGTCGATGACTTTGATGTTGCAGAGGTAGCCGGTGCGCGGGTCGGGTTCGCCTTCGACGGTGGCGCGGAGGCACAGATAGGGCACAAGTCCGACGGCGCTGGGCCAACCGGCCCACGAGTTGGTGAGCGGGCGCGTGAATTCGACGCGACCGGCCCAGTCGCGATCGACGGAGAAGCGCACCTCGCGTGTCAGGCGGATCATGACGGGTGATTCTAGCGGTCGGATGGGCTCGTTGCGGGGATACGCGGGAACACATACCAATCGACGCCCTCGGCGCGTCCGTCGTCGAGTTTTAGTTGAAACCAGGTGTGCTCGGCCGGGCCGAAGCGCTCCGCGAGCGCGGCGCGATAGGCGTCGAACTGAGCCTGCGGAAACTCGACCTTGACGCCGCGGTACGCGACCAGGTGCAGCCGGCCGTGCGGCGGAACCGCGACGTCGTTCGGCGCGGGCGCCCACGACACGGGGGCGCGCGGCAGGCGGAGCATGTCGAAGACGAATTGGGCGCCGGTGCCGCGCCAGTCGCCAAGCCACGGACCGTGTGCGGACTTCTCGAGCGCGTTGAAGACGATGATCGGATCGGCGGCGCCGGCGGCGGCGGCGATCCCGTCGGCGACTTCGCGGCTTCGACGAACGAATTCGTCCTTATAGGGGCGGGCGAAGTCGCGGAGTGCCATGATGAGCGGGAGCAGCGCGAACGCCAGCGCGACGCGCGGAATGACCGCGATCGTCACGCGGCGCGAGAATTCGGTGCGGAGCGCCGGGATGCGCCGCAGCCAGACGAGCACGGCGAAGAGGCCGGCGCCGGCCATGAAGCAGATGAGCGGAGCGAGAAAAAGCGAAGTGCGCGTCTGGCCGCCGTAGGGATAGCGCTTCAGGAGTGCTGCGACGAACGCGAAGGGCAGCGGGCTGAGCAGCAACCAGAAGAGATCGCGCCGCGCGCGCCACACGTAACCGCAGCCGATGAGAAAGAGCACGAAGGTGGCGGTGCTCGCGCCGTTCGGGCCGCCGGCGGGATACGCGAACATGTTGCCCGTGTGAATCAGCACGAGCCACGCGGGGAACTTCCACCACTCGTCCGTCGGCGGAAAGGCGCGCTTCCACATCTCGATGTCGACCAGGCCGGCGGCGGCTTCGGCGTGCGGCTGCGCGTAGAGCACGACCATCGCGGCGAAGCTTGCGGCCACGGCGGACGAGAACACGACCCAGCCGGCGAGCGCGGGCGCGGCGCGCAGCCTTGCGACCCGCACCAACAGCACGGTCGCGACGCCGGCGACGACGAACGCGACCGGATAGGAACACCACACCGCCGCGGAGGCGAGCAGCGTGAGCGCCACCCAGCGCCCCGCGGCGCGCGGCGCGGCGGAGACCCAAACCGCGCCCGTCGTCACAGCGAGCGCCAGCAGCACGTCGCTGGCATAGGGCTTCAGCTCGGCGGCGTGGCGAATGGGCAGGACCGCCCCTGCAAAGAACGCGATCGCAAGCACGGCGACGCGCGGCTTCAGTTGCCGCCAGCAGAAGCGCGCGAACAGCAGCATCGACGCGACGCCGGCCAAATAGGAGACCAGCCGCAGCGACCACTCGTTCACGCCGCCGAGCCGAGTTGCGACCAGCGTCGCCCACATGTAGCCGAGCGGCGCGATCTGCCCATACAGCAGCGGCGCGATCAGCTCGACAAAGCCGCGGCGCAGGAAGTTCACGGCGACAAACGCTTCGTCGCCCCAGATCGGGAAACCCAGGCCGTAGCGAACGGTTCGTGCGAACACGTTGACGACGACGAGCGCGACGGCCGCGGTGCGCAGCGAGACTCGGCGGGCGCGCGGGCGCGGCGCGGGCCCGCGGGGAGCGGGCGTGGCGTCAGGCAATGGCCGGTTGCCGTTGGGCAGCGCCGACCTCCCAGTGATTGACGCAGGTCGCAATCGTCACGTCGCCGACGACGTTGACGACCGTGCGACACATGTCCAGGACGCGATCGACACCGACAATGATGCCGATGGCCTCCGGCGGCACGCCGACCGTGGCGAGCACGAGCGCGATGAAGGGGAGCGCGCCGCTGGGGACGCCGGCGGTGCCGATGCCGGCGAGAACGCAGGTGAGCGCGACGGTGAGTTGCTGCGCGAGCGTCAGCTCGACGCCGAAGGCCTGCGCGAGGAAGAGGATGACGACCCCTTCGTAGAGCGCGGTGCCGTTCTGGTTGGCGGTTGCGCCGACCGTGAGCACGAAGTGTCCGATTTCGCGGCGGAGGCCGAGGTTTCGTTCGGCGACGCGCAGCGCGGTGGGCAGCGTCGCGTTGGAACTGGACGTCGCAAACGCGGTGAGCATGACCTCGGAGACGCGGGCGAAGAACCGCGCCGGGCTCATCCGCGTGAACGCCAGCAGCACAAGCGGATAGACGCCGAACATCTGGATCGCGAGTCCCGCGAGCGCGGTCAGCATGAAGAGCAGCAGGACGCGGAGCACGTCGACGCCGAGGACGGCGGTGAGCGAGAACATCAGGCCGGCGACGCCGACGGGTGCGAAGCGCATCGCCAGGCCGATGAGCACCATACTGACGTCAAAGACGCTCTGGAGCACACTGACGAGCGGCGCGGCGCGCTCGCCGGCGAGCAGCACGCCCACGCCGAAGAACAGCGCGAAGAACATGACGGCGAGCATTCCGCCGCCGGGTGCGCTGCCGTCGACGGCGCCGACGATTTCGCGCAGGGGGTTCTTCGGGATGATGTCGAGCAGCGCATCGCGCGTGCTCTTGCCCGCGCGGGCCTGGCCTACGACGCTCTCCGCCTCGAGCCCGTAGATCTGCTGAAGTCTGGCGCGCTCGTCAGCCGCGAGACCGGCCCCGGGCCGGATCGTGTTCACCAGCGTGATGCCGATGACAACCGACGCCGCCGAGAACAGCACCGTGAACACCAGCGTGCGCAGCCCGACCCGCCCGAGGCTGCGAAAATCGCCGATGCCCGCGACGCCGAGGATCAGCGCGGACAGCACCAGCGGAACGACGATCATGAACAGCAGGCGCAGGAAGATCTGCCCGGCTGGCTCGGCGGCGTAGGTGACGATCGCCGTGATCGCCGCGTGCGGCCGCCCGTCCGGCTCGGCCGGAAACACCGACTTCGCCACGACGCCGGCGACCGCCCCGATCAACAGCCCGATGAAGATCTTCCAGTGCAGCGCGACGCGGCGGCGCGGCGGTGCGAATACGTCGCGGCCGGGGCGGGACGACGGCTCGGCGTGTGCAGTCGGATGGTCGGGCATCTTCGCGAGGCTCCGCGCCGAGAGGCGACCCTGAACGGCCGGCATTGTGGTCGAAAACCGCCGCGCCCGAAACCCGCGCGGGGCGCGAAGTTCGCGACGGGTCGCGCGCCGCGCCTACCGTTCACCGACGCGATGAACGAGCGTGGTGTCGGTCGCGCCGGCGACGGTCGGGCGCGTGGACGTGACAAAGACGATCCAGTCGCCGGGCCGCGCGAGCTTGCGCTCGAGCAGGCGCAGCTCGACGACGCTCACGAGCGCCGCGGGATTGCCGAGCGGATCAACGCGGATCGGAACGACGCCGTAGAGCAGATTCAGCCGGCGGCCGACGCGCTCGTCCGGCGAGAGCGCCACGACGGGGATCGAGAGGCGGTGTTGCGCGACCATGCGCGCGGTGGCGCCCGTGGCGGTCCAGACCGCGACGACCCGCGCGCCGACGCCGCGGGCAGCCTGTACGGCGGCGTGAGCGACGGCGTGGGTCGCGCCGAGTTCGCCCGCTCGAACGCGCGCGTCGGCGAAGGGGCGCACGTGCTCGCGCAGGTAGGCCTCGGTGACGTCGGCGACTTTCTGCATCATATCGACGGCCAGCGCGGGATATTCTCCGGACGCGGTCTCCGCCGACAGCATCACGGCGTCGGTGTGGTCGAGGATTGCGTTGGCGACGTCGCTGACCTCGGCGCGCGTCGGCGTGGGGTTGCCGACCATGCTCTGCAACATCTGGGTCGCGATGATCACAGGCACACCGGCGGCGCGACAGCGGCGCGTGATGTCCTTCTGCACGAGCGGAACTTTCCACACGTCCATCTCGACGCCCAGGTCGCCGCGCGCGACCATCACGGCGTCGCACTGCGCGATGAGTTCGTCGAGGTAGTCCAGCGCCTCCTTCTTTTCGATTTTCACGACGATGCCGACGTCGCTGCGCGTGCGGCGGAGCAGTTCGCGCAGCTCCTGAAGGTCGTCCGGGTGGCGCACAAACGACAGCGCGACATAGTCGAGCTGGTGCTGAATCGCCCACTCGGCGTCGCGGCGGTCCTTGTCGGTGAACGCGGGCGCGGAGATGCGCGTGTCGGGGAAGTTCACGCCTTTGCGGCTCGAGATCGCGCCCCCGACCGTGCAGACGCAGTCGAGTTCGTCCGGGCGGCGCTCGACGATGAGCAGACGCACCAGGCCATCGTCGATCAGAATGCGGTGGCCGACTTCGATCTCGTCGATGAGCCGGGCATAGTTCGTGGTGAGCGTGGCGGCGGTGCAGTCGGCGTCGCCGCGGACGATGCGCAGCGGCTGCCCGGTCTTGAGTTCGACGGTTGCGCCGGCGACGGCGTTCAATCGAATCTTCGGTCCGCACAGATCGCCCAGCACCGCGACCGGGCGGCCGCGCTGGGCCGCGAGGCGGCGAACGAGGTCGAGGCGCTGCTGGTGCCCGGCGAGTTCGCCGTGGCTGAAGTTCAGCCGGCATACGTCCACGCCGGCGTCCAGCAGCTTCGCGATCGACTCCTCGTCCGACGTGGCCGGGCCGAGCGTCGCGATGATCTTGGTGTGGTTCGCGTGCGGCCGCATGGGCGCCTCCGGGTTTTTGACTTGCGCGCAAGACCGCAGCGCTCAGGCCGGGTGCGGCGCGGCGCAGAGCGGCGGGGTCTGCGTGTGCCAGTCGGTCTGCCGCTCGAACCCGGCGGCGGCCTGAAGCAGGCGCGCCTCGCCGAGCAGCGGCCCGAGCAGTTGCAGTCCGATGGGAAGGCCGGCGCTCGTTCGACCGCTGGGCACGGACACGCCGCAGATGCCCGCGAGATTCGCCGCGGTCGTGTAGACGTCCGCGAGGTACATCTGGAGCGGATCGGCGGTTTTCTCGCCGATGCGAAAAGCGGCCGACGGCGTCGTCGGACACGCGATCAGATCGACCTGCTGAAACGCGCGATCGAAGTCCTGCTGCACGAGCCGCCGCACCCGCAGCGCCCGTGTGTAGTACGCGTCGTAGTATCCGCTCGACAGCGCGAACGTGCCCAGCATGATGCGGCGCTGCACCTCCGCGCCGAAGCCCTCGCTGCGCGAGCGCGACACGAGCGCGACGAAGTCGCGCGCGTCGGCGGCCCGACGACCATAGTGCACACCGTCGAAGCGCGCCAGGTTGCTCGACGCCTCGGCGGTCGCGACGAGGTAATAGACGGCGATGCAGTGCGGCGTCATCGCCAGCGAGACGTCGACGAGCGTCGCGCCGCAACGCTCGTAGACCGCGAGCGCGGCGCGCACCGCGGCGGCGACCTCGGTGTCGAGCCCGTCGCCGAAGTACTCGCGCGGCACGCCGATCCTCAGCCCGCGAAGCGCCGCGGCGACAGCGTCGTCTGTCAGCAGGGTTCGGTAGTCGGGCACGGGCGCGTCGACGCAGGTCGTATCGCGCGGATCATCGCCGGCGATCACACCCAGCAGAAGCGCCGCGTCGGCGACGTTGGTCGCGAGCGGCCCGATCTGATCGAGGCTGGATCCGAACGCGACCAGCCCGTAGCGCGACACGCGACCGTACGAGGGTTTGAGCCCGACGACGCCGCACATCGCCGCCGGTTGGCGGATCGACCCGCCGGTGTCGGAACCGAGCGCGAGCGGCACGAGGCGGGCGGCGACAGCGGCGGCCGACCCGCCGGACGAGCCGCCGGGCACGCGCTCGACGTCCCACGGGTTGTGCGTGGGGTGGAAAGCGCTGTTCTCCGTCGACGAGCCCATCGCGAATTCGTCGAGATTGGTCTTGCCGACGATCACGCCGCCGGCCGCCTCGATCCGCGCGACCGCGGTGGCGTCAAAGGGCGAACGGTAATCCTCGAGCATGCGCGAACCGCAAGTCGTGCGGCCGAAGCGCGTGCAGAGATTGTCTTTGATCGCGATGGGCACGCCGGCGAGCGGACCGAGCGGGACGCCGGCGGCGCGGTCGGCGTCGACACGGGCGGCCTGCCCGAGCGCGTGTTCGCGCGTGACGGACAGAAATGCGCGCAGCTGCGGTTCCAGCGCGTCGATCCGCGCGAGCGCCTCGTCGCAGACTTCGACCGCGCGCCGGCGACCCGCCGCCACGTCGGCCGCGATCTGGACGGCGGTAGGAAGCGGCGCTGGCGGCATGCGCGGTTGACCCATTCACCGGTTCGGGGATTCCCGGGCGACGGCGGTGAATGGTACCACGCTGAGCCGCGCTCGGCGCGCTGCGAAACCATTCGCCCGGGTCGGGCCTCGATTCACAGCGACTCGCAGCGAGCGCGCGGGAACCTGCACGAGCCCGCTCGGCCGCCGAATCGAGTGTGGGCCGGCGGTCGGACCGCCCGGGACTGCGGCCACGTTTGCCGGCCCCACACCAAGCCCGGGACTGCGAGGCGCCGCTACGGCGTGTCGTAGACCGGATACTCCGGGGACCACATGCGCTCGGCGACGAACGCGTCGATCTTGTCATCCGCCATCATGCGCCCGAGACCCTGGTCGCGGGCGACACGCATGACCGCAGCGGCGACCTTGGCGCTGATCGTGCGCAGCTCGCTTACGTCGGGGTAGATGGCGCCGATCGCGAGTCGCTCCGGCGTTATGCAGTGCGCGAGCGTCTTGGCGGCCGCCATGAACATGCTGTCGGTCACCTCGTGCGCCTCGGCGAGGATCGCGCCGAGCCCGAGGCCCGGAAAGATCAGCACGTTGTTGCCCTGGCCGACCTCATGGCGCTTGCCGTTGAACTCCACCGGCGCAAACGGGCTGCCGGTGGCGATAATCGCGCGGCCGTCGGTCCAGCGGATCGCCTCCTCGGGCGTGCATTCGCACTTCACGGTCGGATTGCTGAGCGCGAAAATGATCGGGCGGTCGCAGTTCGCCGCCATCGCGCGGACCACGCCCTCGGAGAAGATGCCCGCCTGCGCCGCGGTCCCGATCAGCACCGTCGGCTTCACCTGACGAACGATCGCCTCGAGCGTGAAATGCGCGCCGTCGGGCTTCAGGCCGTAGGCGGCGAGTTCGGCAGCCGTCATCGCGAAGGGGCGTTTGATGGCCTCGCGGATGGCGCGGCCCTCGTAGAGGAGGTCGTCGCGATCCATGAAGACCTGGGCGCGGTGGGCGTCGGCGGGGCTCATGCCCTCTTCGAGCATCGCGGACTGCACAAGCCGACCGATGCCGACACCCGCTGCGCCGGCGCCGGCGTAGACGATGCGCTGTTCTCTTAGCGGACGGCCGGTGATCCGCAGCGCGGACCAGAGCCCGGCGACGACCACCGCGGCTGTTCCCTGGATGTCGTCGTTGAAGCTCGTAATGCGCTTGCGATAACGATCGAGGATGTTGAACGCGTTGACCTTCAGGAAGTCCTCCCACTGGATCAGCACGCGCGGGCACACCTCGCTCACGCCCTCGACGAACGCCTCGACGAAGCGGTCATAGGCCTCGCCGGTGAGCCGCCGGTGGCGATACCCGAGATAAAGCGGATCCGTCAGCAGCTCGGGGTTGTTGGTGCCGACATCGAGGCTGATCGGCAGTGTGCGGCGGGGGTGAATCCCGGCGCCGCCGATGTAGAGCGAGAGTTTTCCAACGGGGATGCCCATGCCGCCGGCGCCCTGGTCGCCGAGGCCGAGGATGCGTTCGTTGTCGGTGACGACGATGAGGCGGACGTCGTCGATATGCGGCGCGTTGCGGAGCACTTGCGGGATGCGGTCGATGTCGTCCGGCGTGATCCAAATGCCGCGCGGGCGACGCGCGATGTGGCTGAAGCGCTGGCAGGCGCGGCCGACGGTCGGCGTGTAGACGATGGGCATGAGCTCGGCCATGTTCTCAATGAGCACACGGTAGAAGAGCGTCTCGTTGCGATCCTGAAGGGCGGCGAGTCCGATGTGCTTCTCGAGGTCGTCACCCTTGGCGCGGACGTGCTCCATCTCCACCGCGACCTGCGCGCTCATGGTGAGCGGTGTCGGCGGCAGAAGGCCGATGAGTCCCAGGCGCTCGCGCTCGCTCAGCGTGAACGCCGCGTCCTTGTTATAACGCGGGTCGCGGAGCAGCGCGGCCCCGGTGCACGGTGCGGGAACACGGTGGTCGGCCGGGCGGCGTGGTGCGGTTGCGGTCGTCATGGCGGTCATCCTTCCTTCCAGCAAAGGGGGTTGGCGGTTTGCGGGGCACACAGCGCGACCCGGCTGCGGATCCACGCCGCGACAGAGTCGAATCCGCGCTGCGAGGGAGCGTCGGTTTCGACGATGGCGAGTTCGGGGTTCAAGCGGAGCAGGTCGACGCGCACCTGCGCCGTGTCGAAGCGCACGTAAGGCAGCAGGTCGAACTTGCTCAACACGACCAGTTGCGACGTGCGGAATGCGAGCGCGTATTTCGCGGGCTTGTCATCGCCTTCGACCACGCTCAGCACCGCGATGCGGGCGTGCTCGCCGAGATCGAAGTTTGCGGGACACACCAGGTTTCCGACATTCTCGATCAGCAGAAGGTCCACCGGCGCCGAGCCGAGCTCGTCGATCGCTCGTTGCACGTGGTCGGCGTTCAGGTGGCAGCCGCCGTCGGTCACAAGCTGAACCACCGGCACCCGCAGCGCGGCGATACGCTCCGCGTCGCGCGTCGTCGCGGGGTCGCCTTCGAGCACGGCGCAACGCAGATGCGGCGTGAGGCGCGGCAGCACACCTTCGAGCAGCGTGGTCTTCCCGCAGCCCGGACCGCCCAGGAGGTTGATGCACGTGATGCCGCGGCGCGCGAACGCGGTGCGGTTCTGCTCGGCGGCGGCGAGGTTGCGCTCGAGCACTTTGCGGACCACCTGGACGTTCATGGGCGGGCCTCCGATTCGATCGACACAAGGTCCAACTCATCGCCGCCTGAGAGCGCGGCTCCGTCGCCGCCACATTCCGGGCAGCGCCACTCCCAGTGTTCGACGACAAACTCGCGCCCGCACGCGCGGCAGTACGCGCGAAGCGGCGCCGGCTCGACGTGCAATTCCGCCGTCGCACACGCCGTGCCGCCGCGCGCCAACTCGAAGGCGTAGCGGAGTGCGGTCGGATCGATCTGGCGCAGCACGCCCACGCGGCACGAAACGCGCGCGACGGGGACGGCGTGCGATCGCACGGCTTCGGCGGACGCGAGGTCGACGAGCGCCTGGGCGATTGCAAGCTCATGCATGTTGCACCGCCTGGGTGTTCAGCCAACCGCGGATGTCGTCGGCCACCTGGCGCGCGACCTGGGGCGCCGCGTTCAGCACGGGCGCGGAGAGCGGCGCGCCGAACTCGAACGCCGACCCGGTAACCGCGTAGATCCAGACCTCCGGCGGGAGGCGCTGGAGGCGGTTCGCGAGCTTGAGCAGCGATTCGACGCTGAGCGAGTGGGTATCGCGCAGGTGCTGCGGTTCGAGCCGATCCGCTTCCTGCGGAAACCGGATGCGCTGGCACGCACCCGGCGGCAAGCCCGCCACGGGCTCGGCGGCGTCGACGATCACCACGAGGCGCGCGTCGAGCCCACCTTCGATGACTTCCCAGATCGCGTGTTCGCGGCTCTCGACGCGCGCCACGTCCGCGACGCGCTCGCGCAGCTCGCTGGCCACGCTCAGTCCGACCGCGTCGTCGCCGCGGAGCCGCTGCCCCAAACACAGCACCAGCACGGGTCGACTCATGATTCCACCCCCCGGTCCGCCACGCCGCTCGCGCCCGCCGCCGCGTGCGCGGGGCCGATTGGCGCGGTCGGCTGCTCGCGTTCGACGCGCAGCTTCAGAAAATGCGTCGCGCACGAGATGCACGGGTCGTAATTTCGAATCAGATGTTCGCACGCCAGCGTCGCGTCTTCGTCCGATCGATCCGCCACGCGCGGGTAGTACGCGCGCAGATCGGCCTCGATCTGCGGTTGGTTTTGCGCCGTCGGCGGCGCGATCGTTGCGGATCGGACCAGGCCGTCGGCGTCGATTTCGTACCGATGGTAGAGCGTCCCGCGCGGCGCCTCCGTGCAGCCGTGCCCGACTCCGGCGCGCGGCTGGACGGGAATGCTCGCGGCGTCGCGCGGGTCGTAGCGCTCCAGGATTTCGATGGCGTGATCGAGCGCGAACAGCGTCTCGAGTCCGCGCGCGATGATGCTCTTGAAGTTGTTGCGGCACGGGACGGCGAATCCAACCGCAACCGCCAGCGTGCGGACCGCGGCCGGCAGCCGGTCGAAGTTGAGATTCACCCGCGCGAGCGGGCCGACGAGATAGGGCCGGCCGCTGCGAGCGCGGCCGTGCAGCGCGTTGGAATGCTCGACGTGCTCCTCGTGAAAGTGCGTCAGGAACTGATCGACGGCGATGTCGAGCCCGGCGCTGGAGACGATGCGCCCCTCGCAAAGGGGATACTCGCTCGCGTGGCGCAGCGCGACGAGATCGCACTCGCTGTCGAAGTCGGGAAATTTCAGCCCGGCGACGAACTCGACCGCCCGAACGGCGATCGGACGGACGGCCCGCAGCGCTTCGAGCAACCGCGCGGCGCGCTCGCGCTGCGGCAGTCGATAAAATCCGCCGACGCGCACGTTCACGGGGTGAATCTCGCGCCCGCCGAAGAGCTGGACGATCTCGTTGCCGGCCTTCTTTAGCGCGAGTGCGTCCACGACCCACTGGCGGTGGTCGGCGGCCATGGTCACGGCGCTCTCATAGCCCAGGAAATCCGGCAGGTGCAGCATGAACAGGTGCAGCGCGTGCGACTCTATCCACTCGCCGCAGTAGAGCAGCCGGCGCAGCGACCGGATCGGCTCACCCACCGTGACCCCGAACGCCTGCTCCAGCGCGTGACAACTGCTCATCTGATAGGCGACCGGACAGATGCCGCAGATGCGCGCGGTGATGTCGGGAACCTCGGCGTAGTCGCGCCCGCGGAGAAAGGCCTCGAAAAAGCGCGGCGGCTCGTAGATGCGCAGCTGGGCCTCCAGAACCTCGCGGCCGCGGGCGCGGATCAGCAGCGCGCCCTCGCCCTCGACGCGCGCCAGAACGGGTGTTTCGATGCGGCGTTCGCGGGATGCGTCAGCCGGCGCTGTCTCTTTTCTGCTCGCGTTCATGTTCATCACCTGCCCGTTTGAAGGGCTCCAGCACTCCGTTGAAGCTCCGCAGCATGCGCACGATCTGGCCGTGGGAGCAGCCGTTGGCGCGGAGCTGGCGCGTCAGCGCGAAGGCATTGCCCGACTCCGCGGGACCGAAGCATGCGTAGCAGCCGCGCGAGTACCCGGGACAGAGCGCCCCGCACCCGGCCTGCGTGAGCGGGCCGAGACACGGCACGCCTTGCGACACCATCACGCACGGGTTGCCGGCCCGCTTGCACTCGACACACACGCTATACGTCGGAATCTGCGGCTTGCGGCCGGCGAGCCGCGCCGTGATCACTTCGAGCAACTGGTACTTGTTGATCGGGCAGCCGCGCAGCTCGAAGTCGACCAGCACGTGCGAGGCGATCGGCGTCGCAGTCTCGAGCGACTGCACGTACTCGGGCCGGGCATAGACGACGCGGCGGTACTCCTCGACGTCGGCCCAGTTGCGCAGCGCCTGGATTCCGCCGGAGGTCGCGCACGCGCCGATCGTCACGAGGAAGCGACACTCGCGGCGCACTTCGATGATCCGCTCGGCTTCGTGCGGCGTCGAGATCGAGCCCTCGACGAGCCCGATGTCATAGGGGCCGGGCTCGACGTGCCGGCGCGCCTCGGGGAAATTCGCAATGGCGACGCGCCCGACCAGCGCCAGCAGCTCGTCTTCGAGGTCGAGGATCGAGAGCTGGCAGCCGTCGCACGAGCTGAACTTGTACACGGCCAACCTGGGGACACTCGCGGCGACCATGTCAGATCTCCTCCTTGCCGAAGAGGCTGCGGATCGACGCATACGAAAACACCGGGCCGTCGCGGCAGACGAACTTCGGGCCGTACTGGCAGTGCCCACACTGTCCGAAACCGCAGCGCATGTTCCGCTCCAGCGAGACGAAGACGTGCTCCTCCGGAACATGGTGCGACAGGAACGCGTGCGCGGCCGCGCGGTTCATGACGCGCGGCCCGCAGACCAGCACGCTCGTCCGGCCGGCGTCGAGCCGCACGCGCCGCAGCAAGTTCGTCACCACGCCGACCGGCCCGGTCCAATCGGCGTCGGGATAGTCGACGGTCGTGAGCACCTGGAAGTCCTTGCGATGCGCCCACTGCCCGACCTCGTCTCGAAACAGCATGTCCTTCGGCGTGCGCGCGCCGAAAAGCAGCATGACACGCCCGTACAGCGCGCGCTCGCGGAGAATCTCGTAGATCGCGGGGCGCAGCGGCGCGATCCCGATGCCGCCCGCGACCAGCAGGATGTCGCGGCCGCGGCACGCCTCGAGCGGCCAGTGGCTCCCGAAGGGGCCGCGCAGCCCGACCAGCCCGCCGACACGAAGCCGCTCGATCGCAAACGTGACGCTGCCGACGTGCCGGATGGTGTGCGCGATCAGGCCGGGCTCCTGCGGCGACGAGCTGACGGAGATCGCCGCTTCACCCACGCCGAAGACGTAAAGCATGTTGAACTGCCCGGGCAGGAAGCGATAGCGCTTGCGGGCCAGCGCGTCGCACAATTCGAGTCGGTACGTGGCGGTGTTCGACGTCTCGACGGTGCAGGCCGTGATGCGCGCGAGCGCGGGGACCATCGGCAAGCCGGCGCCGGTGACGATCTCGGGGCGGGTGGCGAGAGTGTGGGTCACGGGTACGCCTCCTCGTGCTCGCGGCGGGCGTGATTGAGGCGCGAAACGCGCACGTCGTCGGCGATGGCGCGGGCTTCGCGCGTGAGGTCGATTCCGACCGGACACCAGGTGATGCAGCGGCCGCAGCCGACGCAGCCGCTCGTGCCGAATTGCTCCCACCAGCCGGCCAGCTTGTGCGTCAGCCACTGGCGATAGCGGGCGCGCGTGCTGGAGCGCCCATAGCCGCCGGTGTGATACGAGAACTCGAGCGTGAAACACGAGCCCCAGCTCCGAACGCGCTCGGCATGCTCGCCGGTGACGTCGGTCGCGTCCTCGATACTCGTGCAGAAACACGTCGGGCATGCGAGCGTGCAGTTGGCGCACGCCAGACACCGTTCGGCGACGCGCTGCCACTGCGGGTGATCGGGGCTGCTGAGCAAGATCTCCGGCAAATCCCGCACGTCGAGCTCGCGGCCCATGTGCATCGCGGCCTCGTCCAGGAGCAGGTCGGCCAGTCGCACTTCGTTGGCGTCGGAGACGCGGTGGTTCAGCTTCGCCAGCAGCCCGGCGCCCCGCTGCGACCCAATGCACACGACAAACGAGCCCGGCAGCTCCGTCAGCGCGAGATCGAATCCCGCGTCGCAGCGCGGCCCGGTGCCCATCGACCTGCAAAAGCAGGTCCCGCCGGGCGCCGTGCATTGAACCGCGATCACCAGCGCGTCGCGGCGCGCCGCGGCGTAGTACGGGTCCGCCATCTCGCGGTCGAGCACGCGGTCTTGAATGTCCAGGGCCGCGAGTTCGCACGCCCGCACGCCGACGAATGCGTAGCGCGGTGGACGCGGCTCCGCGGCTTCGAGTCGACAGCCGGCGATGGGACCGCCTTCGCGCGTGATCTGAAACAACCGCAAGCGCGGCGGAAAGAGGTACTTCTTCCAGGAGTGCGGTCCGGACGAGAAGCCGAACCACGCATCGTCGCCGCGCCGCTTCAGCCGATAGCTCCCGGGGCCCTGCTCGTCGGTCCACCCGATGGGCAGGTCGCGGCTGTCGGCGATCTCGTCATAGACGATGGCCTGGTCGCGGACGGTCGGCCCGATGATGCTGTAGCCCTGTGTCCGCAGCAGCTCAAGCAGTGTGTCAAACTCCGCCTTGTCGATCGTGTATCTCTCAGCGGCGCTCATCACCCACCTCCCGTCACGCCTTCGCGGACAGAATCAGCAAATCCGCGGCAGCTCCTCGCCGTAGGGCCGCTGCACGATCCTCCGCCCGCCGCAGCGCGTGATCAGCTCGACCAGCGGCGGATCGGCGGCCGTCACGGCTCCGATGCACGCCGCGCCGCGGCCCAGCGGATGGTCGCGCAGCACCGCGAGCACGTGGTCGCATGCCTCGGGCGCCACTACGCCGACGACTTTTCCTTCGTTCGCGATCACGAGCGGATCGAGCCCGAACATCGCCGCCGCGTGGCGCGCGGCACGCGCGACCGGGATCGCGCGCTCGCGAATCTCCACGCCGCACCCGGCGCCCTCGGCGATGTCGGCGAGCACCCCGGCGACCCCGCCGCGGGTCGCGTCGCGCAGGAACCTCACGCCCTCGCCGGCGTGATCGAGCATCGTCGCGATCAGCCCGTACAGGGGCGCCGCGTCGGAGCGCAGCGGCGTGTGAAAGGCAACGCCGTTGCGCTGCGCGAGCACGGCGAGTCCGTGCTCGGCGATCGGACCATTGACGAGAATGCAGTCGGCGGGCCGGATGCGCTCGATGCCGAGCCGGGCGTCTGCGCGCGGCGCGCCAATTCCGGCGGTGTTGATGAACAGTCCGGGCTCCGTGAGCGGCGCGCCTCCCTCCGGTTCGCGCGCGTCAGTCGTCTCACCCGCGCTTCTTCGCTCGATGACCTTGGTGTCGCCGGTCGCGATCCGCACGCCGGCCTCGCGCGCGGTCGCCGCGATCGATGCGACCACGCGATCGAGCGTGTCGAGCGGCAGGCCTTCTTCCAGAATCAGCGCGAGGCTGAGGGCCACCGGACGGGCGCCCATCACGGCGAGATCGTTCACGGTTCCCGCGACGGCGAGCCGCCCGATGTCGCCGCCGGGAAACTCCACCGGCGTCACAACGTACGAATCGGTCGTCAAGACCACTTCGTTCGCGCTCCACGGCACCAGCGCCGCGTCGGTCAGCGGGGCGAGCAGATCGTTCGAAAGCGGCTCCAGCACGTGCTCGCGGAGCAGTCGCTGCATCAACTCACCGCCGCCGCCGTGGGCGAGTACGATCCGCTCCGCGACGGTAGTCGGAGCGAGCAGGGTCATGGTGCACCCCCCTGCGGCAGCGCCGAAGCCGGGGCGCGAACTCCGCTCGGCCTTCGCGGCGCGGACGGCGCCGGCGCCCCGGCGTAGCGAGACCACGCGGCGCAGGTTCCCTCGCCGCTCACCATGCAAGGACCGATGGGCCGCAGCGGCGTGCACCCGGTCCCGAACAGCGGACACGCCGGCGGTTCGCACTTGCCGACAATCACGTCGCCGCAGCGGCAAGCCGGGTTGTCCAGGTCGTCGCCGAACACGAGCCCGAACCGCGCCGCGGCATCGAAGCGCCGATAGCGCGGCCCGAATTCGAGTCCGCTGCGCGGAAGGACGCCCAACTCGCGCCACGGCGCGTCGGCGACGGTGAAGACGCGGCGAAGCAGCGCGAGTGCCGCGGGGTTGCCTTCGTCGGAGACGGCCTCCGGATACGTGTTTTCAACGGCGGCGCGGCGTTCGGCGATCTGCCGCAGCAGGCGTTCGATGCCGATGAGAATCTGGACGGGCTCGAAGCCGGTGATGACGCACGGGCGCTGGTCCTGAGCGGCGACCGGCTCGTACGCTCGGGCGCCGATGATCACGCTGACGTGCCCGGGGCAGATGAAACCGTCGAGCGGCACGTCGCCGGCCGCCAACAGCGCCCGCATCGCGGGCACGACGAGCTTGTGGCTCGCCAGCACGCAGAAGTTCTCGACGCCGTCGCGCTCCGCTTCGAGCACGGTGGCGGCGGTCGCGGGGGCGGTCGTCTCGAAACCGACGCCGAGAAAGACCACGGTGCGATCGGACGAACGGCGCGCGAGATCGAGCGCCGCGCGGGCGCTTGCGACGACGAAAACGTGCGCCCCCGCAGCCCTCCGCTGCTCCAGGCTGCCGCGCACGCCGGGCACGCGCAGCATGTCGCCGTACGTCGCGATCGTGACGCCGGGCCGGTCGGCCAGCTCGATCGCGCCGTCGATGTGGCGCTGGGCCGTGACGCACACCGGACAGCCCGGCCCGCTCACGAGCCGCAGCGTCGCCGGCAGCATCGCCCGCAGTCCGTTCCGGAAGATCGAGACCGTGTGCGTGCCGCACACTTCCATCAGTTGCACGCGCCGCCCGATTCGGGCGGCAAGCGCCGCGATCGAACGGCACGCCTCGTGGAAACGACGGACCGACTCGGGCGCGCCGGCCGGTTCCCACGTCGCACCGCCAGCGAGCGCCGCGCGAGCGTCTGTCGTGGTTGCGGACGTGTGCGGCGTCACGGCGCACCTCCCGCTCGCGTGAGCTCGGCAGAATCGCCGTCGCCGCGGACGCGATCGTCGGTGTCGTTCCACAGGTCGTCCGCTTCGCGCAGGTAGTCCCAGGTCGCGCGGGCCGCCGCCGCACTGAGCGTCGCGATCGCAAAACCCGCGTGCACGAGCACCCACGCACCGACGGACGCGCTCGGCGTGAGCGCGCAACTGACGCACACGCGGTTGCCCTGCATGTCGACGACCGCATCGTCGCCGCGCTTCGCCACAATCAGGCCGGGGACCGCTAGACACATGGCGCCGCTCCTGTCTCGGGCTGCACCGGCGCGCGGGGACATGTGTCGCGGGCGCGCCACAGCGCGACCGACGCCTGTCCCAGCGCGACGGCGCCGTCGCCCGGCGGCATCGCGCGGGGACAGATCACGCGCAAACCACGCCCCTCGAGCAACGCAGTGATTCGTTCGAGCAGGCGGCGATTCGCGAAACAACCGCCGCACAGCGCCGCCACCGCGAGGCCCGCGCGCCGGGCCGCCAGCGCTGCGCCGCAGGCGAACAGGCGCGCCACAGTTTCGTGGAAGCGGGCCGCCAGGCGGCGTCGCGCGCCGCCCGCCGCATGAGAGTCGAGCAGGTCGCGGATGCACGGCCCCAGTGCGAGCGACACGCCTTCCGCCGACGGACGTACGTCGTAGTCGAACGGCGCGACGTCGTCCGGCGCGCCCGCCGCAAGCGCCTCCAGCGCCATCGCCGCCTCCGCTTCGTGGCGATTGTGCTCGCACACGCCCAGCAGAAAGGCGACGGCGTCGAACACACGACCGAGACTGGAGGTGACCGGCGCGTTGATGCCGCGTGTCATCTGGAGATCGACCGCGTCCAGTTCGCCGTATGCGGCGTCGCGCAGCCGCTCCCACGTTTCCGGCGCGCTCGCGTGCAGGTGACTCTGCCAGTGCGTGCCGAGCGCCAGGCGCAGCAGTCCAGCCGCGGGCCGCCATGTTTCGCGGGCGGCCGCGTCTCCGCCGGGTAGCGCGAAGTAATCGAGGTGTCCCATGCGCGCCGCGTCGCCGCGTTCACAGCGAAGGAGCTCGCCGCCCCAGACGGCGCCGTCGTCGCCGAACCCGACACCGTCGCATGCGACGCCGATCACCGGGCCGGGCTCGTTCCATTCCGCCATCACCGCGGCGACGTGCGCGTGGTGGTGCTGCACTGCCACGCACGGCAGCCCGCTGCGCTCGGCAAACTGGGTCGAGAGCATCTGCGGGTGGAGATCGTGCGCGACGACCGTCGGCGAAGCACGAAAGAGCCGTTGCAGCCGCTCGGTCGCGGCGACAAAGCGCCGGTAGACGGCCGGAGTCGACAGGTCGCCGAGATGTTCGCCGACGATCGCTCCGCATTCGCCCGCCACGCACACCGTTGCTTTCAGCTCCGCGCCGACCGCGAGCACCGTCGTTTCGGCGGCGGCGCGCTCGACACGGACCGTCGTTTCGTCCGTCGAACCAGTGAACGGCGCGCCGATCGCGGGATAATCCAGGCGCGACGGCACGTAGCCGCGCGCGCGACGGATGGGAATGGCGTCGCCGCGGAACGTGAACACCACGGAGTCGTCGAGCGGGCGGAGGATCGCGCGGTCGTGAACGACGAACGCGTCCACGACGCCACACAGCTCGCGCAACACCGCTTCGTCCTCGAAGATCAGCGGTTCGTCGGCGAGATTTGCCGACGTCATCACCAGTGCCGTGCGCAGCTCCGACAGCAACAGGTGGTGCAGCGGCGAATAGGGCAGCATCAAGCCGAAATCGCGCCCGTCGCCGGCGACCGCGTTTGCGATCGCGGCGTCCGGACGGCGGCGAATCAGCACAATCGGCGCTGCCGGCGAAGCCAGCGCCCGCTCGTCGGCGGCGCTCGTCACCGCGAGCGCCTGGGCCGCCGCCAGGTCCGGCACCATCAGCGCGAACGGCTTTGCATCGCGCTGCTTGGCGGCTCGCAGCCGATCGACCACGCGCTCGTTGTCCGCGCGACACGCAAGGTGATAGCCGCCGATGCCCTTCAGCCCCACGATCGCGCCGTCGCGGAGCAGGTCTGCGGCGGCGCCGATCGCGTCGCGCGCGATCGGCGTCCCGCGCCCGTCGAGCAACCGAAGCTGCGGACCACACGCGGGACACGCGATCGGCTGGGCGTGAAAGCGGCGGTCGGCGGGGTCTTCGTACTCTTGTCGGCACGCGGCGCACATCTCGAACGACGCCATGCTCGTGTTCGGACGGTCGTAAGGCGTGGCCGCGACGATCGAGTAGCGCGGGCCGCAGTTCGTGCAGTTGATAAAAGCATAGCGATAGCGCCGGTCGTGCGGGTCAAACAGCTCGCGCACGCAGTCGGCGCACACCGCCGCGTCGGGCGTCACGTCCGCGGCGGACACACCGCCCGCCGCGGACACGGGGCGCTCGTTGCCCGTCGCGCCAAACTCCGACTCGCGCGGCGCGCTTGCGGCGCGCGGATCGTCCGATGCGGCGATGTCGAAGCGCGCCTCATCGCGCGGTGTGAGTTCGCGCTGGGTCAGCGACGCGACGTGTGCCAGAGGCGGCAGATCGTTGAGCAGGCGCGCCTGAAAATCGTTGAGGGCGGGTCCACTCGCCTGCGCTTCGATCACCGCTCCGCGTCGCGTGTTCGCCACGAACCCGGTCAGATGCAGATGCCGCGCGAGCCGGTACACGAATGGTCGAAAGCCGACGCCTTGAACGCGTCCGCAAAGTTCGAGTCGACGACGAATCAGCTTGGAATCGAGTGTTGCCATGGCCACACCAGCAGGTGTTCATGGCAAGCAGCGGACCAGACGATCGCAAAAAGCGCGAAGATCACGCACAATACAAGAGCTTGTTTTACTGCGTTTCTGGGTGCATCGCCGAGAAAACAACATAACTAGTTTCAATATAATATTTTACGTATCGTCGTCCGCCGATCTGCGTCGCCCTGGTCCCAGGTCAGCCACGAGCGACTTAAACGGATTTTGTGCGCGGCGAACGGCCACCGCGGTTCCGTGATCGATCCCGACCGCGCCGCGGTCGAAATCGGGTTGGTCGCTGGGGGATTTCACCCACCACCCTCCAACGGAAGCTACTCTGTTGCCTCATTCATACCGCGACGGATTGGATCCCCGACGTTCATGTCGCGCGCGGTTCCGCCCGGCCTGAAGGCCGCGGGTCAGTCCGTGATATGCCCGCTTTTTTTTTGAGGCACTACGCTACGCAGAATACAGCGCGGGCAATTCGATCTCTTGGCTCGCGACACCGTCGTGCACTGCCATCTTCGCTTTCCCGCGCATCGACGCCCCGCCGACCAGCCCGTCCTTTCGCAACGCGTAGAGTTTCAGATCAAACGCCGGCTCGCCGCGCTCGTTCCGCAGCCGCTTTTCGCAGCGGCCGGCGATCCGACCGAGCGCCGCGAGACACGCCTCGTTAGGCGTCATGCCGCCGCGCATCAACTCGACCACGAGGAACGACGTGCAGTTCTGGAGGTTCGCCTCGCCGCGACCGGTCGAGCCGGCGGCGCCGACCGCGTTGTCGCAGAAGAGTCCCGCACCGATGATCGGCGAGTCGCCGACGCGACCGGGGATTTTCCACGAGAGGCCGGACGTCGACGTGCACGACGCGAGATCGCCGGCGGCGCTCATCGCCGACATGTGCACCGTGCCGTGGGTGAAGTCGCGGCCCTCCACTCGCGGCCGCAGGCGCGCCGCCTCCTGGTCGGCTTCCGGGCGGAGCCAGTCGTCGTCGTCCGAGTGCGACTCCTTCCATTTCAACCAGATCGCGCGGGCCTCGTCGGTCAGCAGCTCCTCTTCCTTGAAGCCGTGCGCCTTGGCGAAGCGCAGCGCGCCGGCGCCGACGATCAGCACGTGGTCGGTGCGCTCCATCACGAGCTTGGCGACGCTGGAGGGATTCTTGATCCGCTGGAGCGATGCAACCGCCCCCGCCTTGTGCTTAGCGCCGTGCATCACGGCCGCGTCGAGCTCGACGACGCCGTCCTCGTTGGGCAGGCCGCCGAGTCCGACGGAGTGGTCTTTCTCATCGTTCTCGACGAGGTTCACGCCGGCGACGATCGCGTCGAGCACGTCGGCGCCCGAGCGCAGCAGCTCCATCGTTTTGTCCGACGCCGACTTCCCGTTCACGCTCGCGATGATCATCGCTTTTCCGGCCGCCTGGAAGGCGGGCGCCGCGGCCGGCGCGCCCTGGCGAGCCGCCCCCCCGTCGGAAGTCTGCCCCATCGCTCGTGCTCCTGTGACTCCCGTGGCGGCCAGACCCGCCGCTTGAACGAACTCGCGCCGCGTGATGCTCATCGCTCGTCTCCTGCGTGCGGCGTCGGGCCCGGAGGCGCTCGCGCGCCCGCCAACCCACACACCCACGACGGCGGCGCATGATAATCGCGCCGGGCTTCGCGGCTCGTGCTGAGCCATTACAATTCCGCCCGGGACGCCACCCGGCGCGGGGGGGTCCGCGCACTCCAAGCACCGTTGGCGAATGTGGTGAGCACGACCCTGGAACCGGCCCCATCGCTGGAGAACGCAGACACGCCGGGCGGCGCGCTCAGCGCGTCGGGTCGCGCGTGGCTGGTCGCATTGCTGGGCTGGACGTGCGTGCTCGCGTTCTATGGCCTTCAGGGCGGTGCGGGTTTTGAGCCGACCGACTGCTGGGTTGTTCAGACGGCCCGCGAGATGCACGAAGCCGGCGACTACATCACGCCGCGATTCTCCGGCGAAACGCGCATGCAGAAATCGCCGGGACCCTACTGGGCCGTCATCGGCGCGAGCCTGGTGCGCGGCGAGCCGATCAGCGTCGCCGCGGGCCGCATCCCCAATGCGATCGCGGCGGTGCTGATCGTCGTGACGGTTTTCTGGCTGACGCTGCGCATCGCCGGGGAGCGCGCCGCCGTGTTCGCGGGATTCGCCGTCTCATCGAGCGTGCTGACGCTGTACTGGTCGCATCGGGCGGCGAGCGACCTGGGTCTCGCCGCGTGGACCACGTTGGCGCTGGCGTGTTTCTGGATCGCCGCACAGCAGCCGCGCTGTCCCCGACGCACCTGGATTTACCTGGCCGGCTACTTCGCGACCGGGCTCGGCATGCTCTACAAGATGCCCATGCCGCTCGTGCTGGTAGGCTTCCCCGCGTTCCTGTACCTGCTGCTGCGAAGTCGCTGGTCGCTCCTGCGCGACCGCGCACACGTCGTCGGCGTGGTCGTGTTCCTGCTGCCGTGGCTGTGGTGGGTGATCGCGACGGTGATTCAGGAGCCGACCGCGGTCGCGAAGTGGCGCGTCGAGTATCTCGATCGCTTCACCGGCGACCTGCCGAATGTGGAGTCGCAGAAGACGCCCGCCTTTTACCTTCTCTACCTGCTGCCGCCGGTGATCTACTGCCTGCCGTGGAGCCTGTCGCTGCCGGGGGCGATCGCGCGCGGCATCAAGCGACCGCCGGGAGCGAACCGCGACGGCACGTTGTTCATGCTGATCTGGTTCGTGGCGCACTTCGCGTTCTTCACGGCGGCGACCGGCAAGGAGCTGCGCTACTTTCTGCCCGCGCTCCCGCCTTTGTTCGTCCTGCTGGGCATGGAACTGGCCGCGTTTTTTGATCCCCGGCGGAAGGCTGATGAGCGGCGCGACCGGCTCGGCGCCCTCGGCGTGTGGATCGGCGTTCCGCTGTTCTTTGCCGGCGGCGCGTTCGTGCTCTACAAATGGCACAAGCGCGCCATGCTGTTCGAATGGGGCGAGGTCTGGCCGAAGTACCTCGTGGCGGCGCTTATCTTTTCCGTGGGCGCGGCGCTTGCGGCGTGGCTGTACGTTCGGCGGCGCGAGCACGCCGCGTTCGGCGCGACAGTCGCGGCGATGTGGGGCCTGTGGCTTTGGAGCTGGCCGAAGCTCATGCCGATCCTGGTTTCGCAAGCGCCGTTCATCGATTTTGCCGCTCAATTGCGATCGCTCGCCGATGCGCGAGTCGAATGGAAACAGGCCGACGTTTTCCAGGTCGGCACGCACGACTCGCGCATCATCTGGCACAGCGACCTGCGCATCCCACGCATCATCGACCAGCTCGAACTGCTGGAGATGCAAGGCGGGCGGCGCTCCCTCGAAACGGAAATCCGGCTCGTCGGCGAAGCGATGATCGAACGGCTGGAGGGTGAGAACCCGGTGCTGCTCCTCGCGTCGCGACCCGACTACGTGCTCTTCCTGCGCGACGCACCACGCACGCTCGCCGCCGAGGGGCGCGCCATGCCGCGCACCTACCTGTGGATCCAGACGCGCGTCGGGCCCAAGGACCGACACTTCGTCCTGTTCGGCAATCGGCCGCCGCCCTGGCCCGAGCCGCCGCTCACGCCGCCGAGCGGCGAACTCGAGCCGCCGCGGGCGGGCACGACGACGACCACGGCCGCCACAAGCGCCGCGGGCGCAGTCACCGCGCCGGCTCCGGCGGCGCGTCCCGTTTCGCGGGAGCGGGCGCCCTGATTCCCGCGGCGCTGCGGCGCGCCTGGCAGCGGATGCTCGATCGAACCGGCGAAGGCGGCGCGGTGGACCCCTGGCGCGCCCTCACCCACTACGCCGAGTTCGCGGCGCTGCGCCTTTGGAGCGTCGTGATCGGCTGCTTCCCGATCGAGCTGAATCTAGCCACGGCGCGACTGATGGGACGGCTCTGGTGGCGCCTTCGCGCGGATCACCGCGAACGCGCCCTGGGAAACCTGCGGGCGGCACTCGGCGGCACCCACACGGAGCCGCAGCTCGAGCGGATCGCGATCCGCTCTTTCGAGCACTTCGCGCAGGTGTATCTCGTCGAGCTGGTCCAAACCGCCAAGCTCGTCAACCTCCGGTCGTGGTCGCGATATGTCGAGCTCGACCCGCTGAGCGACGCGCTTCGCGTTCTGCTCGACGAGCGCCGCGGCGCCATCCTGCTCACTGCGCACTTCGGAAATTTCGAACTGCTGGGCTACACGCTCGCGCGACTCGGACTGCCGCTGACCGCCGTGATGCGCCCGCTCGACAACGCGTTGCTGAACGACTACCTGATCGCGGCGCGGAACCCCGGCGGGCTGACGCTGTTGATCAAAAAGGGCGCCGCGAACAAGGCGGACGATGTGCTCCGGCGGCGCGAGTCGTTGTGTTTCATCGCCGACCAGGACGCCGGCCGCAAGGGCGTGTTCGCCGAGTTCTTCGGGCGGGCGGCGAGTTGGTACAAGTCGATCGGACTGCTGGCGATGTCGCACCGCGTGCCGATCATCGTCGGAGCGGCGACGCGGACCCGGGTGGGGTTCCACTATCGCATCGCGGTCGAGCGCATCATCCACCCGCACGAATGGGATGGGCAGCCCGACCCGCTGTTGTGGATCACGCGGAACTACGCGAACTCGCTCGAAGCGCTGATCCGGCGCCACCCCGAACAGTACCTCTGGGTGCATCGGCGCTGGAAAACCCGGCCAAGAGGCGGAGATGCGCCGACGACTGCCGCGCGTCGACGCGATTGACGCTTTGCGGCGGCCGGCGTCCCGGCCGGGCGGATCGCGCCGTCGTCGGGCTCAGGCCGCGGGCGCGACCCGAAAGAGCACTTCGAGCGCCCAGGTGATCGAATCCGACGCGAGCTGCTCGCGCGCGCCGTCACCGACCCGGCCCAGCTCCATGCCATGCGCGCCCGCGCCCAGCCAGAGTCGACAGCGCGCCGCCGCCCCCGCCGGTTTGAACAGCGCGGGACGCCCCACCTGCGCCGCGGCGTCGCGCGCCACGAGCAGCACATCGCCGGGCGCGAACATCGGCGACATCTCCGCGTCGGCGAGTCGGGCCCCGAAGACGCGCGGAAAGCTCCGCCGCAGCTCGTCGTCGTCGACGTAGAGACGCTCGCGAGCGCCGGGCTCTCCTCCGCGCACCAGCGAGACGCGCCGCGGCTCGCCGTCGGCGTCCGCGTCGACGCTGACGACGGGTTCGCTGAGGCACGCGCTCGACGGCGCCGCGAGCGCGAGCACGCCCGCAGGCGGACGCCAGAGACCTCCGCGGGGTCCGTCGTCGTCGGGCAGCGAGTCGCCCAGCTCGTCGAGCTCGAACACCGGAATCAGGCCGCGCGGCGCGGGTTCCGCCAGCGCATGGGCGTCGGTCGCGATCGACGGACGTTGAAGCAGATCGAGAAACGCCTCGATCGGGGTCGCGAGCGCGGGACGCGTGTCGAGCAGTTGCGCCAGGCGCGCGAGCAGATCCTGGTGGCGCCGCCGCGCGCCGGAGATGACGACGGCGCCGCGTGACGCCACGCCGGTGAGCAGCCACTGGAGGTCCTCGCCGGTGAGCTCGCACATCTGCACCAGGACGGCGCCCGGCGGGATGGTGTCGCGCTCGTAGCGCGCATACGTATCAAGCGGCACGTTCAAGCGGCGGGCCAGCTCGTCGCGGCCGCGCGCGCCAAAGTGACGCCGCCGAAGTTCGCGGATGCGCTCGCACAACGAGTGCTCAGCGCCGCTCATGGCTCAGCTCGCTCCCTGGAGCGCGGCGCGCGCTGCCCGGCGCTCCGCTTCGTCGCCGCGATCGAACCGAATTGACGAAACAATATGCCGTAGACACGAGTGCGACCAGCGCGCCGCGAGACGAAATAATGCCTGCGGGCGCCGCCACTCGGTCGCGGCGACGCCCGCAGGAGATCTCTCACGATCGGCGGCGTCTAGCGGTAGATGCGCCGCCCGAACCGCCGGATGCCGCCGATGCCGATCAACGTCAGCATCATCGGCATCATGCCGACCGGACCGCAGCCGCCGGCGCCGCACGCCGCGACGTCCGGCCCGCCCGAGTCGGTCGGCGCCAGACCCTGGCCCGACTGCCCGCCGCCCGACGGCGAGGTGACGACCACCTCGATCGACGCGGCCCCGCGACCGCCTTGCGCATCGGCGACGCTCAGCACGACCGTGTAACGCTGTGGCGTCGTGTAGGTGTGCTGCACCACGCCGCCGACGACCTGCTCGGAGCCGTCGCCGAAGTCCCACGCGTACGAAAGCGGTCCGCCTTCCGGATCGGTCGACGCGGTGGCGTCGAACGACACGCTGAACGGCGCGGCGCCCTGCGTTCCGCTGGCGCGGATGCGCGCGACGGGCGCGGCGTTCGCCGTGGTCGCGTCATCCGTGACCACGATCGTGAACGTCGCGCTGTCCGACTGGTTGCTGTCGTCCACCACCGTGAGCGTTACGTCGTAGGCGCGCGAGCGCGTGAACGTGCGCTCGACCTCGGCCACGCCGCGAACGACCGGCGAGCCGTCGCCGAAGTTCCATGTGTACGTCAGCGGGCCGTTCTCGGGATCGCTCGAACGCGCCCCGCTGAACAGGACGGTCAGCGGCGCGACGCCGGACCGCTTGTCCACGTCGATCACCGCAGTCGGCCGCTGATTCGCTGGCGGACCCGAGACGCGGATCTCGACCTGCCGGCTCGACGACTTGCCGTACGGACGGTTCGTCACCGTCAGCGTCGCGCGGTAGATGCCCGCCGCCTGGTAGACGTGCTCGGCGTTCGCGGTCGTGACGATGCCGCTGTTGTCGCCGAAGTCCCACGCGTAATCGAGGCCCTGCGTGCCGGGGTTCGGATCGGTCGTCAAGTCGCCGGTGAAGCGCACGCGCAGCGGCCGGACACCGGTCACCGGATCGGCCGTGATGCGGACTGTGGGCCCGAGCGCCTCGAACACGGTGATCGGCACCGTCGCCTGCGAGAACAGCCCGAACGAATTCGTGACGGTGAGCGTCGCGATGTACGGCTGCGGGCTCGCGATGGTGTACGTGTGCGGAACCGGCTGATCCAGGCGGCCGGTGACCACCGCTTCGCTGCCGTCGCCGAAGTCCCAGCGGAAGTTGAGCACGGCGCCGCGCGGGTCGCTCGACTGGTCGTGCTTGAACACCACCGTGTGCGGCGCCAGACCCGAGGTGCCGCCGCTCTCGACCCGCGCCATCGCGATCGGCGGGAGCGGTTGGACGACTTCGCCTTCGTCGACCAGGACCGCGGCGCTGTGCGCCGTCAGGCCGGTCGTGAGGAACGTGAACTGATCGCCCACGCGGAACGGGATGTTGCCGCTGCTGATCGTGAATCCGACCGCGTTGCGCGCGACCAGGTCGGCGCCGACGATGGTGTCGGAGGTGTACGGCTGGCCGGTGCGGGCGCGGCCGGTCTGCACGCCGGAGACCGAGCCGGTGATCTCCCACTCCTCGTTATTGACCGGTCCCGCGACACACCGGATCGTCCAGACCTCGAACTTGGAAATCGCCAGGTCGACGCTGTCGACGGTCATCGAGCCGTTTCCGGCGTTGTTGATCGAGCCGCGCGGCAGCGAGTGCGAGTTTTCCTGGCGGTTGTCGGCGCCAACGCCGGGCACGAGTCGGGCGTAGAACGTGTAGGTGCCGTCCGGCAGGAGGCTCACGTCGGCACGGTAGACGCCGTCAACCTCGCCCGGCGCCTTGGTGCTCGATCCGAGCGGAATTCCATTGTCGTAGTTGAGCGGGATCTCCGGCTCGTTGCGGAACGCGAAGAACTCGATGGTCGTTCCGCCGAACTGGTCGTACGCGAAGTAGCGGAGCGAGTAGAGGCCGCCGACGGAAGTGCCGCCCGGCGGCTGGATCCAGTCGAGACTGGGCAGTTCGCGCGGCGTCCAACGGAAGGTGACCGTGGACGAATTGGCGTTCTGGACGATGTTGGTGATGTCGAGACCGCTGCCCTGGCCGCTGTACCAGCGGTTGCTCGGGTCCGTGGTCCGATTCCAGGTCGTCTGATTGGCACTGCCCGGGAAGGGATCGCCGTCGTCGCCGAAGTTCTCGCCGGCTTCGAGGTTCTGATTACCGTCCGCCTGCACGATGGTGTAGACGAAGTGACTCTCGAGGCGCTGCTGCGGCGGCAAGCCTTCCGGATTTCCCGGGATCTGCGAGTCGTTGTCGATGTGCATGATCATCAGCCCGAAGCCGGGCTGGAACCGGTCGAAGCTCGGCGTGGTGAGCGCGCCGTTGACGAACGTCCCCGGCGAATTCCGCCACAGCCAGAACTGCTCGCCGTCGTAGAGCGGGTTCGTGTACACGAACACGGTCTTGTCGCGGTCAAACTCCCACGACCGGATCGTCAGTTGGGTGATGCCCGCCGGGTTGAGCGAGTTCGTGATGTCGACCGGCGTGAGCCAGGGGACGCGGCCCCCGTAGTTCGCGGCTTTCAGGATCGGCACCGGATGGACGATGCCGCCGCCGGCCATGACGCACCATGCGCCGATCGGGTTGTTGATGATCGCGCCGGTGAAGCCGTCGCGATACACGTCGTAGTCATACAGGTCGGGGAAGGACTCCCAGCTGTGGCCGTACTCGTGGCACGCGAACGCCAGGTGAAAGAACCCGACGTCGAAGTTGCCGCCTTCGCCGGCGCCGTCGTTCAATCCGATGCCCAGACCGTCGAAGAACTGGTACGGCACGTAGCGTGCGGTCCCCAGCGCGTTCGGGTTGATGCGGTCGCGCGTCCGGATCAGGTAGTTCAGTGCCGGCGCCGGCAGCGAGAACATGCCCACGCCGGTACCCGCAGGCGTGAGGATCATGCCGCTCACCACTTCGCCAAACGGACCCTCGCCGGTGATGAAGTCGTCCCAGTCCACGCTCTCGTCGAGCGCCGCGACGCAGTCTTCGATCAGGCGGTGACGGTTCCACGGATACAACCCCTGCGGCCCGCCGTTCGGCGGCGTGCCGGGATCGGGGTCGACGCCATAGTTGGCATACGTCTCCGTGATCAGACCGACGGTTCCGCGGTCGCCGGGCGTCTCGCCCAGATCGAGCAGTCCGTCGAGGTTGAGATCGCGGTGATAGGTGACGAAGTCGGGAATGCCATCGCCGTTGAAATCAAATGGCGTGTCGGCGAGCGACGATCCGTCGGTGCGCCAGGTGAGCACTTCGAGGTTCAGCGCATTGCCGCCGTCGAAGCCACCGTCGCCGTGGACGTTGAACGCGAGCGGACCGGCGGCGGGGATCACGCCGTCCGGGAACACGGAGCTCGGGTTTCCGCCGCCGATGTCCTGGCCCCAGATGGCGTTGTTCTGGGTCGAAGTGATGTTGCCGAGATACTGGTCGCCGGCGCTGTGGTAGATCGACGGCGCGAGGTCGTCGTACTCGGCCATGCCGTCGTAGAACCCATCGTCGCGATTTCCCGGATCGGGCAGAATCGTGCCCGTGAACATCACGTTGTCGAAGTAGGGCCGGCCGTCGTTCTTCGGACCGCCGCCGTTTGCCTCAAACGTCGGCTGTGGAACCTCGCCATCCGAGGCGCGCTGCGGGCGCGGCTGCGCGGGATCGACCTTGCGCAGGTAGGGAATGGACGGATCCCACTGCGGCGGCTCGGTGCCGTAGCGCTCGTTCCAGAAATCGGTGAGCCAGTCCGGCTCGGGCGTGATCCGGCTATTGCGGAAATCCTGCTCGGCAGCTTCGGCAGCATTCAGGAGCAGCGCCTGGACGGGCTGCATCTTGTTGTTGCTGTTGACGTTGCCGTTGTTATTCCAGGCGTTCGGCGCGTCGTAGCGGCGATTTCCAACCCGCGCGACCATCGCGTCCGCGTCGCCGGGGAAATTGGCACGGATGTATGCCTCGCTCACGCGAATCCAGTCGTGGGCGCCGGCGTCCCAACGACGGAGATAATCCTCGAACGGCTCCGGAAAATCGTAATTGTTGTTCCACTGCTCGTCGTACCACTTCACCGTGCGCTGCTGTGGATCGGTGACCAGCACCAGATAACGCCAGAGTGGTGGCGGCGTCGGATCGCCGGCCTGCGTGTCCGGCTCGGCGCGCTGCCCCGGCATGCCGGGTTGATCGCGGCCCGCCTCGATCAGAATCTCCGCTCCGCCCCAGTCGCCACGCCAGAAACGCACGACCACCGGCGCGCCCGCGGTCGGAAACTGCTCGATCCGAGAGAGAAACGCGAATCCGTCCCGGTTCCACTGACCGTCGCGGTTGCTGTCGTACCACTCCGTCTCGTTCGACCACGCGACGAAGCGCGGCGGAAACTGGTCCGGATCGCCTTGCGCCGGACGCTGAATGTTCGCGGCAAAGAGCTCGTCGAAACTCCGCGCGTTGTAGCGCACCGGCGCCCCCGGCGGATCCACGTCGATGCGGCCGTTGTTGTTCTTGTCGATGCCCCACTCGGGCACGCCCGCGTCGTACGCCCGGTTGCCGTTCAGGTCGCGGAATCGCTCGCCCGCGATGTACAGCGGCAGGCCAAACAGATCCTGCGCACCCAACAGGAGTCCGGGGATGAAGAAACCGTCGAACGGGGAGAAGTTGCCGTAGCGGTCGCCGCCATCCTGGCCGCCGACGCCGTCGATGTCGTACTTGTAGTGCGTGTTGAACGGGTTGAAGCTTTCGCCGGAGCCGGCCTGGTAGCTGTTGCCGCCTTGCAGGTCGACGTGCGGGATGCGCCCCTGCGATCCGAAACCCGTCTCGCCGTTGAAACCGGTTGGGCGCGACGGCCACGGCAAGCTGAACCAGCCGAACACGTCACCGCTCACAGTGACATCGCCGTACGACACTTCTTCCCACCACTCGGCAAAGGAGTCGACGCGCACGCCGGTGTTCTCCGGCCAGGCGTTCTTCACCTTGTCGAAGTAGCGGTCGTAGACGTCGTTACGATTCGGCAGCACGCCCGGCGGACCGGCCCGTTCCTTCGGCAGGTCGGCAAGCATGAGACAGAACTTGCGAGCTTCGGCCTGGGCGCTCGGCGCCAGCCCAGCGGCAACGATGGCGGCGAGGGTGCAAAGTGTCCACCCACCGGCGATTCGACGCTTACCGGATGCCATGAATCTGGATCCTCCGCTTGATCTTTGGCGCTGTCGTTGCGCTGTCCACGGGCGGCCGACGCCGACCCGCTTCCACCAGGACGATGGTCGGGACGCGCGGCGTTTTTCGAGCGGCTCGCCACCGCGCATCCTCATGTTACGGGTTCGATCAAGGGCCCGTGCCGCCGAGACCGCCCGACGGGTCGCATCTTAGCAGATATTGCCGGCGGCGCGAACCGAAAAATCCGTGTCGCAGCGATCACAAATCCTTTATGGGGCAAGGCTTAGTCGGACCGGCCCAAGCAAACCCGATAAGCGGCCGACGGGCGGATTATATCAACTTCGTGGCCGCGTGAGCCCGCGCCCGGCCGGCTGCGAACAAATGTCCCGCCAACACACGCACGGCTGCCACGAGGTGCGAGTCCGGCCGGCTCGCGCCGCTTTTGTTGCCGCGCTCAGCGCCGCGGCGCCAACCGGAGAACCACGCGCCCCGGGGCCAGCGCCAGCTCCGAGACTCGAAACCGCCGCTTGCCGTTCGGCCACTCCCAATCCAGCGGCATCACCACGACGCCGTTCGGGTCCACCGAGAGCCGCGGCAGCGCCTCTTGCGCGAACTCGGCGACGGTGCCGAGCCACGCCGCGCCGCCGACCGGCAGCGCCCCGATCCGCACCGCTTCGCACCGGAGTCGTATGTTCTCGCCGGTCAGCTCCACATGCCAATCCGTGGAAATCACCGCGCGCCAGCCGCCGTAGCTCGCGACCGCGCCCACGCGCAGCCGATCGGCGGCGGAGATCGCCACGTACGGGTTCCGGATCGGCCCGAGGTCGGGTTGATGCGCCTCGGGCCAGAGCAACTCGCGGGCCGCGATCCAGCGGTTGGCCTGGGCGACGTCGATTTCGAGCAGGACGCTGGCGTCGTTCGCGAGCCGCGCACCGACGCTCTCGAGCATCGCAACCAGGTCGCGCTCATCCTCCTTCAAGCGGGAAAAATCGACGCTTGGCGGGCGATACCAGGTCGGCCGCCACAGGACGGCGGCCGGAAGACCGATCGCGACGAACGCGGCCAGCCCGCCGGCGACCAGGAGCAGCGCGCGTCGTCGAATCCGACGACCGGGCACGGCGGGCGGAGCGGGTGACACGCTACTTTTTTCCGGGTTTTGGCCGTTCGCCGCTGTCGAGGTCGTCGTCGACATCGAGGGCGTCGAGCTCGGCGAGCGCGTCGTCGAGGTCGAAGTCGCTCTCGTCGAGCTCGAAAATCTTTTCCTCTTGCGCAGGCTTGCCGGGCGCAGGCTTGGGCGTTGCCGGCTTGACACCCGGCGTCGGCGGCTTGGCGGCCGGGGTCGACGGCTTCGCTTGACCCGCCTGGGCGGATGGCCCTGGTGCGGCCGCGGGCTTGGCGGTCGCCGGGCGCACCGGTTCGGCGGGCGCCCCCGACGGCAGCGCGACGTTCTCCGGCTTGCCGTTGATCTGCACTACGAACGTCGCCGGGCCGACCTGAATGCGATCGCCAGCTGCAACCTTGCTCTCAGCGACGCGCTTGCCGTTCACGTACGTTCCGTTGGCGCTTCCGAGATCCTTCACGGTCACGTCGCGGTCACCGACCAGAATCTCGCAATGTTTCCGTGAAACGTCGCCGGTCGGAACGCGCAGCGTGCAGTCGATCGCGCGCCCGACCGTGGTGCTCTTGCCAGTCAGCGGGAAGTCCTTTCGCTGGCCGTCCCGGATCAGCACCAGCGCGACCTTGATCATGCGTTCGCTCCCGGACTCGCCACGAGCAGCAGCCGCCGCGGTTGGTTCGCGGCCCGAATGGAGATACGATGCGGCCTCACCGAACTGTCGGGCGGATGCTACGTGAAGAACGCTGTTCTGACAACGCCGAGCCCGCGCGCCCTCTACGCGCACGTCCCGTTTTGCCAGACGATCTGTGGGTATTGCGACTTCTACTCGCAGGTGCTCGACAAGCCCGCGGTCGGGCCGCTCGTCGACGCGCTGCTCGCCGAGCTGGCGCTGCATCGCGCCGCCGGACCCATCGAGGTCGACACGATCTTCGTCGGCGGCGGCACGCCGACCACCCTGCCGACCGCCGAACTCCGCCGCTTGCTCGACGCGCTGCACCGACTGGCCGCCGACCCGCGCACGCTTGAATTCACCGTCGAAGCGAACCCGGCGACCGTCAGCGACGAGATCGCGGCGGCGCTGGTCGCGAGCGGCGTCAACCGCGTGTCGATCGGCGCGCAGTCGTTCGATACCGCCGAGCTGCGCGTGCTCGATCGGCTCCACGCGCCGCCGCAGGTCGGCGCGACCCTCGACGCGTGTCGGCGCGCCGGCGTCCGCCAGATCAACCTCGACTTGATCTTCGCAATCCCGGGACAATCCCTCGACGGCTGGCGGCGCAACCTCCAGGCGGCGATCGAGCTGCGCCCCGAGCACCTCTCGTGCTACGCGCTGACCTACGAGCCCGGCACGCCGCTCTACGAGCGTCTCCGCGCCGGCGGCGTGCAGCGCGCCGAAAACGAGCTCGAAGCCACGATGTACGAAACCGCGATCGCCGATCTGGCCGCCGCCGGATACGAGCAGTATGAAATCAGCAACTTCGCCCGCCCCGGCTGCCAGTGCCGTCACAACCTCGCGTACTGGCACAACGAACCGCACGTGTCGATCGGCCCGTCGGCGGCGGGACTTGTGAACGGCGAGCGCTACAAGAACGTGCCCGACACCGCCGCCTACGTCCGCGCCGTCCGCGCCGGGCGCTCGCCCCGCGTCGAGTCAGAGCGGCTGCCGCTCGAGCGCCAGGCACGGGAAACCGCGATGCTGGAGCTGCGCCTGAACGCGGGCATCGAGCGAACGCGCTTCGAGCGCCGCTACGGCCGCGACCCGGCGGATTTGTTCGCGGGCGAGTTCGCGCCACACGTCGAATTGAACCTGCTCGAAGTGACACCCACCCACGTGCGCCTGACGCCGCGCGGCCGGCTGGTCGCCGATGCGATCATTGTCGACCTGCTGTGAATGACCCCAGGCGGGCGCCGCGCCGCAGTCCGTGCGCCCGCGCCCGCCCGGCGCGCCCGCCAATTCGCCTGGCGGCGCCATCGCGAACCGCCGGACCCGTCGCCCGGCGATCTCGTGCCTCGGGATCGCACGCCGACCATCGAGCCCGCTACGGCGTCCCCGTCGGCAAGAGCGCCCGGTACGCCGCGGCGGACGGCGCATCAGCCGTCGCGTCGCAGAACTCCACGAGCCGCTGAAGGGCCTCCTGGGTCCGACGTGCAGCGGGCCCCTGCGCGTCGCGAATGATCTCGTAGCCCGATTCGAGCAGCGGACGTGCGGCGTCGAACTGCCCGAGTTGGGTCAGGCAGTCGCCCAGGATGCTGCGCGCCCGCCCGGTGCGCCAGTGCGCTGCGCCCAGCGTACGCTCGAGAATCTCCAGCCCGTCGCGCAGCAGCGGCTCCGCGCCGGCGGCGTCGCCTGCGTCGAGCCGGATGTACCCGGCGTTCACCAGCGACAGCCCGATGCTGCGATGTTGCGGCTCGTCGGCGAAGAGCGCGCGCTTCAGTCGCAGCGCCTCCTCGCAGTGAGCCGTCGCGTTCGCGAAGTCGCCCATCTGCCGCAGCACGTCCGCAAGCTGATCGTGCGCGTCGGCGAACTGCTTGAGGTCGGTGTTTCCATTGGCGGACCACAGCGCGAGCGCCGCTTCACCCTGTTCCTTCGCCTCGGCAAGTCGCCCGAGGTCGCTGAGCGCCAGGCCGAGATTGTGCATGCTCACGCCGATGAACGCGTGCCCCGGCGTGAGCAGCTTCTGGCGGAGCGCGAGCGTCTCGCGAAAGAGCGCTTCGGCCTCGACCGCGGCGCCCTTCTCGCGCAGCAGCAGCCCGAGCAGGTTCATGCTGACCACGGTGTCGGGGTGCTCGCCCAGCAGCGCCTGGCGCAGCGCCAGCGCGCGGCGGAGCAGCGGTTCCGCCTCTTCGAGCCGCCCGCGGTCGCGCAGGAACGAGCCGAGGTTTGCCACGCTGTCGGCGGTCCGCCGATGACGGGAGCCGTGGATTTCCTGGCGCAGCTCGAGCGTGCGGCGGAGCAGTTGGTCGGCGGGCTCCCACTGGCGCAGCTCGACGTGGAGCTGCGCGAGGTTGTTCATCGTCTCCGCGAGATACTCGCGCTTGTTCTCCGGCAGCAGCTGCTCGCGCGCCGCGAGCGACTGCTGGTAGAACTCCAGCGCCTCGGCATAGCGCGACTGGCGGCGCAGCGCCCAGCCGAGATCGCACTGCGTCTGCGCGACGTCGAGGCGCGGAACGTCGAGCAGTTGGAGCTGCTCCGAGAGCGCGGAACGCAGCAACGCCTCGGCCTCGACCGCGCGCGATTGCTCGATCCGCGTCCGCCCGAGCAGCGCCTTGGTTGCGGCGGTGCCGCGGTTCGGCGAAGCGAACAGCCGCTCGCGCAGCGCCAGCGCGCGGCTCAGGTGTTCGTCGGCGTGCGCGAACTCGCCGTAGGCCAGGTACGCCTTGCCGAAGAGGTGGCGCAGGCTGGCCTCGACTTCGGGTGTGCCGTCGAAGTGCGCCAGTTGGGCCGACCACTCGCGCAACTGGGCGCGCATCACCTGCGTGATTTCGGGCTCCGTGATCGGATCGACGCGCGACAGCACGTCGACCGTGACGGTGAACATGCCCTGGAACTTGCGCGACTCCGCGTCCTTCTGGTCGCGTTCGTCCGCGATCGCCGAGAAGGAGTACTGCGTCACACCCACCACGACCAGCAGCGACGCGGCGATCACGCTCGACAGCAGCGGGTTGCGACGCACGAGGCGCCACGTCCGCGTCGCAACGCCGGTGCGGCGCGCGAGGATCGGCTCGTCGTTGAGATAGCGGCGGATGTCGGCCGCAAGCTCCGCCGCCGTCGCGTAGCGGCGCTCGGCGCGCTTCTCCAGGCTCTTCAGCAGGATCGCGTCGATGTCGGCGCCCAGCGCCTTGCGGATCAGCGACGGACGCCGCGGCTCGACCTCCGCGATCGCCTGCAACACGTCGCGCAGCCCGCCTTCGATGCGGCACGGCAACTGCCCCGTCAACGACTCGTATGCCATCGCGCCGAGCGCGTACACGTCGCTCCGCACGCTCACCGACTCCAGGTCTCCGCGGGCCTGCTCGGGCGCCATGTAATGCAGCGTGCCGATGATCTGCCCCGGCTGCGAGAGCGTCAGCTTCGCCTGCTTCGACTGCGGATCGAACGTCTTGGCGAGACCGAAGTCGAGCAGGCGCGGCTCGCCGCGCTCGTCCACCAGCACGTTCGACGGCTTCAGGTCGCGGTGCAGCACGCCGCGCTGGTGCGCGTAATCGACCACGTCACAGATGCCCGCAATGAGCGAAAGCGTGCGGCGCGTGTCGGCGCGCCCGGGCTGAACCGCGCGGTCGAGCGGCTTGCCGTCGACGAATTCCATCACGTAGTAGTAACGGTCGCGGTGCAGTCCCGAATCGAGAATCGAAACGATGTTCGGGTGGTTCAGCCGCGCGATGATCTCGATCTCACGCTCGAAGCGGCGCCGATCCGCGTCGTCGGCTTCGTCGGCGTTCAGCAGATACTTGATCGCGACGCGCTTGCCGGTCGCCTCCTGGTACGCGTCGTACACCATACCCATGCCGCCGCGCCCGATCACGTCGACGATCTGGTAGCCTTCGAGCTCCGGCAAGGCGCGGCGCGGCGCGGTCGGCCGGCGCGCGGGTCGCGCGGCGGCGACCTCGTCGGCCGGCTCAAGGTGTTCGGTGTCCGGATGAAGCGTCGCATCGTCGCGCGGCAGGCGCTCGCCGGCATCGAGCGCGAAGTCCGGCGTCGACTCGAGCCCGGACGAGCCGGTGTTCCAGCGGATCGTCGGCGCGGCATTTGCGTCGCTCGAGCCCCCGCCGCCATCGTCGCTGCCGGCGCGGTGCCGCGCCCGGCGGATCAACAGCACCTTGTCGAGCTCGGTGCGCAGCTCGGGCAGCAGGTTGGGGTGCGATTCGAGCAGCGCGTCCGCGCTGAGCGGCTCGCCGGCGTCGGTTCGGCGAACGAAATCCCCGACGATCGACTGGATTTGCGCGCGGCGCTCGTGACGTGGTGTCGGCGCCTGGGGCGAATCGCTCATGGCGTGACTCCTCGCATACGCGTCCCGCGCCACCTCGGCGTTGCCGCTGTGCCCATTGTAGACCGTGGGGCCGCGGACGGCGCAGAGCGACCCGACGCGCGCCCCCCCGCGGGGCCGCGCGCCGGGCACGCGGGTGCGCCCGCGAGGCCCGCTCATGCCGGGCGTTGCGAGCCCCACCGACACGGAGCCCATTCCGCAGAGTGAAAACGCGGCCTGGTGCTCACGCGCCGGCGGCGAATTTTCGAACCCGACTTCGCGGAAACGCGGGCGGCGACGGTCGCAGATTGCGCCCGGCGCCGCTGCCGGGGGGTCATCGTCGTCCAATCTGACTTGCCCCGTCGCGCCGAATACGGGCACGGCGGGTTGGTCAGGCAGATCACGAACGGATCGATGTCGAAGTTGTTCACCGCCCCGTCGTTGTTGATGTCGGCGTTGTTGATGTTGCAGCACGGAAACGCCGCGGCGTACGCGGCCGGATCCGTCAGCGCGATGACGAACGGGTCGATGTCGAAGTTGTTGACGACGCCGTCGCAGTTCATGTCGCCTTCGAGGCCCGGAACGGCAGTCACGCTGTAATTCAGAATATAGCTGCCGTTGCCGATCGCGCCGCCGAAGTGCGAAAGCCGAACGACCACGCTCGCGCCGCTCGCGACGACCACGGACAGGCGCGAATCGAGCGCGTTGCAGCCCGGCCCGCCGAAGTCGTCATTGCAGCCGATCTCGATCCCGCCGCACGCGGTGAACGCGTTGACAACCGCGTCGATCCCGCCGGACCCGACCGTCCCGCACGTGTCGACCGTCAGCAGCCGGTCGCACGCGGCCGTGTTCGTGTATCGGAACCACACGTCGCGGTTGAGCGGCGTCGGTCGGCAACTCGACGAGCCGTCGTTGGTGGCGTCGCAGAGGTTGCCGGTGCGCTGCCCGGAGGATCCCGTCAGCAGGTTCGCGTTGGCGCAGTTGTCGTTGGCCGGCGGGGGTCCGCCGCCGATCGTGTAGCTGTAATTCAGAATGTAGTTGCCGGCATTGAGCGAGCCTGAGAAGTGCGACAACCGGATGCGCACATTCTGTCCCGCGACCATGCTCACGGTGATTCGCGAGTCATAGTTCGGCGACACCTCGCCGGTGCACGGATTCGCGCCCGGGTGGTCATCGTTGCACGCGAGCTGCGTCCCGCCGCAGGCGTCAAACGCCGCGAGGACCGTGTCGGTGCCGAGATTCGCACCGGGTGCGTCATTCGTCCCGCACGTGTCAACCGCCAGCGTACCGGTGCAGCCGGCGGGCGCGGTGAACGTGAACCACACGTCGCGATTCGTCGCCGACGCACCACAGGTCGCCGTGCCGTCGTTCGTCGCCTGACAGAGGCTGCCGGTGCGCTGCCCGGAAGTCCCGGTCAGCACATTCGCCGCCGCACAGGCATCGTTGGTCGGTGCCGTGCCGCTGGCGACATACTGGTAGTTCAGGATGTAATTGCCGGCGTTCATGCTGCTGCTGAAGTGCGAGAGCCGGATCAGCACCGTGCCGCCGGCCGCGAGATCGACGGTGATGCGCGAGTCGTAGTTCGGCGCCACCTCGCCCGTGCATGGATTCGCGCCGGGGTGATCGTCGTTGCACGCGAGCTGCGTCCCGCCGCAGGCGTCGAAGGCCGCGAGCACGGTGTCGGTGCCGAGATTCGCACCGGGCGCGTCGTTCGTGCCGCAGGTATCCACGATCAGCGTGCCCGCGCAGCCGGGGTTCGGAACGGTGTAGCGGAACCACACGTCCGGGTTCGAGCCCGACGAACCGCACGTTGCCGTGCCGTCATTGGTCGCGCAGAGCAGGCTGCCGGTGCGCTGACCCGAAACGCCCGTCAGCGTCGTCGGGCTCACACAATCGTCGTTCGCGGGATTGCCGGTCGGCGTGAAGTTGACGTGCAGGATGTAGTTGCCGCCGCGGATGGTGGTACTGAAGTGGGACACGCGGATCTTGACGTTCTGGCCCGCAGCCAGCGCCGTGCTGACCAGCGAATCCCGAATCAGCCCGCTCTGTGTGCAGCCCGGGATGGCGGAGTCATCGTTGCAGGTCAGCTGCGCCCCGCCGCAGGCCGAGTGCAGCGAGAGCACCGTGTCCATGCCCGTGTCGGTGCCGGCGATGTCGTGCGTGCCGCAGGTATCGACAGTGAGCGTACCGGCGCACGCCGCCGGCGCGGTGAACTCGTACCACACGTCGCGGTTCGTTCCCGACGCTCCACACGTCGCGGTGCCGTCATTGGTCGCACACAGGATGTTGCCCGAGTACGTTCCGCCGCTGCTCGTCGCGATCGCGTTCGCACAGCTATTGCTCGCGGGGATGCTGCCTGCCGGGCACGTGACGGCGACCGTCATGTTGTAGCTGTTGCGGAAGTCGCTGAAGAGATAGACGCGGACGTACACGTCCTGGGCGGTGCTGGCGGTGTTGGCCCAGGTCAGGTTCTCAGTATTGCCGACGCTGAACGAGCCGTCGAGCTGGGTTCCGCCGCAGCTAGCGGACATCGTGGTGTCCACGTCGCCGTTGCTGTGCGTGAAACTGAGATCGACCGTGATGGTCGACATCGTGGGAACCTTGAAGCGGTACCAGTCGCCGCCGTCGGTCGTGCCGCCGTCGGGGTACTTGATGATTAGGCCAGTGTAGGTGCCCGGCGCGAGGTTTTCCGCCGTCGCACACGTGTCGTTGTCCTCGAAGCCATCATCCGAGCCGGTCGCGAGCGCCGCCGACACCGCCGCGACCGCCAGGGTCGCCTCGCCTTCGCCGTACCCGTCGCTGCTGGGGCTCTCGCACGAGGACGGCCCGCAGTGCAACTGGCCGAACCAGCGCTGATCGCTGTTGCGGAACACGCCCGAGCCCGAGGAACCCGGTTCGGTCCCGCCGGTTGGCTCGCTCGCGTTCCAGTCGATGTTGATGTCGTCCGACGCGCACGGGCCGTCGTCGGCCTGCTTGCTGCCCGGCGCGTAGCGCTTGTAGTTGCCCGCGGGATGATGAATGCCCGTACAAGTCGTGCCGTTCGCGATGTTGCCCGACTGCCAGCCCGCGAAGCCATAGTTGCTCCGCGGGTTCGGCATCGTGCCTTCCACCATCAGGAGCGTGTAATCCGACGTCGCGCTGGTCGAAACGAGCGTGCAGGGCGCCGCTTGCGGCACCGACGCCAGCGACGGGATCGTCCCGCTGTCGCACGCCGCCCGCTGATACAGGTAGTAGATTTCCGCGCTGCTCGCCGCGCCGGCCGTGCTCAGGCAGTGGTTCGCGGTCATGAACAGCGGCGTGTTGTCGCCCGCGGTGGTCGCGAGCATCGTCCCCGAGCAATAGAGGCTATTGCTGCCGACGTTGCCGATGCCGGACGACGCCCGGCGGGCCGCGTCCCACGCGGCCGCGAGGCACATCGCATCGGGGCAGGCCGCCTGACCGGCGATCGCCGGGCTCGCCAGGTCGCGATAAATGTGCTGATAGTGATCGATGAAGAACGGCTCGAACTCAGCCGGGTAGTCCTTCATCGGCGTGCGGTACTCGATGCGGACGCGCTCGCCGAAGAGCGTCTGCGTCCACGCCTCCTTGTTCGCGAGCGGACCCCGCTCATAGAACGGGCCCGCGACGATCTCCGGATGGCTGAGCGAATACGCAAAAATCGCTGCGCCGTCCGGAAGATCCAGATCGGCGAAGCGGACGCGCAAGCCCACGGCCTCCGGCGCGTAAAGCTCGACCACCCACACGCGACCCGCGTCGTTCGGCAGCGTGTACCACTCGCCATCCTTAATGCGTACGGGCAAGTCCCGCCGCAGGCCGTACCGCAACGACTTGTCGCCTGACGCCGCGTCCGCCGCGTCCTCGTTCAGCGTCGCGACCAGGTCGATCGGCTCGCGGCCGTAGCTGGGCACATAGGGGAATTCGATGCCGAACTCGATGGATGGAGGCATGAGCTGCGGCTTGGCGGGCAGGTCGATATCCACAACGACGTACCCGTCCACACCCGGCGCCTGGTCGGCGGTGATGGGCGTCGCATCTCGAGGCGGAGTTTGAGCGAAGGCGCCCTGGAGCGCCAGCGTGCATCCAAGGGTGGCCAGCCAGCCGGCCGAAGTGCGTGGGTTTTGCATTCGTTGCCTCCAAGTGGGACGGTGCAAACAAAGACATGCCCGGTGCTCGACCACAGAAATCGAGACAGGAGTTGAGATTCCCGGACACCCTGACTCCCAATCTAGACCCGGCGCGGTGCGGATTGCAACAAAAAACCGGATTCCGCAGGTACGCAATCGCGACGGCGCGCGCGGCGCGTCGGCGCTGCGGTGGCCGAGCGCGACAGCGGCGGCTCTGAACCTCCCCACCGGCATGCGGATGGGCGCACTACCGCGCCCGCACTCCGGCGAGCTCGTCACCACACTTGGGTACGCGGTCGTCGGCGCGCCGCGGGGCGAGAGTTCGCCGACGAGACGCATCCTTGATATCCTTGTTCGTTCGGGCGCCGCGCACGGTTCCTTTCGTGAGTAGCGCGCGCTGTTCGCACTTGGAAACGATGCGTCTGCGTGGGCGCTAAGCGGTATCCAAAGCCTGGAGGTCTGCCATGACGGCGACCGAGATTCTCAACGACCTGGAGCGCGACATTGATCGCGCGGGTACCCAGTGGGCCATCTTTGCCGAGACCGCATTACAGGCCTACGACACGGCGTACAACCGCCAGCAACAATTGCTCAACGCAATCAAGCAGAAGATCGCCGCGCGCGAACAGACTGAGAACGACCGGATGGCCTTCGCGCTCACCATCCTCACCGTTGGCATCCTCGGCCCGATCGCGGACAACGTTGTCGGGTGGTTCAAGCCGCCGCCAGCGACGACCCGACTCAAGCCTGCGATCGACCAGTTGGGGGAGAAGTCGGGAGAAGCAATTGCCGGCGGCCTCGTTGATCTCGCGGCGGCACCGAGTGCGCCGGACGCATTCGGGCCGGTCGGTCGCAGTCCGACCTATGTCGGGTCGAAACTGCGCGAGACGTTTCTGCGCTGGACGAGCGCGATGAGCGGGCTGGCGGCCGGCTTGAAGGCGTCCGGATCATCGATCAGCGCGGACGTCGCGAACCGCGTTCGATCGGCGCTGAAGAACTCGCCGTTTTTCACCGACATTCCACGCGGCGCCACGGAAGGCGTGCTCGTCCCGGGCGCGGAGCTGGCGCTGTGGATTGGCTGGCTGCACGATCGCGACGCGAGGTGGTGGTCAAGCAACTCCACGCCTAGCAATGTGCAGACACTCGACTTCGACCCACTCCGCAAGCGTCTGGTGGAGCTCGGCGTCCCGGCGCAGACGATCGCGGCACAGACACCCTTGTTCGACGAGAGTTCGGGCGCCGGGCGCGGATTTACAACGCCGGGGCTTCACATGAGCAACGCGATTGCGTGGGCGAAAAGCGTCGACGCCGTGCTGGCGATGCTCAGGCACGTCCCGAAGCATGCGAAGGGGGTGGCCTCGGCGCTGAGCTTGTTCAAGTCGAAGCCGAGCTGAGCCGCCGGCGGCCGAATGGCAGGCGCATGCCGGCGGCGTGCGAGCGGCGCGGTGCGCAGTGTGGCGCTCAGCTTCGGCGGCTGAAGAATGCCGACGAGTCGCCCATCGCGTGCCGCAACTGTTCGAGCGCGCGGTGACAGAGCATGTGAATCGCGCCCTCCGTGCGGTTCATTTGAGTCGCCACGTCGGCGACGGGCTTGCCTTCGATAAACCGCATCGTCAGCACCACGCGATAGTCGTCCGCAAGCTTCGCCAGCGCCTGCTGGATCGCGCGCGTCGCTTCGTCGATCGCCGCGACGCGGCTCGGCGTGCGCGAGTGCGCCGCGAGCAGGTCGAGCAACTGGAGCACTTCGCTGCCGGCGCCGCCGATGTCGCCGTCGAGCGCCGTTCGCCCCCCGCCGCGCTTCGCCGCCCGCTGCGTTTTGATGCTGTCGAAGAGGCGATGTTCGGCGATCTTCTGGAGCCAGCGGTAGAACGAGTCGCGCCCGCGATTCTCAAAGCTCGCAATCTCGCGAAACGCGACGACGTACGCCTCCTGCGCGATGTCCTCCGCCGTCACGGTCCCCGCCAGGTCGCTGGGCATCTTGCGCGCCATCGACGCGAGCAATCGGTCATGGTGTCGCAACAGCAACTGTTCGAGCGACCAGCGGTCGCCGCCGATCGCTTGCGCGATCAGCGCGTCGTCATCGGTCTCTTGAGCGGACATGCGGCCTCCCCGGCTCCAGCAGCCGTCGAACACGCCCCAATGGGTGCGAATATAACACGTCGCCCCGATTACGGTCGAGAATCGCCGCCCCGGACGCGGTCGGTGCGCGGATTCTCAGCCCGCCCGGCGCAGCCGCAGCGAGTTCGCCACCACCGTGAACGAGCTCATCATCATCGCCGCAGTGGCGATCGCCGGCGGCAGCGCGGTGAGGATCGCGGCAGGCAGCATGATGAGGTTGTAGCCGAACGCCCAGACCAGGTTTTGGCGCATGACCCGGGCCGCGGCGCGGGAAATGCGGATCGCGGTCGCAACCAGCCGCGGGTCGTGGGTCAGCAGGCACACGTCGGCCGCCTCGCGGGCGACGTCCGCGCCGGTGCCGATGGCTATCCCAACGTCTGCCGCCGCCAGCGCGGGGGCGTCGTTGATGCCGTCGCCGACCATCGCCACGAGCCGCGCGGCCGGTGTCTGGCCGCGCTGCGCGACCCGCTGCCGCACGCGCTCGAGCTTGGCCGCCGGCGACAGCGCCGCCTCCCACGCGTCGACGCGGACAAGCTCCGCGACCGCCCGCACCGCGGCCTCGCGATCACCGGACAGGACACGCGTTCGTACGTCGAGCGCGTGGAGTTCGGCGACCGCCTGGACGGCGTCCGGGTGCAGCTCGTCGTTCAGGATGAACTCGCCGGCCGTCGCGCCGTCGATCGCGACGCGCACGACCGAGCCGGCCTCCGCGGCGGGTTCCGACGACGCGTGTGCAGCGCTCGTTGGCGGCGCCGGCACGCCGTTTTCCGCGAGCCACGCGGCGCTGCCGACGACGACCGTCGCGCCGTCGACGATCCCGCGCACGCCGGCGCCGGGGCGCGAGCTGAATTCGGCGACGTCGCGCAGCGAAAGCCCGCGCTCGCCGGCGGCAGCGACGAGGGCGCTCGCCAACGGATGCGCGTGGCGCTGCTCCACGGACGCCGCCAGCGCCAGGAGTCGATCCGCACGCTCGGCAGCCGACGCGCGCGGGCTGCTCGCGTCGCGGGCCGGGAGGTCGGTGGCGACAATCGCACTGACGCGCGGGCGCCCCAGCGTGAGCGTGCCGGTCTTGTCGAGCAGCACTTCCCGGACATGTCCGAGCGCTTCGAGAGTCGCCGCGTCGCGCACCAGCACGCGGGATTCCGCGGCGCGCGAGGTCGCGACCAGCACCGCGGTGGGGATCGCGAGCCCGAGCGCACACGGGCACGCAACAACGAGCACCGTGATCGCACGCTCCAGGGCCCATGCGGGCGCCGCCGGCGACTGGATCCACCAGCCGACAAACGTGAGCATCGCCAGCGCGACGATCGCGGGCACAAACCGTGCCGCAACGCGATCCGCCAGCCGCTGCGCCGGCGCCTTCGTCGCCTGGGCCTCCTCGACCAGCCGGGCCACGCGCGCCGCGGCGGACTCGCCGGCGGTCGCGGTCGCACGGATGTCCGCGCGGCCATCCGCGACGCGCGTCCCGCCGCGCACTTCGTCGCCGACGCCGCGTTCGACAGGGATTGACTCCCCCGTAAGCAGCGATTCGTCGACGCTCACGCGCCCGCGGGTGATCTTGCCGTCGACCGGGACGGGCTCGTGTGCGATCAGTCGCACCGTGTCGCCGACGTGCACGGCTTCGACCGGAATCGCCACCGGCTCGGGGTCGGGCCGGCGCTCTCCAAAGGCCGCGACACGCAGCGCCGTTTTTGGCAGCCGCGCGAAGAGCGCTTCAAGCGCCTGGGTGGCGCGCCCGCGAGCGCGCGATTCCAGGTGTTTTCCGACCGCCACGAAGAGCACGATCAGCACCGCGCTGTCGAAAACGACCAGCGTCGGCATCCCGAACACCAGGCCGGCGACTCCGCTCGCGAACGACACCCCCGCACCCAGGGCAACCAGCAGGTCCATGTTCGCGGCGCCGTGCCGCAAACCGCGCAGCGCGCCCGCGAACATCTCGCCCGCCGCCGCGGCGAACACTCCCAGCGTCAGCAGCGCCTGCACGACACCGCCGACTGGCGTGTGCACCCAGTGCAGCATGCCGGCCGCCCGCGCGGTCAGAGGCAGCAGCGCGGCCAGGTGCGGCAGGATCACCGGGGCGCCGAGCACGAGCGCCGCGAGAATCCGGAGTCGTTGACGGCGCAGCTCGGCGACGCGCTCCGCGGCCCGGTCGACGAGCGGGGCGGCGGCTGCCGGGGCGGCCTCGTAGCCCGCGGTCCGCACCGCCGCCACGAGGGTCGCGGGGTCGGGTGCGGGGCCGTGGGTCCAGACGACTCCGCGCTGCGTCAGCAAGCTGACTGCGGCGGCAGCGACGTTCGGCTGCTTGCGCAGCGCGGACTCGACATTGGCGACACAGCCGGCGCAGTGCATCCCGCGGATGTCGAGTTCGGTGCGGACCCAGGAATCGCCAGGCGTAGCGGACATACGTCTGGATCGTACCCGCATCCGCAACCGGCGGCGGGGGCGCGCCGGGAGCGCAAATATGGGGTTGCGTGGCCCGCGGCGCGCGGTACACTTCGCACGACCCGAATAGGGCGGGCTGCCTGCGAGACTCACCCAGCAGCCGCCGACCTCTGGCGAGGGTCGGTCGGCGAACAGGACAACCCGGCTGCCTTGTATGCGATTGACCCCGACCTCAGGTACGCTTCGAGCCCGCGACTGATGAGCGTATCCAACGACCGGAGGCCTACCATGCTATCGTTGGCGCGAATCTCCCGAACCGGCAGTACTGTACTGCTGCTGGCGGCCGCAGCCGGCGTGCTGGCCCAATCCAGCCCCCCCGCCGCGAGCGACGCCCCCACCCGCCGCACGGTCGTCGACGACATGCGCGAACGCGACCGGCTGCTCTGGGAGCGCGCGGTTGCGAAGATGGAGGAGATGAACGACCGGGCCCGCGTCGCGCTGGCGGAGAACCGCTTCACCGACGCCCGCCAATTCGCCGACCATGCCCTCCAGACCATCGAATCCGCCAAAGCCTACGCCGAGCCCGCCGACAAGTACGACGCCGCGAAGCGCATCTGCGCCGACCTCAAGCAGCAGGTCGAGGACGCGGCGGCGGCGTACGAGACCGCCCAGGCCGACCAGGATCGCATCGAGATCGAGCAGCGCCTGGCCGAGCGCAAGGCGATCTTCGAGCGCCAGCGGGCCGAGAAGATCGAGCAGCTCTTCAACACGGCGCGGCAGCTTCGCCAGGAGCAGCGTTTCGGCGAGGCAGCCCAGGTGCTGCGCGAGGTGCTCTACATCGACGCGGCCAACGCCCGCGCCCGCGACCAGCTGGAGGTGATGGAGGACTTCGACTCCGTTTACACGCAGAAGAGCCTGTACACCGACTATTACCGCGAGTCGCGCCGCTCGCTGGTGCAGACCGAAGAGGCGAAGGTTCCCTGGGACTACAACGTCCTGTATCCCAAGAACTGGCAGGCCATTGTCGCCAAGCGCACCAGCTCCGGCGTGCTGATTCCCGGCAGCGACGAGGATCGCGAGCTCAACCGCGTGCTGGAAGAGACCATGAGCGACGTGCGCTTCAACGACACGCCGCTCGAAACCGTCTTCGACTATCTCAAGGACCACAAGAGCGTCAACATTTCGGTCGACTGGGAGAACCTGCAATCCGTCGGCGTCGAACGCGACAAGCCCATCAGCGTCAAGCTCACCGACCTGCCGTTCGGCACGATTCTTCGCGAAGTGATTCACCAGGCCGCCGGCGTCGACGCGCAGCTCGGTTTCCGCGTCAGCGAGGGCCTCATCCGCGTCTCGACCCAGGAGCGGCTCGATCGCGACAAGGTGACGCTCGTCTATGACATCCGCGATCTGCTCGTCAACATTCCGCGCTTCCTCAACGCGCCGAAGTTCGAGCCCACCAGCGCGATGAACGAAGCCAACGCGCTGGCGGTTGACGGCGGCGGACGCGTCAGCGGCAGCCTCTTCCGCTCGTCCAACGAGATCGACGACGATACGGTCGACACGCGCAACGTCGGCATCGGCGACCCCGCCATCGTGCAGAAACTGCTCGACACCATCCGTGAGCAGGTCGCCCCCGACTCGTGGCGCGAGACCGGCGGCGGAAACGCCTCCATCCGCGAACTCAACGGCAACCTGATCGTCTACAACACCTCCGACGCCCACCGCGGCATCGGCGACCTCCTTGGCCAGCTTCGCGACGCCCGCGCCCTCCAGGTCGCGCTCGAGGCCCGCTTCCTGGCGGTGTCCAACAACTTCCTCCAGGAAATCGGCGTCGATCTCGACTTCGTGCTCAACCAGGGCAGTGCTACCTTCGACCCGGCTTTCTCCGCCGGACAGGGCGGCGTGCCCTCGCCACTTACCGATCCCTTCACCGGCGCCCAGGTGCTCGTCCCGCGCCAGTTCAGCCAGATCGGAACCACGCCCAACGTCCCCGGCTTCGGCATTCCGCTCGGAAACCAGCCGAACGTCATCCAGCCTTACCAACAGGCCGGCTTCGTGCCGACCGGCACCGGCGTGATTCCGCAGTTCAACAACACGACCCCGATCCCCATCCGCCAGGGTTCGCTCGGGCTTTCCGATCCCAGCCGCATCAACACCGGCGTCCCCGGCTCCTGGGCCCAGGCCGCTTCCATCACCCCCGCGCTGTCGATCGCGGGCTCGTTCCTCGACAACCTCCAGGTCGACTTCCTCATCCGCGCCACCGAGGCCAACCAGCGCTCGACGCTCGTGCAAGCGCCGCGGCTCATGCTCTTCAACGGGCAGCGCGCCAACGTCAGCGTCGGCCGCGTCCAGCAATACGTCTCCGGCGTCCGCCCGCAGCTCGCCGAAGGCGTCGTCGGCTTCACGCCGATCGTCGCGGCGGCGTTCGGCGGCACGACGCTCGACGTCGAGGGCACGATCAGCGCGGACCGCAAGTACGTCACCGTCACGATCCGCACTTCGCAGCTCCGCGACCCGAACTTCTCGCGGTTCGAGGTGCAGCGCGGCTTCGGCAACTCGCCCAGCGTGTTCATCACGCTGCTCGACCAGGAGACCGCGACGATCAACACAACCGTGTCGATCCCCGACGGCGGTACGGTGCTGATGGGCGGCGTCAAGCGCGTCGGCGAAGTCGAGATCGAGGCCGGCGTGCCGATCCTGAGCAAGATTCCCGTGCTCAAGCGCGCCTTCACCAACACCTCGATGGTCAAGGACGTGCAGACGCTGCTGATCCTGCTGAAGGCCTCGATCGTCATTCAGAAGGAGGCCGAGCAGGAGGCCTTCCCGACCATGACCACGGCCGACGCCGGCTAATCTCGCGTCCGTCAGCTGTGCGAATCGCACAATCCCCGATCGGCGGTGATCACCGCCGACCGGGGATTTGATTTTCCGCACACGCCGCCCGCCCCCTGCGCGCGTCGCCACGGAGCCCCTACGATCTTTCGCCAGCGTGAGAGCGATCACCGACAGCACGACCCGCCGCGCCGCGATCTCGCGGTACGTCCGCGCGCTCCTCGCGATGGCGACGTTCGCGTGCACCACGGGAACGACGGCGGCGCAGTCGCTCTTTCCCGAACGGCGCGCCCCAGCGGTCACGCAACCGGCCGCACCTGAGTCGCGCCCCGACGCACCCGCCCGCCAGCCGCCGACCACCCAGACCGCGCCCGCCGACGCACGCCGCGGAGAGTTCCAGCCCGGCGTCGTGATCGACTGGCGGGCGCGCGAGGTGCGCGCCCGGGCGCGCGTCGTGCTTCGCGAGGGACCGCTCGAGTTCTTCGCGTGTTTCGCCGGCAAGGAGCACGAGAGCATCCTGCGGCTCGAAGGCAGCGCCGCGTCGCTGTACGCGGCGCTCGGGTTGATCGGCCTTTCGCCTGGCCGCCCGCCGGAGTGGAGCGAGCCGCGTCAAGGCTATTCGCCGCCGAGCGGCGACCTCGTCGATCTGGACGTGGCGTGGCGCGACGAATCCGTAGAGCGGCGTGTGAGCGCGTGGGAGTGGATTCGCGAGCGTGAGTACGACCGCCTGGCGCGACCGCGGCCCTGGGTGTTCGCCGGCTCGCGCGTCCTCGCGGACCAGAGCGTGTCGGCGGATCACTCCGGCGCGGGCGTCGCGCTGGTGGACTTCGACGACAGCCTGATCGCGCTGTCTCAGGAACTGGCGAGCCGCGACGCCGACCTCTGGGCGCTTGCCGAAACGGCCGCGATTCCGCCGCTCGACACCCGCGTCGAGCTGGTCGTCCGCGCGGCGCGGCCGGCACGGATTTCTGTCGAGGTCGATCGGCGCGGCGACCTGCGCTTGAACGGACGCGTGGAACCGTTCGAAGCGGTGTTGGACGCGCTGCGGCTGGCGCATCAGCTCGCGCCGGCAGAGCAGTTGGAGATTCGAACCGACGGGGCGCTGCGCGCGGACGCGGCGCAATTGCGTCAGCGCCTGCTCAGCGCGGGCGTGCCGCCGGAATGCCTGCGCTGGACCGGCGAACGCGAGCGGACGAAGGTGTTCGAACCGACAACGACGAAGCCCGGCCGCCGCTAGGCTTGGACGCGCGCCTCTCGCGCACGATCGCGCGCCAGCGAAAACCGCGCGCGATTTGTGTTGCACCCGCAGGCAATCAGACCGGCGGCGCGTTGTTTTCGCCGCCGCGGCGTGCGAGCAGGTTCTGCACGCGCCCGAGCAGGTCGAGCTTGTTGACAGGCTTGCTGATGAACGCGTCGGCGCCACACTCGCGGGCACGTTCGGTGTCGCCGACCTCGTTCAGTGCCGTGACCATCAGGATTGGAATCTCGCGATAGCGCGGATCCTCTTTCAGCATGCGGCAGACCTCGAAGCCGCTGCGCTTCGGCATCATGATGTCGAGCAGGATCAGGTCGGGGCGTTCGAATTCGACGGCGTCGAGCGCGCTCTGCCCGTCGGAAGTGGTCACGACAGCGGCTCCGAGCGGCTCGAGATAGGCCTCGATGAGCTCCAGAATCTGCGGATTGTCGTCCGCCACGAGGATTTTCGCCCTGGGGGCCGGCGGCACGGTGCTCGACATGGCGGCGTTCCCACACGGCCCGCGGCACGGATCGTCCGGACCAGCGGCGCGGCCGATCGAAGTGTCGCGGAAACGGTTCGCGGAATCAACCGGCGTGCGGGCAAGGTCACAGTGCCGATGAAGTCGCCGCAAGTGGCCCCGCGCCGTGCTTGTCGGACCCCCGGTGAAGGGATATATTTTCTGAGCGAGTCGACCGACCGATTGGACCCGGGCCGGAATGGTTTCCGCCGCCCACTTGCCGGGTCGGGTTCTCCTTCCGAGGGAGCGTTCGATGCGTGACCAACGCTACCACTGGGTGCGCGGCGCGGCCGCGGCCTGCGGCGCCGTCGTTCTGGCCACCATCTGGACTCTGGGCTGCGCCGGCGGCTCCGCCAGCCCACTCGGCGTCTTCGGCGCCGCGTTCCCCTACATCGGCGGGAACGCGGACGTTTCACCGCCCGGAAACACCGGCAACATCCCCGGCGGCGGCGGGTTCGGCGGCAACGACCGCACCAACGTCGATCCGTGCAGCGAGACGCAGTCGCGCAAATTCATCCGGATCTCCCTGCGGAACGGCAATCCCGACGACTTCGTGCACTACTTCCTCGTGCTCGTCGCGTTCGTCAGCAGCGACATGTATCCCGCCGGCGCCGTCTGCCCCGATGACATCGAGCTGTACACGTCGTTCGGCTACATCGAGGTCGCCGAGGGCGCCCAGACCGAATTCGGTACCTATTGCATCCGCGGCCCGGCGCTCTACTACTTCCACCGGGCCGGACAGTTCCGCCAAACCGGCGGGGTCGGCGGCAGCGCCTTCGCTTCGGCGATTCCCCCCGCGCAGGGCCAGCAGCCCACCTACGATTCGTTTTTCAGCTCCGCGGCGCCGCAGGTGCCGGTGCCCAACCAGATTCTCTTCTACAACCCGGGAACCGGCGAAGGCGCCGCGCTGAAGATCAGCCGCAACGGCACCGCGCCCTGCGCCGTGCAGTTCATCGGCGCCGACGACTGCACGCAGGACGCGTTTTACTACGTCGACGAGGCTGACCTCCTGGCCGGCTCGACGGCGCTGGGCGTCGGCTCCGGCCGTCGTGTGCCGAGCGAGATCCAGGGCACCGGTTGCCAGTGCATCGGCGTCGACGACGCGTTCGCCGCGCTGGCGCCGTCGCGTGTGACCGCCAACTCCGCACGCTGCAACGAGTTTCTCCGCGGCGGCCGGGTCGAGTACGTCTTCCTCCGCGAAGACACGAACCCGCCCTTCCCGCAGGCTGTCTGGCGCGTGAGCGACGCGTCGGGCGCGCTGGTCCACGACTTTGATGAAAGGGCGAATCTGCCGTAGGACGCGCGGCTGATCGCATCAGCGTTCGCGCACAACACCGATCACGACACCGGCCCGCGGATGCGCTCGCATCCGCGGGCCGGTCGGCTTTGCTCCCGCCCCGCTCAGCCGCGCACGTCACGTCGCTGCGCGTCGCTGGCGCAGGCGGCGGCAAGCTGACCGTTGTGCGTCACCGCCCGCGGCTCCGTGAGCGGCGTTCGCGCGAGGCATCGGAATCGGGCGATCCAGGGGCCGGCGCGCGATCGAGGTCGTGCACCCGTATTTTGCTCGGCAGTTCGGCCGCGGGCGTTTGCCGTTGGCGATTTCGCGTTCAGGGGGCCTTCCTACGGCGGCGGCGCGGCCCAGAGCGGGGCGCGTTTTTCGAGAAATGCCGCGATGCCCTCCTTCGCGTCGGAGCAGGAGAAGCAGAGGCTGAACTGGTCGGTCTCGTCGCCGCTGCGCAGGGCGCGCTTGATGCGTTTCACCGCCGCGGGCGAGCCGGGTGTGAGCGCGACAAACCAGCGCCGCATCGCGGCGTCGAGATCCTCGACCGTGGGTACGACCTCGTCGACGAGCCCGATCGCGCGCGCTTCGTCGGCGCTGATCGACTCGCCGGAGAACATCATCCGACGGGCGCGGGAGAGGCCGACGAGCCGCGGCAGGCGCTGGGTTCCGCCCCAGCCGGGAATCAGCCCGAGGCGGCTTTCGGGCTGGCCGATCTGCGCGCTCGCCACGGCGATTCGGAAGTCGCACGCGATCGCCAGCTCACATCCGCCGCCGAGCGCGTGGCCGTTGATCGCCGCGATCGTGACCTGGGGGAGCGCCTCGAGCAGATCGAAGACGTGATGCCCGTGGTTACTGAGCGCTTCGCCGCGCGACTGATCGAATTGCGCCATTTCCTCGATGTTCGCGCCGGCCAGGAAGATGCGGCCTTCGCCGCGGAGGACGACGAAGCGGATGTGCGCGTCTTCAGCGATCTGGTTGAGGTGCTCGCCAAGCTCCCCGAGAACGCTCGACGAGAATACGTTGATGCCGCCTTCGGTGCTGAAGAGCAGCGTGGCGACGTTGCCGGCGCGGGAGCGTTCGACCCGCGTGCGCGGACGGTTACTGTTGGGCATAGCTGTAGAACCCCTTTCCGGTCTTGCGTCCCAGCCACCCGCCGCGGACGTAGGTGCGCAGCAGCGGGTGCGGGCGATAGCGATCCTCGCCGAGATCGTGATGCAGCACTTCCATGATGTTGAGGCAGACGTCGAGCCCGATCAGGTCGGCGGTCGCGAGCGGGCCCATCGTGTGCGCCATGCCGAGCTTCATCACCTGGTCGATGGTCTCGGCGTCGGCGACACCGTCGGCGAAGCAGTGGACCGCCTCGTTGATCAGCGGCATGAGCACGCGGTTGCTGACAAAGCCGGGGTGGTCCTTCACGCGCAGCGGCGTCTTGCCCAGCTGCCTGCTGAGTTCCATGATCGTCTGCACGACCGGTTCGGCGGTCTGCAATCCGACGACCACCTCGATCAGACCCATCAGCGGCACGGGATTGAAGAAGTGCATGCCGATGAACTGCGCCGCGCGGCCGCTGGCGGCCCCCAGCTCGCTGATCGAGATGCTGCTCGTGTTGCTGGCGAAGATGACGTCGGCGGCGCAGACCTTGTGCAGGTCGGCGAAAAGCTGGCGCTTCACGGCCGGGTTTTCCGACGCCGCCTCGATCACCAGGTCGGCCGATGCGGAATCCGACAGCGCCGCCGGGCGCAGCCGCTGGCGGGCGCCGTCGGCGTCCGCGGCGGTGAGCTTGCCTTTGGACGCGAGTTTCTCGAGCGATTTGCCGATGCTGACCAGCGCCTTGTCGACCACGCCGGGCAGCGCGTCGAACATGAGCGCCGTGCGTCCCGACTGGGCGAAGACCTGCGCGATCCCGCTCCCCATGGTGCCCGCGCCGAGCACGGCGACGGTGCGAATTTCCTTGCGGATGTTCACGAAGCCTCCCGCGTTGCCGGGCGTTTCCGAACCGAATCAGAACGTGTCGGACGATGAGCGGATTCTATCGACCCACGGCGCCACTTTGGAGATCCGCGTCTGGAATTTGGAGCGCCGCCCGCACCGCACCGCCGGCCGCGCGAGCATCCGGCGCGCGTGCTCGCGTCCGCCACCGGCGCTCGCTTCGCGGCGCTCGACGCGCCCGCCGCGCGCTCGGCGCTCGGCGCCTGGAATTCGGCTTTCCGCGTTGCGGCTCTCAGACCGCTTCGACCGCCATCGCGACCGCGTTTCCGCCGCCCAGGCACAGGCTGACCACGCCGCGGGCGAGCTTTCGCTGCCGAAGTGCGTGGGCCATGTGACAGAGCAGCCGGGCGCCGCTGGCGCCGATCGGATGTCCGAGCGCGATCGCGCCGCCGTCGACGTTGACGGTCGCGGGATCGAGCTCGAGTCCCTTCATGCAGGCGAGCATCTGCGAAGCGAACGCTTCGTTGAGTTCCCACAGGTCGACCTTGCGGCGGTCCCAGCCGGCTTTCTCGCAGACCATCTTGCACGCGTCGATCGGCGCGAAGAACAGGTCGCGCGGCTTTCCGCCGGACGTCGCGTGCGCGACGATCCGGGCGAGCGGCTGGCTGTGACACTTGGCGACGCCGCGCTCGTTGGCGACGAGCACGATGGCGGCGCCGTCGGAGATCGCGGAGGCGTTGCCGGGCGTGATCGTCCCGTCCTTGCGGAAGGCGGGGCGCAGCGCGGCGAGTTTTTCGAGCGAGGTGTCGGCGCGGATCGTCTCGTCGCGATCGCAGGGCTTGTCGGACTTGGGTGCGGCGATCGGGACACGCTCGGCCTGAAAGGCGCCGTCGCGATCGGCCTGCGCGGCGCGCTGGTGACTGCGCAGCGCGAACTCGTCCTGCTGCTCGCGCGTGACGCCGGCGCGCGACGCCGTCTCCTCTGCGATAGCGCCCATGATGTCGCCGTCGAACGGATTGGTCAGTCCGTCGAGGAGCATGCCATCGACGAGTTCGGCGGAGCCGAACTTGTTGCCCATGCGCATCTGCGTGCTGTAATAGGGCGCCTGGCTCATCGACTCCATGCCGCCGGTGAGCACGATGTCGACGTCGCCGGCCCGGATCATCGTGTCGGCGATCATGGCGGCCTGGAGCCCGCTGCCGCAGACCTTGTTGACCGTAACCGCCGAGATCGTGTCGGGCAATCCGGCGCCGAGCGCGACCTGCCGCGCCGGCGCCTGGCCGGCGCCGGCCTGTAGCACCTGCCCGATGATCACCTCGTCGACCGCCGCGGGCGCCAGGCGCGCTTCCTCGAGCAGCGCCCGCGCGACCTGGGCCGCGATCGCGGTCGCCGGCAGCTTCGACAGGCTGCCGAGAAACTGCCCGATCGCGCTGCGCTTGGCGGCGACCACGTAACTGACGCGTTCTCTCATGAACCGTTTCCTCTCCATACCCAATCGGGATCGCTGACCAGTCGCCGCGCGATCACCAGCCGCTGAATCTCGCTCGTGCCTTCGTACAACTCCGTGATCTTCGCATCGCGCAGGTAGCGCTCCACGGGATAGTCCTGACAGTAGCCGTAGCCGCCGAACACCTGCACGGCCGCGTTGGTCACGCGGCTCGACAACTCGCTCGCGAACAGCTTGGCCATTGCCGCCTGCGCCTCATACCCGCGGCCGGTTTGTTTCAGCCAGGCGCCGCGGCGGACGAGGAGCCGGGCGGCGGCGAGACCGGTCTCCATGTCGGCGAGCTTCCACTGGATCGCCTGGAAGTCGGCGATGGGGCGGTCGAACTGGCGGCGTGTGCCGCTGTAACGGACGCTGGCTTCGAGCGCCGCCTGGGCGAGCCCGATCGCCTGGGCCGCAACGCCGAGGCGCCCGCCATCGAGCGTGGAGAGCGCGACGCGCAGTCCGCGGCCGACTTCTCCCAGCACGTTCTCGCGCGGGACTACGCAGTCGTCGAAAATGAACTCGGCGGTGCTGCTGGCGCGAATGCCCATCTTCTTTTCGAGTTTGCCGACGCGCCAATTGGGCAGGTCGCGATCGACGATGAACGCCGTCATGCGGCGCTTGGGCTCGTCGGGGCTCGTGACGGCAAACAGGATGGTGACGTGCGCCTCGGCGCCGTTAGTCACGAAACACTTCGTGCCCGTGATGTGGAAGCCGTCGGGCCTTTCGACCGCCATGCAGCGGGCGGCGCCGGCGTCGCTGCCGCTGCCCGGCTCGGTCAGCGAGAAGCAGCCGATCCACTCGCCGCTCGCGAGCCTTGGCAGGTATTTCTGCTTCTGCGCGTCGGTCCCGAGTCGGAGAATGGGATCGACGCAGAGCGAATGGTGGGCGGAAACGAGGATCCCGGTGGCCCCGCACGCCCGTGAGAGCTCCTCGACCGCGGTGATGTACGAAACGACATCGAGCCCCGCGCCGCCGAGCTCGGCCGGCACGTAAACGCCGAAGAGCCCCAACTCCGCCAGCTTGCCGATCAAGCCGTCCTCGAAGCCGCCGTCGGCGTCGCGGCGCTCCGCGTGGGGCGCGATCTCGCGGTCGCAAAACGTGCGGATCGCTTCCTGCAATTGACGCTGGTCGTCGCTCAGACGCGCGTCCACAAGCACCTCACCCATACCAGGAATCGCGGACGAGCGCCGCGCGGCGCGAATCCAGGCGCCTCAGCGATCGGTCGCCGTCCCACCGCTTCACACCTCCCGTGCTGTCGCCCCAGGCGTCCCGCAATCCGCACGCCGCGTTCCGCCTTAGCTCGCGTACTGCGCGAGCAGCTCGCGCGCGATCAGGATGCGCTGAATCTGACTGCTCCCTTCGCCGATCTCGCAGAGTTTCGCGTCGCGCATGTAACGCTCCACCGGCACGTCCTTCGTGTAGCCGTATCCGCCGTGAATCTGGATCGCGTTCAGGCCGGCGCGCGTGGCGATCTCGCTGGCGAAGAGCTTGGCGATGCAGGCCTTGATCTTCTCGCTCTCCCCCCGGTCGAGCGACGCCGCCGCGTCCCAAACCAGCAGCCGGGCGGCCTCGATCTCGGTCGCCATGTCCGCGAGCATGAACTGAATCGCCTGCTGCTCGATCAGCGGCTTGCCGAAAACCTGCCGCTCGCGCGCGTACGCCAGCGATTCCTCCAGACAACCGCGCGCCAACCCGACCGACAAAGCGCCGATTCCGACCCGGCCGCGCTCCAGCACGCGGAGTGCGTCGACGTAGCCCGATCCCTGCGGACCGCACATGGCGTCGGCGTCGACGTAGACGCCGTCGAAGTTCAGCGTGACGGTGTCGGAGCCGCGCATGCCGAGCTTGTCTTCCTTGCGACCGATCGTAAACCCCTCGGCGCCGCGCTCGACGATGAACGCCGAGATGCCTTTCGCGCCCTTGTCGGGGTCGGTCCGCGCGACGACAACAAACACCCCCGCACGCACGCCGTTGGTGATGAACTGCTTGTGTCCCGTGATGCGCCAGCCCTTGCCGTCGCGGACCGCTTTCGTCTGAAGGGCGCCAGCGTCGGAGCCGCACGAAGGCTCGGTCAGCCCCCAGGCCCCGACCAGCTCGCCTTTGGCGAGTCGCGGCAGATACTTCTGCTTCTGCTGCTCGTTGGCGGCGAGGTTGATGTGCGAGAGCGACAGACCATTGTGGGCGGCGAGAAACAGCGCCACCGCGCCGTCCTGGCGCGCGATCTCCTCCATCACGACGGCGTTCGCGAGATAACCCAGCCCGCTGCCGCCGTACTGCGTGGGAATCATGACACCGAGCAGGCCGAGCTCTGCCATTTGCAGCACGAGCGCGTCGGGGAAGGCCTGTTGCTCGTCCCATTCGCGGGCGTGGGGGCGGATTTCGCGAGCGGCAAAATCGCGCACCATGTCCCGCAGGCTGACGAGTTCGTCGGGAAGATCGAACGAGAGCCCGGTCGTTTTGTCTTCGTCGAGCGCCACGGTCATGCGCCACCCTCTCCGGCTTGAAGAACAGGACGCGGTCACGAGCCGCTGTGACCCCAGACGAGCCCCATAACCAGAAGTTTCGGCAGGACTTAGGTTGCCGCCGGCCGCGCCGTGCGCGGCCCTCGCGGATTCCGCCCTGAATTCGAGAGTTTACACGCCCCGCGCGCCCATGGCAAAGCCGCGGGACACACGCGTCGTGAGCAGATCCCGCGGACGCGCAGGCCGGCCCCGCGTGCGCCAAGCGCGGCAGCGGGCCCGCCGCTTGGCGCGGCGGGTTCGGACGCGCAGCCGCGGCCACCGAACTCAGCACGACCGACGCCAGGCGAAGCCCGCCCGCGGGCCGCACGGTCCGCGGCTGATCGCCGGGCGAGCTACAATTCGGTCGATGCAGTCGCGGATGGTGGTCGCTAGATCGGGCTTCTGAGGCCCCGGCCGGACGGATCGGAATGCGAATCAAGCTCGTGGGAATCGCGGCGGGCAAGGGCGCCGGGACGCCGGGCGCCGAGGAGGGACCGCTCACGCTGCGGCGCGCAGGGCTGGTCGCGCGCCTGGCGGCGCTCGGGCACCACGTCGACGATCTCGGCGATATCCCAGGCGTGTACGAGACCCGCTTTCATACCGGGCATACTCAGCACGCCAATTTCCTGCCCCACGTCGTGCAGGTCAACCGCCACACCCACGCGTGCGTTCTCGGCACGCTGCGCAAATCGCCGGACGCGTTTGTGCTGATCATCGGCGGCGACCACAGCCTCGCCATCGGCGCGCTCGCCGGCCTTTCTGACGCGTGTCAGCGGCTCGGGCTCATTTGGATCGACGCGCACGGCGATTTCAACACGCCGAACTCCAGCCCGACCGGCAACCTGCACGGCATGAGCCTCGCGGTCGCGTGCGGGCGCGGTCTGCCGGAGCTGCGCGCGATCGCCGACCGCGATCCGCTTGTGAGCGACGAGGACGTGTACCTGCTTGGTTGCCGCGACCTTGATCCGCCGGAAGCCGAAGCGTTGCGCGCCAGCCGAGTGCACGTGGTGCCGATGGCGGAATGGCGGACGGTCGGACTGGTGGAGTCGGCGGTGTCCGCGGCGGCGGCCCTGCGGCAGCGGTGCGATCACATTCACCTGAGCTTCGACATCGACGTGCTCGACGCCGGGCTCGTGCCGGGGACGGGCACGCGCGTGGCGGGCGGGATGACACGCGAACAGGCGCGCGACGTGCTCGCGGCACTGGGGGACACCGGCGTGATCGAATCTGCGGAGATCGTGGAATTCAATCCGCGGCTCGATCGCAACGGCGCGACCTGTGAGATCACGCTTTCGCTGATCGACGCGCTCTTCGGCGCGGGCCGGGCGCCCGGCCCGGAATCCTGACGGGAACGGCGCCGGTCCGCGCTCGTTCCAGCCGCGGAATATGCGGCTATTCGTCGCCGGGCGGGAACGCTTCGTTCGGCGAAGGCGGAACGGTCGGGGGCTTCCGGTCCGCTTCGGTTTCGATGTAGTAATCGACGGAGCGCAGGATTTTCTCCGCGTCCGCCGGGCGCAACATGAAGATGCGCTTCGACTCGACCAGTGCGGCCTTGCGCGGCAGCGCGTTGGGGCGCTCCTGGCCGACGTGCAGCGTGAGCGTGCGGTCGTTCTTCAGCGTGATCGTGGCGACAACCGGCGCGTCTTCGAGCCCCTCGGCCGCGAGGTCGCCGTCGGCATACGCGAGGTACGATTCGACGCGCAGCCGGCTGAGCTCGCCGAGGAAGTCCTTGACCTTCTTCTGCGCGAGCTTCACCGAGGGATCGAGCGTGTACGTCCACACACCGTCGTGGTGGGCAAGCTCGAGCTTGCCCTGCGGTGCCGCGACGCGGAGCGCGGTCACGTCGTCGGGCTTGAAGTCGAACACCTCGCGCTTCAGCAGCTCGGTCGTCAACACGCGATAGACCGTCTCGTCGAGCTGGAAAACGTACGGATCGTCGTCCTTGCGCGCGTACGCGGCGTTGTCGTGCCATGCGACGCGCAACGTGTGCTCGACCGGCGCCGCCGGCTGCGTCGCCTGCGTCGTCGCGGGGTCAGCCGGCGGAGTCATGGCGAACGTCACCGTCACGCCCGGCTGGTCGAGGCCATACTCGGCGAAGTTGCCCTTGCCGACGACGGTCTTCGCCCGCAGGCGCGAGAGCGTCGTCGCCAACTCGCGGATCGACCCCAGGTCGATCGTCGCGTCTGCCGGCGTCGTCAGCCGCCACGGTCCCGACTCGCTGGTTGCCGAATAGGTAGCGCCGCCGCGCTCGACCGTGATGCGCTTGAGGTCGTCCATGCGGGCGGTGACCATGGCGCGCGAACGCAGCGAAAGCGGCGTGACCACGAGCCGCTCGGCTTGCGCCGCGCTGATCACATACACCTCCGGTCGACCGACCACGCGGGAATACGCGTTGCGACCGCTGGGCGTGTTGGTGCCAACTTCGAGCGTCACAGGCTGGACCTGCCCGCTGGCCGTGACGGTGAGCGATACGCGCGGCGGATCGAAGCCGTAGCGCCCCGGCTCCTCCGGCTGGTCGACGAACTCGATCGCCTGCACGTCATCGAACGCCTGCACGAGCCCCTGGACGGCTTCGAGTTCGAGCTGCTCGAGGTCGCCGGCCCCGGTCCATACGCCGTTCTTCTTCTCGACGACAGCCTGCATGTCGCCGGCGGCGAGTTCGAGCTTCTGGGCGTCGCCGGCGCGGACGCGCGTGATCCGCTTGTCGCGCAGCTCCAGCGGCTTGGGAATCAGGTCGTCGATGCGCGCCTTTGGAACGCTGACGACGAAAGGCTGGTCGAGCAGCTTCGCGAAGCGGTTCTCCGACTTCATGTCGGCGAAGCCGCCCACCACAAATCCCGCCGTGTTCGTCACGGTCTCGAACTGCGGCTCGGCGGGCTGGGTCGATTGCATGGTCGCTGGGGGGAGCGGACGCTGGGTCTCGGTCGTGACCGTGAACTTCAGGAACGGGGCGTCGAGCCCGTAGCTCGCCAGCGACGCGGGCGCGTCCTCGATGAAGTCCTGCGTCGCCACCGCCGGGAGCTTGTTGAGCAGCGCGATGAGCTTGTCCTTGTCGGCATAGCCCTTGAACGGCGAATCGATCACCCACTGCCCGTCGGCGCCCTTCCGGAAATCGTAGCTTTTGCCGTCGTGCTCGATCTGCACGCGCACCGCGTCGGTGCTGTTGAGTTTTACAAGCGTCTTGCTGCGAAAGTCCTTCAGGTCCTTGCCGAGAAAGTCGCGCACCAGGTCGCCGCGGACGATGTGCGCGTCTTTTGCGTTGGCAACGCGCACATACGTGTCGGTGCTCAGAATCGCGGTCCGGCCCACCTCGTAGCGATGTTCCTTGCCGTCGCGGAGCCCGAGCGTGACCACGGCGCGCGGCGTGTCGAGGCCCGCCTCGACCGCGGTGACGGCGCCGGGCGCGCCGGGCTCGAACCGCCGGAGCGAGTTCAACGATGCGAGATTGCGGGCGGCATTCAGCACCGCCCAGGTCTCGGCGGGAGCCGCGACCGGCTCGACGATCCGCCAGTCCTCCCAGTCGTCCTTGCCGCTCGGCTTGGGGGCGCGCTCGAACACCATGCGCGGCTTGTCCTGGCGCTCGATCACGAGCTTGGCGATCTGGTTCTCGGCGATGGGCGGGTCGAAAACCGGGCGCGTGTCGTTCTGCACGGCGTTGGTGTCGACGGTGGACGAAGTCGCGCCCGGGTCCTTCGGATAAAGGAACACGACCGCGCCGCCGAGGACGACGAGCACGAGCAGCACCAGCGTCGTTTTGAGATTCACGCGCGACTACCTCCGTCGGGCCAGCCAGGCCGCGCCGCCGGCGAGGAGCGCGACGGCGGGCCAGATTCCCACCAGGAAAATGCGCCAGAACTGCGCGACCGCGCCCTCTTCGAGCTTGTCGAGGCGCGGCACGTCGCTGCGGCGCGGACTGATCGAGATGCGATCCGGGTTCGACAGATAATGGATCGAGTTCAGGAACAGGTCCGTGTTGCCGGGATACAACGCGTAGACCTTGATGCCCTGCGCGGTCTGCTCTGCGCCGAGCGTCTGCGCGACGTCGTCGGTCGGGAACTGCTCGCTGCTGAACACGATGACGCGCGCGGTCGACTCCGGCTTGTCGCTCGACCGGGTCGCGACGACGCCGATCGGAAACGGCGGCAGCAGATCGTCCTTGCCCGGCGACGTGCCCTGTCGCTTGCGGCGGTCTTCCTCGAGACGGCCGAGGTCGTTGAGCGCCCAGATCGCTTCGCTCTTGCGGACGCGGACGAGTTCTTCGACGGTCACGTCCGCAGGTTTGCCCTCGCCGGTGACGATCGCGAGCGGGGCGACCAGCGTAAAGCCGGCGGGCTGCGTCTGGAGCACGCCGGTGATCTTGTGGTCGGTGAATTCGACGAGGTCCGGCGACGTCAGGATGTGCGAGCTGTTGCCCCAGCCCCACAGCCCCGGCTTGTCCGGCAGCGACGTGAACCGCAACGTCAGATAGTCGCGCTTGACGTCGATGCCCCACGTCGTGCGGAGATACTCGGCGTATTCGTATGGCTCCGGCGTCGGGAACATCCGCGAGCGCGGCTGGCCCCAGCCGGTCAGAAAGATCGCCAGGCCGGACTGCTCGATCGAGCCATAGAGCAACTGCTTGTCGGTGGGCGTGATGCCCGGCGTCGGCGCGGGCTGCATGGGATTGGGCTGCGGCGGCGGCTCGGGCGGCAACACGACGTACACAATGTGCTTGGCGTCGGCGATGGTCGGCGGCTGCTTGGTCGTTGCGAGATCCCATTCCTGGGTGATGAAATTCTGCTTCTCGAGCAGGTCGCCCATCTGCTGGAACGGCGCTCGCGGCAGGTTCATCATCATCATCGGGTTCATGCGTGAAAAGTCGGGGCGCAGCAGCGGCTCGCCGCCGAAACGCACGAACACGACCGCGGTCCGCTCCTTCTGCGTGAGCGCGAGGACGGCGGCGGAGACGGCCTGCTCGCCGTTGAAGTCGAGCGGGTCGCCGTCGGGGCCTTCGGGGGCCTGGGGGCTGCGCGCCGGCCAGACATCGCCCATGGTGACGACGCGGGCCTCGTCCTTCGTCTCGATGAGGATGGGCGGCTCCTGCGTCGAGCGCGCCAGCGTCTCGTAGACTTCTTCAAGCTTGACGCGCTGGAGATTCTCGGTGTCGGCCAGCAGCGCGTTGATCGGTTCGAGCGCCTGGGTGTAGCGCTCGCCGGCGCTCGCGAAGAAGCTCTGCGCATCGGGCGTCAGACCCGGCAGTTGCGCCGCGTCCTTGGAGATCCAGTCGAGACAGTCGGCCAGCATCGTGCGCACGCGCGTCAGGCTCTCGCGCATCGCCTCGACCGCCCGGCCGTAGCGCGGCACGTCGCCGGCCTTGAGCTCCGCGACGTCGGCCTCGAGGTTTTTCGCGTCGCGCCCGACGCGCTGAAGGTTTGAATAGACGATCAGAAACTCGCGCACCTGCTTGAGCCGCTCGTTCGTCTCGGCCAGCTTGCCGAGTTCCTGCGTTTCGCTCGTCGAAAGCGCGTCGACCAGCCGGATGATCTCCGGGAGCTTGGCGATCGCGGCTTCGTGTGGCTTGGCTTCGTCGACATACGCGGGCTTCTGCTTGAGGCGCGCCAGCAGCCCCTGGACGACCGTCACCTCCTTCATCGGGTCGACCATGCGCGCGGTCACGCGTCCGCGGCCGGCCTGCTCGTAGAGCGTCAGCAGGTCGCGGACGGTGTCCTTGCGCTTCTGGGCGAATTTCTGATATTCGCTCAGGACGGCGTACAGCCCGGTGATGGTCACGTCCTGATCGAGCGACGCGAGCATCTGGCGCGTCGCGGGGCTCAGGCTGTTCGCGCCGCCGCTGGTGAGATCCGCCTGCGCGTCAAAGCGCCCGCTCAGGATCACGACCACGACCAGCAGCGCGAACGCCAGCAACGAGCTCAGCAGCACGTTGGCGCCGTAGGCGATCCGCCGCTGGCCCGCCGGGGCCGCCGTTAGTTTCGCGTTTACCGCCATCGCCGCGACTCCACGATCTTGATGGTCAGGAAAAGCCAGAAGGCCGTCGTCGCCAGGAAGAACGTCACGTTTTGCAGGGTGACCAGCCCGCGGCTGAAGGTCTCGAAGCGCACCATGACGTTGACCTGCTGGAACACGTCGCGCAGCCGGCCTTCGACCTGGGGGATCAGGAAGTACGCGAACCACGCAAAGAGCAGCAACGGCACGGCGCCGAGAATCCACGCGACGACCTGGTTCTTGGTCAGGGCGCTGGCGAAGACGCCGTACGCCGTGAAGGTCATGCCGACCAGAATCAGCCCGAGGTACGCGGAGAAGCTCGCGCCCCAGTCCTGCGCGCCGTAGAAGGAGAGCAGCAGCACGTAAACGAACGTGGCCGCGAGCATGATGAGATAGAAGATCAGCGATGCGAAATACTTTCCGAGCACGAGCTGCGCGTCGGAGACCGGCGCGGTCATGAGCGTTTCAATCGTGCCCGAACGATACTCGTCGGCGATCGCGCGCATGCTGATCGCGGGCAAGATGATCGCCAGCACGAAGGGGGTCCAGAAGAACACGCTGCGCAGCGTCGCCGGCTTGCCGGGCGCGAAGCTGCCGGTGACCAGCACGAGCACGCCGGTCATCAGCAGGAAGCCCGCGATCACGATGTACGCGATCGGCGAGCAGAACAGCGACAGCAGCTCACGCTGCATGATCGCGATCGAATTCCGCATTAAAGCCTCCTGAATCGCGTCGCAGCAGCGCCACCCGTTCGAAGCGCCGGTCGCCGCCGTAGCCGCTCAGCTCTCGTCCGAAACGCCGGCGACGATCTTGACGAAGAAGTCCTCGAGCGTGGCGACGTCGCGCCGCAGCTCGCGCAGCGTCCAGCCGCGCTCGGTCGACAGCTTGTAGATCGCCTCGCGCAGGTCGGTGGGCGTGAGCAGCGCGACGCGCGTCCAGCCGTCCTGCTGCGTGGTGCTCACCTGTCCCGCGCCGTTCAGCTTCCGCACGCTCTCGGCAATGTCGTTCGCCGGGCCCTTGAGCTCCGCCACCAGTCGACCCTCGCCGCCGATCCGCTGCCGCAGCTCGTCGGTCGTGCCCGACGCCACGATCCGTCCGCGGTGGATCACGATGATGCGACGACAGGTGGCTTCGACCTCGGGCAGGATGTGGCTGCTGAGCATCACGGTGTGTTCTTTGGCCAGCTCGCGGATGAGCGAGCGCGTCTCGCGAATCTGTGCCGGATCGAGCCCGACCGTGGGCTCGTCGAGCACGAGCACGCGCGGGTTGTGCAGCAGCGCGTCCGCGAGCCCCACACGCTGCCGCATCCCCTTCGAAAGCTGGCCGATCGGCCGGTCAAGGAACTCACCGAGCCAGCAGCGTTCGCTGACGCGTCGGATGGCGGCGTTGCGTTGCTCGCGGTCGAGGCCCCGGAGCTTGCCGCGGAAAGTGAGGTACTCGCGGACCCGCATCTCGGGATAGAGCGGGACCGATTCCGGCAAATACCCCACCTGGCGGCGCACCTCCATCGACTGCGTAAACACGTCGCAGCCCGCGACGCTCGCGCTGCCGCTGGTCGCGGGGTGATAGCACGTGAGAATGCGGAGGGTGGTGGTTTTGCCCGCGCCGTTCGGGCCGAGAAAGCCGACGATCTCGCCTTCGCCCACGGTGAACGAGATGTTGTCGACGGCGGCACGTGCGCCGAAGTGTTTGGAGAGATTTCGAACTTCGATCACGCGTCGAACTCCCGCTGGCCCCGGAGGGTTCGTCTCGAGTGCTGCGCAGAGGGGACGGCGGCGGGAGGCGAAGGCTGTCAGAACCCGTGCGCTCTGCGACGCCGTCCGCTCACGATTCGTCGTCGGTGCGGACGCGCCGGATCCCGCCGCGCTGGAACCTCCGCAGGAGCGGCGGATTCTACGTCGCGCGGCGCGGGTGTCAAGCGCGGCAGGATTCACCACCGCCAGTTCGCAACCGCATGACAAGCCGAGTTTTAGGCTCGGAACAGCGGCGCAGCGCGGCGGCGGTTCGTGTGCGCCCCGGTTAGGCGATAAGCTCTTGCCATGCGGCGCACTGAGCCCACTTTCGAACTCTTCGAGCACACGGCCGATCTCGGCGTGCGCGTGGTCGCGCCGACGCTCGCCGGACTGGTCGGCCCGGCGGTCGCGGGTTTGTACGCGACGATCGGAGAATTACGCGCGGACGCGACTGCGCCGGTCGAGCCGTGGAGGTTGGCGCTGCGCGGCGACGAGCCGGCGCTGATGTTACGTGATCTGCTGAGCGAACTGCTGAGCCGGTTCGAGCGCGACGCGGCGATCGCGACGGACGTCGTCGTCGAGCGCTTCGAACTCGACGAACTCGCGTGCCGCGCCGTGCTGCGTCCGATCGACGCGGAGGCGAGCGACCTGTGCCGCGAAGTGAAGGCAGTCACGTATCATGAGTTGGAGATCCGCGCGCTCGCGGACGGTTTCGAGGCGACGTTTATCGTGGACATCTGAGTTTCGTCGCACGTCTCTTCGACCCGCACCAGTTTGTTTCTCGCGCGTGGAAGGGCAGGCAGATTATGGCGAGTCCGTTCACGGGGCCGCTCGAACGCCTGGACGCGTGTCGCTGGCGGATTCCGCGCAGCTACAAGCCGGGCATGCGCGTGGACGGACTGATCTTCGCGAACGACGCGCTGATCGAAGCAATCCGCAACGACCAGTCGCCGGAGCAGGTCGCCAACGTCGCGTGTCTGCCGGGCATCGTCGGACACTCGCTCGCGATGCCGGACATTCACTGGGGCTACGGCTTCTGCATCGGCGGCGTCGCGGCCACCGACCCGCTGGAAGGCGGCGTCATCAGCCCCGGCGGCGTCGGGTATGACATCAACTGCGGCGTGCGACTCATCCGCACCGACTTGACCCTGCGCGACGTCGAGCCGCGCATCGGCCGGCTCGTCGACCGGCTCTTCGACAACGTGCCCTGCGGCGTCGGCAAGGGCGGCGCGGTGCGCTTCAAAAAAGGGGAGCTCGTCGACCTGATGGACGAGGGGTCGGCGTACGCGGTGCGGCGCGGCTTTGGCTGGAGCGAAGACGCGGAATTGACCGAGGCGCACGGATGCCTGCCGAAAGCGCAGCCCGACCTGGTGTCGGACCACGCGATCGAGCGCGGGCGCGACCAGTGCGGCACGCTCGGCAGCGGCAACCACTTCATGGAAGTGCAGGTGGTCGACCAGGTGGACGACGCGGCGACGGCCGCGGTCTTCGGGCTGGCGCTCGGACAGGTCTGCGTGATGATTCACTCCGGCTCGCGCGGACTGGGCTATCAAGTGTGCGAGGACCACCTGCGCGAGCTGCGCGATGCGCCGCGGAAGTTCGGCATCGACCTGCCCGATCGGCAGCTTGTCTGCGCGCCGGTGCACTCGAACGAGGGGCAGCGCTACTTTGGCGCGATGCGGGCGGCCGCGAACTTCGCCTGGAACAACCGCCAGATCATGACCCACCTGGCGCGCGAGACGTTTGCGGAGGTGTTCGAGCAACCCGCGGAGCGCCTCGGCATGCACCTGGTGTACGACGTGGCGCACAACATCGCGAAAACCGAGACCTACGAAATCGACGGCACGCCGCGCGAGCTGTGTGTCCATCGCAAGGGCGCGACGCGCGCGTTTCCCGCGGGTCACGCCGAGGTGCCGCAGAAATACCGCCGTGTCGGCCAGCCGGTGCTGGTGCCCGGCGACATGGGGCGGCACAGTTACGTGCTGGTGGGTCTGCCCGGCGCGATGCAGCACACCTTCGGCAGTTCGTGTCACGGCGCGGGCCGGCAGATGTCCCGCACGGCGGCGATCAAGTCCGCCCGCGGCCGCTCGATCCGCAACGAGCTGCTCGCGCGCGGCGTGTACGCCCGCGCTCGCGGCCGCACGGGGCTCGATGAGGAACAGCCGGACGCGTATAAGGACGTGACGCAGGTGGTGGGCGTGCTGCACGACGCGGAGATCAGCCGAAGGGTCGCGCGCTTGAGGCCGGTGGGTGTCATCAAAGGCTGAGATTGGAATGCGGGCTCCGGAGCCTGGGATCGGCGTCGATTCGCCAAGCACGGACGCTCGACAATCCGCCGCCGACGCTTCAAACTCCGAACTGCACCCGGCGACGTCCAAGCGCTTGACCGTCCGCACGAATCCACGGGGAGCTTGATCAATGCCTCAACCCAGCGTGATCGCCAGCAAGGTCGCCGCCGACATGCAGTCGGCCTCGTGGATCCGCGCCATGTTCGAGATCGGGCGCAAGATGAAGGCCGAGCTCGGCGACGCGAACGTCTACGATTTTTCTCTCGGCAATCCGAACGCGACGCCGCCGGCGGAGTTCTTTGAGGCGCTTCGCCAGGTCGCCGACGAACGGTCCGCCGAGCGGCACCGGTATATGGCCAACGCGGGTTTTGACGAGACGCGCGCCGTGGTGGCGCGATTCCTCGCGCGGTCATACGACCTGCCCTTCGAGGCGGGACACGTGCTGCTTACGAGCGGGACGGCTGGCGCGATGAATGTGACGCTCAGGGCAATTCTGAACCCCGGCGACGAAGTCGTCCTGCTGGCACCGTTCTTTCCTGAGTATCGCTTCTACATCGAGCACGCGAACGGCGTCCCGGTGACGGTGCAAACCGACGATCGCTTCGAGCCCGACCTCGGCGCGATCGAGCGGGCAATCACCGATCGCACCCGCGCCCTGATCGTCAACACGCCCAACAACCCGACGGGCGTCGTTTATCGCGAGGAGGCGCTGCGGGCGCTGGGGGCGCTATTGCAGCGCCGCGATCGGCCGAATCGGCCGCTCTATTTGCTCTGCGACGACGTGTATCACCGCGTGCTGTTCGACCTCGACCGCTGTCCGACGCCGAGCCGCCACTACGCGCGTTCGATCGTGCTGTCGAGCTATTCGAAGGACCTGAGCATTCCCGGCGAGCGCGCGGGCTATGTCGCGCTGCATCCGGCGCTGCCGGAGCGCGAGCTGCTGATGGGCGCGCTGACGATGTTGAACCGCACGCTCGGATTTGTGAACGAGGCGGCGATCGTCCAACGCGTGATCGCGCGCTGTGCCGACGCGCTTTGCGACCTCGAACTCTACCGCGGCAACCGCGACCGGCTGTGCGCGGCGCTGCGCGACGGCGGATATGAGCTGGTCCTGCCCGGCGGCGCGATGTTCGCATTTCCAAAGAGCCCGATCGCGGACGACGCCGCGTTCGTGCAGGTGCTGCTGAACCATCGCGTGCTCGCGGTGCCGGGACGCGGCTTCGGGCGGCCGGGACACTTCCGGCTGGCGTTCTGCGTCGACCGCGAGACCGTCGAGCGCGCCGCGCCCGCCTTTCGCCGGGCGCGCGACGAAGCGCTCGGCGGCTGAGTAGTGGGTCAGTTTCGCGAAGAAGTGAAATCGAACGGGTGGTACCGGCGTCTCGCCCGCGTCTGCCGCACGAACGGGCGAGGCGCCCGTGCCACCCGGATCAAACTGACCCACTACCGGCGGCTGAGCGGGCGGGTGCGGCTGCCGGATCGGCCACGGCCCAAGCGCTAGCGACGGCCCGCGACCGCGCAATCCGTGGAACGCCCGCGGCTCGCCGCACCCGCGAGTCTGGGCGCACGCGGATCGGACGCGCCCGCGCCCGGCCGAGAACATCTGCTCTGACTGCCCGGCGTCGCCGTCACGCGTCTGCGCGGGTGTCCGAATTCCGCCTCGCGGTACCAACCCGCCGCCGACATTTCCAACTCTCTCCAGGGGGACTCCTCGTCTGGGAGGCCGAGTTTGCGCAGGGGAGGGAGAGCCATGGACACGACGCGCGGTCGCCTCATGACAGTTTTCAACGCAACCGCCGCACTCACGCTCACGGCGATGTTCGCACCGACGCCCGTGGCGCGGAGCGGCGCGCCGCGCGCGGGCGGCGCGTTCGTCTGCTCGGGCAGTCACGCGCGCAGCGGCGTGTGCGCCTGCTACGCGCCCGGCACCGACCCCGCGTACATGGATCAGTTCGAGAGCGACCTGGAGACCGCGTACGTGCCGCCGCCGGGTGCGAGCGCTTATTCGCTCGGCGGGCGCTGGACCCAGACGGCGCTGGACGGCTTTGTCAGCGGCAACGGCGTGCCCATCCAACTGACCTATTCGTTTCCGCCGGACACAAACACCGGCGACCCGGCGACCAGCAACACGATCCACGCGACGCTCGACGCCCAGTTCGGGTCGCGCGCGGCGTGGAAAAACCTTTTCGCCGACATTTTCAACGACTGGTCGGTCACCACCGGCATCACGTTCACGGAAGCGAGCGACGACGGCGCCGCCTGGCCCAGCAGCGCCGGCGCGCCGGGCGTCCGCGGCGACGTGCGCATCGTCTGCTTCGCCGTGGACGGGCCGAACAACGTGCTCGCATACAACTACTTCCCGAACACCGGCGACATGGCGATCGACAAGGACGAGAACTGGGCCAACGCCGCCAACGATTACCGCTTTATGCGGAACATCCTGCTCCACGAGCTCGGCCACGGCATCGGGCTGCGACACGTGCTGCCGCAGAACGGCACGAAGCTGATGGAGGCGTATCTGAACACGACGTTCGCCGGTCCGCAGGACGACGACGTGCGCGGCGCGAATCGCTACTACGGCGACGGCGCCGAGCCGAACAACAGCGCCGCCGCGGCGGTCGATCTGGCCGCATTCGCCGGCGGCACGAGCACGAACGCCCTGTCGCTGCACGGCGGCGACGACGTGGACGTGTTCGCGATCGCGCTCGGCGCCGGCCAGGCGCTTACGATGCAGGCGACGCCGCTCGGCGGCTCCTACAGCGTCGGCCCGGATACGGGCACGCCGACGCCGATCGACACGCGAGCCGTACTGCCGCTGAAACTGGAGGTGTACAACGCGACCGGCACGACCCTGCTGGGCTCGCAGACCGCGAGCGCCGCGGGGCAGAACGTCGGCGTCGGACCGGTCCCGCCGCAGAGCGGGCAGGCGCAGGTGCTCGTGCGCATTTCGTCCACCAGCGCGACGGCGGACGTGCAGCGCTACGGCCTCTTCTGGTCGAACGGCGCGACGACGTTTCGCACGCTCTCGGTCAGCACGAGCGGCGCGAGCGGCGTGCTGATCACCTGCGCACCGACCGACGCGAGCGGGCACAACAGCGCGACGACGCCCGCATCGCTCAGCTACGCGAACGGAACCAGTGTGACGCTGACGGCGCCGAGCACGAGCGGTGCGAAACAGTTCGTGCGCTGGACGCTCGACGGCGTCGACGGCGCGACCGGGCAGCGCTCCACCACTTTTGCGATGAACGCGGACCGCGCCGCGATGGCCACCTATAGTGACGGCCCGGTCGTCAACGCCGGCGGGGACCGCCAAATCGTCGCGGGCGAATCCGTCGCGCTCGCCGCCGGTGTCGCAGGCGGCACGCCGCCGTACACGTACGCGTGGACGCCGAGCACCGGGCTTTCGGTCGCAAGCGCGGCCAATCCGATCGCGGCGCCCACGGCGTCCACGACCTACACCGTGACGGTGACGGACTCGGCGGGTGCGACCGGCTCCGACAGCGTCGCGGTCGCCGTCATTCCGGGGCTCGTCGTCGCCGCCGGCAGCGATCAGACCGTCGGCGCGGGACTGACCTTCACGCTCTCGGCGCTGGCAAGCGGCGGCGTTGGACCCTATTCGTATTCGTGGTCGCCGGCGGGCGCGCTCGCGACTTCGTCGAGCGCGACCGTCTCGGGTGCGGTGAGCGAGACCACGGCGTTCGCAGTCGTCGCAACCGACGGCGTCGGCCGCACCGCGACCGACAGCGTCACCGTCGTCGTCGCGCCGCCGCTCGTCGCGAGCGCGGGGCCGGACCTGACGCTGCTCTTCGGATCGTCGGCCGAGTTGAGCGCGGACGCGGACGGCGGCCTGCCGCCTTACGGGTTCACGTGGTTGCCGACGCCCGGCGGCGTGCTCGCGAGCGACGGGAGCACGGTGCGCGTCGATCCACGCCAGACGACCGTCTACACGCTGACCGCGACCGACGCGCTCGGCCAGACCGCGACGGACACGGTCACCGTCACGGTGCCGCCGCAGTTGCAGGTGGGCGTGATCGCGGGCGTCATGGTCGTGGAGTCCGGCGAAGCGACGACGCTCGACGCGTCGGTTTCCGGCGGTGTCGCGCCGTTCACGTATGAATGGACACCCACGAGCGGGCTCACGAGTCCGTCCGCAGCGCGCACCGACGCGCGCCCGACCGCGACGACGACCTACACGCTCACCGTGCGCGACAGCGCCGGACAGAGCGCGGCGGCGAGCGTGCGGATCAACGTGCTCGAACCCGAGGAAGAAGAATTCGCGCTGTCGCCGGCGCCGATCGGGCTGTGTGGCGCGGGGCTCGTGACGGCGTTGCCGGTGATGGTCGCGGGCCTCGTGCCGATGCGGCGGCGGCGATCATCGTCGCTGGGCGCGCTCCGGTTGTCCTCCGCGAACGGGGGGGCGCGCCGTTGAGTCCCGGGTTTCAGCCCGCGCGGACGTTCGACGCGTGGTGCGCGGCGGAACGGAGGGTGACGGCTCAGCCGCGCTGCGGGCCGTCGCCCCACTTCAGCTTGCGGCGGAGCGCGTGCCAGATGGAGTGTCGCGGATTGCGCACGAGCTGAAAATCCGCGGGGTAGCGCGAGATCGTGAGTTTGTCAGCGAGTCGGTAGGGCCGCGCAGTCTGGCCGTCAATGACAACGGTCGTGCCGGCGTTGGCCTGGGTCGCGGAGATGTTGATCTCGCGATTTGACCGCATGACCAGCGGGCGATACGTGAGGCCGTGGGGGCAGATCGGCGTGAGCACGAAAGAGTCATCGGTGGGGTCGAGGATCGGCCCGCCGGCCGACAAGTTGTGCGCGGTCGAGCCCGACGAGCTCGCGATGATCAGCCCGTCGCCGCGCACGTGCGCCACCAGGTCGGCGTCCACGTCGACGCGCACCTCGACGATGCGATAAGGCGGACCGGCCAGCACGACGCAGTCGTTCACCGCCAGCGTGCGGAAACTCGTGCCGTCGGCGCCCGTGTGGCGCACGTCGAGCATCGCGCGACGGACGAGCGGCAGGCCGGTCTTGAAGAGAAACTCCCCCTCGCGCTCCAACTGCTCGATCGTGAACTCGGCCAGGTAGCCCAGCTTGCCGAGGTTCACGCCGAGAATCGGCACCTGCGTTTCGCCCAGCCCGTGCACCGCGGTGATGAGTGTGCCGTCGCCGCCGAGGACGATCAGCACATCGGGTTTGTGAGCGAGGACCGCGCTGCTGTCGAAAGTCTGTTCGGCAAAAACAACGGCGACGCGGTCGTCGAGCCAGCGGCGCAGGCGGACCATCGTCTCGGCGGCCGCGGACTTCTGCGGCGAGCCCATGATCGCGACGCGATTGAGCGGCGGCGCGACGACCGTGTCGGTCGCGTGCATCGCGGCGCGGCGTTCGGCGCTTTCGGGCACGCGTCAGTCTCCCCGCGGCGCAGCCGAAAGCTCGCCGCTTGCGGCGCAGCGCTGCGCCGAATTGAAGGCGATTCCGGCCATTGGAATGCGGCGGTTCCCGCGCGCGGGCGCGACGCGATCAGCCGCCGCCGCCGCCCGTCGTGAACGCGACGTCGACGCCGCCGCCGGTCTGGTTCACCACGCGGACGATGGTGGTCCCCGGCGGCACGTAAAAGAACAGGCCGATCTCGGAATCGAAGCCGTCGCGCAGCTCCGGGCCGCGGATCTGCTTGAAGTCGAGCATGCCGCGATTGGTCGGATCGTCCGCTTCCGGGGCGAGATACATCTCGAAGAAGTCCTGCCCGCCGCGCTTCACCATGCCGTAATAGCCCGCCAGGCGATGGCGCGTTCCATTGCTGTCGACCGCGTAGTACTGGTTGATCGTGCTGCCGACAAAGTTGAAGACCTGTCCGGCGAGCGTGAACGCCTGGCGCGGTCGGAATCGGACCTGAAGAATGCGCTTCCCTTCGGGGATGCGGATTTTCTCCATGCGGGTCGGCTGGCCCTGCTGATACTCGAACTGCGACTTGGGCCCGGCGACGTGTCCGGAGACGAACAGCTCGCCGGAGACCGTCGCCTCCGAATTGCGCAGAATGGACGGATTCATCGGAAACGGCAGCGCGTCGGTGTCGCCGGACGGGCTGATGGTGATGCCGATGAAGCCCATCTGCTTGAGCTGCTCGAACTCGCGCTTGCGCTCGGGCGTCATCAGCTTGAGGTCGCGGCCGGCGGGCTGCTTGACCATTTGATCTTCGGTCACCGGGGCGCGCGCAAAGCGGCGGTATTCGAGGAAGCGCGGGCGGAAGTCGGTCGGCGTCTCGAAATACAGGTCGATCGGCGTGTCGGGCTTCTCGAAATCGACCTCGACCGAGAAGCTCGAATCGGGATCGACGGCGCGCAGCGCGCCTTCGACGTTCGGATCGGCGCCGTTGATCGCGATCGGAAAAACCTGCATCGCGCCGCGGTCGGTGTCGCCGACCAGGCGAAACATCGTCGGACGAAATCGATGCGACGCATTGGCTGTGCCCGCGCCGCGGTCGCCACCGTTGTGTGCGAGCGCGAGCTGCATGCCGATGAGGCGCATGCCGGCGGACGGCGCAAGCGTCAGCGGTTCGTACTTCGCGTCGGGGTTCATCTTCGTGGGGATGTTGGTGCGATAGCGGGCTTCGAGTCCCGCGGGCTGCTCCCACCACGAGTTGACCGTCAGCGACTGGAAGCCGTCGCCGCCCTTCTTGTCGCGGAGCGGCGCGACGAGCGACTCGTGTTGCACGGTGTTGCCGGTCCACGAAACCCAGTCCGTGAAGCTGGGGTAGACCGACGCCAGCGTCGTGCCGCCGCGGGCCGAGCCGCTGCTCAGCAGGTTGAACAGACCGACCGCAAAGCCATCCGGGCTGAACCAGACGCTGTTGCGCTCGTAAACGAAGCGGTTGTTGGCCTTCTCCTCGGTGCGCTCGTAGCGCTGGAACATCATGACCCGGTCACCGAACGGCAGCATGAAGAACCCGACGATGAGGATCCCCACGGCGATCTGGGCGTTGATGAAGCCGCACACGCCGCCGCCGACCCAATCGACGTACATCGGCACGCGCACGTTGCCGCGGATGAGATTGTCCGCCAGCGCGCGCGTCGCGACCAGTGTCCCGATGAAGAGCAGCAGGAGCGTGATCGGGTAGACATACGCCGTGTGCAGCTCGAAGTCCTTTCCGATCCAGTTGCCGAGCGCCTCGAAAAAGCCGAACGCCACACACAGCGAGAGGATCGAGCACACGACGTTGATCAGGCCGCTGAACAGCCCGAAGATCGAGTGAAAGCACGTCAGCACGATCACGAACAACACGGCAAAGATATTCAGCACCATTGCGGATCACCTCGCTGGCTGGGCGGTCGGGCCGGTGGGCTTGGACTTCGGCGGCGTGCCGCCCGGCGGCGCGCCGGGCCCGGCGGCGCCCGGGGAGGGCGCCGGCGGCGACGGTGGCTTGGTGGCGCGCACGACTTCCTGGATGCTCGTGACGCCGTCGAAGACTTTTTGCAGCGCTTGTTGCTGGATGCCGATGCCGAGCTTCTGCGCGTGCGACTGAATTTCGGCGAAGCTCTTGGCCTTGCCGAGCACCGCGCGAAAGGCGTTGTCGACCGGCAGAATGTCAAACGCCGCCGTCAGCCCGTAGTAACTCGAACCGTGGCAGGTCTGGCAGACGATCGGATTCCCGTGCTTGTCATACTGCGGCTCGGGGGCACGGTAGAGCACCTTGTCCGCGGGCATGTTCATCTTGCGGAGCTGGGTCGCGTCGGGTTTGTACGGCTGTTTGCACTCGGTGCAGAGTTTGCGGACGAGCCGCTGGTTGACGACCGCAATGAGGCTCTTGGACGCAACCGCGTTGTCGCCGACGAGCTTCATCCAGCGGCGGAGCGCGTCGAGTACGTCGAGCGCCGGCAGCGCGACGTAGACCTTCTGCTTGTGGCCGGCCGCCTCGCACGCGAGCGCCGCGGTCTCGCGGTCGCGGATCTCGGGCAGAACGAGCACGTCGGGATCGGTGCGGACGACCTTCTGGAACTCCTGGAAGAACGTCTTGTCGGCGCCCGGCGTGAACAGGTGCTGCGTGATGTTGTCGACCTCGAGGTCGCGCGCGAACTCGAGCATCTGGATGTTCTGGAGAAACGCGTCGTGGCTGCGCGCGAAGGAGTAGGTCGTCGTCGTGAGGCCCTGTCCCGGCGGCGCCGTGACCAGCACAAGGCCCTTGGGCGCCTGGACGATGCTCGCCTGCACGAGCTCCAACTGCTTCTCGGTAAATCCAAGGTCAGTCGTCTTGTACGACTTCTCCGAACCGACAAAACGCAGCAGGAGCTTCTCGCCGGCGGTCGATCCGTCGGTCTTCACGTGCAGCTCGGTCTTCGTGTCGCCGACCGCGGCCATCATCTTGGACGACTGCGGCTTGCGGCGCTCCTCGAGGTTCAGCCCGGCAGCCTGCTTGAGGAACTGTACAACGCCGTCCGCGTCGGGGCGCGGCAGCGGCTCGCGCGGCGTGGGAACGCTGTCGACGGTGTAGACGACCTTCGCGGTCTGGCCCGCAGGCGTGATCTCGACGAGCGCGGCACGGCGCCAGAGGGCGTCGAACAGGAGATCCTGCGTGACGCGGTATTGCTCGCGGGCGACCTCGTCCTCGGGAATCGCGATGACCTTCTTGCCGGGCCCGGTGAGGCGAACACGCTCCTTGACTTCGACTTCCTTCTTTTTCTTGCCGCGGATGCCCTCTTTCATCACCCTGGCGATGTGAGCGGGGGTGAAGGCCTTGTCCTCTTCCTTCACGAGTCCGTTGCGGTGCACGACGTAGACGATGTAGAGGATGAGTGTGACGCCCATGTAGACCGGGAACCCGATCGCGAATTCGGGCACCAGCAGCATCACCGCCAGTGCGACCGCGCCGACCGAAACGAACACCAGGTTCCACAGCACACGGTAGGTGTTGACCGCGACCGTGTCCTTGTCGACCCACTGGGCGAAGAGCGCCCAGATCGTGAAGCCGAACGTCATCGCCAGCAGCTTCCACGGGTTGATGTACACCGCGGAGGCCGGCGTCTGCGCCAACAAGTCCAGCCATTCGACCGGCATGAGTGCTCCCAGGGCCGCGCGCCGCGGCGCTTATCCGAGAATCGACGCCGACACCGAGCGGATGCCCTTCAGCGCCATCTTGAGCTCGTCCGGGTTCGGGGCCGCCTCGTACGCCGTCGCGTGATCGATAAAACCCGTCTCCACCAGCCGCCGCAGGTTCTCGGTGAAATCCACCATGCCATCGTCGTAGCTGGCGCGAATCACGTCAATGAGTTCGTTGTCGCGCTCCTCGCGGATCAGCTTGCGGATCGACGGATTCGAGATCATGACCTCGATCGTCGGCACGACCGGCGTGAGCGGGCTGACGCTCTTGACCAGCTTCTGGCAGATCACCGACTTGAGGTTGAATTCCAGCGCCTGACGCATCGAGCGGCGCTCCTGCGCCGGGAACAGGTCCAGAATCCGCGAGATGGTCTGCGAGGCACTGGAGGCGTGAATCGTGCCGAAAACCAGGTGGCCGGTCTCGGCCGCGTGAATAGCGGCGGCAAACGTCTCCAGGTCGCGCATCTCGCCGACCAGCACGACGTCCGGGTCTTCGCGCATCAGGTACTTCAGCGCGTCGTGGAAGCTCGGCACGTCGATGCCGACCTCGCGCTGGTTGATGCGCGCCTTCTTGTCGGTGAACAGATACTCGATCGGGTCTTCGATCGTCACGATGTGGACATTTTCGCGCTCGTTGATCCAGTCGAGCATCGCCGCGATGGTCGTCGACTTGCCGGAGCCGGTGACGCCCGCCAGCAGCACGACCCCTTCGCGAAACTGGCAGATCTTCGCCAGCGATTCGGGCAGGAAGAGCTGATCGAAGCGCTTGATCTCCCGCGTCACGCGGCGGGCCGCCACCGAGAGCTTGCCGCGCTGCAGGAACGCATTCACGCGGAATCGGTCCGCGTCGCCTTGCACGCCGACGTCGTAGGCGAAGTCGATCGCGCCCTTCTCTTCAAAGAGCGCCTTCTGCTTATCGTTGATGACCTCCATGATGCCGTTCAGAATCTGCTCATGCGTCAGCACGCCGCCCGTCAGCGGCCGGATCGCGCCCTTCGAGCGCCCGCCGGAGACGCCCTTCACACGGACCGCAGGCGGAAAGTCGGCCTTCAGGTGAAGGTCCGAGACCTTCATCTTGATGACCGCCTTGAAGTACTTGTTGAGAAACGGCTCTTTCTTCGCCTCGGCGGCCAGCGCGGAGCTCTCCTGCTCGACCGGCATGTCCAGTACTTCACCCGCCATGATTCAGGTCCTCGTCGCAGTCCAACGGTGTTCCAACCCGGCCCGGCGGGGCGCCGCTCGCCGACGGCGCCGATGCGCTGCGCCGATCGCATTGCAGCCGTCGGCGATTCCGATGATTTCTTCCCCGCGGCGCCGGAGCCCAGGCCGCCGCGCACCGCACACATCCCGCTCGGCCGGCGACTTCCGCCCACGGGCCGGAGCCGGATACGTCATTCTAACTCCCCGGCGGACACCGAGCTACGGGAATCGCCGACATCCCGGCCGCCCGGGGGGTATCTCGCGCAGGATGGCAAATCGGAAGCCCGTGCGCCAAACACGGGTTCCGCCGCGACGCAGGGGACCGGCGCGACGCACCCGACTTACACCGCCGCTCGTTCGGACCGGCGCCGTCAATCGCCGCGTTCGCTCCACTCGCGGCGGCGGCGACCCGCGCGACGCCCTCACACCTCGACCGGCTCAAACGTCATCCGCCCGTCGCTCAGCCGCGCGAAATAGGCGCCGATCGCGTTGAGCCCGGTGACGCGATGGACGAACGCCGCCGCCCGCACGAGGTCAGCCCGCTGCACGAGCTCGAGTCGCGGCTCTTTCAGCTCCAGGCGCGTCGCGTAGAAAGCGCAGCCCTGATGGGCGATCAGCACGACGCGCTTGAGCTTGTGCACGTCGACGAGAAACTGCAATTCGTCGAGCACGCCCTGTTCCTCGAGATGCGCCTGCGGGTGTCCCGCCAGACACGCCGGCCCGCCTGGAAGGCAAAGCCGATCGTAACGCGGCAGCGCGAGGCCGTTGTGGAGAAAGTCGTCAAAGTGCTCACCCACGCGACCGTCGGAGCAATAGATCGCGGCCGCGTGCATTCGCGATGGGTCGTACCGCAGGGGACTCTGGTAATTCACGGCCGTGGGTCCGTCGCGAGGCGTGCGGAGCGGCGGGCCCGGCGCCCGCCGCGGGTCGGGTCGTGCGACCCGGCAGCGGTTATACTACCGGGTTTTGGGGCCGGGCGGCGCGGGCCGCCGGCTGGTGCGGTGTCCCGAGCGAGGTTTGCAGCGCATGACGGCGAGTCGTCCGCAGGTATCCGTCGTGGTTCCGATGTTCAACGAAGAGGAGAGCGTCCGCGTCGTCGTTCCGGGTTTTCTCGCATCGCTCGGGTCGCAGCGCCGCTCGTTCGAGCTCATCTTCGTGAATGACGGCAGCCGCGACCGCACCGGCGCCCTGCTCGACGAATTCGCGCGGCAGGACGCGCGCATCCGCGTCATACACTTCTCCCGCAATTTCGGACAGACGGCGGCGCTGATGGCGGGCTTCTGGGCCGCGCGCGCGGACGTGATCGTGCCGCTCGACGGCGACGGCCAGAACGACCCCGCCGACGTCGAGCGGCTCGTTGACAAACTCGAACAGGGCTATGACGTCGTCAGCGGCTGGCGCCAGGATCGCAAGGACTCGTGGCTGCGAACCCGCGTCTCGCGCGTCGCGAACACCCTCATCGGACGCGTCACCGGCGTGAAGCTGCACGACTACGGCTGCACGCTGAAGGCGTATCGCGCGCACGTCGTTCGCGACGCGCGGCTCTTCGGCGAGATGCACCGCTTCATCCCGATCTACACGTCGATGCACGGTGCGCGAATTCACGAGATGGTCGTCAACCATCACGCGCGCGAAGCCGGCAAGAGCAAGTATGGCTACGGGCGCATCGTCCGCGTGCTGCTCGACTTGCTGCTCGTGCGGATGTTGCAGCGCTATCGCACGAAGCCGATCCACTTCTTCGGCAAGATCACGCAGTGGACCTGGCTGGGGACCGCGGGGTGCTTCGGCTTCGCGGTGCTGAACGCGATCTACGCGCGCGATCCGTGGGCCGCGTTCTGGGGCAAGGCGCCCTTGGTCGGGCTGCTGCTGTTCGTGCTCGGATTCATCGCGATCATGGCGGGACTGGTGGCCGAACTCGTCATGCGGGCGGGATTCGAATTTAACGCGGGGCGCTATTGGGACGAGGCGCGGCGCGTGAACTTCACCGCGACCGCCGACGCGGCGCAAGTTCGCACGCTCGACCGCGAGCCGGCGGCACGCGGGCCCGCGAGCACGGCCGACCCGCGCACGCTCGACGTGGACACGCTCACCCGCGCGTTCGAGGAAGCGCTGCCGCGCTGAATCCGTCAGCCCGCTGCGCCAGGTTCAAGCGAGTCTCCGCGGGCAGGTGAATCGGGTCGGTCGCTCGACCGGCGCGCTCGACTGTCTATCGGAGGGTCGGGCGTCGGTTTCGCCACGGTGATCTGGCTTGCCGCGACCGCACCGGAAACCGGTTCGCCGAGCTGATTCGCACCGCTCCAGGAGTCCACTCCATCACCGCGCACCTGCCGCCCGTAGAACCGGACGACACACCGTTGAGCCCGCGACCCGCGGCCGACGCCGACGCATCGGCGGGTGGACGAGCGGTTGACTCCGCGCCCCAGCGCGCCGAGATCTCCGCGTGGAGCACGCCCCCCGCTTCGCCGGCGGACGGCGCGTTGGCGGGCCGCGCGCCACTCACCGGTCCACCGGGCGTACTGACCGCGCTGCCGCTTCAGGGCAACCTGAACCACGATCCCTGGGCGATTGTCGTCGTCCTGCTCGTGATGACGACGGTCGGCGTGAGCGTGACGATGCTCGCCGGTCCGCGCGTCACGATCGTCGCATGCGCCGCCCTGCTGATCCTGCTGCTCGTGTCGCGCGTGCTCTTCGCCGGGCGCCGTGGGCCGACGGGGCGATTCGCGCGTCGGCTGCGGCGCGTCGAGCAGCGCGAAGGCCTCGCCGACGCGCGCCGGTTCGCCGCCGAAGGACTGCGCGCGGTGCGGGCGCTGCAACCCGGCGACGGCGTGCTGCTGCTGCTGGAAAAACTGGTCGTCGCGGGGCATCGCGGCTGGGCGTTTCGCGCCGGCGAGGCCGCCGACCACACGCCGGTCGAGCCTTACGACGTTCCCTTCGAGCCGCAGCCGCTCAGCGAAGTCGATTCGGCGTTGCTCGCGGGGGGCGAGCGCCCCGACGGCAGCGCGCTCCGTCGGGTGCATCGCAACATCCGCATCCAGGGCGGCTGGCTGCTCGTCACGATCTTCGGGTTTAACTTCGTGGTCGCCGCGTGGCGGGCGATCGAAACCCGGCAGGTCACGATCGACCTCGTCGCGTGGGGACTGGCGCTCGGCGCGATGGCGCTCGTGCCCGCTTCAGCCCGCACGCGCGGACAACTGCTCGCCGTACCCGGCGGCGCGGTCTTGCGTCGAACCGGCTGGCGCCAACCGAACTGGCGACTGCACGTCTTCGACCGCCGCACGAGCAACCTCATGGTCGTTCGCATCTGGCGGCAGCAATGGGGCGTCTACGTGCACGACGGCGAGCAATCGGCGCGGACGCTGGCGACGAAGCAGGAGGCGGACTTTCTGCTCCGCGCCTGGCTCAGTCCGCTGGAGCCGCCGACGCTGGAGCGCTTGAGCGATCTCGCGTGAAGCCAGCGTGGTCGGACGGCGCGAACGTGATCCGTGCGCCGCATCCGACCGCCGCGCAGGAGCAGGTCAGCAGCGCAGCGCAAGACTGCGCGCTCGTTGGCGGCGCGCCCTCTGAACTGCGACCGCGGCGAGCACGAGTGCGACGGCTGCGCCACCCCCCGTCATGAGCGCTCGGCCCCCACCGCTTAGACCCAGCCCGGCGTTGGCTCGGGGCGGTGCATCCGCGGCCGCGACCACCGGGATCGCCGCCGACGCACCGCCGCCGAGCGCGAGCGTCGCGCGCGTCACGGATGCATCCACGCGCCACGCCAGCACCGTGAACTCTTGCACCCAGGTGGGCGCTTCGGCATTCCCCCATGCGACGACCGCGCGCGTCGGCATGTGCACGCCGCCGACTGCTTGCGATTCGAAGACGCGGTATTCGGCGTGAAATGCGCCGTCCGATCCGTGCTGGATGCTGAGGCTTGTCGGCATCCCTCCCCGCGCGAGATCGAGCGTGCCGCAGAGCGCGTGACCCTCCGCCCACGCGGGATCGCGTGCTTCAAACTGAACCTGCCCGCCGCTCTCGCTGATTGTCCGAATCGCGCCACGCCGGGCGAGATCCGGGAGGCCGACCTCCTCCTGGATCAGCCAGCCGTCGATCAGCGTCATGAAATTGACCGTGTAGGGCAATCCCGAGTTGGCCTTTGTGGATTCGGAGCGCTGCGCCACTCCGTTTTCATCCGTCAGCGAGCTCGCCCGACCTGCCACCCACGAGATTTGATGATTGACGTAGTTGTCGAACGGCCCCACGGCGCTCGCGCGGAATTCCTCGCCCAGGACACACAGATCGATGTCGTAGCGCGGCACGCGACCATCCGGCGCGACGGGCTGCACCCAGTTGCCCGTGTTCAAGAAGTCCAGCGGCTTGGCGACGGAATAGCCGTTCCATTGCATGCTCGCGCACAGCGCGGGCCGTTGCGCCAGGCGCGCGAGCACCAGTTCCGCCGCGTCGCGTACGTCCGGGGTCGCCGATGTCGCGAGCGGCGTAAGGCCGACGGCGAGCAATCCAAGGCTGCGGTGAACGTGGCGCATGAGGTGCTCCAAAGCGAGTCACTTCTGCTTGAGTGGGAAGACCGATTGAGCCGCGCGCCCGCTACCCCGAACAAACCGGCACGCTGCAACTGGAGAATATGTCGAGCGTTCCGTCCTTGCAGATCCCTGTCACGGGGTCGCATGTTCCTCCGGAGTACGACGCGCCGCAACTCGTTGTGCCGATTGAGTGACACAAGTTCCCCGCCTCGTCAAGTGAAATCTTGACGCAATCACAGTCGGTCCGAGCGCAGGGAGCCGCCGTGTGCGCGATACACTCTGGCGTGGATCGGCCTCTCCGGAGCACATGCGTCATGACCAAGTTCTTCCACGACATGCGCATCGAGTACTCGCAGCGCGGGCTCAGCGAGCACGAGCTGGACGCCGACCCGTTCAGGCAGTTCGCCGCCTGGTTCGACGAAGCGGTGCGAGCCGACCTGATCGAGCCCAATGCCGCCGCGCTGGCCAGCGCGACGCGCGACGGCGTGCCGTCGGTGCGCATGGTGCTGCTCAAGGCGGTGGACGACCGCGGCTTCGTCTTCTACACCGACTTCAACAGCCGCAAGGGCGCCGAGCTCGCGGCGAATCCGCGGGCGTCGGCGTGCTGGTGGTGGAGTGCGATGGAGCGGCAGGTGCGGATCGCGGGCGTGGTCGAGCGCGTCAGCAGCGCGGAGTCGGACGCGTATTTCACTCAGCGGCCCCGCGGCAGCCAGATCGGTGCCAACGTGTCGGCGCAGAGCGCGGTGCTGGCGAGCCGCGACGACCTGGAGCGGCGCTGGCGCGCGTTTGACGCAGCGCACGCGGGCAAGCCGATTCCGCGGCCGGCGAGCTGGGGCGGGTTTCGCATCGTGCCGGCGGAGTTCGAGTTCTGGCAGGGCCGACAGAGTCGCCTGCACGACCGGCTGTGTTATCGGCGCGGCACCGCCGGCGCGTGGGAGGTCGTGCGGCTGTCGCCGTGACGATGCGAACGCGTGACGCCGAGCCGGCGCGGCTCGGACGAACCGCGGGGCCACGCGCGACCCGTCTCGGCGCCGCGCCAGACGCCGGCGCCGCCGGCGAGCAGCGAACCGCGGATCACTTCGGCGACCGATTATCGACCCGACGGCCGCGCCGAACGGCCCGTAACGCGTCCGCCGATGCGCGGGGATGTTGTTCGTCGCGCGATTCTCATTGCCCGTCAAGTGGGGACTCCCTACGATTGGATGGGAGCCGGTCGCGTCGCCCGACGCGCTGGTGTTTGGCTGGCCCGGCCGGCGCGCTGCGGCGCGCGGGCCGCAGTGACGCGCTGGGTGGCGAACTCGCCGAGACCCTCACCGCCGCGCCCGAACGGCACCCCAGGACTGGGAAGCGCATGTACCGCATTCATCGATCGATCGGGATCGCGTTTGGCGCTGCGGCGTGCGTGGCCGTTGTGGCGCCCGCCGCGGCACAGCACCGCGGGCCGGCGGGTCTGGCATGGGCGCAGTTCGCTGACAAACTCGCGCCGGTGGAGCCGGCCATTCCCGGGAATGGCGAGGCGGACGGCGGCCTCGCGGGGACGCTGTGCACTCAGCCACCTGGCACGTGTCAAGTCCCGGGGTTTGCGAGCGGGCGCAGTGCGGTGCGCGCGCTGTCGCGGCGTGTCGCCGACGACTTCCGCACGTCCGTCTCCGGCGCCATCGACAGCATCTGTTGGCGCGGCTTCTACGGCACTGCGACCTGCCACAACACCACGCCCGACCAGTTCGAGGTTCGCTACTACGCCGACGCCGGTGGCGTTCCGGGCGCGCCGATCGGCGGTCCCTTCCGTCAGTCGGACGGCACGCTCGCGGGTCTGACGCGGGCGGCGACCGGCGTAACCATCGGGCTCGTCTCTGAGTTCGAGTACGTCGCGACGCACAACCCGGTGAACGTGCAGGCCGGACAATGCTACTGGTTCGAGGTGACCAATCTCGGCGGGTCGCCTTTCGCGTGCAACTGGTTCTGGGAGTACGCCGAGCCGGTGAACGGGCGGCTGATGTATGACACGAACCAGGCGTACACGACGGACGACCAGGTGGCGTTCGACACCGCCTGGTGCATCAACCTGCCGCTCGCCGACGTGAACGCGTGTTCACAGGCCCCGCCGAATGACGCATGCGAGAACCCGATCGAGATCGCCTGCGGCGGCAGCGCCACGGTGAGCAACACCGCGGCCACCAACCACCCGACCGACCCGCTCTTCGCTTGCCGCAGCGGCGGCCTCGGACCAGGGACGGCGTCGGTGTGGTTCTCGTTCGTCGCGTCGCACACCACCGCCGAGATCAGCACGTGCGACAGCGCCGCGCCGAACACGATCGTGCAGGTGCATGCCGGTGTGTGCGGGATGCTGACTCCGCTGGCGTGCAGCGACGACGCGCCGGGGTGCGCCGACGGGCTGCGCGGCCGGGTGTGTGTCTCCGGTTTAAACGTCGGGCAGCGCTACCTCATCCACGCCGCGTCGCGGGACGACGCGTCGCGCGGCGACATCACGGTGAGCGTCCGTTGCCCGTGCGAAATCCGCTGCGCCGAGCCGGCCGCGAACTGCCAGCCGTACGGTCTCGTCGAGTCCGTCGCCGCCGACCTGAGCTTCCGGGCCGCGGACGATTTCACGCTCTCGGCCGCGGGATCGGTGTCGGGAGTGTGCGCGTGGGGCGTTTATGGCAACAACACGCCGAACGCGGTCGACGACTTCGACCTGCGCTATTTCGCGCACGGCGACGGTGTGCCGGGGGCGCTGCTGGCCGAATACCGCCAGGCGAACGGGACGCTGACGCTGCGCGCCCGCACCGACACTCTGGACGATCTCGCGGGCGGGCTCGACATCCATGAGTATCTGTTCTCGCACGCGCCGCTCGCCCTCCAGGCCAACACCTGCTATTGGCTCGAAATCCGCAGCCGCAGCCAGCCGCGCCAGTGGTTCTGGGTCGCGCCGCCGCTGAGCGCGGGCAACGGCCGGCGGGCGCAGGATCGCAACGGGAACGGCGTGTTTGACGGGCCGGACGATCGCGCCGCCGGCGACCTGGCGTTCTGCCTGGATCGCGCGCTGGCCGGCGGCCTGACGGCGTGTCCGGTCGCGCCGCCGACGAACACCCACTGTGAGGCCGCCACGGAGCTGACCTGCGGCGCGCCCGGCGTCACGGTGATCGCGGACAACATCTTTTCCGGCGAGTCGCCGAACCCGGCGATGTGCAGCGGCGGCGTGGCGGCCCTCTGGTACAGTTTCCTCGCGACATCAGACGCCGTCCGCATCTCGACGTGCAATAGCTTCGGGCAAGGCGACTCCGTGCTGGCGCTCTATCGCGGCGCCTGCGGCACGCTGGTTCCGCTCTCGTGCGTCGACGACAGCTGCGGCACGTTCGGCGAGCTGTCCGAGATCGTGGCCGGCGGACTCATGCCCGGGGAGCGGTATTGGATCCAGCTCGCCGCGTTTGCCCCGGCCGATCGCGGCGCGTATCGGCTCGAGCTCCGCTGCGAAGGAACGACCGATCCCTGCGCGGGCGAGCTGCGCGGCGACGCGAACGGCGATGGCGCGATCAACAATTTCGACATCGACGCGTTCGTGCTCAGCATCGCCGACCCCGCGACGTACGAGACGGTTTTCGGCGTGACGGCCGCGGTGCGCATCTGCCGGACGGATATCACGGGCGAGGGCGCGGCGAACAATTTCGACATCGATCCGTTCGTCGCGTGCCTGATCAGCGCGCCGGCGCCGGGGCAGCCGTGCCCCTGATGCGTCCGCGGCGGGGCAGGTTATGATGCACCGCAATCGTGTCGCGCTCCCGGGACTCGCCCGCGATGTCTGACCCTGCCCCGACCTCGGAAAACCGCATGGACGTGTGGGTGCTGGCGCGCTGCCGGGCGTGGCAGGTGCGGAACGTGCTGGACCAGCAGATCCGCGACGCTCCGGGCCGCACGCTGGTGACGATCGCGCTGCTCGTGCTGATCTGGGCGGCGCTCTACTTCCTGCTCACAACCGTGCTGAACTCGGTGCAGCGCTGGGGCATCGTCAGCGTCGTCGTCAACCAGCACATCTTCGTCCACTTTTTTCTGCTGCTCGCGGTCATGCTCGCGTTCTCCAACGCGATTCTCGCGTTCGGGTCGCTGTATGGCCGCAACGAGGCGACCCACCTGCTGACGATGCCGATCCGCGACCGGCAGGTGATCTTCGTGAAGTGGATCGAGGGCGTCTGCCTGTCGAGCTGGTCGTTCCTGCTGCTGGGCGTGCCGCTGATGCTGGCGGTCGCGGCGCAGCGCGACGTCGAGTGGTTCTATTACCCGCTGTTCATCGGGCACTTCGTCGGGTTCATCGCCATCCCGGCGAACATCGGCCTGATCGCGGCCTGGGCGGTCGCGATGTGGGCCCCCCGCCGCCCCGGCGCCACCGCCATCTGGCTCGGCGCCGTCATGCTGATGCTGGTGATTCTCTGGGTGACGCACATCTCGCGCTCGGCGGCGGAAACCGGCGAATGGCTTCAACTGCTCATCACGCAGAGCTCCCTGGTGCGCCAGAACTGGCTGCCCAGCACGTGGACCGCCAAGGGCGTCGTTGCCGCGGTCGAACAGCGCGTCGATGAAAGCCTCTTCTACCTATGGCTGGTGCTCTGTAACGCCGCCTTCGTCTCGTGGTGCACCATCAACCTGCTCGGCGCGACCTGGACCATCGCCTACAGCCGGGCCCAGCAGGGTCGCTACAACCCGGTCATCCGCCGCGCGTGGTTCACCACCGCGCTCTGCTGGATGCTGTTCTTTTATCTCCCCGCGCGGCTGCGGATGGTGATGCTGAAGGACTTGCGCGGGTTCGCGCGCGACGCGCGGCAATGGACGCAGATGGTGATCATGCTCGGGCTGCTGATCGTCTACGTTCTGAACCTGACGCGCCTGCCGCTCGACGTGAGCACGCCCGGAATGCGCGGGCTGATCGCGTTTCTCAATCTCACGACCGTCAGCCTCATCCTCGCGACGTTCACGAGCCGGTTCGTGTATCCGCTGCTCTCGCTGGAGAGCCAGCAGTTGTGGCTCCTCGGCCTCCTTCCAACCGGACGGTCGAGCCTTCTGCTCGTGAAGTTCCTCTTCGCACTCACGATCACGGGGCTGTCCGCACTGGCGGTGATGGTGCTCGCGGTGAACGTGCTCGAACTGCCCGAGCCGTGGGCGCGGTTGCACCTTCACGTTTCGGCCGGGGTGTGCGTCGGGCTGAGCGGCCTGTCGGTTGGGCTGGGCGCGCGGTTCCCGGTGCTGGGCCAGCGGAATCCTGCACGGATCGCATCCGGCTTCGGGGGGACGTTTAATCTGATCGCGAGCATGCTCTTCGTATTCGTCGAAATGGCCGGCGTGGCGCTGCTGAGTCTCGACGAGATTCGCGCCCACATGGACCTGCCCGAGAGCCTCTCGCTGCGAAGCACACTCGCAAGTTATGCGCTCGTCCTGCTCGGTTTCGTCGTCGCGGGTGTTGCGCTGTGGTCCGGCGGCCGATACTTTGAAAAGCTGGAAGCCTGAGGGTTCGCGGCGCAAATCGTGCGCCCGCGGCCCGCGGGCGGCGGGTGGTGCAGGAGCGCTGTGATGGTGACTGAGTCGAACCGGGTGCGCGATCAGCTCAATCTCCCCGGATTCGTGATGGTGCCGGTCGACCGCACCGAGCCACACGCGGTGACGCTGCGCGATTGGTTTGCCGGCATGTGGATCGCCGGCACCGCGTCCCACCGAAACACGCCGGACATCAACGACATGGGCAAAGCGATGAAAGTCGCGATTCAGGCGTACCGCGTCGCGGACGCCATGCTCGCGGAACGATTCGCATCCGCGGACGAGCGCGCCTTAGGTGAATCCGTGGAGAACGGAGAGTCGATCTAGTCGTTGCCCCCGCCCCGCGTGCCCACCTTCAGCACAAGTCGATTTGCAAAAAGTAGTTACAACCGTTTCTGGGCGATCGTCCCCGGCGTCGCCGACGTGACGGGTCCGCACTCGTGAGCAGTTCCGGTATTGACACGCCTCCCGGTGTCTTGCTAATCTCAAATCTCGGAACGCCTTACGGGGATGCGCTTTCTCCGTGAAGGTTGGGGACGGAACCCCGCGCCGCGGATGGGAACGCGTTTGGTCGGCGCGCACGTCTTGCCGCTTTCGCCTCGCGCGTTTGATGTCAATCGTCGCGCGCCTCGCCGCGAGGCGCGCGGAGCGAACGCGGGTCACGAATCCGCGCGCGTTTGCACGCAAGAAGAAG
>JBFXAM010000002.1:0-121930 GCA_050184295.1 Phycisphaerae bacterium | reverse complement strand
GACCAGCGGCGGAGGATGGGTGGACATCGAAGAATCCGGGATTCCCTCGGCGGCGGACGCGCGAAACGTCGAACGCCGGGTTGCCACCGATGTTACCGCGGAGGTGTTCGAGCGGCAAAGCGCGGCGGGCGGTGGGCGACCGCGCGACCGAGCGGTCGGTGCGCGGCACGTGCGGCGTCGAGCAGCCGATCCCCAGCCGCGCGGCGCGACCCGTGCGGTGCGCGGCGGCCGGCGTGGGCAAGCGCGTCAGCGGTCGTGGGGCGCTTCCTCGGTGACGAGGGCGGCGCTGGCGGCGATTTCGTAGACGCCGACGAAGGCGTCCTGGATAGGCTCTTCGCGCAGAAACTCGCGCACACGGACGCCGGTCTCGCCGAGGCGCTTCGCGAGGCGCAGCACCAGCCCGAGCGCCTCGTCGTGGTCGACGGCGACGACCTGGAACGATCGCAGGGCGCGGCGCGAGGGGCGGTCGGCGTGTCCGGTGTTGGGGTCGAGGTGGGCGACGGCGCGGGGCTGGTGGTCGGTTTCGACGAGCAGGCTGAACCAGTAGCCGTGCGCGACGCGCTCGCCGAGCGCCTCGCGATAGGCCTCGCAAAGCTCGACGGTACAGGCGCCCAGGGCATAGGCGCGGGAGAAAAGCGCTTCGCATTGCTGAATGCGGCGCTGGCGACAGTAGAAGTCCATCGCCATCTCGAGCACGTACGCCAGCTCGCCGAAGTCGTTGCCACGGACGCAGCGCAGCGCGTCCTCGTAGCAGACCTCGGCGGCGGAAAGCTTGCCTTCTTCCTCGAGAATGAACCCGCGGAGCAGACAAGTGCGGGCGGAGCCGGGGGCCAGCTTCTGGAGCTGGCGGAGCTGTCGGCGGGCCAGCTTGAGGCGGCCGGCGCGAACCGCGGTCACGCCCCAGTTGAGCCGGAGCGTGACCAGCTCCGCGTCGATGCGTTCCGCGGCGCGATAGCAGGCGAAGGCTTCGTGATGCTCGTCGTCGTCGGAGAACAGGATCGCCAGCGCGACCCACTGCTCGGCGTCGTCCGGCACCAGCGAAAGATAGCGCTTCAGGACGATGCGCGCTTCGTCTGTTCGACCGGCGGCGCTGAGCGCGGCGGCGGCGCGATTCAGCGCCCAGTCCAGATCGGCGCCGAGGTTCATCGCGCGTTCGTAGTGGCGGACGGCGGCGTGGTAATCGCGCAACTTTTCGTAGACGAGCGCGAGATTCGCGACCCCGACGTCGTCGTCGGCGTCGAGGGCGACGGCGCGCTCCAGCGCAGCGCGGGCCGCGTCGAGGCGGTCGGCATTGGAGAGCACCACGCCGCGCGTGCCGTGGAGCTTGGCGCAGGCGGGGAACTCCTGCAGGAGCGGGTCGAGGGCGTCGAGCGCTTCCTGGGCGCGGCCCATCTCGGACAGGGCCCAGGCGCGCAGCGTTGCATACTCGACGCGTTCGTCGCGCTCGACCAGAGCATCCTCGCCGAGTTGATCCAGGCAACGCAATGTTTCAGCCGGCTTGCCCTCTTCGAGCAGGGCATTCGCGCGAGTGAGGATTGTCGCGATATTGTCGTGTCCCATCGGCCTTCCCGAGCGCCGCCCCGTCGCCCCCCGATGCGCGCGGACGGTCCTTCACAACGGGCGATTATACCAATCCGGCCCCGCGCGCGCGAAAGCCTCTTTGCGGGACAAATCGCGGAATTTCGCGCGCCGCACGCTCCCCGCGTCGCATTGCGGCAGGCGCTCCGCGCGTCGCGTTGCAGCAGGCGCGCCGCGCGCCGCGCCCGTCGCGAAAATCAGCGCCGCGTGCCCCGCGCGATTATCGCGCCCGCGCCGCGTGCGCGCCGCGCGAGAAGAAGCCGGCGCGCGCGGCGCGCCGTATCGCGGTAGTAACGGCGTGTGCGGTTTTACCGGCCCGTGTCCGGCACGCGCCCCCGCCGGATTGGTTTGCGAGGGTTTCGGCGGGGCGATGCGCCGCGCAACGAGCGTGCTTGCCGGGGAGTGTGCGCGACGGCATCATCTCGCGAATGAACGCAACGAACCGAGCCAGTCGTTCACGGAATCGCGCCGCGGCCGCTCGCGCCGTCGCGCGGCTCGCGCCCCTTGTTCTCGTAACGACGGTGGGTTGCGCGCCGCTGACGTATCGCAGTGTGCAGGTGGGTCAGACGCCCGCCGAGTATCAACGTCTCATTCCCGCCGAACAGAGCCGCCGCACCGACGTGGGCGTGTGTTCGCTTGCGACCGATCCGTTCGGACGCGTGGACGCGTTGGCGCTGCTGCTGACGACCGATCGGCGGGTCTCGGGAAAGCTCCATGCGACGCACGAGACGCGTTCGCTGGGACTGCAAACCGAGACGCGATATGCGCTTCGCGGCGAGTTCGACCCCGAGCTCGCCGCGCTGGGGAAGACCGGCCCGACCGATGCGCTCCGGGCCATCGCCGATGATCTCGCGAGTTATCGGGGTGAACGCCAGGCGATGGATGCCTACGCGTGGGTCGCGGCCGGACTGGTGCGGCTGTTGCAGCGCTGGCCGAACGTCGATCCCGCGGCCATGGTCTATCCGAATCTCGCCGACACGCTCGATCGGGTTCCCGCCGGCGGCGTCGCGACGATGCGCATCCGCGCGGACGGGCGCTTTGAGTTTGAGTACACCCAGCGCGCGCACCGCTGATCCGCGGATGCGGAGGCGCCCCGGCGGCCGACGGGACTTTCCACGAGCGGTCACAGGCCGCTGAGGGTGTGCCCCATCTTGTTCTTCTTCGTTTCGAGGTACCGGCGGTTGTGCTCGTTCGCGGGTACTTCGAGCGGCAACTGCTCGACGACGTGCAGCCCGTAGACCTCGAGCCGGCTGATTTTCTTGGGGTTGTTCGTGAGAATACGCACGTGGCTGAGCCCGAGGTCGCGCAGAATCTGCGCGCCGACCCCGTAGTCGCGCCGGTCGACCGGCAGGCCGAGCCGCTCGTTGGCTTCGACCGTGTCGAGCCCCTGGTCCTGGAGCGCGTAGGCGTGCAGCTTGTTGACCAGGCCGACGCCGCGGCCCTCTTGTCGCAGGTAGATGAGCGCGCCGCGGCCGGCGGCGGCGATCCGCTGCATGGCGGTTCGCAGCTGTTGACCGCACTCGCAGCGGAGAGATCCGAACACGTCGCCGGTGAGACACTCGGAGTGCACGCGGATCAGCGTGGGGTCCGTGACCGCGGGCACGGCGCCGGTCGCATCCGGCAGCCCGACGCCGCCGTGGGTGAGCGCGACGTGCGTACCGTGGTCGGCGTGGGAGCGATACGCAAAGAGCTGCCAGGCGCCGAACTCGTTGTGGATCGGGACGCTGGCGACGCGCTCGATGAGCCGCTCGCGGCGCATGCGGTGTTCGATCAGGTCGGCGATGGAGCACATCTTCAGGCCATGTGCGCGGCAAAAGTCGATGAGCTGGGGCACCCGGGCCATCGTGCCGTCTTCGTTGAGAATCTCGATCAGCACGGCCGCGGGCATGAGGCCGGCGAGGCGGCAGAGATCGACGGACCCCTCGGTCTGGCCGGCGCGGACGAGCACGCCACCGTCACGCGCGATGAGCGGATTGATGTGTCCCGGGCGGACGAAATCCTCCGGCAGCGACTCCTCGGCGACGAGGCGCTGAATCGTCGTCGCACGATCGAACGCGGACACGCCGGTCGTCACGCCGAAGCGCGGCGCGGCGTCGACCGAGATGGTGAACGCGGTGCCGAAGCGGGTGGTGTTGACCGCGGACTGCGGCTGAAGCTGGAGGCGGTCGCAGCGGCTGTTGGTGAGCGGGACACAGAGCGTGCCGCGGCCGAAGCGGAGCATGAAGTTGACGATCGCGGGGGTGATGAACTCGGCGGCGCAGATGAGGTCGCCTTCGTTTTCGCGGTCGGGGTCGTCGACCAGGACGACCAATCGGCCGGCGCGCAGCTCGGCGAGGGCGTCGTCGATGGGGGCGAAGACGTCGGCGCTGTTGGCGACTTCGGGGTTCGATCCTGGATTCGTCGACATGCACAGCCTCGCTGGAGCGGCCGGTCCGATTTGCCGGGGCGGCGCCCGGCATACGGACAATCTTAGCCGCGGTTCCATGGTCTCGCGGGTGGGCGCGCTCGGCGCGCTGGCCCGCCCGGTCACCCTCGCTCGCCCGGCCCGCTTGTCGGCACCGCGCTGACGCCGCGCCAGAACGTCCCGCCGCGCTCGACGCGCAGCGCGTCGGACCAGAACTCGGTTAAGGTCTCGAAGGGGGCGACCACGACGACGCCGTTCTCGCCGAGGTGACGCGCGAGCTCGGCGCGGGTGAGGCGGGGGCCGCGGGGGTCGTTCAGGTCGTCGTCAAAAGAGAACACGCGGACGCCCGGCGGGCCGCCGTGCGTGCGGTAGTAGACGGCTGTGGCGTAGCCGACGGTCGTGTTGGCGAGGAACCATCCGCCGGGGCCGGCGGCTTGCAGCGCCGCGGCTGCAAACCGGGCGGCGGAGTGGTCGCCGGTCTTCCACGGTCGCAGGAAGTGATCGTACGAGTCGCGAAACGGCACCGTGGGCAGGCGCGTCGCCAGCCAGCCGCGGGACCGCGCCGCTGCCGGAAACCAGAGATAGACTCCGATCGGCAGCAGGGCGTGAACGACCAGGATCGCGACGACGGCGCGACGGCGATCGACGAGCGTCGCAAAGCGCAGCAGACGCGCGACGCCAAGCCCGAACCAGAGCGCGACCAGCGCGCAGACCGGGACGTAAAAGGTGAGCTGGTCCTTGATGGTGTAGCGCGCGACAAACACGACGATGATCAGCGTTTGCGCGAGGAGCACGACGCGGAACAGGCGCGTGCGCCCGCGCAGCGGCGCGCCGACGCCCAGGAACGCGACCAGCAGCGCAAGCGACGGAAAGTTGTATCCAAGGTACGCCAGCGCTTCCCCCGCCAGTCGCCACGACAGCGACACGTTCAGCACGTTGGCGGCATAGCCTTCGCCGGTCGCGCCGACGCCGAAGAGCGCGGAATGGACCGTGGCGCCGAAGTCGCCGGTGCGGGCGAGGTGCGCGACGATGATCAGCAGGTAGGGCAGCGCCCCAAGCATCCACGCGACGGCAATCGCCGCCAGCCAGCTCCAGGCGAGCTTGCGCCGCAGGGCGCGTTCGAGAAAGAGACCGGCGTAGGTGACGAGCGTGAGCAGCCCGAGCAGGTGGTCCGCGACGTGCAGCCCGTTAATGAAGAACACGGCGACGAACCAGAGCGGCTCGCGCGTGCGGAGATATTGATAGAGCAGCAGCCATTCGAGCGTCATCAGCGCCGCCGCGAGCGTGTACGTTTCGGCGACCACGGACATCTGCCAGTAGATGTGCGCGAGGCCACACGCGGCGGCGGCGCAGATGGCGGCAACGGTGCTGTGGCTGAGCCGCAGCACGACCGCGGCCAGCACGCCGACGCCCGCGGCGCCGCCGAACACGGACACGAGATTGACGGCGTACGCCGGATTACCGACCGGCAGGGCCCACACCGCAAACCGCGCGATCCAGTGATGCAACGGGTGCGAGAGCGCCAGGCCAAGCGGATTCTCGACCACGCGAAGGATGACGCGATACTGGTGGACGCCGCTGTCCTGCCACTGCACGCCGGGGGCGCAGGTGACCAGGTAAAGGACGAGCGCGGCGAGCGCGCAGCCGATGCCGACGGACGCGCTGCGGCGGCGTTCGGCGCCGACGTTGCGCGTGATGAGGAACGAGGTTTGCTCCGGAGGCCGGCCGTGCATGCGGATTTCCCGGCGGGTGCGAACGCTCGTTATAGCGGATCGGCGCCGCGGCCGTCAGCCCGCGCGGGGCGCGGGACTCGCGCGCGAGGGCGTGAGCGAACACGCGCGTGGGGCGGTTCATCGGGCGCGGCACTTCCGCAGAATGACGGCCCGGCACCGCCGGCGGCGGCCGCGACCACCGGCGGATGGCCGCGACGAACGCGGACAACCGATGCGCGCCGGCGGCGTCCTCGCGGTCCGCGGGATCCGTTACACTGCGCGGTCAGCGAGTCGGTATTTCATTGCTTGGGAGAACGTCGTGCATCAGCGATTCGTGATCGGTGTCGTCGCGTCCGCGCTCGTTGCCGCGCTCGGTTTGGCAGGTCCGTCCGCGCGGGCGCAAGATGGCGCCGCGCCGGACGCGAAGGCCGTCGAGCGGCGGCCGACCGGGGCGGCGGCAGCCGAGTTGTCGTGGATTGCCGGCCACTGGCGCGGGGAGATGTTCGGCAGCCCGGTCGAGGAAATGTGGGGTGCGCCGCGGGGCGGCTCGATGTTCGGGTGTTGCCGGCTGGGCGACGACGGCGCGAAGGCGATGTACGAGGCGCTGCTGATCCAGGAAGTGGACGGCGTGCCGACGATGTTCCTGCTGCATTTCAAGAGCGGGCTCGTGGCGCGCGAGACCGCCCCGCTGGCGTATCCGCTCGTGAAGAGCGGGCCGAAGGAAGCGGTCTTCGAAGTCGCCGACCCGGGTTCGCGGCACAAGCGGATCGTGTATCGGCTGGATGGCGACGACACGCTGGTCGTGCGGCTGGAAGGCGAGCGCGACGGGAAGCCGACGGCGTCCGAGGGGCGGATGAGGCGGGTGAAATAACCCGCGGCGGGCTGCGAGGTCTCTGAGAGCGGCTGCCCCAGAGGGGGCAGCGAACACAGAGTCGAGCGCGCAGGCAGCGAGCGGTTGCGCCGGAGCGAGAGATCGCGTCGCACTGCGCGTGGTGGATGGTGCGGTGCGCCTGTTTTCGCAGGTGGAATCAAGCACCGGTGAGAGCTAGAGCCGCCGATCAGCACAGTTCGAAATCCGCAATCGGCGATTCGCAATCCGCAAGCTGCCGTGCGGAGCGGATTGTCCGCTCGGCCGGAGACGATGAGCAGCACGGGCCGCTCCGGTTTGCGACGCAGGTCTGCGTCGCGCGGGGAGCGGCCCGTTTTGGGGTTCACGGATTGGGCGGCGTCGGCCTCAATCGGCCGGCGCGACCGGTTACATCCGCCGGCGCAGCGCCGCGAGCAGACCGACGCCGAGCGTGCCGAGCAGCGTCGACTCGGGCGACGGGATCGGCTGAACGAGCGCGATCTGGTCGTTGCCGCAGTTGTACGTGGTGTGCAATCCGAGCAGGGCGCCGGCCTGAGTGGTGATGCTGGAGAGGTCGAACGTCCACTGCTGGAGATACCAGGTGTTGCCGGCGTCGACGATGGACCAGTTGAGCAGGTTGGCGTCGCCGAGGTTGGTGCCGCCGCGGGCGAAGACACGCGTGTCGAGTCCGTTCGGGGCGCTGCTGATTGAGTAGCCGCCGGTGCCGCCGGTCATGGTGACGTGGCCGTCGTTGGTGAGGCGCACGAGGTGGCCTTCGAGGCTGGAGCCGGAGGGGCCGCCGCTGGTGTGAAAGCTCTGGGCGCTGTTGAAGTGGCTGCCGCCGCCGAGTGTTCGCGGCGAGCCTGCGCCATTGCGGGCCCAGGGGCTGAGCAGAGCGAACTGGCGCACGCCGAGACCGTCCTTGACGGTGACGAACATGTCGCCGAGACCGTAATGGGTTCCATTGTGGGTGTAGCCGGTGAGCGGGTTGAGCGCGCTGGCGACTTTGACGGTGACGCTGTTGCCGTTGACGCGGATTCCGAGCGCGCCGAGGTCGAAATTCGCGCCGAGCACGCCGCCCGGGCTGGGCACTGGCCCCACACCCGACGGATACAAGACGCGCGCCGGACCGAGCGTGTGGACCGACGAGGAGATCGTGCCACCGCTGATGCCTTGGTTGGACGTCGCGTCGGCGTGATACGACGAGCGCAAACCAGACGTGCCGACCTCGTTGACGTAATTGAAGCCGGTGAACTCCGAGACGAGCCCGGCGAAAGCGGACGCACTCGCGGCGATCACGCAAGCGAGCGCGAGCATCATGGACTTGGCGCGCATCTCTCACCCCCAGTCGATAGACCCCCCGCCGAATCGGCGGGCCGCCCGAATCGATGCAGGCCGACCGCGCGGCGAGCTCCTCGGGCGTTCACGGGACTATAGACCCAGGCCCTCTGAAATGCAACTAAATTGTTGTAGCTAATAAGGTTATGTTTGTGCCGGCAGGCCCGGTAAAGGGTGTTCCCGGCGGACTTGCGAACCGCGGCAGCCACTCGACCGCGCGCGGCATTTCTTTTTATCGCGCGGCGCGTTGGATCACTGCTTCCCGGCGTGCAGCACAGCGCCACCGATTGCGGACACTTCGACGATGAGGGTCCGCTCCGCGGAGCCGTCGCGTTGTTCCACGCGCGCGCCGTCGCTGCCGCCGAACACGTACTTCCACGTATCGGGCGCGTCGTCGGGCAATGGGAGTCGCACGGTGCGCGGCTGGTCGGCGGCGTTGAGCACGACAATGAGGCGTTCGTCGGCGGTGCGACGTTGAAAGGCCCAGACGTCGGCGTCGTCGTCGGCGAGCAGCGTGCGGAATGCGCCGACGCGCAGCGCGGGGTAGGCGTTGCGCAGCGCGATCGCCTCGCGATAGAACGCGAGGTGGTCCTTCATCACGACATTCTCATCCGGTTTCTCGTAGGGCTCCAGGTCTTCCCACAGCATCGGCTTGCGGTTGGTCGGGTCGTCGGCGCCCCACATGCCCGCCTCGTCGCCGTAGTACACCATCGGCGCCCCCACATACGTCATCTGCACCAGCACCACCAGTCGCGCGCGGCGATACGCCTCCGGTCCGGGCTTGCTGTTGTCGTAGCGCGGGTTGTTGTCCTGCACGCGATTCTGCTCGTCGTAGGGGCGGTCGGGGTTCTGCACCATCGAGACCAGCCGGTCGGTGTCGTGACTGTCGACCAGATTCTGCATCACGAGCGTGGCCGACACGGGATAAGCGAGCCGCAGCTCGTTGAGGCGGCGGTCGAGCTCGGTGGGCTTGATCTTCCGCTGGTCGAAGCAGGCCCACTCGATCACCGGCCTGGCGAACTCGTAGTTCATGACGGCGTCGAAGCTGCGGCCGTCGAGCCAGGCGTCGGCGCGTTGCCAGATTTCGCCGGTGATGTACGCGTCGGGGTTGATGCGCTTCACGTGGTCGCGCCAGCGCTGCCAGAACGGGAGCGGAATCTCGTTGGGCACGTCGAGCCGCCACCCGTCGACCCCGTCGCGCGGGTCGCCGTCGCCGTCGGGATCCATCCAGCGGCGCGTGATGTCGAAGATGTGCTTCACGACGGCTTCGCTCGCGAGCCCGTCCGGGCTCTTCTTGAACGCCGGCAGCGCGTCGAACCCGCCCCAGCCGTAGATCTTGAACGGCTCCCACGAGGCGACGTCGAACCAGTCGGCGTACCGGCTCTGCTGGCGGTTCTTCTTCACGTCCTGGTACGCCGGGTGCAGCGTGCCGACGTGGTTGAACACGCCGTCGATGATGACGCGGAAGCCGCGCGCCTTGGCCTGCTTCAGGAAGTCCAGGAACACCCGGTCCGAATCGCTCCACGTCCACGTCGCGGGATCGTCGAGCGTCTCGCGGGCGGCGGCCGCCGCGTACGCGCCGCGCACCCCGAAGTCGTCGTCAATGTGGACATAACTGGTCGCGTTGTACTTGTGGTGGCTGTCGCCCTGAAAGACGGGGTTGAAGTACAGCGCGTTGACGCCGAGATCCTTCAGATAGTCGAGCTTCTGCTCGATGCCCCGGAAGTCGCCGCCGTAATAGCGCGCGAAGACGTACCACTTGTAGAACGTCTGGCCGTCCTTTCCCTCCCACGCGGCGGGCCGGAACCACTCGCTGGTCCACTCGCGTGTCTGCGGCGGGTCGTTGGCCGGGTCGCCGTTGCGAAAGCGATCGGGCATGATCTGGTACCAGATCGCGTGCTTGGCCCAGTCCGGCGTGTGAAAGACCCGCTGCTTCATGATGCGCTCCGTGTAGGTGCGGGGCGCCGAAGCCCGCGTCGCACCGTCGGCGAGCACGAAAGCGTAGTCGATGGAGCGGGGCGGGCCGGCGGCGACCGGCGGGAGTTTCAGCGTGCCTTCCCAGAGCGCGAAAAGCCCGTCCTCGTGAACCACGAAGAGGTCGGCGGTCGGGCCGTCCTTCGCGGCGACCGCGACGCGTTCGACGTCGTGCGCCAGCGTGCGGAACCGCAGGATCAGCTCAGTCGGGCTGCTCACCTGCAAATAAAGCGGCAGCGCCGGGTCATGCTCCAGACCGTAGGGATCGATCGCCCCGTCGCCCGCTTTCGCGGCGGACCGCTTGAGACTCGCGAGCCGCCCGAGGCGCAGGAGCGAGTTGGCGCCGCCGTGGCGGTCGTCGGCCGTCTCGGGGTTTCGCGGGTCGGCGAGCCAGCGTTCGCCGTTGACCACGAACTTGTATTCGTGCGCGCCGGAGCCGAGGTCGAGGGTGACGCGGCGGACGCCGGCGGCGTCGGGCGGGCCAAGCGCGTGGTCGCTGCGGGACCAGTTGTTGAACGTGCCGGCCAAGTGGACCGTGTCGCCGGCCGCGTCGGGCTGATACTCGAACGTGCAGCGCCAGCGGCCGGCGTCGGTCGGCTCGACGCGCACCGACGGCGGCGGCGGCTGAAAATGGCGATCGGGCTCGGCTTTCAGCGGCGGCGCCGGCGGCCACGCATTCTCGGCCGCGGCGGGCGCAGGGCCGCCGACGAGCACGAACGCAAAGACGGCAAGCGCGGCGTACGCGCGACGGTGCGGTGTTTTGCCGGGGTTCATCCGCGGAATTATACTGCCGCCGGCGCGGCGCGCGCGACGTTGGGCGCGCGAGCGTGCTGCGACGGTCGATCGTCGCGGTTTCACCAACCCGTCGCGTGACGCGCTTGTCGAACCTCCTGCAAAAGCTCGGATTCGGACTGCGGGCGCTGCTCGCGGTCGCGGCCGTCGCCGCGATCGGGTGGGCGTTTGTGCGCGTGGCGCTGCGGCCGCTGCGCGACGTGCAGGCGCGCGGCGACAAGATCGAGCTGACGGTGATGCACTGGTCGGGCGGCGGGCCGCAGGAAGAGACCATCGTCAAGAACTTCATTCGCGCGTTCGAGGAGAAACACCCCGGCGTGCGCGTGCGGCGTGTAAACCCCGGCGACTCCGCCACGTTCTACACGAAGCTCCAGACCATGATGGCCGGCGGCGTCGCGCCGGACGTGTTCTACATCGGCAGCGAGCGGCTCGCAGGCTTTGTCGCCGAAGACCAGCTCCTGGAGATCGAGCCGCTCATCGCGGCCGACCGCGCCGCCGGAACGCCCACGATCAACCTCGACGACTTCTACAAGGGTCCGGTCGACACGTTTCGATTCGACGGGCGCACGACCGGCAGCGGCACGCTCTTCGGCGTGCCCAAGGACTTCACGCCGGTCGGGTTTTATTACAACAAGGACCTCTTCAAACGAGCGGGCGTGCCGGAGCCGCCGGACGATTGGTCGTGGGGTGACTTTCTGGTCGCGGCGCGCGCGATCGGCAAGCTGGACGGCTGCATCGGGGCGCATTTCGCGAGCTGGCCGTCGTCGATCCGCATCTACCTGTGGACCGAAGGCGTCGACGTGCTGAACGAGGACGCGACGCAGGCCGTGATCGACGATCCGCGGATTGCGGCGGCGCTGGAGCGGCTGTGTTCGTGGCGCTTCGATGAGACGCGGACGCTCACGCCCGGTGACATGCAGATCACCATCGAGGACAGCATCCTGCTGGCCGGCAACATCGGCATGGCCGGGCCGTTCGGGCGCTGGGTCACGCCCACGCTCCGCAAGACCGACCGCTTCGACTGGGATTTCGCGCCGCTGCCGCACGGCGCCGAACGCGTCAACGCGGTGTACACGGTCGCGTGGGCGATCTCGCGGCATACGAAGCACCCGGCGGAGAGCTGGGAGCTGGTCAAACACATGACCGGGCGCGCGGGACAGGAGGCGACGGCGCGTTCCGGGCTGGCGATGCCGACGATGCGGAGCGTCGCGGAGAGTGCGGCGTTCGACGATCCCACGCTCAAGCCCGAACGCGACTCGTCGTTTCTGAAGGCGGCCGAGATCGCAAGAGCGATTCGCTGGCCGCCGACGCAGAAGGTCGAGGCGCGGCTTCAGGCGCGGATGGGTGAGGCGTTCAAGAGCGGCACCAAGACCGTGCCCGAGGCGCTCGCGGCGTTCAAGCGCGACTTTGATTTCATCGTCGAGTCGCCGTTGGCGCGCGGCGACTATCCGCGTGTGCCCTGGGCGGGAATCGTCGGCGGGGCGGCGGCGGCGGTGCTTGTCGGCGGGCTGCTCGGGGTGCGTTCGCTGCGGCGCAGCCGCCCGGGGCGCCTCGCGCGGCGCGAGGAGCGGAGCGGCTATGCGCTTGCGAGCCCGTACATCATCGGGCTGGTCGTCTTCACCGCGTTTCCGATCGGGCTCTCGCTGCTGCTCGCGTTTTCGAAGTGGAGCGGGGTGCGCACGCTCGACTCCGCGCAGTGGGTCGGCCTCGGGAACATGACGCACCTGGTCGTGTATGACGAGGTGTTCCGCCAGTCGCTGTGGGTGACGGTGTTTTACGCGCTGGTCGCCGTGCCGCTCACGCAGATTGTCGCGCTGTTCGCGGCGGCGCTGATGAGCCGCGACATTCGCGGCGTGGGGCTGTATCGCAGCGCGTGGTATCTGCCGAGCGTGCTGGCGGGCGTGGCGGTCGCGATCCTGTTCCGGTGGGTTTTCGACGGGAACGGACTCTTGAACGCGGCGCTGCGGCCGATCGCGGCGCTCGTCGGAGCCGAGCCGCCGAAGTGGCTGGGCGCGGACGCGCAGGCGTGGGGGCCGCCGGCGTTCGCCCTGATGGCGCTGTGGACGATCGGCGGGAGCATGATGATCTACCTGGCCGGGCTGAAGAACATCCCGCAGGAGCTGTACGAAGCCGCCGCGATCGACGGCGCTCGGCGTCTGGGGCGGCTGTGGAACGTGACGCTGCCGATGCTCAGCCCGGTGGTGTTCTTCAACGTGATCATGGCGGTGATCGGGTCGTTCCAGGTGTTCGTACAGAGTTTTGTCATGACCAGCGGCGGTCCTGGGGACGCGACGCGATTCTACGTGTTGTACTTGTACAACAAGGCGTTTGATTACCTGGAGATGGGCTCGGCGAGCGCGATGGCGTGGGTGCTGTTCGTGATCGTCCTCGCGCTGACGCTCGTGATGATTCGGGCGAGCCGGCGGTATGTGCACTACGAGGGACTGAAGGCGTAGCGGCGAGTTCGAAGGACCGAGACGCGGCCGGACGTCGGCAGGGAGCGGCGCCGATCGTTCGGTTTCATGAGACGTAGGTGGGTGCGCGAGTGCGTCGGATCATTCGTCAGCTTCCGGTCCACGTCGCGCTGCTCGCGGGCGCGTTTGTGATGCTGTTTCCATTGTGGTGGATGCTTGTGCTGAGCCTGTCGACCGCGGCGGATGCCGGCGCCGCCGTCACCGGGCAGGGCGAAATCGACTGGTGGCCGGCGCATTGGAATTGGGGGAACTACGCAACGGCGCTGCGGCAGATGGGCACGCGGGAGTGGGAGGGGTTCAAGGACGCGCTGGCGAATTCGATCGTGGTGACCACGCTGGTGGTGGTGGGGCAGGTGTTGTCGTGCAGCCTGGTGGGCTACGCGCTGGCGCGGGTGCGGTTTCGGGGGCGTGAGACGCTGTTTGTGCTGATGCTGTCCACGATGATGATCCCGGCCCAGGTCACGATGATCCCGATGTTCATCCTGTTCCGGTGGCTGGGGTGGATCGACAGCATCCTGCCGCTTGTCGTGCCGGCGTTCTTCGGGGCGCCGTTTTTCATCTTCATGTTCCGCCAGTTCTTCGCGCAGATTCCCGAGGCGCTGGTCGAGGCGGCGCGGATCGACGGCGCGGGACATCTCGGCATCTGGCGGCGGATCATGCTGCCGATGTGCACGCCCGTGATCGCGATCACGGTGGTGTTCACGTTTATCGGCACCTGGAACGATTTCCTCGGCCCGCTGATCTACCTCCACCGCGAGGAGCACGCGACGCTGGAGGTCGCGCTGAACGCGTTCCGCAACCAATATGGCGGCGTCGGCGACGTGCACCTGCTGATGGCGGCGAGCGTGGCGAAGATGGCGCCGTGCATCATCCTCTTCTTCGTGGCGCAGCGACAGTTCGTGAGCGGGCTGAACGTCGGTGCCGTGAAGGGCTAAGGCCGAAAGCTCAAAGCCGCGGGTACTGCACGTGCGTGGTGTTGAAGTGAGAGCGCGGTGTTCGGCAGCCCCGAGGGGGCTGCACATTCGTAGCCGGGCGTGTCGCTGCGCGACGACCCCCGGCTACTGACTTTCAGGCCTTCGGCCTGAGCCTTGACCTTGGCCAGTTCTCGCTGGCCTCCCACCTGCGCGTTGGTTCGTTGTGATGCCGATTCTTGTTGTCTGCGACCGGTCCGCCGTTGATTGTTCCGTGTTCCCAGTTTCCCCGGGTGGGGCCGGCCGGGCTGTTGGCCCGCGCCGTTGGATCGTTTGGGCTCCCGCGGCCCCGGCCTGCTCGCTACACTGCTGATGATCCCCTTTGTGGAGGCGGCGGATGAAGCGCAGGGTGCTGGCGGTGTGTGCGGCGGCGTTGTGTGCGACGCTCGGCCGGCCGGCCGTCGGCCGCGCCGATGTGATCCTGCAATACTTCGAGAGTCGCTGGGAGACGATCGAGCGGCGGATGCCCGACGTATTCGCGGCGGGCTATACGGCGTTGTGGGTGCCGCCGCCCGGGCGCGCGGACACGGGGCCGACCAGCGTCGGATACGACGTCTTCAATCGGTTCGACCTGGGGACGGCGGCGCAGCCGACGCAGTACGGCACGGACGCGCAGTTCCGCGGGCTGATCGCCGAGACGCACCGCGCCGGGGCGGCGGTGTTCGTCGACGTGATCTTGAACCACAACGGGTTTCGCGATCACACCACGCCCGGCTTCGCCGCGAGCGGCGGATATCCGGGTTTTGCGGTCACGCTGCCGGGCGACGCGTACGGCGATTTCCACGCGCCCGGCGAGACGGATCGGCTGACCATGCGGCTGGCGGGCTTGATCGACATCGCGCAGGAGAAGAATCACGTATTCATTCGCCAGCCCGCGGAGGCGAGCGCGCTGAACCTGCCGAACGCGCCGGTGAACGCGCTGAACCTGGTGTTCTATCCCGATCAGCAGTTGCCCGCGAACGCGTTGGGCATTCGCCCGTTCAACACGCTCGATCCCATGCAAGGCGACCCCGTTCCGGAGAACGCGACGGGTGTGCTGCTGCGCTATACGCAGTGGTTGCTCGACGTCTATGGCGTCGACGGCTATCGCGTCGACGCCGCCAAGCACATCCCCGAGTGGTTCTTCCACGATTTCTACGACAACATCGTGTATCAGCGCGGCCGACCCCTCTATGACGGCACGCGCCCGACGCCGTACTCGTTCTGCGAGGTCTTCGACGGCAGCGCCAGCATGATTTCGGGCTACATCCGCAAGGACGGGTTCGGCAATCGCGACGCGCTGGACTTTCCGCTCTACTTCGCGCTGCGCGACATGCTCAATGCAAACGGCTTCGGGAGCTGGGCGAGCGTGCTGAGCAGCACGATCGATGCATCGGACGGAAACGCATTCGACGGGTCGCGCGGCGTGACGTTCGTGAGCAGCCACGACAATGGTCCGCCGGCGAACGACAATCTGGCGTATGCGTACATCCTGACGCGGCCGGGCTATCCGCTGGTGTATTTCAACGCGCAGGAGTTCGGCAGCCGGCCGTTTCCGCAGGCGGGGCGCGGCGACGCGCTGGGGGGCGTGTTCGGCGAGCAGATGCCGCGGCTGGTGGACATTCACAGCGAGTACATCCGCGACCTTCATTTGAATCGGTGGATCGATCCGGACGTGCTGATCTACGAGCGCGACCAGCTCGTGCTGGTGGGGATCAACGACAACGGCGACACATCTACGGCGCGCTACGACGAGCGCATTGTGCAGACGAATTTTCCCGTCGGGCAGCGGCTGCACGAGCTGACCGGCAACGCGGCCGACGCGATCGTCGACCCGACGAACGCGATCGCCGAGGTGCTCACCGTCGGCGGCGACCAGCGCGTGACGATGCGCGTGCCGCGAAACATCAACGGCAAGGGCAACGTGATCTACGGCCCGCCGCGGCCGGCGGGAACGCTGGCGCTCGTGCCGACGGCGTCGTACATTGAGCCGGACGCACCGACCGAGTCGCTCGCGCGCCGGCGTCTGACGCGGATTCCGGTCGTGACCAGCGACACGTTCACCATTCGACTTCAGACGAGCGATCCCGATCCGCTCGACGCCGGCGGCGAGGACGACAACGCGGTCTTCAAGCTCGACGGCGGCGGCGATTTCAACGGCAACGGCGTCGTCGATCTGCAAGGCGGCGTCACCTTTGGCTATGAGCAGTTTGTGACGACGCGCTCGCCGCTGTTCGGCGGCGGCGCCGGACTGTACGAGCAACTCATCGTGGCCGACGATCTCGACGAAGGCATGCATTACTTGCAGGTGCGGGCGTTTCGACAGCGGACCGCCGGCGGGCCGGTTTTCGAGTCGTTCCGCCAGCCGTTCTATCTTGACCGCGCGCCCCCCCTCGTGCGGCTCGACACGCCGACAAACGACGGCGATCCGGATGTGACGCAGCGCTTCGCGCGCGTGCGCGCGACGCGGCTCGACCGGACCGCGACGCGCGTGCACGTGCTCTTCGATCGCGCGATCGACACGCCGGAGGCGGAACTCGTCGCCGCGTGCGGTCAAGCGAACCAGATGTCGCGGCCCGACCGCGACCAGTTCGAGTTTCTGTGGAACTTCATCGACAGCGGATTTCACACGCTGTTTGTCGTCGCGTTCGAGGACAGCGGCCGGACGGGAATCCTCCGCGTCGCGGGGATCGACGTGCGCAACGGGTTTGGCGGCGGACCCGGCGACGTGAACAACGACGGGCGCGTCGACAACTTCGACATCGATCCGTTTGTCGCGGCGCTGACCAGCGGCGCGTTCAACTTCCGCGCCGACGTCAACGGCGACGGCCGGCTGGACAACTTCGACATCGACGCGTTCGTCGCGGTGTTGCTCGGCGGGCCTTGAGCGCGTCGCCAGGGGTCACGCGGCAGCGGCCGAGCGGTGCACCCCGTTCGCGAGTGCGGCGGCGGTCACCGGCGGACCGCGACCGGGCGCTCACGGTTGTTCGCCTCCGGTGTCGGGATCGGCGACGTCGCCGCCGAGCGCGAGCGGCTGGGCCGCGTCGGTGATGGCGCCAATGCGCGACGCGAAGGGCCCGCGTGCGGCGAGGTCGTCGTCGGTGAGGATGTGCACGTCGAGCAGCCCGCGCGTGCGATATCCGGTGCGCAGGTAGTTCACCTCGCTGAGGCTGTGATTCCAGCCGTCGAGCCACTGCTCGAGATCGCGGCGCTGCTCCGGCGTGCCGCGAAAGTGCACCAGCAGGTCGATGTCGCTCGCGGGGCCGGCGGTGCCCGCTTCCGTGCTGCCGAACAGATACAACGCGACCACGCCGAAGCGCTGCGGGTCGAGCCGGGCGGCGATGCGTTCGGCCATTCGCCGGCGCCAGCGCCAGTACTGCCAGGCGCGGGGCTCTTCGGCGGCAGGCGGCTCGCGCAGGATGGTCTCGCGCTCCGCGGACGGCGCCGCAAGCATGCCGAGCGCTTCCTCCAGGTCCGCATTGAGCAGCACGCGCAGCACGAGCCCGTGCGTCTCGCGCGGAACGTCGATCACGCGCACGACGTCCGCGAGGCGCCCGAACTCGGGAGCAACCTCCGCCAGCACGTTCGCCGCCTGCGCGAAGAACGCCTCGTGAAACGACACGCCGGGATCGTCGGGATACAACGGCAGGTAACGGATTTCGGATTCGACCAGATCCTGGAAGAAATGCGTGCCGAAGGAGAGATCCGGCGTGTATCCGCCGCGCGCCCGTGCAACTTCGATGAGCAAGGCGGTGTTGTTGATGTCCGCGTAGGTGACGCGCACGCCGAGTTTCGGGTCGCCGCGGCTGCCCCAACGCCCCGGGCCGATGAGCGCGAAGCGGCGCTTGGGCAGGCGCTGGTTCAGGCGCCCGACGCAGCGCCCCACGGCGACCAGGTCGTCAAAACGCGGCAGCCTGGCGAAGCGCTCTGGATCGACGTAGACGACGTGCGTCAGGTCTGGAACGCTGCCATTCGACACGAAGCGCCGGGCGGTGAAGATGACGCGCTCGGGCGGCACGTCGCGCGGGATCGGCGCCGGCGCGTGGGCGTGGCTGACGTTCTGCGTGCGGCACTGCACGAGATACAGGTCGTCGCCGTCGTGGGCGAACTCGATGTCGACCGGCGCCCGCAGCTCCTGCTGTAGCGTGGCGAGCAGTTCCTGAATCTGGGCGGCAAAGCGCCCGTCGCGGAGGAGGCCGGCGAAGGTCACGACCAGCGCGTCGCGGGCGAAGTCGATCTGCCCCCGGAGCGGCTCGCGGAGTTGATCATGATCCAGCAGAGATACGATCTGCTCGACCTGGGGCAACGCGTCGCCGCACACCCGCAGCAGGTCGTCGATTGCGACGCTCTCGAAGCGGGCCTTGTCGAGGTTGATCACGTCGGCGTAGCGCGGGGCGTAGCGCACCAGCTCCGCCGTGGTCACGTTGGTGCGCAGCGCCGGCTGCCCCGGCGACGCGAGCACGGGATAGTCGTCGCCGAGCCGGTCCACCGCCCGCGTTCCCAGCCCGGGGACCATGCGCAGCAGGCCGTCCTCGCGGCGGATGCGCGGCGACCAGCGGAATTCGTTGTTGCTGAACGCGACGCCGGCGAAGACGGGGAGGTAATAGGGGCCGACGGTTCGCCCGACCACCTCCTGGATGAGGATCGCCATGCCCTCGGGCGAATCCAGCAGTCCGCGCTCCGTGCGATACTCGATCGGGTCGGGGCCGAAGATGGACGCATAGACTTCGGCGATCGCGTCGAGCAGCGCCGCGAGTCGCGTGGGTTTGGGGCCGCGATTCGCGAGGAACAGACTCTTGTACTTGCCGGAGAACGCGGCCCCGAAGCGGTCCTCGAGCAGGCTCGAGCTGCGGACGATCAAGGGCCGGTCACAGAACTCGTCGAGCACCGCCGACAGCCCGCGCTGGACGTCGACCGGAAACCGCGAGCGCTTGAAGACGCGCACCATGTCGGGATATTCGAGGCGAATCTCGTCGATCGGCTTGTACTTGTGCGTGAACGCGTCCTCGAGGTGATTCTCCCGCACAAACGCCGGCAGCACGTCCGAAGTCAGATACCATGTCCGCGGCACGCGGACCGTCGCCGCGCGCGCCGCATCGGAGCGTCGCCGCAGAATCTGCTCGGCGAGAAACACGCCGGCGGCTTTCCCGCCGAGCTGGCCGTCGCCCTTTGCGGGAAAGAGACTGCGCTGCATCATCGTGTGCAGGTCGCGCAAGTCGACGACGTTCTTCGCGACGCGGATGTACTCGGCCTGCGACGTCACGAACCGGCGAAGCAACGTGACGCGCAGCGCGGTGAGCGTCGCGGGCGCGAGCGGCGTCTCGCCGCGCGCGGCGCGCAGGTAAGCCCCGAGCGCCTCGACAACTTCGGCCTGGCCGGTGCGCGGATCCTCGACCGTGTCGAGCAGGAAGCGCGCCCGGTCCTCGCGCATCCATCCGTGCAGGCAGTTGACAATCTCGTCGTCGCTGAGGTGCGCCGCGGCGAGCCGGAACACGTCGTCGGCGAAGGTCTCGGCGGCGAGCGTGCCGCCCGTGGTCTCGAGCGGGGCGTTGCTGTCGAGCAGCGCGCCTTCGGCCGGTGGTTCGCCGGGGGCGCGTAATCGCTCCAGAAAGTCGTCCGCGGCCGGCACACCGCTCCACGCGAGGTGATTGACCATCTTGCGGGTGATGCGCTGGTGCAGTTCGCGATCGGTGCGTCGCACGAGATCGAGGATGACGGACCAGTGGTGGTCGGGCGGGGGATGCAGCTCGTGCTGCATGGCGTGCCACTCGGTCAGCGCACTGATCAGCCGGCGCTGCGCGACGCAGGTCGCGATGCGCTCGGCGATCGTCTCCAGCAGCTTCTGCTCTTCGGGGAGAAACGCGGGCTCACCGGGCGGCGGGGCGCTGGCGTAACACACCTCGATGGCGCCGATCGCCTCCCCCTGCGTGACGATCGTCGCGCGCTGCGTCCACGGCGTCGGGGCGAAGCCCGGCGTGGCGCGCTCCAGCTCGCCGCAGACGATTCGCGCCCGGCAGCGCTCGGGGAACTGCCAGCCCGGCGGGATCGCGTCGACGGCGCCTTCGAGCACGCGTTCGAGCGGCAAACCGGGGTCGCTCGAAAGCTCCTCGATGCGGTAGAGGCAGCGAAGCTCCTTGGCGCGCTCCTGGAGCGCTCGGAGTTGGGCTTCGGGAATGGCGGCGTCATCCGGCATTCCGCGCTCCTTAGCGCCAGGTTGAACGCACCGGCGCGAGTGCGGTTGGAAGCCACGCCCCGATCCTCGACTTCCCCAGCCGCGGGCGGGGCCGGGGCGCGGCGTTCCGGCGCCCGGCGGCGTCATTGTCCCGGCACGTCGCGTGCCAGGCACGTCAATCGGCGCGAAAATTTCGGTCGGCGTCGTTCCCGGGGGGTCGGACTCGGCGTCGCTTTTTCGCGCGATTTTCTTGCGGTCTGGTACGCTGCTTGCGAGGAAGTAGAGGGTGCGCGGCCCCGCGGGTCCCGTCCCGGAGGCCCGATTGGCCCCGGCCGGCGCGCCACCAAGGATTGTGCCATGAACAAATCCCCGTTCAATCCGTTTCAGATGGCCCAGACGCAGTTCGACCGCACGGCGGACTTGTTGCAGCTCGACGAAGCCACGCGCGCCCTGCTGCGCTGGCCGATGCGCGAGTATCACTTCAGCCTTCCGGTTCGTCTCGATGACGGTCGTGTTCAGGTGTTCCGCGGCTTCCGCGTGCAGCACAATGACGCCCGCGGCCCCGGCAAGGGCGGCATCCGCTTTCACCCGCAGGAGACCATCGACACCGTCCGCGCGCTCGCCATGTGGATGACCTGGAAGTGCGCCGTCGCGAACATTCCCCTCGGCGGCAGCAAAGGCGGAGTCATCTGCGATCCGCACAACCTCAGCCGGCGCGAGCAGGAGGCGCTCTGTCGAGCGTGGGTGCGCCAGGTGTCGCGCGAGGTCGGGCCCGCGCTCGACGTGCCGGCGCCGGACGTCATGACCAGCCCCCAGCACATGCTCTGGATGCTCGACGAATTCGAGACCATCCATCACGGCCGCTACCCCGGCTTCATCACCGGAAAGCCCGTCGCCATGGGCGGCTCGCTCGGTCGCACGGAGGCGACTGGCTACGGCGTCGTCTTTACGCTGCGCGAGGCCTTTCGCGAACTCGGCGTGTCGCTGGCCGACACCACTGCCAGTGTGCAGGGCTTCGGCAACGTCGCGCAATATGCGGTCGAGCTCTACCACCAGCTCGGCGGGCGCGTGGTCGCGGTCTCGTGCTGGAACCAGTCCGATCAGCAGCCGTGGTGTTTTCGCAAGCCCGGCGGCCTCGATCTCGCCGCGCTGCGCTCGATCACCAACCGATTCGGCGAGATCGACAAGCAGAAGGCCGCCGACGTTGGGTTGGAGATACTCCCCGGCGACGCGTGGATCGAGCAGGACGTGGACGTGCTGATTCCGGCGGCGCTGGAGCACGCGCTCACCGATGAATCCGCGCCGCGCATTTCCCGTCGCGTCCGCGTCATCGCCGAGGGCGCCAACGGCCCGACCACGCCCGAGGCCGACCACGTGCTACGCGAGCGCGGCATCTTTGTGATCCCCGACTTCCTGGCGAACGCCGGTGGCGTGTCGTGCAGCTATCTCGAGCAGGTCCAGAGCAATACGAATTACTTCTGGCCGCGTACCGAGGTGCTCGCCAAGCTCGACGCGATCATGACGAGCGCGTACGCGGATGTGAGCGAAACCGCCCGGCGACGAAAGCTGCCGATGCGCGACGCGGCCTACGTCATCGCGGTCAGCCGCGTGGCCGAAGCGTGCCGCGATCGCGGATGGGTCTGAGTTGTGATGCAGGATGGGGCGGTACGGGCGTCCCGCCCGTCGGCGCAGCAAGACGACGGATGAAACGCCTGTACCAACCGGCCGACAAACGGCACGTCGTCCGAGGCCGCGCGCTCGTGTAGTGCGTCGTTCATGCCGAGACGTATCGGAGCCGCGGTCTTCATGTCTCGCCGCGGTTCCACGCGGTCTGAAGGCCGCGGCTCGGTCCGTGACGTGATCGTCTTTTTTCGAGGCACTACACTAGCGCTCGGCCGGCTGTGTCCACTCGCCCGCGCCGGCTTGCGCCGCTCGGCCGAGCGAGACGAGTTCCCGCGGCGCGGGCGCCGAGTCGGCGAATTCGACGCGCGACGCGGCGTCTACGCTCCGCACCGATTCGTCTCGTCCGATGATCCAGTCGCAGTTGTAAAACTTGTGCAGATTGTGGGCGTAGAAGCGATAGCCCAGGTTCGCACCGATCACGATCGGCCACGGCGCCGGCGTGCCCGCGATCCGCCGCGCGATTGATCCGAATGAGTATGTGTACTTCCACGCCGCCTCGGTCCCGCGCATGAGCTGCTCCGCGCTCATCCGCGCCGGCTCGAACACGACGTGCTGCCCGTCATACAGCTCCCAATTGCGCGTCCGGATCCGCCCCTCGCGCTCCAGCCGCTGATACAGCGCCGTGCCGGGGAAAGGCGTCACGATCGCATAGCGCGGCAGGTCGATCTTCGCCTTCACGGCCAGCTTGGCGGTCTTGAGGAAGATGTCCGGCTTGTCGTGGTCGAGTCCGAACACGAAGCAGCCTTGCAGCGCGATGCCGACGCGATGAAGTTCCGCGACGAGGCCGCAGTACTCATCCGGATGATTGAACGCCTTGCGCGACTCGCGCAGATTGTCCGGCGAAATCGACTCCAGCCCCATCAGCAGGCCCTTGCATCCGCTCCGCGCGCACAACTCCAGCAGCGGCTTGTCATCCACCAGCAGCGTCGTCGACAGCCCGAACCACTTCACCCGCAGCGGGATCAGCGCCTCGAACAGCCGCGCCGCGTACTCCGTGTCCGCGATCAGGTTCAGGTCGATGAGCAGCAGCTTCTTCGCGCCGACTCGGCGGATGTCCTCGACGACGTAATCGATGGGCTTTTGATACGGCTTACGCCCCCACGCCGATGGCACGACGCAGAAGTCGCACTTGTGAATGCAGCCGCGCGTCGCTTCGAAGACGTGCGTCGTGAGATAGGCGCCCTTCGGATGCAGCGTGCGGTCGACGAAGGGTAGATTATCGAGCGACAGGTCGGGCCGTTGGATATAGCGCGGCTTCATCCCGCCGCGGACGAAATCGCGCAGCAACTGGGGCCAGGTTTCCTCGGCATAACCGACGACGACGGCGTCGGCGTGGGGCTGGGCGTCATCGGGTACGAGCGTCGGATGCGGCCCGCCGAGCACGACTGGAACGCCGCGGCCGCGGAAGGCGGCGGCAAGCTCGTAGGCGCGCGGGGCGTTGCCGGTGATGGTGGTGATGCCGACGAGGTCGACGTCGAGCGACGGGTCGACGTCGCGGATGCCCTCGTCCATGAGCGTGACGCTCGATTCGATTTCCGGTGGAATCAGCGAAACCAGCGTCGGCAGCGTCAGCGGCCCATAGCGCAGCGACTTGCGGAAGATGCCGCCGCGATGTCGATACAAAGGCCCCTTCGGCGAGATGAGCGCGAGACGGAGCATTGGAACACTCCCGCGTCGGCGGTGCGCGCGAACGGCGGCAGACGACCGCGACGTCGGGCACGCAGCGCAAAAAGTCTATCGGCATGCGCGCCCATCTGCGACTGAATTCCACCCCCGCCGCCGCCTCTTCGCCGTTCCTGTCTCACCTGCTCCGCCCGCGTCCGGCGCGATTCAGCCGGCGTTTGTTCTCCCCCGCGTGCGTCCAGCACCAATCCTGTCGCCGAGAGGGTGCCGATCCGCGTCTGGGGCGAATGTCCGCGCGCCTGTCTAAGACATCGTGGGCGGCCAGTAGACGAAGTCGCCGGGATCCCGCGAGAAGCCGTTGTGTCGACCGCCATCGTCGTGCTGGTCCGGGCCGACGCTGTAGAGCGTGTAGCCGCCGGGCACGTCGGCGGCGCGCCAGATCAGCGACTCGCCGGAGAACGGATCGCGGCAATCGTCCGGAGAAAGCGCGTCGCTCAGCTCGGTGAGCACGGCGGGGAATTCGCCGGTGCGCTGCTTGTGGGCGTGCACGGCGAGCAAAACCAGCGTCGCACGACGATGCGCGCGGGTCAGGTGCAGCACGTAGTTCGGAGCGTCCAGCTTGACGATGGCTTCCTCGCGTGTGCCACACAGGAGTTGAATGACCGCGTTGTCGCGCGCGAGCTCCCAGCACCGCTTCAGGCGGTCGCGGTCACGCCAGGCATCCCAGAAAGGCCGTCCACTCCACTCGTCGACGAGCGCCGCGATGCGCCCCTGGAGCGCCCACGTTTCGGCCAGCGTCAACCTGCGAACGGAGTCGCGGAACGCGGCGACGGTCGCCAGCGGATCGTCGGGCGCCGCGTTCGCTCCGACGGCGGCCAGATCGACGGCCGATTGGATGAGCGACTCGACGGACTCGTCCGCTGCGCTGCCCGTCGCCCACGCGAACACACCGTCGAACACGTCGTATGTGAACAACGATTCCGCCGCCGTCATGAGCGCTATCGGGCAGGTCGTCGTCGAGATCGTGCGGACGATCGACATCTCGGTCGCGAACTCGTCGCGCGACATCGCCGGCAGCAACATCCACAACTGTGCCAGCGCATTACGCTCGATCGCCGTTCCGACCGCGTGCTCGATCCAGAACGGCTGCTGATACAAATGTTCCGCGATGCGGCGGGCCCGGCGGTTCCAGCGCACGGCCTCGGTTGTCGCGCCGCGCAGCGCATCGGCGCGGGCCCGCACGAGCGCGAGCTTGGCCAGGCTCGAAAGCATGCTTGCGTCCTGGAAGTGCATGTCCGACAGGCGCGCCAGATGCTGCGGCGGACGGTTGAACGAGGGCCGCGCCGTTGCGTCGACGAGGATGCGCAGCGCGGGGGCATTCGACTTCAGCCACTCGTCGATCACGCGGCGCTCGAAGTCCGACCACGCCGGCTTCAGCGCCAGCTCGAATTCCCGCGGCCATTCCAGTTCGGCGCCCGGCTCGCGCAGCGACGCTTCATTCCAGGTATGCCAGAATGCGCGTAGCGCGGTTGCTGCCGCCGCGTATCGCCCGGCGGTTTCGTCGCCGCCGGCACGTCGATGCAGCGCGTTGACGATGGCAATTCGCTCGCTGTGCGTCGTGCGTGGGATCGCGTCGCGCGGAATGCCGAGATGTGCGATGATCTGTGCCACGAGCGCGGACACCACACTCATCACCGTGTTGACCTCCGCGCGCGGCGCATTGCGTCGTCGCCGCCCGCGCCGCAGCCTTACGCCCCGATAAACTCAATCTCCCCCGCGTCCGGCACGATCCCCGCCGCCGCCCCTTCGCGCAGCAGCCGCCGGACCGCCGCCTGGCCGCGCTCGCCGTAGGCGATGGTCCAGTCGTTCACATACATGCCGACAAAGCGATCGGCCAGTTGCGTGTCGAGTCCGCGGCCGTATTTCAGCGCGTGTTTCACCGCCGGCTCGCGGTGTTCGAGCGAGTAACGGATGCTCTGCTGGATCAGCCCCGTCACCTCGCGCATCGTCGCGTCGCCGAGGTCGCGGCGGATCACGTTGCCGCCCAGGGGCAGCGGCAGGTCGGTGCGCTGCATCCACCACTCGCCGAGATCGACGATCTTGTGCAGCCCGAGCCGCTGATACGTAAGCTGCCCCTCGTGGATCAGCAGCCCCGCGTCGACGCGCCCCGCCGCCACCTCGTCCGGAATCGCGTCGAACATCACCACGCGCGGCGTGAACCTGTCGCGGCCGAGCAGCAACTGCAACGCCAGGTACGCCGTCGTCAGCTTGCCGGGCACGGCGATCGTCTTGCCGCGCAGCGCGTCGATCGCCAGCGGCGTGCGCGCGACGATCATCGGGCCGTAGTTGTCGCCCATGCTGCTGCCGCAGTTCATGAGCGCGTACTTGTCGGCGACATAGGGAAACGCGTGGATGCTGATCGCCGAGACCTCGTATTCGCCGCGCATGGCGCGCTCGTTGAGCGTCTGGATGTCGTCGAGGATGTGCTCGAAACGATAGCGGCCCGCGGGCACGCCGCCGCTCGAGAGGCCGTAGAACATGAAGGCGTCGTCGGGGTCGGGGCTGTGGGCGATGCGAATGCGCATGCGGACTTTCGCCTCCTCGGGCGTCGGTATGCCGACAGAACCGAATCGCGGGCTTGCGCCGGCGGCGAGCGACGCGCGGTCGAATCGCGGGCTTGCGCCCGCGGCTCTGATTGCGCCGCTCCCGTCGGACCGACTGCTGCGGCGCCGATCGTGCCGCACGCGCCCGCATCGGAGCCGCAGGCGCAAGCCTGCGATTCCTCGACCGGGCGGTTCGTGCGGTCGCCGCACGGAATGTCCAACGAAACCGCTGCGGTGTCAACGCCCCCGCGCCGTGGCGCTGTCGTCTTCGACTTCGAGCACGGCGAACGCCCCGTCGACGATGCCGTCCAGAATCGTCGAGACGCCCTGCTGAAGCGAATCAAGCGCTGCGTCGCGAAACTCGCGCGAGGTGTCGTCGTCGCAACCCGCGCCGCCCAGCAACGCGAGCCCCACCAGTGCGGTGCACGCGACCGAGCGCACGACTTTGCGCGGCGATTGCCCGGTTTTGCGCGGCAGCGCCGGCGCGATCGAGTCCGCCTGCCGCATCATTCGATTCATCGCAACCTCTCCATTCGCAAGAGTTTCCGGTCTCGCCTGCGGGCCGGCGCACCGCGCCGGGGCGAAGCCCGACCCACGATCTGGCACGCGGCGTGCCGCGGCTCAGCGGCGAATCAGAACCTGCCGCGCCAAGCGGCGGGCCGGACTCGTGCGTGTGCTCGTCGCGCGCCGGCTCTGTCGCTTGCCGATGGGCGGTTTGTGTTCGGCCCCCCTGGTTGGCGCAGGGGTTCTGATCGGTGGCTGCGCCCCGTCGGTGTGTCCAATTCCTGTTCGGCGTGGCATACTTTCAATCGATGTCGACGACGATCACGGACACCGGCCGCGATCACCTGCTGCTCGCGATGTGCGCGGGTGTCGGCCCCATCCGATTCGCCGCCATGGTTGAGCGTTTCGGGGGGCCCGCGGAAGCCGCGCGGGCGAGCACGAACGAGCTGTGCGAACTGAAGGGCGTCGGACGTGACACTGCCGAGCAGATCGTGCGCTCGCGCGACGCGGCCCGCGTGGACGCGGAGATCGCCGCCGCGGAGGAACTCGGCGCGCGCATCGTTTGCCGCGCCGATCCTGAGTATCCCGAGGGCCTGCGGCGGATTCCGGATGCACCGATCGTGCTCTATGTGAAGGGCGAGTTGCGGCCGACGGACGCCATCTCCGTCGCGATCGTGGGCAGCCGACGCTGCACGATCTATGGCAGCGAGCAGGCGCGGCGTTTTGGCGAGCTGTTGGCGCAGGCGGGATTCACGATCGTGAGCGGGTTGGCGCGCGGCATCGACGCCTTCGCGATGCACGGCGCCGCCGACGTCGGCGGGCGGGCGATCGCTGTGATGGGCAATGGGCTTCACGAGATTTATCCGCCGGAGAACCGCGCGCTGGCGGAAAAACTGCTGGAGCGCGGGGCGTGGATGAGCGAGTTGCCGCTACAGACGGCGGCACGGGCCGAGAACTTTCCGAGCCGCAATCGAATCATCGCGGGGATCACGCTCGGCACGCTCGTGGTGGAGGCGGCGCAGCGCAGCGGCGCGCTGATCACCGCCCGTCTCGCGACCGAATACAACCGCGAGGTGTTCGCCGTCCCGGGTCGCGTGCAGGATCCGATGTCCTTCGGCACCAACGGGTTGATCCGCGACGGCGCCGCGAAGCTGGTGATGACGCTGGAGGATGTGCTGGACGAATTCGGCGAGTTGGGACGGACGCTGGGACGGCCGACCGCCGCAGCAGAGACGCTATTCGACAGCGGGGCGGCGGCATCGGTCGGAGCGAGCGCAGGGTCGGACGCGGGGCTCGGCGTCGACGGCGCCGCGGATGCAGGGCTGAGCAGCGTAGAGCGGCGCGTGTTGGACGCGATGGGGTCGGAGCCGGTCCTGGTGAGCGATGTCGTCTCGCGATTATCAGACGTTTCGAGCGGTGAAGTGCTGGCGGCGTTCACTTCGCTGGAGTTGCGCGGGCTGGCCGCGCGGCTTCCAGGGCAGCGAGTGGCACGGCGGCGCCGCGATTAGTCCAATAATATCATCAATGGGTGCATGGCTCCAAGCCCTGTTGGGACGGGGAGCGGCGGATTTCACAATCCCTGACCGATTCGTGCGTCTTCAAACTTTTGTTGACACGGGGCTTTTGCGCGGATAGCGTGATAGGGACGTGCAGGAACGCTGTGGCGGCTTCGCTCCGGAGCCCTGCAATCTGCCGGTTGGATGCGCTGGGATGTCGGCCGCACGTTCGCGACGATCTCCCATTCCAAGTTAGCCGGTCGCCACACACCGGGGGGTGTGCGTTTTTTGGGTCGCGCGTGCGCCTGATACATTTTCTTTGCTTCCATGGGAGCACCATCGCATGACAACGGCGAGCAAACTCGTCGCGTTGGCCGGCGTCACCGCCCTGACCGGCCTGACGCTCAGCACGACGCTGAATACCTGGCAAGCGGTTGACGACAACGCCCGCACGGCGCCGACCGTCACCGTCGCGTCGCTGGCGCGGGGCTACGCGTCGGGCGCAACCCGCTCGTACATCAGCGACATGCTCGACGTCGGCAGCTTCAAGCGAAACATGCTCGAGGACCGCGTCGCGCTGCCGGTGGCGGCGTGCTTCGCGCCCGGAACGCCCCCGGAGCGCATGGCAGAGGTGAACCTGCTGCTTTTCGGCGATCCCGACGAAGGCGGCATCGCGTACCAACTCACCAACCGCTGGCCGGGAACGCAGGGCGATCCCGTGGCGCTGCGATGGAGCTATGTGCCCGACGGGCTGACGATTCCGAGCATCATCGGCGAGGCCTCGAACACCAGCCGCGTGTTCAGTACGCTCGATTCTCAGTTCGCGGCCCAGGGCGGCCGCGCGACGTGGAAGGCGCGGATTCAGAGCTGCTTTGACCGCTGGGCGCAGTTGGCGGGTTTGCGCTACACGTGGGTGCGCTCGGGTTCCAACGATTGGGACGACGGGGCGGCGTGGGGCAGCGGCGGATCGAGCACGCGCGGCGACGTGCGCATCGGCATGAAGCCGGTCGACGGACCCAACAATACACTGGCGTTCAATGTCTTTCCGGCGAACGGCGGCGACATGGTGCTGGACTCGGCGGAGAGCTGGGGCAACAGCGGCTCGTCGCATCGTTTCCTGCGAAACACGATCATGCACGAGCACGGGCACGGCATGGGCCTGCTGCACTGCTGCCCCGCGAACGGCACGAAGCTGATGGAGCCGGCGCTGGCCACGAATTTCGATGGCCCGCAGCAGGACGACATCCGCGGTGCGCAGCGCCACTACGGCGACACGTATGAGATGAACAACAACACGGCCAGTGCGACGCCGATCACGCCGAATCCGACGCCAGGCACGCCGGTGACGTTCGGCACGGTGCCGAATACGCCGGGGATCGTTCCGGCGCCGACGAACCCGTTCAACAGCGCGACGCTGGGGCTCGATGCAAACGGCGAAATCGACTACTACAGCTTCACGATCTCGTCGGCGCCAGCGACCGCGACGGTGACGGTTACGCCGATCGGCTCGACGTATGACAGCAGCGTTCAGAACGGCAACGGCACGTGCTCGAGCGGCAACAACGTCAACGCACTGGCGCAGGTCGATCTCGAGCTGATGCTGATCGCGTCGGACGGCACGACGATCCTGGCGCAGGACAACAACAGTCCGGCCGGACAGTCCGAAAGCGTCTCGAACGTCGCGCTCAACAGCAACGGAACCTACTACGTCCGCATCTTCGAGGAAGGCACTCCGACACAGAATCAGCTTTACACGGTGACGGTGTCGCTCTCGACGCCGTGCTCGCCGCCGACGATTACGCAGCACCCGCAGAGCCAGCAGGCCTGCGACGGCGACCTGTTCGTGGTGTTCAGCGCGTCGGCGACGGGGCAGGGCACGATTAATTACCAGTGGCAGAAGGACGGGGTGAACATCCCCGGCGCGACGCTGCCGAGCCTTCAGGTCTCGTCGATCGATCCCACCGACGCGGGCGTTTATCGGTGCGTGGTCACGGACAACTGCGGAACGACCAACACCAACGGCGCGACGTTGACCGTGCTCACGCCGGCGACGATTACGAGCCAGCCCGCGGATCTCACGCGCTGCACGGGGCAGTCCGCCACGTTCTCCGTGACGGTGACGGGGAGCCCGACGATTACGTATCAGTGGCGCAAGGACGGGATCAACATCCCGGGCGCCACGAGCAGCTCGTACACGATCAACCCGGTGGGCGCGTCGGACGCCGGCGTGTACTCGTGCCGCGTGTTCAACCCCTGCTCGTCGCTTATCTCGGGCAACGCGTCGCTCACGGTGAACGAGAGCGTCAGCATCACGACGCAGCCGCAGAGCGCGACGCGCTGCCTGGGCGAGGCGGTGTCCTTCACGGTGGCTGCGACGGGCTCGCCGACGCTCACGTATCAGTGGCGTAAGAACGGCGTGAACATCGGCGGCGCGACGAGTCCGACGTACTCGATCGCGTCAGTCGTCGCCGGCGACGCCGCCAGCTACACCTGCGTCGTCACCAACCCGTGCGGCTCGGTCACGAGCAACGCGGCGACGCTGACGATCGGCGGGAGTGGACCGACGATCAATCAGCACCCGCAGAGCCAGACCGCGTGCCAGGACGGCTCGGTGACGTTCACGGTCGTCGCGAGCGGCTCGGGGCTGACGTACCAGTGGCGCAAGGGCGGCGTGAACATCGGCGGCGCGACGAGTTCGTCGTACACGATCAATCCGGTGTCGCCGAGCAGCGCCGGGAGCTACGACTGCGTCGTGGGTTCGTCGTGCGGCTCGACGACGAGCAACGCGGCGACGCTGACGGTCACGCTGAAGGGCGACGCGAACTGCGATGGTGTCGTGAACAATTTCGACATCGACGCGTTCGTGCTCGGGTTGACGGGCGGCCAGGCGGCGTGGGACGCGCAGTTCAGTTGCGGATATCTCTGCGCGAACGACGTGAACCGCGACGGCGCGGTCAACAACTTCGACATCGACACGTTCGTGCTCTGCATCACGGCCGGTTGTCCGTAGCCGCGCCGCGGATTGAGCGAATTCGATTCGCCGACGCCGATCGTCACTCGCGATTGCGGGTGGCGGTCGGCGTCGGTTTTCTCGCTGGCGCGGCGCGCAGAATGCACTCCGGAGACGCTCGGCTCGGTCGTGGGTCAGTTTGATCCGGGGGGCACGGGCGCCTCGCCCGTCCATGTTGGTCTGGGTGGTACGGGCGTCTCGCCCGTTCGGGCGGCAGACACGGGCGAGACGCCCGTGCCACTCTTTTCGAATTCGCTTCTTCACGAAACTGACCCACTGCCCTCGGCTCGGCGGCCCATTCGTTCCGTCGGACTGACGCGGTACAATTCCGGGTTCTGCCCGGGGTGCGGGTGGAGCGACCGGCGACGGGTGACTTGCGGAGGCCGAATGCGAGCGCGTGCGCTATCTCAGCTGCCCGATTACGAGTTCGTGGAACGGCTCGGCAAGGGCGCGCACGCGACGATCAGCCTGGCGATTCACCGTCCGACGCGGCAGCGCTACGCGGTGAAGCACATCGTGCGGCGCGGCGCGGAGGACGAGCGGTTCATCCGCCAGGCGGAGACCGAATACGACGTCGCGACCAAGTGCGAGCATGCGTATCTACGGCGCTGCCACGAGCTGGTGCGGGTGCGCAAGTGGCTGCGCACCACCGAGCTGTTCCTGGTGATGGAGTACGTCGACGGGGACACGCTGGAGCATCAGTGTCCCGACAAGCTCGACGCGATCGTGCGCATCTTCATGCAGGTGGCCGAGGGCCTTGCGGCGATGCACAAGGCGGGCTTTGCGCATGCGGATATCAAGCCGAACAACATTCTGCTGACCGAGTCCGGGCTGAAGATCATCGATTTCGGGCAGAGCTGTCCGCTGGGGCATCGCAAGGAGCGCGTTCAGGGCACGCCGGACTACATGGCGCCCGAGCAGGTGCTGCGAGACAAGATCGACCACCGCACGGACGTGTTCAATCTCGGCGCCACGATGTACTGGGTCGTCACCGGCAAGGCGTTCAAGACGCTGATGCAGACCGCGCCGACCGGAACGAAGATGATCCAGTTGGAGTCGCGCCGCGGCAACGACCCGCCGCACGAGCTCAATCCGCAGGTGCCGCTGGCGTTCTCGCGGTTGATTCTCGAGTGCTGCGAGACAAGTCCGGAGGCCCGGCCGCGCGACATGCGCGACGTGATCGCGCGGCTCGACGTGGTCATGCACCTGCTGAACCGCGACGGCGGCGAGGATGCCAGCCGCGCCCCGGCGGTGCGCCGATGAGGAGCGCGGCGACGCGATGCTTGGGGCGCCCGGCGCGGGCGCCCGGACGGCGCGACGTGCGACGACGGAACCCGAGCGCGCCCGACCGGCGGGCGCGCGTCCGCGATTCGGGCGCTGCGCCCGCACCGCGACCTCCAGCGCGACTCCGTTACCGGCTTGGCCCCGCGGCTTCGACCGACGCACGATCAGCGCGTGCGAATCGAGCTCAGAAAGGGCGGACCGCCGCGTGAGCGAAATTGCCAGACACCAGACCGCGTGCGAGCAGCTTCGCGAGGCGGCGGCGCTGATTCGCGACGATCCCATCCGGCGTGGATCGATGCTCCATTTCGGGGCGGCGGGCCAGGTCGTGATGACCGGCGATTTCCACGGCAACCTGCGGAACTTCGACAAGCTCGAGCGGTTCTGCGCGCTTGACCGCAGCCCCGGGCGCTGCGTGATTCTGCACGAGCTGATCCACGAGGAGCCGGTCCGCCCGGGGCAGCCGGACCTGTCGATCGACCTGCTCTTGCGCGCCGCGGCGTGGAAGTGCGCGTTTCCCGACAGCGTGTTTTTTCTCCAGTCGAATCACGAGCTTTCGCAGTTGCTCGACTACGAGATCACCAAAGGCGGGCGCAGCGTGCTGCACGACTTCGCGCGGGGGGTCGCCGAGCGCTTCGGCGCCGCGCATGTGAACGAGGTGCTGTCGGCGGTGAGCGACTACATCGCGGCGCTGCCGCTCGCGGCGCGGACCGCGAACGGGGTCTTCATGGCCCACAGCCTGCCCGATCCGCTGCGAATGCAGTTTTTTGACCACGGCGTCTTCGAGCGGCTGCCGGCGGAGTCGGACCTGATGCCCGGCGGCTCGGCGCACGCCCTGGTGTGGGGGCGGTTTCACAGCGAGCGCGACGTGGATTACTGGATCAACCGTGTCCAGGCACAGCACGTGCTTGTCGGCCATACCCCGCAGGAGGACGGCTACGCGCGCGTCGGGCGGATGATCATCCTGGCGAGCGATCACCAGCACGGCGTGTTCCTGCCGTTTGATCTCGGGCGGCGCTACACACCGGACGAGCTACAGGCGAACATCCGCAAGTTCGTGAGCGTAGAATGAAGGCGGCGGGCCGAAGGCCAAGCGCGGTTCGGCAGCGGCCGAGGGCCATGCATCGAGCGCCCGACGCCCAACGATGAGCACACGGGCGCGGCTTCGAGAGACCGTGCCGGCGGAGACACGGATGCAGGCACTGCTGGCCAAGCCGCGGGGTTTTTGTGCGGGTGTCGAGCGCGCCATCAAGGCGGTCGAGTTGGCGCTGGACGAGTACGGTCCGCCGATCTACGTGCGCAAGGAGATCGTGCACAACTCGCACGTGGTGCAGCGACTGGCGGCGCGCGGAGCGGTGTTCGTCGACGAGCTCGACGAGGTTCCGTCGGAGGCCATCGTGATTCTGTCGGCGCACGGCTCGCCGCCGGAGGTGTACGCCGACGCGACGCGGCGGGCGCTGCGCGTGATCGACGCGACCTGCCCGCTGGTGACCAAGGTGCACGGCGAGGTGCACCGCTACGTGAAGCGCGGATACTGGATCTACCTGATCGGCCATGCGGGCCACGACGAGGTGGTCGGCACGATGGGCCAGGCGCCCGAGCGGACGACGCTGATCGAAACGCTCGCGGACGTCGAGCGGCTCGAGCCGGCGGCGGATCGGCCGGGCGTGATCCTGACGCAGACGACGCTCAGCCAGGACGACACGCGCGAATTGATCGCGGCGTTGCAGCAGCGTTTTCCGCAGCTTGAGTTGCCGCCGAGCGACGACATCTGCTACGCGACACAGAACCGCCAGAACGCGGTGAAGGCGATGACGCCGGACGTGGACCTGCTGCTGGTGGTAGGATCGCAGAATTCGTCGAACTCGCGGCGGCTGACGGAAGTGGCGCGGGCGCGCGGCGTGGCGAGCCACCTGATCGACTCGCCGGCGGACATTGACGAGCGCTGGTTCGTCGGCGTGCGGCGCGTGGGCGTGACCTCGGGGGCCAGCGCGCCGGAGGACGTCGTGCAGCGCGTGCTGGAGCGGCTGCGCGAGCTTGGCGTCGCCGGGCTCGACGAGCTGGGCGCGCCGGATGAAAACGTCGTTTTTCAGCTTCCGAAGTTCACCGCGCTGACGCGGCGCGGGGCGGCGGTGTAACTCGGGTTGGGCGCGCGCGCGGCGATTTCGGGCGCGCGGATCGGCCGGCCGCGAGCGACGGGGCGAACGCGAGGATCGCGGACTTGAAGTACGACCTGGCAGCGATGCGCATCATTCACTACCCCGATCCGCGTCTGCGCCGCCGAGCCGAGCCGGTGACGCAGTTTGGCGACGAGCTGGACGCGTTGGCGCGCCGGATGCTGGCGCTGATGCGTGAACACAAGGGGGTGGGGCTGGCGGGACCGCAGGTGGGCGTCGGGCAGCGGATCTTCGTGGCGTGCGTGAGTGAGAACCCGGACGACGCGCGGGTGTTTGTGAACCCGGAGCTGCACGACCTGGAAGGGGCGGCGGAGGCGGAGGAGGGCTGCCTGTCGATCCCGGGCGTGCTCGCGCAGGTGCGGCGCGCCACGCACGCCCGCATCACGGCGCTCGATGCGCTCGGCCGACCGTTCGAGCTGCATGGCGCGGACCTGATGTGCCGCGTCTGGCAGCACGAGACCGACCATCTCAATGGCGTGCTGATCGTCGATCGCATGAATGCCGGCGATCGCATCGCCAGCCGGGCGACCTTGCGCGCGCTCGAGCAGTCCCACCGCGAGCGTGCCGGCGGCGATTGATCCGCCGTTCGACGCTAGAATCCGCACTTCCGACCTTCCGTTCAAGAAAAGGAGCCGCGTGTGAATCGCAGCGCTCGTGCGTGGGTTGTTCTGGCGTCGGCGGCGTGGCTGGGCTGGACTGCGGCGACCGGCCCGACGGCGTCGGGCGCAGCGGCGATCGCGGACTCCGGCGACCTCACCGAGGCGCAGCTCGCCGAGCTGAGCCAGCACTTCGGCTTCGGCGCGATGGAGATCTACAAGCTGAAGCCGGGCATTGGCCAATTGCGGTTGGCGGACCTGAACGCGGACCAGCGCACCGACATTGCGGTTTGGAACTCCTATCAGAATCGCATCGAGCTGCTGTTTCAGCGCGATCCCGCCGCGCCGGCGCCCGCGACACGCCCCGTCGAGCGCAACGAGTTGCCGGACCGCGGAGACCTGCGGGTCGAGAGCGTGCCGGTCGCTTATCGCATTGCGAGCCTCGAAATCGCCGACGTCACCGGCGACAAGAAGCCCGACCTGATCTTCTTCGGCGAGCCGAAGGAGCTGGTGGTCGTGCCGGGTCACGGCGACGGGACGTTCGGCGCGGCGGAGGGGATTCGCGCGCCGGAAGGCGACGCGCGCTCCGGCGGGCTGGCGGTCGGCGACTTCGACGGCGACGGCCGCACCGACGTCGCGCTGCTCGGAGCCGAATTGCTGCTCATCTTCCCGCAAAAACCCGGCGGCGGGCTCGGCAAGCCGCAACGCATCGTCCACAACATCAGCCAGCCGCTGCTGCTCTTGAGCGGCGACTACGACGGCGACGGGCGGGCCGACCTGGTGCTGGGTTCGGACGAGGACGCGTACGGGGCGTATGTCTGGCTGCAACAGCCCGGCGGCGCGCTGGGCCCCCAACAGCGTGTAAAGGTGCCCAAGCTCCGCAGCATGACCGTGGCGCGCGGCGAGAAGGGCGACGATCTGTTCGGCATCGAGGCGGTTGCGGGCCGGTTGCGGCACTATCGCTGGGACGTGAAGCCCGACGTCGCCGGCGCGGTCGACTGGCCGCAGACGGTCTATACGTGTCCGACGCGCAGCCCGAGCAAGCGGCGGCCGCTGGCGGTCGGCGACGTGAACAACGACGGGCTCGCGGACGTGGTCGCCGCCGATCCCGATTCCGCGCAACTGATTCTCTTCGAGCAGGCCGGGGTCGGGTTGCTCGCGGGCGTCGCCTACCCCGGATTGTCGAAGACGCTTGACATCTGCGTCGCGGACATCGACGGCGACGGTAAGCGCGAGATCCTCGCGGTGAGCGCCGAAGAGAAAATGATCGGCGTGTCGCGTTTCGAGGACGGGCGCATCACGTTTCCGACGCCGCTGCCGACCAGGGGCGAGCCGCTCGCGATCTCCGTCGGGGCGCTGAAGGTCGGCGGTCCGCCGCGCGTGATCGCGTATGTCGCGCGCGAGAAGGGCGAGGCGTCGATGATCCTGATGGACGCGGGCGGCGCGGTCGCGCAGAGCTGGAAGATCGAGGACTTGAGCGATGAGCCCGGCGGCGTCCGGTTTGGCGACGTCAACCAGGACGGGCTGAACGACCTGCTGCTCTTCGTGCGGTTCAATCCGCTTCAGGCGTTTCTCCAGAAAGCCGACGGCACGTTTGAGCGGTTAACCGGCGCGCAGTCGCGCGACGGATTGGTGAAGGAGGCGCCGGTCGAGGGCTTCGAGCTCGCCGACGTGGACGGCGACGACAAGCCGGAAGTGTTGCTCGTGCAAAAGAACTTCGCTCGCGCGCTGGCGGTGCGCGAAGGGCAATGGACGGTCGTCGATCAATACAACCCGGAGACGAGCGACGCGCAGCTCACCGGGCTCGCGGTGCTGCCGGATCGGCCGGGCAGCCCGACGGTTGTTCTGTATGACAAGAAATCGCGCGACCTGATCGTGCTGAAGCGGCGCGACGACCAGGCCTACGCCGTCGCGCAGACGATGCCGCTCGGCGCGCTGGATCTGACCGCGATGACGAGTGCGGCGCTGCGCGCGGGGCAGATCGGGCTGCTCGTCGCGGATGCCAAGACGCTGGTCGTCGTCGAGCCGCAGGCAGCCGCCCACACATTCGTCGAAAAGCACGCCTATGAATCGACGGTCAAGGACGCATGGCTGATGGACACGGTCGTCGGCGACCTGAACCACGACGGTGTGCGCGACATCGCCGTGCTCGACGGGCGCAAGGCGGCGATCGAGGTGTTGACGACGCTGCCGGACGGCGAGCTGGCGAAGGTGCAGTCGTTCCAGGTGTTCCAGGGCAAGCGCTTCCGCGACGCGCCCGACGCCCGCGGCGAGCCGCGCGAGGCGCAGATCGGGGACGTCACCGGCGATGGGATCGACGACCTCGTGGTGATCGTGCACGACCGCGTCATCGTGTATCCCGGGCAATGACGCGTTCGCGCGAATGATGAAACCCCCATGCCGAAGGCGGCACGCGCCGCGGCGACCCTTCGCGCCGCCCACTGCGGCCATGCGCGTCAGTTGCTCGCGCTTCGTCCGCGGCGCTTCCGTTTCGAGTTCGTGCCCATCGGGTCTTCGAAGAGCTCGCCCGGCGGCTCCGACGGGGCGTTCTCGGGGATGACGACGGTGCTCTCGTCGCCGGCGAGGTCGTCGGCGGCAGTCGCTTCGCCGTTCGGGCCGGCGTCCTTCACGATCGGCTTGCCGTCCTCGTCGAGCTCCACGTCCGCCTCGGCGGTGCGCTCGCGGGCGATCTCGCTCAGCTCCTTGAGCAGTCGCTGCTGCGCCGTCTCCGATCCGCTGGTGATGTTCGTCAGCGCCTCGACGAGGTCGCGGATGTAGCGCTGAAAGATGCTGCGGCGGTCCGCTTCGAGGCGTTGGCGCTTGCGCTTGCGGATGTAGGTTGCCAGCTTGCGGCCGCACTCCTGAAGCGCGAGCTTCATCTCCTTGCGGATTTCGTCGTAGTCGGCGATCGCTTCCTTGCTCTCGCTGGTGAAGGGTACCCATACGCTCGCCATGTGAATCATGATGACGAGCGGACCCACGGGGAGGTTGCCGCCGGGCTGCGAGACGCCGTAGTTCCGCCAGTCGACGTCGATAACGCTCTTGAAGCTGGCGCACGCGGATTGTTGGTAGAGCAGCGGGACGCGGTTGGCGAAGCGAATGACGCGGGCGGGGGTGGCGCTCGACTCTTCGCCGCCGTCGCCCGCCGCCTGCGAGAGCGAGCCGCCGAAGGCCATTCCGACTTCGATGAGAAACGGGTTTCCGCGATAGACGGCGGGGTCGCGCGTGGTGGCGGTATAGAACTCGGCTTTCACTTCCTTCAGCAGACCCGAGAGGATCGCCCGGACGCCGATCGGCGCGAGGCAGTCGGTCGGCGGGGCCATGATCTTGACGGCCTGCATCGCCTGGTAGAGGCGCTCGGCCTCCTGCGACGAGAGATCGGCGGAGCGGGCCGTTGTTTTCAGCTTGGCCGCCGTACAGATTTCGTGCGCGACCCGTGTCGTCACGCGACAAAAGCGCTCCTGGAGAAAGCCGCTGAGCGTGCGGGCCGGTGCGGCGCTCCGCTCGTCGCCCGCTCGCGCGCGCGGCGCGCCTGCGGCCTCTTTCAGCATCTTCATCAGCACGCCCAGCTCGATGCCGTGGGGGTGCGGCTGGATTTCGCGCGTTTCGGCGGGAAGTTCTTCGCTGCCGCGGGGGAAGTCGCGCAGCTCGGCGGTGGGGGCGCGATAGACGAAGCGGGCGTGGGGATTCGCGATCGCGGTCTGTTCGAGGTATTCGTCGACGGACTGGCGGCCCTTGGCGTAGGTCGCGGCGAGTTCAATCGCGACCTGCGTACCGCGCTCCCAGGCAACCTCCTGCTCCTCGTCGCGGACGATGTCGGGGCGGTTCTTGGTGGTGTCGATGGCGATCTGAAAGTGATGCGCCGGTTTGCCCGGCGAGGTGCGCGAGGTGATGTGGATCGGCTTTCCGGTGGTGAGCAGGCCGTACATGCCGGCGGCGGAGATGCCGATGCCCTGCTGGCCGCGCGACATCTTGAGGCGGTGGAATTTGGAGCCGTAGAGCAGCTTTCCGAAGATGTTGGGCACTTGGGCGCGGACGATTCCGGGCCCGTTGTCGCGGACGGTGACCCGGAAGCGATCCTCGGCGAGTTGGTCGATGTAGACGTGGATTTCGGGGAGCAGGCCGGCCTCTTCGCAGGCGTCGAGGGCGTTGTCGACCGCCTCTTTCACGGTCGTGAGCAGCGCCTTGCGCTTGTTGTCGAAGCCGAGCAAGTGGCGATTCTTGGCGAAGAACTCGCTGACCGAGATTTCGCGCTGCTTGCTCGCCATCGATTCGGCGGTGGCGCGCTGTCGCGGCGCGGCGCGCGAGCCGGCGGGGGCGGTCCGTGCCGGTGTGACTGCGTCGGGCGTGATCTCGGCGGCGGCGGCGCCGGTCGTGGCCCTGGCGCGCGCGTCGCGGGGAGCGCCGGCGCCGTCCGCCGGGCGCGGGCCCGTCGCGTCAGGCGACGCAACCGCGACGCGTTCGGCGATCGTCTTGGGCGCTTCGCCGGCAAGCTGGTCAAAAAGACCCGGCGCGCCGGCGGTGCGAGCGTGAGTAGTGACCCCGGCCATCCGTGGCTCCCGGTCTGGTGTCTTGCGGCGCGCAGCGCGCTTCTTTCCCACAGGCGAGTCCGTGTGCTTCCCGGGTTCAATGGTAGCGGCGGCGCGCCGCGTGTACAGTGACCCGCGGATGCGAAACCACGCGCGCCGCGACACCCGCCGGTCGCGGATCAACACGCCGCGCGGCGTCGCGGCCCGCGCGTGTCCGTCGTGTATCGCAGCCGGCGAAGCCGCGCATGGAGAACGCAGATGCCCCTGCCGCCGGCAGAGCGCCGAGCGCTCGCGGCCCAGCACCGACAGAGCCGCGCTGCGGTTGCGCTTGCGGCCGACAAGCTCACGGACGAAGTCGCGGCACACGTGCGACAGGCGTTCGGCGGTCGCGACGCGCTGAAGGTGCGCGTGAATGCCCACGATCATGCCACGACCGACGCGGTCGGCGCGTGGCTCGTGGAACACGTGCCTTGCGAGGTTGTCGAACGCCGTGGGCGCGTGCTGCTGCTTTACCGCGCGACAGCGGGCGTTGGGGAGGGAGGCGAATCGGCGGGCGGCGCGCCGGCGCCGGCCGACTAATGATGCGCGGGTTCGGGCCGGGGTGCGCTGTGCTGGTCCGGGCGCCGTTCGGCGTCTCGTTCGGGGCGCGCGTCCGGGTGCGCTGGGGTGATCGAATCGGCGCGCGTTGCGGCGAGTTGCGACTCGAGCTCCGCGAGGCGTTTTTCGAGTTTGCGAAGCGTGTCGTTCATGTCCGGCAGGCGGCGGACGTACGCAACCTGGCGGCGCATCTCGCCGATGGGGATCGCGGGCTGTCCGAGATAGGTTTCGCCTCCCGGCACATCGTTGGTGACGCCGGCCTTGGCGCCGATGCGGGCGTGGTCGCCGACGCGGATGTGTCCGACGACGCCGACCTGGCCCGCCATGGTCACGTGTTCACCGACCACCACGGAGCCCGCGAGCCCGACCTGCGCGACGAGCATGCAATGGGCGCCGATGCGCGTCCCGTGCCCGATGGCAATCAGGTTGCTCAGCTTGCTGCCGCGGCCGATGACGGTTCGGCCGAGCGTGGCGCGATCGATCGAGCAGTTGGATCCGATTTCGACGTCGTCCTCGATCTCGACGATGCCGATCTGCGGGATTTTCACCCACTCGCCGTTCACCGGGGCGTAGCCCAGCCCGTCGTTGCCGACGACCGTTCCGGCGTGAATCGCGACGCGATTGCCGAGTATGCAGTCGTCGTACACGACCACGTTCGGGTAGAGCACCACATCGTCGCCGATGCGGCAGCGCGGACCGACGTAAACACCGGGGTACAGGACGGCGTTGCGGCCGACGACGGCGTGCTCGTCGACGGTGACGCCGGGGTAGATCGCTGCGTTTTCGCCGATGGTCGCCGTCGGGGCGATCAACCCCAGGGAACCGGGGGTGGGGGGGCGATGCTTGCGATAGCCGTACAGCGCGACGATGAGCGCGGTCGTCGCGGCGTAGGGGTCGTCGCACTGGATGAGATCGAGGTGGTCCGGGGCCTTGACGCCGGGTTTCAGGACGACGACGGATGCGCGGGTGGTGGCGAGGTGGCGTTCATACTTGGGGTTGGCAACGAAGGAAAGGTCGCCGTCCAGCGCGTCTTCGAGCGTGGCGATACCGCGCACGGCGCGCTGGGGATCACCCTTCGGCGCGGGCCGCATTCCGCGTTGCTGTAGAATCTCACAAAGCTCTGTCAGCGTTGGCATTAACGCGTGATCCGGAGAAGAATCCGCCCGGCTCGCCGCGGTCCGCCCGACCTCGTTCGAGCGACCCGATGATCCGCGCGGTCCGAAGGGGCGATAGGTGCGCCTGGCCGGCTGCCGCGCCGCGCCCGCGTGCGGCGATATTGTAAGGAGCGGGTCGCAAGGTGTCAAAAAACCGTCCGTTTCGAAGCCCGTCCGGTCGGTTCGAGTGCGCGCGCAGATGGCGGCCAGACCGGAAGCGGACGCCGGAACTCGGACTTGCGGCGGCGGTTGGGCGGCGGCAGACTCGCGGTGCGGCGAGGCGATTTTTTGGAAGGAGCGCGACCTGGACGCGTTGTCCATTGCGCGGCGTCGATAGATCCACCGCGGCGCGCGATCGCGACGGCGGGCCGTCTTCAGACGCGCAAATCCGTCGGATTCCGCCGCGGCCGACCGGCGCACGTGGGCGGTTCGACTTTTGATCGATCAGGAGAGAGTTCATGACACGCTTCTTGTGTTTCGCGTTGCTGAGCATGTTGGTTCTTCCATCGGTTGCGCAGAACCGCACGCCGGCGCCGACCGACCAGCCGCCGCAGGTCCGCGATCGGCAGCGGGACGGCGCGCGCGGCGGGCGCGACTGGATGGGTGGGATGGCACGCCGGCTGACGACGGAGCTGTCGCTCGATGAGCAACAGCAGGCGCAGCTGTCGCAGATGATGGCGAGCTGGGCGGAGCAGGCGCCGATGGCGCAGATGCGCGAGCTCGGCGGACAGATTCGCGAGGCGCGCGAGGCGGGTGACGACGCGCGGGCGCAGGAGCTGATCCAGCAGATGCAGGCGCTGCGGGCGGCGGGGGCGCAGCACCGCGAGCAGTTCATGGATCAGCTTGAAACGATCCTCCGCGAGGATCAGGTTGCCAAGCTGTCCGAGGTTCGCGAGCGCATGCAGCAGGACTTCCGCGGCGGGCCGGGCGGCTTCGGCGGCGGGATGCGCGGCGGCCCGCAGATGTTCATTGAGCGCGCCAAGGAGCAGCTCAATCTCGACGACGCCCAAGCGGCACACTTGGATGAGCTGGTGGCGGCGGCGCGGAATCGCGCCGGCGGTCCGGGCGCCGACGGCCCCGGCGCGCTCTGGCGGCAGATGCGAGAGGCGCGCGAGGCGGGCGACGAGGATCGCGTCAACGAGTTGCGCCAGCAGATGCGCGCCGACGGCGAGGCACGCGCCGCGGCCTTCGAACAGGTGCTGACCGAGCTCGAAAAGACGCTTCGGCCCGAGCAGAAGGCCGCACTGGCTGATTTCCGGGCCGAAATGGCCGAGCGCCGCGCCGGCATCGGCGGTCCGGGCGGCCCGCCGCAGACGACCACCGATCCGCGCTCGATCCTGCGCGCGGCCCGCGGCATCGACGGGCTGAGCTACGAGCAGAAGGAGCAGATCGAAGAGCTGACGCGCGAGGCGCAGAGCCAGATGCGCGAGGTTCGTCGCGACCGCGAAGCGGCCGCCGAGCTGGGCGCGAAGCTGAAGCAGCAGATTACGACGCTGCTCACGCCGGCGCAGCGCGAGGACTTCGAACGCGCGCTGTCCCGGGCGCGCGGCGGCGATCGAGACCGCATGCGTGACGGCGAGCGTCGCCGCGACCGCGACGGGCAGCCGGGCACGCCGGCGCCGGCCGACAAGCCGTAGCACGCGCGATTGTACGAGGACTCGTGGAGAGGCCGCGGGCCGCTGCCGTCCGGGTGGCGGCCCGCGGTGTTTCCACGCGCCGGGGATTCGTGCGCCGCGGGATCGCTCTACGGGTAGGCGCTTCGTACCCCGCGCGCGGGCCGACAGTTGCGCGTGTCGCATGGCGCTGCATCGGTACACGTCGGAACCCGCCGTGCCCAGCGGCGCGCCCGCCCCGGTGCGTGGCCCGGGGGGTTCGGATGCGCACCCGCGTGCGGAATGCACCGGACCGACGACGGGGTCTCGCTCGTCACGTCTGGAATCGACCGGTATATTGCGGCGCATGGAGGCATCGGGAACGCAGGCGGGTCCGTGGACAGTCGCCCGGCTGCTGGGGTGGACGCGCGATTTCCTCGAACGTCGCCGGCTCGAGTCGCCGCGCCTGTGTGCCGAGATTCTGCTCGCGCACGCCATGGGTTGTGAGCGAATCCAGCTTCACGCGCGCTGGGACACGACGCCCGAATCGGGGGCCGTGGATCGCTTTCGCGAGCTGGTGAAGCGCGCCGCCGACGGCGCGCCGATCGCGTATCTCACGGGTGCGAAGGAGTTCTTCTCGCTGACGTTCGAAGTGACGCCGGACGTACTCATTCCTCGGCCGGAGACCGAGATTCTGGTGGAGCGTGTGATTCACTTGGCGCGCCGGCCGGACGCCGGATTGCAGCGCGTGCTCGACCTGGGGACGGGCAGCGGCTGTATCGCGATCGCGCTCGCGCGGCACCTGCCCGGCGTCGCGGTGTGCGCGAGCGATGTTTCGGCGGCGGCGCTGGCCGTGGCCAAACGGAATGCGGAGCGGCACCAGCTTGCTGATCGGATCGAGTTTCGCGCGGGCGACCTGTTCGCGGCCTGGGATGAACAGCGATTTGATGTGATTGTGAGCAATCCGCCGTACGTCGCGACGACGGCGGCGGGCTCGTTGCCGCGCCACGTCCGTGATTACGAGCCGACCGGGGCGCTGTTCGCGGGCGAAGACGGGCTGGCGGTCATCCGGCGGATTGTGGCGGATGCACCGCAGCGCTTGAACGCCGGCGGCTGGCTGCTGCTGGAGATCGCATACGATCAGGCGGCGGCGCTGCGGGCATTGCTGGCGGCGCCGAGCTGGGCGGAAGTGGTTCTTCATCGCGACGGCGGCGGGCACGAGCGCGTCGCGCAGGCGCGGTGCGGCGCAGCGCGGTGAGACAGCGCGATCACTCGCGCGCGTGAGGCGCGCGATCCACGGCGCGGCGGCGCCGGCACGGATGTCGGCGTGGACACGCGCGCAGACAGGAGGCGGTCATGGGGCTGGCGACGTTTCACATCAACGGCGGAAATCGGCTGCGCGGCAGCGTGCGCGTCGGCGGCGCCAAGAACTCGGCGCTGCCGATCATGGCGGCGGCGCTGCTGTGCGAAGGCGAGGTCGTTCTCCACGACGTGCCCAACGTGGCCGACGTCGTGCTGCTGTGCGAGCTGCTGCGACGGCTGGGCGTCGAGGTCGAGCAACGGCCCGACCGGGCGCTGCGGCTCATCGTGCGCGACGAGATGAACTGCAAGGCGGAATACGACATCGTCCGCAAGATGCGCGCCAGCATCTGCGTGCTCGGGCCGCTGCTCGCGCGGCGCCAGCGCGCGCAGGTGTCGCTGCCCGGCGGCTGCGCGATCGGCGACCGCCCGGTCGATCTGCACATCCGCGCCATGCAGAAGCTCGGTGCGGACGTCGAGCTCGTCAGCGGCGACATCACCGCGAAGGCCAAGCGGCTGCGCGGCGGCGAGCTGTTCCTGGGCGGGCCGTTCGGCTCGACCGTGCTTGGCACCGGGAACGCCATGATGGCGGCGACGCTCGCCGAGGGCGTCACCGTGATCGAGATGGCGGCGTGCGAGCCCGAAGTCGTCGACCTGGCCAATTTTCTGAACCAGTGCGGGGCGTCGATCAGCGGACAGGGCACGCCGCGGATCGTCATCGAGGGCGTGAAGGAGCTGAAAGGCTGCGAGTACCGCATCATCCCCGACCGCATCGAAGCGGGCACGCTGATGGTGGCGGCGGCCATCACGAACGGCGAGCTGCTCCTTGACAACTGCCGGCTCGATCACCTGATGGCGTTCATCGATCGGCTGGCGGCCGTTGGCGTGCAGGTCGAGAAGACCGACAAAGGCGTCGTGGTGTCGTCGTCGCGGCGGCTGGAGCCGACGGATGTCACGACGCAGCCCTTCCCGGGATTCCCGACCGATCTTCAGGCGCAGACGACCGCGCTGCTGTGCCTGGCGGACGGTAACAGCATTCTGACCGAGAAGATCTTTCCCGACCGGTTTCTGCACGTCGGCGAGCTGAATCGAATGGGGGCGCGCATCCGCAAGGAGGGCCCGACCGTCATGGTCCAAGGCGTAAAGCGACTTGTCGGCGCGCCGGTGATGGCGTCAGACCTGCGCGCGTCGGCGGCGCTCGTCGTCGCGGGGCTCGCCGCCCGCGGGCACACGATCGTCAACCGCATCTATCACCTGGAGCGCGGCTACGAAGCGCTCGATGAGAAACTCCGCAAAGTCGGCGCGGACATCGAGCGGCGGGACGACGGCGAGGCGGAGAAGCCGTGACGGTTCACGCGGAGGCTCGAATTCCCACCTTTGCGCGCGATGCGACGCGACACCCGTCCGGCAACCAGACGCCGATTCCAGAACCGAACCGCGCGTGTCGTGATTCAGCGACAGACGCCGGTCTGCGGGTCGGGGAGCATTGGCGTCCCGCCGGTCCGGCCCCGTTTCGCCGGCGCGGGACGCCCGTGCGCCCCGCATCCGGACGGTGACGTACTTTCGAGGCGCTTCATCAGGGAATCTTGCGAAGCCGCGTCGCGTCGAGCAGCGTCTGGAGCGCGAGCGCCGCGAAGGCGGCGAGGAGCCACGGCGTCGCGAGCTCGCCCCAGCGGACGAAGCGCCGCTCCTCGACGCGCGTGCGTTCGAGTGCCGCGATCTCCTGCACGACCTGCGAGAGCGCGTTGGCGTCGCGGGCTTCGAAGAAGCGGCCGCCGGTCAGCTCGGCGATCTGGCGCAGATCGGTTGGATCGATGGGCAAGCGAGTGAAGCCCGAGCGCTGCCCGGTGCCCGCGAGGATCGCGTAGACCTTGATGCCGAACGTCGCCGCCAGCTCGCCGGCCTGAACGGGCGAGAGCATTCCGGCGTTGTTCTCGCCGTCGGTCAGCAGGATGACGGCGCGGCTGGTGATCGTCAGTTGCTCGCCGGTTCCGGTGGTGCGCTTCAGATCTTTCAGGCGTTCGACGGCGAGCGCGAGGCCGTCGCCGATCGCGGTGCCGTCCTCTTCGCGCGTTTGGACGAACGCGACGGACTCGAGCGCCGTGAGCAGCGCGGGGTAATCGAGCGTCAGTGGGCAGACGCTGTCGGCGTAGCGCGCGAAGCGGATCATGCCGACGAGGTCGCTGCGCCGCGGCGGCAACTGCTCGTCGCCGGTGATGAAGCGGCGAAACACGTCCTTGACCACGTCGAGGCGCGTGAGGCGTTGGCGCGGCGGGGAAAGGTCGGTGTCGGTCATGCTGCTCGACGTGTCGACGACCATCTGGATCGCGATGCCCTCGGCGTAGACCTGGCTGGTCTGGTCGGCGATCTGCGGGCGCGCGACCGCGACCACCAGGCATGCGAGCGCGACGGACCGGAGGATCGGCAGCGCCAGGCGCAGCCGCGAGCGCGAAGACGCGCCCGCCGCCCGCAGCGCGTCCAGACTGGAGAATCGCAACGCGGTGCGGCGATGGGGGCGCGACCAGAGCCACCACAGCGCCGGCAGCGCGAGCAGCGCGAGCAGTGCGAGCGGGTAGGCGAGTCGGATCATGGTGTGGCCCCGGCGTTCGCGGGCGCACCCGCATCGGCGGCGCGGCGCGGCGCGCCGGTCGGCGTCTGGGTGGCGCCGGCGTCCGCGGCGGCGGCGGTCGCGCTGACGAAGGCCCGCGCCGTCTCCAGCAGGTCCTCGCCAGAGTCGCGATCGAGCGGCTGAGCGGCGTATTTCACAGCATCGCAGGCTTCGAGAAAGCGCTGCAACCGCGTGGGGTCGTAGGGCAGCGCGGCGTGGTCGCGCGCCAGCAGCGCGAGGAATTCGTCGGTCGTGCGCTCGGGAGCGGCGAGGCCGAACTTCCGCTCGATGTACGCGCGGACAATCTCGCTCAGCCTGTAGCAGCCCTCGCGCGCGCGATCCGGCTGGATCCACTCCGTGCCCGAGAGCCCGCGCAACATCCGCAGCGCCCAGACCTCCGGCGGCTCCGGGGGCGTCGGCCGGAGCACGCGGCGGCGGATGTAATGCACCAGAAGCACGACGCCGATCGCGACCGCGATCGCGCCCGCGGTCCAGAGCGCGAGCTGCCGCGGGGTCGGCCGCCACGGCGGCACAAGCGTGCCGGTGATGTCGCGCGGGTCGGCGACGCTGTCCTGCGTGGTCAGCGCCGAGCGGACATCGACCTTCAGCACATTCGACGCGAGCTCCGCGTCAAACGCGGGCGGCGTGCCGTCCGCGGCAGCGGTCGCGTACTTCACGATCATGGGCGGCAATTCGAGCGTTCCGGACGTGTACGTCTGCACCACGAATGTCTGTCGCCACCGGCGCATTCCGCCGCCGATGGGGCGCGCCTCGGCGCGATCGCTTTCGGCGGCGGCAAGTTCGCCGAAGGCACTGACGTCGGGGAGCTGGGCGAGATAGCCCTCGGGCAGCGTGAGTTCGAGCGTCACCTGAAGCGGGTCGCCGAGCAGCAGCGTGGGCGGCGACGCCTCGACCACGAGCCTGAGCGGGCCGCGCTCGACCACGTCGCGCACAGGCTCGGGCGCAGGCGGCGGTGCGGAGCGGCAGCCGGCGAGCAGCAGCGCGGCGAGCGCGCCGGCAACGCAGCGCGCCATCATCGGCGCACTCCGCGCCGGTGGAAGAATTTTCGGAGCGGCTCGACGAACGACTCGCCCGTCTGAACCTCGATCGCATCGATGCCGAGCCGGCGGAAGCCCGTGAGCATTCGCTCGCGGCGGGTGCGCGCCTGCTGCGCGACGACGTCGCGGAAGCGGCGCGAACTCGTGTCGACGACCAGGCGTTCGCTCGTCTCCGCGTCCAGCAGCTCGATAAACCGCGCGGCCGGCAGACGCTCCTCGCGCTCGTCGCGCACCAGCACCGGGATCAGGTCGTGTCGGTGTCGCACGACGCGCAGCGGGCCGGCAAACTCCGGCGTTTGAAAGTCGCTGACGAGGAACACCACCGCCCGGCGGTTGAACACGCGGTCGAGATGCTCCAGCGCGAGGCCGACGTCGGTTCGGCGGCCCCCGGGTTGGTGATAGAGCAGCTCGCGGATGACGCGCAGCACGTGCCGCTTGCCCTTGCGCGCCGGGACGAACCGCTCCACCCGGTCGGTGAACAGCAGCAGGCCGACCTTGTCGTTATTCTGGATCGCCGACAGCGCGAGCGTCGCACCCAGCTCGGCGACCAGCTCGCTCTTGAGCTGCTGGCGCGTGCCGAACTCCTGCGACGCGCTCACATCGACCAGCAGCACGACCGTCAGCTCGCGCTCCTCGCGGAAGTTCTTGACGAACGGCCGGCCGGCGCGGGCCGTCACGTTCCAGTCGATCGTCCGCACGTCGTCGCCGGGCTGGTACTCGCGCACCTCCTGAAACTCGATGCCGCGGCCTTTGAACGCGGAGTGATACTGCCCGGCGAACACGTCGTTGACGAGCGCCGCGGTGACGATCTGGATGCGGCGGACTTTCTTGAGGATTTCTCTGGGGATCATGCCCGGCGCAGGTCCGTTCGTGCGTCGCGTGCCTCGCCGCGGCGCGTCGTGCGCGCGGTCGTGGCGGGTGGCTGCGGATCGCGCGCGTCGCGGCGATCCACGGCCGCCCGGAGGCGACATTCTAGCGACGGCGTTCGTGACGGGGGCCGGTCAGGAATTGTGGAGCAGCGGAGCGGGGGCTCGAGGGACAGTTGGAACGAACGTCAGGACCGTCGAGGCGGTTTGACACTCAGGAATTCGGCGGAAGCACGGGCGCCAGCCGCCGGCCGATCGTGTTTGCCGCCGACAGCACGAGCGCGCAACCCGCCGGAAACAGCAGCTCGTTCACCGCGAGGCCGGCGAGTTTCGGCGCCGGGGGCGGCGTCGCGGCGTTGGCGTAGACGATCGCGAGCACAACGCCGCCGAAGGTCGCGCCGACGCCGAGGCCGACCAACACGTGATCGCGCAGTCCGCCGCGGGCCTTCTGAGCCATCCACGCGATGATCGTGCCGAGCACGCCGTACTCGATCGCCTTTACGCACAGCACCGCGACGAACACGCCGGTGCTGAGCACTTCGGGCGGAGCGACGCCCAGGGCGCCGGCGGTGCTTTTCTGGGCGGCCCGCGCGAGCACGAAGCCGATCGGCGCCGCGAGCACGCCGAGCAATCCGGTCCAGAGCGTACGCAGGCGGCTGACCGCGGTGCCGATGGCTAGCCCGGCGCAGACGAAGGAAGACCAGGTGACTTTCTGGACGCCGTCGCGGACGAACTCGGCGAGCGCGGGATACTTGCCGCCGGCGGAGACCGCGACGATCGCCGTGAGCGACTGCATCAGCAGCCCGAGCGCGATCGCCATCCAGGCGGCGTGCAGCAGCATGGCGGCGGGGTCATGCGGCCGGCGCACGGCGACGGCGATTGCGGCGGCTGATGTGCGCGGCGCCGCAGCGGTTGCCATGCGGTTCGCGCTCGGTTCGGTGTTTTCAGTCGCGGTCGGCGCGCTCGGCCCGTTCGTGCCGCGGGCGGTTGCGGACGGCCGGACGGCGGCGGCTGGCACGCGGGCAGGCGGTTCGGAACGCATGAGGAGTATTGGCGCGGCGCGGGAGTTTTTCTCGCGGCGGCCGTGAGTACTTGCTCGATTCGGCGCGTGCGGTCAGCGCAGCGTGTCGCCGACGCACTTGAGGAGGCCGCCGGCGACGAAACCCACGGCGCCGGCGATCGCGAGATAGGCCGGCAGGCCCGCGCCGTGCCACGCGTCGACCATCGCATACACGACGGCCCACATCGCCACAGCGCCCGCCGCCACGGGGGCCGCGACGATCGGTCCCGAGCATCCCAGCCAGCGCTCCGCGAGCACCCAGGCGCACAGCCAGCCCGCGCCGCCGCCGCAAAGCAGCAGGAGGCTCATGCGGGCACGAGCCCCCCACACGCTCGACCACGTGGCCCCGTCAAGGATGTGAGTCAGCACGAGGACGCTCGCGACCACGAAAGCCAACGAACGCCGCACCCGCGACGGCGCCCAGCGCTCCGAGTGCGAGTCGGGGAACGTCGCTCATGATTGTTCGACTGGTGAATCGGTTCTAGCGCTGCCGGTCCGCCTCGTCAGTCCCGCGCCCAGCAGCACTTCGTTCATGCTGCCGCTGCGCAGCCCCCGCAGATCGACCGTCACGTAGAGATACGCCAGCTCGCGCAGCCGCCGGTCGATGCGGGCACGCAACTCCGCATCGGCGAAGCGCGCCACCTCCGCCGGCGGTACCTCGATCCGCGCCAGGCGGTCGTGATGTCGCACGCGGCATTCGCGGAATCCAAGCTCGTGCAGGAACGCTTCCGCGGCGTCGATCGCCCGCAGCTTCTCGGGCGTGATCGATTCGCCGTATTGCACACGCGACGACAAGCAAGGCGACGCGGGTTTGTCGGCCACCGACAGGCCCAGCGCCGCCGCCATCCGGCGAAGTTCCGCCTTCGAGATGCCGCACTCGGCGAGCGGGGCGCGGACCTGGTGTTCGCGCGCGGCCTGCAAGCCGGGGCGGTAGTCGCCGAGGTCGTCGGCGTTCACGCCGTTGATCACCGCGCCGACGCCGCGTTGGCGCGCGATCTGCGCTAGTTGAGTGTAGAGCTCGGTTTTGCAGAAATAGCAGCGGTTGGCGGGGTTGGCGAGGTAGTTGGGGTCGGCGAATTCGTGCGTGTCGAAAAACTCGTGCCGCGCGCCGATTTCCGCGGCGATGCGCTCGACCTGCGCGAGTTCGGCCGCCGCGACCGACGGGCTGCGGCCCGTGATTGCGAGCACGCGCTCCGGCCCGAGCGCGAGCACGGCGGCGCGGAGCACGAAGGCGCTGTCGACGCCGCCGGAGAACGCGACGACGACCGAACGGAAGTCGCGGAGTTGCGCGCGCAGCGCGTCGAACTTCGCCTCCAGATCGAGGGGCAGGTCACACGTCACGACCGGGCTCCCCGGAGGGCCGCGGGTTCGCAGGGTCGTCGTGGGCGGCCTGGCGTGTCGTGGGCGCGGCGTGCGCGGCGGACGGCGGCCGGGCGGCAAGCGGCGCGCGTGTGGTGTCGGCTGCGGCGCGGGGTGCAGCGTTCGGGAGCGGCGCGGCGCGGGTCGTCCCGGCGCGCTGCGCGAGGCGGCGGCGGAGATTGAGCACGAGGCCGCTGAGCAGGTAGGCGTAGGCGCCGACGAGCAGGAGGATTTCGGCGGAAAACCAGCCGATGACGATCGCGCCGACCAGCCAGATGAGGTGCGAGACGGGGCGTTCGCGGCGGATGTAGACGTTGAAGACATGCACGTAGTCGAGGCGGCTGACCATGAGCGCGCCGAGCAGCAGCGCCATGGGCGCCATCGACCAGCGGATCGCGGGCGCCCAGTCGGCGCCGAGCAGGCGTGCGCCCTGCTGGGCCCAGGTTTCGTGCACGAGCAGTAGCGCGACGAAGGCGGCGGCAGCGCCGGGCGCGGGGAGTCCGGTGAAGCGCTGCTGGGCGGACTCGTCCTTCACATTCTCGGCGTTGTAGCGCGCCAGGCGGATCGCGGCGCAACTGACATAGACCAGCGCCGCGAGCAGGCCGAGCCGCCACTGCACCTTGGAGACGAGCGGGTCGCTCTCGGCGGGGTTGGCGAGTGCGACAAAGAGCGTGAGAAACAGCAGCGCCGGCGCGGCGCCGAAACTCACCACGTCGGCGATCGAGTCGAGCTGCGCGCCGAACTCGCTGGTGCGGCGCGCCATGCGTGCCAGCCGCCCGTCGAGCGCGTCGCAGATCAGCGCGCCGATGATGAGATAGGCGCCGCACGCGACATAGGTCGGCAGATACTGCGCGAGCCAGGCGTTCGCCGGCTTCGGCGGAATGACGAGCCCGCTGGCGAAGTCGGCGCGGATCGCCAGCACGCAGCAGAAGATCGCCATGAACCCGCACAGCAGATTGCCCAGCGTCGCAAGGCTGGGCAGGATCGCGATGACCAGCAGCGGGCGCGGGGACTCGTCGTCGGGCGCGTGTCCGTTGAAGCGCGCTTTGCTTTGCGGCTGCATGGGATCGCCTCGCGGAACGGGGACCGCTGCTATGCCTCGGCGCGGGTCAGCAACACGGTGACGCCGCCGCGAGCCGCCTGTCCGACGCGCACGTCGACGCGCCAACGGCCGTCATCGGGCGCGCTGAGCTCGGTGCGCGAGCCCAGCTTGATCATACCGAAGCGCTGCCCGGCCGTCAGTTCGTCGCCGACGCGGGCGACGCAGACAATGCGTCGTGCAAGTACGCCCGCGATCTGGCGCACGCGGATCGGCCCGGGGAGGGGTGCGCGGGGCGCGAGTTCGAGCGTGTTGCTTTCGTTCTCCGTGTTCGAGCGATCGTCGAGCGCGTTGAGGAACTTCCCGGGCTGGTAGTTGATCGCGGCGACGCGGCCGGCGCACGGGCTGCGATTCACGTGCACGTTGAACACGCTGAGGAAGATGACCACGCGCAGTTGCGGGGCGCCGCCCGCGGGCGTCTCGCGCTCGATCGCGACGATGCGTCCGTCCGCCGGCGCGAGCAGCGCGTCCGGGCGCGCCGGGATGCGCCGCGGCGGATCGCGATAGAAGCTGAGCAGGGCCGCCGCCAGCAGCGCCGGCAGCAGCGCCCACCATCCAAAGACCAGCGCCACGCCACCCGTCGCGACCGCGCCGCCGACGAGCAGCGCGGCGACTTCGGCGCGTGCATAGCGAGCCATCATCATGAGCCACGTCTCATTTGTGAAGCAATTCGTCGATCAACTGCGCGACGCCGTCGTCATCGTTGGTCGCAACCACGCGCTGAGCGGCGGCCTGCACGTCCGGCCGCGCGTTGCCCATCGCGACGCCCAGGCCCGCGCCGCGCAGCATCGCGAGGTCGTTGACGTCGTCGCCGATCGCGACCGTGCGGCGCGGGTCGAGACTCCAGTACTCACAGAGGCGCTCGATGCCGTACCACTTGCTGACGTGCGGTGCGAAGGCTTCGACGACGGTGAGGTCGTACGCCGGCGCGCGGAGCAGGTTGTGTGTCAGCGCGCCGTGAAAGAGGGTGCGCAACTCGCGGTCGACGCCGGTCAGTTGCGGGTGGTCGTCGATGATCGAAATGCGGAGCGCGGCGGCGGCGTCGGCGGGGAGCGCGGCGACGCGCGCGACGCGGCAAGGCGAGCGCTCGATCCAGCGGTCGTACGCGACGTGCCAGCGCGGGCCGTCGATCAGATAGCCGTCGTGGCCGCATTCCAGCGCGTCGCTGAGCCAGAGCACCGGATAGCCCAGCGCGCCGAGCCAGGTCGCGAAGCGGCGCGCCGTGTCGTCGGCGATGACCGAACGGCGAATCGCCTCGCGGGCGCGCAGGTCGTACACCAGCGCGCCGCCGACCGTCACGACGGCGTCCCAGTCGAGGCCGACGTCGTCGAGGATGGGCCGAGTCTCGGTGAGGTTGCGGCCGGTGCAGAGCACGACGCGCAGGCCGGCGGCGTGCGCGCGGTGCAGCGCTTCGCGGTTGCGCACCGACACGCGGTGCGATGAATCGAGCAGCGTGCCGTCCAGGTCAATCGCGATCAGTTGGTGCACCAGGGCAGTCCCCACACGCCACGAACCGCGCGTGCGAGGTTCGCGGCGGCGCGTCGCGAAGCGCATTGTACGCGCCCGCCGCTCGGCCGCCATTCACGCGGTCCCAAACAGCGCCCCAGTCGCCGGCGTGCGGGAGCGGAGCCGGAGAGTCAGGTCAGGAGGCCTGAGTGCGGGCGGGGTTGCGCCGGGGGCTCGGATGGCTGCGTCACAACCGCGTGCGGATCGGACTATCGCACGATCGACTTGCGCACCAGCAGGTCGAACAGGTCGCGGGCCTGCGGTGCGAGGCCGCCCGCGACGCGCGGATCGCACGACGGATCGAGGTTTACATGCGACAGGTTCAGCCCGTACTGTTGGTGCAGGCTGCCCAGCGCGCCGAGCAGTGCCAGGCACTGCTCGCGTGGGAGCGCGTCGCCCCGGCTGCCTTCGACCAGCAAGCGAACATGCGTGCTCTTCGGCGTCCAGGTGGCGCGTCCGTGCACCGGGATGACACAGTCATAGTCGGCGGCGTCGAACACCGCGCCCGGCGGCGCGTACTCGATCACGACGCTGTCGATGCGCGGTCCGCGCTCCGCCGTCAGCCGCGCGTCGCGACTCGCGAACGCGCGCGTCGGCGTCTCCAGCAGGCGCAGCATGGCGGCGCCCGCGGTCATCGACACGACGAGAAAAATCACGACCCTGGTGTTTCGAGCGTCTGAGGCCATGAGCGCAATCCTTCGCCGAAGCGGAACCATCCTTGGTCGCGCAATTTTTACACCGCGATCCAACCCACTGCAACCGCTCGCGCTACAAAAAATCGGGATCGGTGCGGCGTCCCCCTGTGGCTACTCCATCCTATCGGTGCGTGGCGTTTTCGCCTCGCCTTATTCGGATTTCGGCACGCGCCGCGTCCGGGCCCGAGACGGAAAACGCGAAGCACTCGCGCGCCGTCGGGCAGCCACGCCTGGTGGATGCCGCGTCGTCGGCGCCCCCGGTGCACGATAACCTCGGCGCCTCGGCTGACGCATCGGGTTCGCCGGCGCGCCGGCCGAGCGGCGGATCGCTGTGTGCCTCGCGAGCCTGAACCGCCGGCGTCGGCCGGCCGCGGACGCGCGATCGGCGTCGCGTTCGAGGCGCGCCGCGGATGCGTGCGGCGCGTTCGTTGCGGACACTGCGGTGGGTCGCCGGCGATGCGGACCCGGCCTGCTGACACGAAGCGTCGCTATGGATATGATGCGAAACGAATTGGGTAGCGGACGCGCACGGTTGGATCGGGTCGGCGGGTTCGCAGTAACTTGTTGTTTGCAAATGGGTTAGATCTGATTTCCGCGGCGCCGCAAGACGGCGGCGCGCACGGTTGGAGTTGCGATCGCGTGGCGGGCGGCGCGTATTACCTCGAAACGTTCGGCTGTCAGATGAACGTGCTGGACAGCCAGCTCGTGCAGGGGCAGCTCTGCGCGCAGGGCTGGCGCATGGTCGCGAACGTCCGCGAAGCCGACCTGGTGCTCTTCAACACGTGCAGCGTTCGACAGCACGCCGAGGACAAGGTGCTGTCGCGCCTTGGGCAACTTCGCGGACAGAAACGCCGGCGTCCGGAAATGATCGTCGGCGTGATCGGGTGCATGGCGGAGCGCGAGAAGGAGGGGCTGTTTCAGAAGGCGCCGCAGGTGGACCTGCTGTGCGGCCCCGGCGATCTGGATCGCCTGCCGGCGCTGATCGCGGAGGTGCAGGAGCGACACGAGCGCGTCACCGCGCTGGCGGGCAGTCACTCGCGACGGACGGAGGTGTTGCAGCGGGCGCTGGAAGCGGACAGTCTCGAAGCGCTCGATCTGTCGCGCGCTCCCGGGCCGGAGGAAAACGTTCTCCAGTCCTATATCCGCGTGCAGCGCGGCTGCGACAAATTCTGCACCTACTGCGTCGTGCCGTTTACGCGCGGCCCCGAGCGCAGCCGCCCGCCGGCGCACATTGTCGAGGAAGCGCGGCGGCTGGCGGAGCGCGGCTGCCGCGAGGTGACGCTGCTGGGCCAGACGGTGAACTCGTATGTTCACCAGGAGGACGGCGCGCCGGTGCGGTTTGCGAAGCTGCTGGAGCGTGTTCACGAGGTCGAGGGGATCGACCGCATCCGGTTTGTCACGAGCTTCCCCGCCGACTGGGACGAGGACATCTTTCGGGTGATGCGCGACTATCCGCGCATCATGCCCTACCTGCACATTCCCGCGCAAAGCGGATCGGATCGCGTGCTCAAGCGCATGCGGAGAACGTACACGGTCGCGGAGTACCTGCGGCTGATGGACACGGCGCGGCGCTACCTGCCGGATATCTCGCTGGCGGGCGATTTCATTGTCGGCTTCTGCGGCGAGACGGAGGACGACTTCGCCGCGTCGGTCGAGCTGGTGCGACGCGTGGAGTACAAGAACATCTTTGTGTTCAAGTATTCGCCGCGGCCGGGCACTGCCGCCGACCGCAACATCGACGACGACGTCCCGCTGGAGACGAAGCAGCGCCGGAACAACGAACTGCTGGCGGTGCAGATGGAAATCAGCGCGCGGCACAAGCAGGCGCTCGTGGGCCGCTCGGTGGAGGTGCTCGTGGAGGGCTACAGCAAGCAGGCCCGGCGCGCGCATGCGGAGATGCAGGAGTCCGAGCAGGATCGCGGCGCGGAGGTTTCGACCGCGCGCCGCCGGCAGCTCGTGGGCCGTACGCCGGGGGATCTTATCGCGGTGTTCGACGGCGCGCCAGAGCAGATCGGCGCGCTGGTGCGCGTGCGGGTGTGCTCGTCCACCGGTTTGACACTGTTCTGCGAACTGGAGCAGGTTGTTTCGCCGGCGCGCGTCGTGGTCACGGCCGCCGCGCCGAGCGCATCGAGTGATCTCGAACCGGCCGCGATGGCGGAACGCGGGCGGTTCCGCGCGCTGCCGCTGCTAGTGCAGTGAGCAAGCCGCTTGTCGCAATCGGTTACCACCCACGCATCCCCTTCTGCAAAATGAATGCCCAGCGCCCGCTCGAACGCTGTCCGCGCTGCGACCGGCTGCTCGACGACGCGCCGCCGTGCGTGTGCGGCGGCTGTGGATTGGCGCTGGACGCGGAGAGCATCGCGTGGCGTGCGAGTCCGGGCTGGTTCGTCTTCGTGGTGCTGGGGTTGTGCGTGTTGGCGGCGGCGCGGCCGGCGTATCGGGTGCTGCACAGCGTCAGCGGCGGATACGCGCCGGCGCTCGATGAGCTGTTCCTGGCAGCGGTGTTCGCGCTCGCGGCGGGGTGGTGTCTGCGGTGGGTGGTGCGGGCGTCGCAAGCGCCGGCGCTGGTGGCGGTGACGCCCGACGGGCTGCTCGTGCGGCGCGCGGCGGACTGCATCGAAGTGCCGTGGTCGCGGCTCGCCGAAGTCGTCCTGCTGGAGGGCCGGGGGATGGCGATCGATCGCGACCGCGTCGGGACCGACCTGGGCGCGGTCATTCGCGATCGCGAGGCGTTCGACGAGCTGCGGCGTGAAATCGATGCCGCCCGCGCGCGTTCGGCCGCGCGGGTCAGTTCGTCGTGACGTTCGCCGAGCAGGTGAAGGTCGCGAGAATCGCGCCGTCGGCGGCGACGTAGGTGAGCTGCGTGACTTCGGAGTAGTGCAGCGTAGTCGCGCTCACGCCAGCGAGCGTGAAACGGCCCGCGCCGACGTAGCGCCGCGGCGGGCTGATGGTGAACGAGGTGATCTCAGCCGTGAAGTCGACGACGATCTGTGTGGGCTGCACGACGACGCTGGTAATGGTCTTGCGCGTCGCGGCGCGGGCGGTCGTCGTGGCCAGCAGCGCACCGGGCGCGACCGTCATTCCATCGAGCGTCACCGCGCCGTCCGCGGCGATGACCACGGCGAGCGCCGCGGTTTGAACGTCTCGAACCGGGGCGAGCGGGACGCCGCCGCTCGGGCGCACGTCCACCAGGCACACCAGCGTGCCGGCATACTCCGCCGCTTCGATGGCGACCGCGTCGGCGGGCGGCTCCGGAGTCATCGCGGGGCAGCCGCCCATCAGGAGCGTGACGGCGAGCAGGCCCGCGCACGGCCGACGGGTCATCGGAGCGTTCCTCCGGCAGTGCAAGGCGCAGAATCAGCGGCCGAACCCGGAAGGACGAACGCCGAGGGCCGACGATCGGAGTTCGACCGAGAGGGTCGAAGGCGCGGGACGAGCCGCGCCGATTTGCGGAGCAGCGGCTTTCGTCCGGGCCTTCGACCCGCGGGGCAGACGCCGAGCGCTATCCGGCGCACTTGGCGCACATGACCTTCATGTCGGCGCACTTGACGTCCTTGTTGCACTTGGCGCAGTGGACGGTGGCGGGCATGGTGCAGCCCTTGGCGCCGTCCGCTTTCTTGCAGACGTCGCTGCACTTCATCACCGCGCCGCAGGGGCACTTGACCATGGCGTCGGCGCACGCCATCGTCGCGCCGCACCCGCTGCATTTGCAGGTGTCAGCGGCGCAGGCGCCGGCCGGGCAGCAGGCGCCCTTGTTCGTGGCGCCAGTCGTTTCGCAGCCCGTCAGCCCGAGCCCGAGCAGTGCGATTGCCGCCAGCGAAATCACCGCGAATCTCATAAAGTGCTCCTTGTTGAGACGTGAACCGGTGCATCGTCCCGGCAACCCGCAGGCCTCGCCCGCGGCCGGCCGCCGCGCCTCGATGCGTCGTGCGTCTGCATGGTTATGGTCCGTCGCCGTCGAGTTGTCCAGCGTCCGAGGTCGGGGGGCGTGGTTTCGGGGGCATTCCGCGCGCGGTTGCGGATCGGGGTTCCGTGCGCCAAGCCCGCGGCCGGGCCCCGCAACCGGCGCGTACGCCCGGGCCCGCCGCGTTGCGCGGCGGGGTCCGACGCGCCGCCGATGCGACCGGGTGTGGGACGCACGTCGTGTCCGACACGGCATCTCGGTGGCGGCGCGGTCGGCGGCGGGGTAGCGTGGGGTGATGAAGTCGATGTGCGTGTTCTGCGGATCGAGCATCGGGCGCGACCCGGCGTATGCCGACGCCGCCCGGCGGCTTGCAGCTGCCGGCGTCGAGCGCGGGCTGCGGGTCGTTTATGGCGGCGGCAGCGTGGGGCTGATGGGTGTACTGGCGGACGCGGTATTGGCGGCGGGCGGAGAAATCACAGGGGTGATTCCGCGGACGCTCTGGGAACGCGAGGTGGGCCACCGCGGGCTCAGCGAACTCCGCATCGTCGATACGATGCACGAGCGCAAGGCGCTGATGGCGGAGCTCTCGGACGCGTTTGTGGCGCTGCCCGGCGGCATCGGCACGCTCGACGAGTTCTTCGAAATCTGGACCTGGGCCCAGCTCGGCGTGCATCAAAAGCCCTGCGGACTGCTCAACGTGTGCGGCTATTTCGATCCGCTGCTGGCGTTTCTGCGGCACACCGTCGAACAACAATTCCTGCGGCGTGACTATTATGAAATGATGCTCACCAGCGCGGAAGTCGACGAGCTGCTTGAAAAAATGGCGGCGTACGCCGCGCCGACCGTACCGAAGTGGCTGGATCGCGGCGCGCTGTAGCGCGGCGGCGCCGCCGCCCCCCGGGGTGTTCGGGCCCTTCGCGGAGGTCCGGTCATGAATTCCTTCGACCCGATCGCGGCGCTCGCGAACCTGCGGCATGAGTTCGGCGAGCACGGCGGCGTCAACCTGTCGATCGAGGCGAGCACGACCTTCACCGTCATGAACGCGGACGAGATGCCAGCGCTGTTCGCAGGCATCCATGGTCCCGACACGTCCGGCGGCGGCTGCTATCTCTATGGACGCCACTTCAATCCAACGGTTTACGTCCTCGGACGCCAGCTCGCGGCCATCGAGGGCGCCCAGGCCGCGTACGCCACCGCCAGCGGGATGAGTGCGATTGCCGCTGCGTTGATGCAACTTTGCGATGCCGGCGACCACGTTGTGGCCAGCGATACGGTGTACGGCGGGACGTTCGCGCTGCTGCACGACTTTCTGCCGCGCAAAACGGGACTGAAGGTGTCGTTCGCGCATCTCGGCGATCACGCGGCGATCGAGCGCGCGTTCACGGAGCGGACGCGCGTGCTGTATGTCGAGACGATTTCGAATCCGACGCTGCTGGTGGCGGACCTGCCGGCGCTCGCGGAGATCGCGCATCGCCACGGCGCCCAACTGGTCGTGGACAACACGTTCGCGCCGCTGATTGTCTCGCCGATCACGCTGGGTGCGGACGTCGTGGTGCACAGTCTGACGAAATTCATGAACGGAGCGTCGGACGTGATCGCGGGCGCCGTGTGCGGGCGGATGGACTTCATCAAGAGCCTGATGGACCTGCACACCGGTGCACTCATGCTGCTCGGCCCGACCATGGATCCCAAGGTCGCGTTCAACATCAGCCTGCGTCTGCCGCACCTGGGACTGCGGATGGCGGAGCACAGCCGGCGGGCGGCGGTTTTCGCGGAGCGCCTGCGCGAGACGAAGGTCCCGGTGGATTATCCGGGACTGCGCGACCATCCCACCCATGCCGTGCTGGATCGGATTCGCAACGAGGGCTTCGGCTATGGGGGAATCCTCTGCATCGACCTCGGCGACGTGCGGCGGGCCAACGAGTTGATGGAGATTCTCCAGAACAAGGATCGCTTCGGGTTCATGGCGGTGAGCCTGGGCTATTTCGAGACGCTGATGTCCTGCTCGGCGGCGTCGACTTCGAGCGAGCTCTCGCGGCAGGAGCAGGCGCGGGCGGGAATCTCGCCCGGTCTGGTGCGACTCTCGATCGGGTATACGGGGACGTTGGAACAGCGCTGGTCGCAGTTCCGCGATGCGCTGGAGATCATGAGCCTGCTGTAGGCGGCGGCAGCCCGGGGCGCGCGCTGCTTCGCGGCGTGTGGCGGGTGCGGCCGCCGCGAGCGGCGCATGAATCTCGTGCAATGTGCCCGGTCGACTGGGTCGCGCGACGCAACATTTTCTTGACGCTCTCGGGCATATCCGGGCATAATCACTCTTGAGATCGAATCCGGCGCGCCGCTCGGGCCGGCGCCGAGATTCGCATTCCTATCTGTGAGTCAGTCGATCGGTTCACGCCGGCCTCGTCCACGTTCCGGTGGAACGCCCGTCGTTGGCCGCGACGATTCATGATGTCGAGGCACGGCGCGCACGCGGAGATTCCGCGGTCGCGGCCGGAGGGACGCATCCATGCGATCGACGATGAAGCTCGTCTTGCTGACGGTCGTTGTGCTGGCGCCGGCGTCGGCGATTCTGGGATCGGACGAGAGCGCGGCGCCGTCGCGGGCGGACCCGCCCGCGCGCAGCGCCGAACGGAGCGTGTCGGCGTATGACGCGGCCGAACCGCAGGCGCGCGTTGGCGCGTACGTGTTGGAGGCGGACGCGTGGGGGACGCGCTGGGTGGCGCGCGAGCTGCTCGTATCGTTCCATGCGTCGACGGATTGGGCCGCCGGCGTCCCGCTGCTCGACAAGCTCGGCCTCTCGCCGATCGCGCGCTATGCGGAGGGGGTCGAAATCTGGCACGTGCGTGTAAAGACGGACGAGTCGACGCGCGCCGCGCTGCAACGCGTGGCGGCGGACCCGGCGGTCGCGTTCGTGTCACTCAATCTGAAGTATGAGCACGACAACCAACTGACGGTGCCGAACGATCCGCTTTTTGGAGCGCAGTGGTGGCTGCACAACACGGGCAAGGCCGACCAGATCGTTCCCGCTGAACTGCACACCGACGATGGCCCGGTGACGTTCTTCTTCGATCGCGACGAAGGGCCGGGAAACTTCCGCGGCGAGGCGATCTATCTCGATCTCGACGGCAGCGGCACGGTCAGCGCCGCAGACGCGCTGCTCGCCGGCCCGGCCAAGCCGAACGGCACGCGCCTCATCGGCTTTCGCAGCAGCGAACGCTATGAGGACGCCAACGGCAACACGCGCTATGACATGGGCGAATGCGTCTACGACGACGCGGACGACAACCGCCTCGTGACGCACGACGACGTGCGCCTGCTGGCCTGTCCGGCCGGCTTCAACGCGGGGTCCACCGTCGACAGCGCGGCGCCCGACATGGATCTGGGGCTGCCGCTGCGCGACTTCTACGGCTCGCCGGGAACGGGGAGCGGATTGGGGATCATCGACGCGGACATCGACGCGCCGCAGGCGTGGGTGACGCACACGGATTGCCGGGCGATCATCGTGGGCGTGTTGGATTCGGGGACCGACCAGAACCACACCGACATCGACGGCAACTTGTGGGCGAACCCGATCGACAACCTCATTGACAACAGTGACGGCGACAATAACGGCGTGCGCGACGACCTGTACGGCGCGAACTTCGACGGCGTCGAGGTGTACCACGACGCGGACGAGGACGGCGAGTACGACGACGGTGAAGCGATCCTGGTGGACGTGGACCAGAACGAGAAGGTGAGCGCGCCGGACCTGGTGCTGAACGGCGTCGCCCGGCCGGCGAACGACGATCCGCTCGCGCGTTTCCTGGAGTTGCCCGAGCGCCGCGAGGCGCACACCGAGCATGTGACGCGCAACGGCATCTTCGACGCGGGCGAGTTCGTCTACAACGACGCGGACAACTCGAAGACCGTGACGACCGGTGATCGGCGGCTGACCGCCGTCACCGAGGGCGTCGACAACTATGCCGCGGGCACGGACGTAGCCGGCGGCGACGCGGACCAGGTTGCGGCGCGCCTGCTCGTTCCGTTTCTTTTCACGGACGGCGAGCGGCATAACGAGTTCACGCCGCCGCCAGGCGGGAACGGCCGGATGGATGCGGATGAGGAAGTCTATATGGACGTGGACGCCAGCGCGAGCGTCACGATTGGGGATATCCGCATTACGCCGGTGGCGCGCGGCGGCGGCAATCCGCCCTACGCGGCGGGTTCGGTGGTGGCGGCGGGCGATGACGAAGCGGGGGCGGGGTTCGGGCTGATTCGGTTCCGATCCGACGAGCTATTTGTCGACGACGGCACGGTCAACGGATTCTACGAGAACGCGGAGCGGCTGATCCGCGAGTTGGCGGCGTCGCGGGACGGCTTGTTCACCGCGGGCAGCGACATTCGCGTGCGCGGCGGGGCGGCCAACCCGGCAAACGGCACCCAGCTCCAGCCGTTTGGCGTCTTGCAGTTGCATTCGGATGCGAACGGCAACGGACTCTACGATCCGGGGGAGTGGATTGTCGCGGACTGCAACAAGGACCGGCGCATCAGCCCGGCGTTCTCGCAGCCGGGACTCATCCGCTTGCCCGGCGATCGGCGGCTGACGGCGACGTTCGCGGGGTTGAACGCGAACACGACCGTGGCCGCGAACGACACGGACGTCGACGTGCCGCTGCGGTTCTTCCGGAACTTCGGCGCGCGGTTTGAGCGCCACGACGAGACGGCGACGGTCAACGGGCTGTATGACATCGGCGAAGGCGTCTATGTCGACGTGGACAATGACAATGTGGTCTCCGACGGCGACATCCGCGTCACCAGCCCCGCCGGCGGGCCGGCGCCCGGCGTCGTGGTGGACATTCCCTTCGTCTTCACCGACCCGGATGTCGGCAATCTGCTGATCTCCTTCGCATCCAATCACCCCAGCGGCGACATCACCGATCTCGACGGGCACGGCACCGCGGTCGCGGGCTGCATCGGCGCGGAAGGCAACAACGGCGAGCATGTCTCCGGCGTTTGTTGGCGCGCCAACATCATGACGCTGCGCTCGCATTCGCTCACGAGCGCGTCGATCATCGCCGCCATCGACTACGTGCAGCGCAACCGCGCGGCGCCGCACAACCGCGACATCCGCATCGTCAACATGTCGTTCGGCGGCGTCGGCTACGACAGCGCCATGCGCGCCAAGATGGCCGCCGCCAACGACCTCTATGGCGTCGTGTTCGTGGTTTCGGCGGGCAACAGCGGCGATAGCAACGACGCCGACGGGCAGGTCCGCGACTGGGTGTATCGCGACGCGGACGCCAATAACCGGGTGTCGGTCGGCGACGTGCGCCGCTCGGGCAGCGGTCTGCCGAGCCAAGGGATGACGGCCGGCAGCATGGTGGCGGCCAACGATCCTGATGTGAATCCGCCGCTGCTCGATCCGCTGGCGCTGCGTCCGTTTCTGGCCCAGGAGAAGCACCGCGACACGGGCGCCAACGCCAACCAGTATGACGCCGGCGAGCATTGCTACTGGGATGAAGACCTGAGCAACACGGTCACGGTCGGCGACACGCGCCTGAGCTTCTTCATCGACGGCGGCACGCAGTATGGCCGCGGCCTCGTCATGAACGGCGAGCCGGACATCGGCCGCGCGCTGGTCGCGTTTGCCGCGGACGAGAAGTACGTCGATCGGCCCGCCCGCGGCGTGATCAACGGCGTGTTCGACGGCATCGCGGCGGCGTTTCCGGCGTCGTACAACCTGCCCAATCAGCTCACCGTCGCGGCCTCGAACAATCGCGACAACCTGGCCGAGTTTTCGAACTTCGGCATTACGACGGCGCATATCGCCGCGCCCGGACAGGGCATTCTCACGCTCAACCGCAACGAGGACGGCGGCGGCGTGCAGTTCATCGACGGCACGTCGTTCTCCGCGCCGATCGTCGCCGGCATTCTGGCGCACCTGTGGACTTTGCCCGGCAACGTGAACGTCGGCAAGGACCTGATGATCTCCGACTATTTCCTGCGCGACACCAACAATCCCGGCGGCTATCAGCACGTCGTCGAGCATCGCTATGGATTGCGGAACACCGTAATTGCCGGCGGCGCGAACCACGACGCGCGCGCGCGAATGGCGTCGGGCGAGGAGATCGGCGACGCGCCGGACGCGGGCACCAACTATCGCACGGCCGTCGCCAATGCCGGCGCACGGCACGAAGATTGCGGCGAGGAGTGGCTGGGGCGCGACCCGGCGCTGCCGCCGGAGTGGGTGTATGACCTGGCGGGCGCGATTCCCCCGCCGCCTTCCGACGCCAGCCCCGAATTTGAGGCGTTCAATCACGCCGCCTGGGCGCCCGATCCGGACGGCGTACAGAATCTTGTCGACATGGACGCGCGCGACGGCGGCATCCAACTCCTCGGCCCATTCATCTTCAGCAAGCTGGGTGCGCCGCGCACCGCCAAGCTGCGCGTCTTCATCAACACCGAGCACAACGACGTGATCGACGCCGACGGCGGGCGCTATGCCAGCTTTCTGCCCGGCGACCCGCATGGAACCAGCACGCACCACGCGAGCGACGGCGTGCACGATCCCAATGCCAACAAGCACGTGTGGGTGAGCGGCTTTTTCGACTGGAACCGCAACGGCGACTGGGACGACGCGGGGGAATGCGTCTTCCGCTTGTGCGCCAATCCCGCCGCCTGGCGCGACGCGACCTTCCAGCCCTTCGGCACGCGCGGCGGGGTGTATCACCTCGAGTTCACCATGCCAAACACGCCGCCGGGCATGCCGATCGGCGAGACGTGGGCACGCTTCCGGGTGGATTACGGCGAAAACGCCGGCCGACAGATCAACTTTGCCGGCCTCGTCAACGTGGGTCCGAGCCCGGCGGGCGCAGTGAAGTACTGGGACGCTGCCGGCGGCTTGCCGGATGGCGTGCAGCGCGCCAACCGCTGGGAGTCCTATCCCGCCGGCATTGGCCTGCATCCATTGGATCAGTCCAAGGGTCTGGCGCGTTATGGCGAGGTCGAGGATTACCGGCTGACGATCGCACCGTATACGCCCGCAGGCCCGGTCAAGTATGTCGACTGGACCGCGACCGGTGCCAACGACGGCTCGAGTTGGGCCGACGCGTTCACCAGCCTGCAAACGGCGCTGCTCACCGCCCAGGCCAGCGGCGGCGAAGTGCTGGAGCTGTGGGTCGCGCAGGGAACGTACACCCCCGGGCCGGCCGGCGACCGCAATCTCACATTTGCGCTGGTCAACAACGTGCGCGTGTATGGCGGGTTCGACGGCACCGAGGACTTCGAGTTCGAGCGCGACCCCGCGGCGAATCCGACCATTCTCTCCGGCGATCTGAACGGCGACGACGGCGCGAACTTCGCCAATCATGGCGAGAACTGCTATCACGTCGTCAGCGCGTACGGCGTCAGCGCCGCCACACTGCTCGACGGCTTCACCATCCGCGGCGGAAACGCCGACGTCGCCAGCGAAGGCGACAATCCCCTCAGCAGCGGCGGCGGCGTCTATCTCAGCAGCGCCAGCCCGCAGATTCGCGGCTGCATCCTGGAAAGCAACTCCGCGCATTACGGCGGCGGCGCGATCTACGCCACCAACAGCCTCCAACCGCTGCTCGCGGACTGCACCATCCGCAACAACCGCGGCACCGGCGGCTGCGGAAACTGCGGCGGCGCCGGCGTCTACTTCGAGAATAATACCGGCGGCGTCATCATGAACTGCACCGTGCAGGACAACACGCTGCCGCAAAACGTCTTCGGCGCCGGCAGCGGCGCGGGGCTCTTCTTCCGCGAATCCAGCAGCCCGCTCGTCGGAAACACGCTCGTGCGGAACAACACCGGCCGCGGCGGCGGCGGCGTCTGCGTCGCCCGCTTCAGCAACGCCGTCTTCCAGAATTGCACGGTGATCAACAACACCGCGTCGTTCCACGGCGGCGGGTTCTACATCTATATCGCCGATCCGACCATTCAGAACTCGATCGTCTGGGGCAACATGGCGCCGAACGGTGCGCAGGTCTCGCTCTTCGCGTGTCCGTCGTCGCCCGTGATCGACTACTGCGACGTGCAAGGCGGACAGGCGGCGGTGTTTGTGCAGACCGGCGGCGGCTGTGACCTCGCCAACTGGGGCGGAAACAACATCGACCAGAATCCCGAGCTCCAGCCCAGCGGCTCGATCGGCAATTTGTCGCCTTGCATCGACGCCGGCAGCGACGCGCTGCGGCCGCCGGACGCCGCCGACCTCGACGACGACAGCAACGTCGCCGAGCCGGTGCCGTTCGACATCGTTTACGAATCGCGCGTGCTCGGCACGAGCGTGGACATGGGCGCCTTCGAGGTCGAGGCGACGACGCCGGGAGATTGCGACCCGAATTGTGACGGCGTGACGAACAACTTCGACATCGACGCGTTCGTCTTCGTGCTGATCACAGGCATCGATCCGCCGGGTTGCACGCTGCTGAACTCCGACTGCAACGGCGACGGCGTGGTGAACAACTTCGACATCGATCCGTTTGTTGTGTGTTTGACGCAGGGGTGTCCGTAGGAAGCGCCGGGCTGGTCGACCCCGCAACGCGGCCGCCGCGCGTGCGTCCGGGTGTATCCCGGTCGGGCACCGGCGCTTTGGTGCGGAGGGAGGCGCCGACACTGCGCCACCCGGCGTGGGAGCGCGACCGTCTTTACTGCGGAGACAACCCGCGGGGCGCCCGAACCACCCGACAGAGTACGCGCCGCGGAGCTCGGGACACGACACTATCCACTCAGCTTATAGACCAGCCGCCGCGTGCTTGCGCGGCGCATCGCCGGCAGGATGAATCGCTCCGCGACCGCGTCCCAACTGAGCTTTTCCGCCAGCGCGTGCCCTGTTTCGAGCAGTTCGCGCTCCTCGGCTTCGTTTGTGGGCAGCCGCCGCAGCAGCTCGCGCGCGACCACTTCCGCCGCCCGCTCTTCCGCCGCCCGGCGCTCCTGTTCGCCGATCTCGATCGCCTGTTTGACCGTTTGCGGTCGGCGGTCGGCCTCGGCGTGGATGTAATCCGCCAGCACAATGTTGCGGGCGTTCTCGGCGTTCAGCAACTGCTTCACCGCTCCCGCGCACCCGCATGACGTGCTGACGACGCACACACCGCCGTAGCTGAGCGGCTCCAGCGGCGAGATGCCGAAGGGCTCGTAGAGGCTGAGCCCGAACTCGGCGTCGCTGCCGTAGCGCAGGTCCATGAACTCGACGCCGGCGGGGACGCGCGAGCCGCAGGCCTCGGGGCTGAATCCGAACTGGTTGATGTAGATGACGTGGATGTTGCGGGCGCGGGCGTTGAAGGACTGCACCCAGCGGTAGTACGCGGCCTCCCCGGGCGTCAGGTCGGGCGCGATCTCGCGGTGCGCGAGCGGCCAGTCCCACTCGCGCTCCATGCGCAGCACGTCGTCGATCGAGCGGCGCGGCAGCTCGGTGGAGAGCACGAGCAGCACGACGGACTGCCCGCGTTTGCCGAACTCGCCGTCCATGTGGTTGAGCACCTGGAGGTCGCGCCAAAGCGCCTTGCTGCGCACCAGACGCGTCACGTGTGTGAACACGTGGTCGGGTCGCCAGCCCAGCAACGACGCGCAGTAGTCCCGCAGCCGCTGCCGGCTTTCCGCGCGGCGCGGCGGCGTGATGCGCGACGACGCGATGCCGTTGTACGCGAGCGTGATGTCGCTCTTCTCGAGATCGCTGCCGAGGAACTGGAGTTCGCGGACGACGTGGTGGCCGACCGCGAGCGTGCCGTCGCAGTACTTGCTGGTCTCGATGATGGCGTGCTTGAAATAATCGTCCTGCGGGCCGAAGACGTCCCGCAAGTAGAGTCCGGATCGCCGCGCCGTCTCGAGCACGTTGTAGAACATCACGTCGTGACCGGGATGCTCTTCGACGATCCGGCGCATCGTCGCGACTTCGTGCGCATGAAAGAGCGTGCGATAGTGCTTCGGCTGGTGCAGCGCCGCTGCCAGCGCCGTGGGCAGGCCCATGTACTCGTGCGCGAGGATGATCGCCGGTTGCGCGTCGCCGCCGATGCGGAGTGCTTCGAGCGCCGCCGCGGCCGGCCCGGCGATCTGCACATACTGCTCAAAATCCCAGACGTGTTCGTGCCGGTTCGACTGGAGCCCGCAATACTCCCACAGCAGCCCCTTGAGGTCGTTCACGCGCGCGCGATTGATCCAGCGCAGGTCGACCAGCAGCACTTCGCACATCGTCCGCCGCGCGGTCGCCTCGTCCTCGATCGGGCGCTGGCCGTACGCAAAATGAACGCACCATTCGCGCTCGATCTGCCGGAACGCGTCGGCGTGCGGGCTCTCGTGGATGTGGTCGAGCGAGGAGTATTCGACGGCCCCGCCGGGGCCGAATCGCTCCAGCCGCTCGGGATAGAACATCGGGCAGACGAGCAGCGTTCGCCCGACCGCGTCGCGATAGGGGCGGCTGTTGATCAGTCCTTCGAGAACGGTGCCGATGCCGCCCATCTTGTAGACGGCCTCGTGGGTGACGTGAACGACGTTGAACAAGCGGCTCTCCGCTGGCGCGCCGAGCCGGCGCGCATGCTGCCGACGGGCCGCACCGCGATCGCGCGGGCGAGACGCCGCCGCAGAAGAGATCGACCGAGTGTAGCCACGAACCTGTGGGATCGACAGGGGGAAGGGCGGGCCGGAGAAGCTCGCGGCCGGTTCCGGGCGCGCTCCCGACAGAGCTGCTGAGCCAGGAACTCAACCTCGCAAAAACACCGTTGAAGCGTTCTAACTTACTTCTTGGCTGGTGGTTGCGCCTTGACCGCGTTGAGTCGACGGGCCAGTCGGCTCTTGCGGCGCGCGGCCGCGTTGGGGTGGATCAGGCCGCGGTTCGACTCGCGGTCGAGCAGCTGAACGACCTCTTTGAAAGCCTTTTCAGCGTCGCCCGCGTTACCCGTTGTCAGCGCGTCCCGGGTCTTTCGCAGCTGCGAGCGCAGCCGACTGTGTCGCGCCCGGTTCATTGCTGCCCGCTTTGCGTTCTGTCGAATCCGCTTCTTGGCCGAAATCGAATGCGCCACGTGCGTTCCTCAAAAAACGTCCGAAACCCGGCGGCTGCCCGTCCGCCGAACGCCCGACGCCTGCGGGCGAGCCGCATACTCTAACCGGAGCGGGGCGACTTTTCCACGCCCCGGTGTGCTATCCCGTCTTGCTCAGTTTTTCCAAGCGCTCGCGGGCCGCCCCGCCCGCGTAGTTGTAATCCACGCGAACGAGCTTGCCGAGCGTGGCGGCGGCCTCGGTCGCGTTGCCCTCGGCTTCGTACGCCTGGGCGAGGTGATAGAGCAGTTCCTTGTGCGTGTCGTCGCCGGTCAGTTCGTACGCGTCGAGCGCTTCCTGGATGACCTCGCGGGCCGGCGTCGGCTGCTGCTTCTCGTAGAAGCAGCGGCCCATCAGCAGCAGGCACTGCACGCGGTTGCGCGGATCCGCCTGCGCGGCCTGGAGCGCGGGGATCGCGTCGTCGTAGCGCTTCGCACGGAACAGCGCTTGCGCATAGCGAAACTTGATTCGCAGGTCGGTCGGATAGTTGGACATCCGTTCGCGCTGAATCTCGATCTCCGTCTCGAGCTGGTCCATGGCCGCGAGCCGCGCGTTGCGCTTGTCGTCTTCAGAGCCGGTGCGTTTCGCCTCGGTCAACAGCTCGCGCGTCGTCCGTGCGAGCTGACGCAGACGGATGTCGTCCGCGCGCATCTTGTAGCTGTAGTTCTTGCTCTCCGCGTAGTAGCGCGCCAGCAGCTGGATCGCCTCGTCCTCGTCGTCCTTGCGTTCGCGGCGGCAAAGCAGGTCGACGAGTCCGAACACCTTCGCGGTGAGCGTCGGGTGCTCGGCCAACTCGTTGCGAGCCGCCGCGAGCAGCGTCTCGAAGGTCTGCTCGCCCTGCTTGACGCGGTCGGTGTCGTGCAGGACGGTCTGCTTCTCCGCGTCCTTCAACGACGAACGGAACGACTCCGCTTCGGAGTATTTGCCGCGCGCGATCGTCAGCTTGCTGGAAACGTCGCGGTGCTCGTTGCGCAGGTCGGCGTCATCGGGTATGCGCGAGCGCAGGAACTCGAGCGAGGTCGTAGCCTGGTCGAGCAGCCAGACCTGCATCTCGACCTGCCCCAGCAGCTCCGCGCGCTCCGCCGCGTCGAGCAGCGTCTGGCGGAGGATTTTGAACCGCGCCGGGGACGGCTTCTTCTCCTGCTTCAGCAGGTCGAGCGCCTTGGGCGCGATGAACTTCACGATCTCGAGATAGCCCAGTTTGAGCGCGTTCTTCAGCGCCGCCTCGGTGTGCTCGTAGCCCTTTGGATCCTTCACCCACAGCCAGAGCGCGTTGAGCAGATTCTGCTTCACGTCCTTGCCCGACGTGGAGCGCTTCATCTTCTCCATCATGCCAGGCGGTTTGCCGCCGGCCTGCTGGCGCTGGAGCGCGAGCGATCCCAGCGGCATCAGCCCGTCTTCGACTGCGTCGGGCCAGAAACCCAACCCGCTGAGGTAGCACTCGACCGCGTAGTCGTACTCGCGCTTCTGGCGGCAGTCGTTGGCCTTCTTGAACCACTGGCGGGCTTTCGACTTGTCGCTGTCGCTGGTCGTCGGCGGCGCGGCCGTATTGGGGATTTGCTCTTCCGCCATGCTGGTCCTCTGCGTTCGTGCGTTCCGCCCCGCCGGTGCGCGGCGCCCGGCCGCGAACCCGCTCTTATACCGCAAGCCGTCGGGGGATTGTAGTCGCGGGCTCGCGCGGCTCCACGCGTTCGCGGCGCGGCAGGGCGACCCCGCACTCAGCGGCGCAGCGGCAGTTCGCCGGCGAGCAGGCCCGCGGCGAGTTTGAACGCCCATCCGCCGACCAGCAGCAGAAGGAGTATCCAGAACACGCGGTAAGGCGTGAGGAGCGGCCAGCGCAGACGCGGGACGCGTCCGGCGACGAGCGCAAACGCGGCGCCGACGGCCAATGCGACGGTCATGAGCGCGAGCGAGAAGCCCGCTGGCTGCGCCCACGCAGCAGCAAGAAACCGCCCGCGGACGGTGAACGAGAACGCGGTCGTCATGCCGCACGTGGGACAAGGCAGCCGGTAGCGTTCGAGCCATCCGCAGGGCGCCACGCGCAGCTGCTCGTGCGTGCCGTAGCCGCGCGTGTCCGGCTTGAGCCAAACCGCGAGCGCCAGCACCGCGGCGCACGTCGCGAGCGTGAGCAGCGCGTAGAGGCGCGTCGCGCCCGGCGAAAGCCTAGGACCGGCGTGCACGTCCTCATGGCGCGCCGCCGCGCTCGGCTCGCGGTGCGGCTCTGGGTCCGGCGCGGCGTTGCACATGTTCAGCGGCGGCGCGCGCGGGGCTCGGCGCGGACGGCGGCGAGGGGTTCCTTGCGACGCGGTTTGCGTTCCTCGAGGACGTGCATGGCCTTCTGGTTGTCGGTGACCTTGAAGATGCCGAGCGTTTTACCGCCGGGCGCGCCGGTCGTGCAGTACGCGTAGTTGACGTTGATGTGCGCGGCGGCCAGGCGTTCGACCATGTCGGCAAGCGCGCCGGGGCGGTTGGGAAGCGTGGCGACCAGCACCTGCGTCTCGGTCGTGGGCACGTCGAGATGCGTAAGCATGCCGCGGGCCCGCTGCGGCTCTTCGACGACCATCCGCAGCACGCCGTGCTCGGTGGAGTCCATCATGCTCATGCCGACGATGTTGATCTTGCTGTCCGCGAGCTGCTGGCAGACGCGCGCGAGCACGCCGGGTTTGTTGACGAGGAAGACGGAAAGTTGCGTGTCGGTGCGCAGCGTGTGATTGTTGTTGGTCATGGCTCGGTCCCCTGCGGAATGGGTGGTTGGCCGGGATGTGGGCGGCAGCGTATCATGTCGCATGAGGGGGCGAACGTCGCACGCTGGTCGCGTTGTCGCGTCGCCGTCCTGTGTCTCGCTGGCCGGTGCGATGCCATCAAAATGCCCGCCTGAGCCCTCCCACGACTGGTCTCAGGTCATCTTGCAGTATATCGCCGACCACCGCGAACGACCACTGAAGCTGCGCGCCCTGGCGCGCGCGCTCGGCGTGGCGGACGACCACTATGCGGGATTCCGCCAGGCGGCGCGGGATCTGCTCGCGGCCGGCCGCATCGTCCTCGGTCAGGGTCGCCGCCTCGAAGCCCCGGAGCCGGCCGACCGTGTCGTCGGCGTCTACCGCGCACACGCACGCGGTTTCGGCTTCGTGCAGCGCGCCGAGGGGCCCGATCTCTATGTGCCGCGCGGCCGCGGCGGCGACGCGCTCGACGGCGACACCGTGCTGGTCCGCGTCTGGAAGTCCCGCCGCGACGACCCGCGACCCTGCGCCTCGGTGCTCCGCGTCATGGAGCGCGGCACGCTGCGCTGGATCGGAACGCTTGAGAGGCTCGGCGCTCGATTTGTCGTGCGACCCCACGGGCGCACGCCTTCGCCGCTCATCGAGATCGACGACCCGACCGCCAAGTCGGCGGCGCCCGGCGACGTGGTCGTTGTCGAGGCGCTGCCGGACGTCACCAGCGCGCGGCGGACGCGCGCGGTGATCGTCGAGAAGCTCGGCCCGCCCACGGCGACACAGACCAAGATTCTCACGGTGCTCCGGCGGCACGAGATTCCCGACGTCTTCGCGCCCGCGGTGCGCCGCGCGGCGCAGCACGCGGCGCGGCAGTTCGACCCCGAGCGACACGACGGGCGCGAAGACCTGCGCGAGCTGCTCACGATTACGATCGATCCGCTCGACGCGCGCGACTTCGACGACGCGATTTCGATCGAGCACCGCGCCGGCGGACTGCTGCGCCTCGGCGTGCACATCGCGGACGTCGCACACTTTGTGCCCGAAGGCGGCGTGCTCGATCGCGAGGCGCGACTGCGCGGCACCAGTGTCTATTTCCCCGGCTATGTCGTGCCGATGCTGCCCGAGACGCTCAGCAACGGCGTTTGCAGTCTCCAGCCGGACCAGCCGCGCCTCGCCAAGAGCGTCTTCCTCACCTACAACGAGCGGGCCGAGATCGTCGAGCGGCGCTTTGCGAACAGCGTGATTCGCTCGCACGCGCGGCTCACGTACGAGCAAGCGACCGGCATTCTCGACGGCGGCCCGCACGAGCACTCGCGGGAGATCGTCGGCCTGCTGCGCACCGCCGAAAAGCTGGCGCGGCGCATCCGCGAGCGGCGGCTGCGCGAGGGCATGATCGTGCTCAACGTGCCCGAGGCGGCGTTTCAACTCGATCGCGACGGCCGCGTGCTCGACGCCCGCGCCGCGGACGCCAGCTTCTCGCACACCATCATCGAGATGTTCATGGTGGCCGCGAACGAGGCCGTCTCCGAGCTGCTGATGCAGCGCGAGATCCCGCACCTGCGGCGGATTCACCCGCCGCCCGAGGCCGACGCGGCCGAGCAGCTCGCGCCGCTCGCGCCCGTGCTGGGGCGCAAGCCGCCGCGCGTGCTCGACCGCGAGGCGATCCACGCGCTGCTCGACCAGGTCCGCGGCCGGCCGGAGGAGCTGATCGTCAACTACCTCTTGCTGCGCACGCTGCCGCAGGCGCGCTACAGTCCGTCCGACGAAGGGCACTTTGCGCTCGCCAGCGAGGACTACTGCCACTTCACGTCGCCGATCCGGCGCTATCCGGATCTTACCGTTCACCGCCTGCTCGACGCGGTGATCCGCGGCGGCGCGAATTCCGGCGCTCATCCGCGCGAGCGCAGCGACACGGCGGTCGAAGCGCTGGCCGACCTCGGCCGGCATGCCAGTGCGACCGAGCGCCGCGCGCAGACTGCCGCTCGCGCCGTGCAGCACCTCCTCATGCTGAGTCTGTTCCGCGGCAAGGTGGGGCAGGAATTCGACGGCGTCATCACGAGCGTCATGCGTTTCGGCGCGTTCGTCCAGGTGCAGCCGCACCTCGCCGAGGGGCTCGTGCCGCTCGAAGCGTTCGGTCACGACGACTGGTCGTATGACGAGCGGGCGGCCACGTACGCAGCCCGCCGCACGCGCCGGCTCGTCACGGCGGGGCAGCCGGTGCGGGTGCGCGTCGCGAGCGTCGACGAAGCTCGAGAGACGCTGGTGCTGACACCGGCCGCCGGCGTGCTGGGTGTCGCGGCCGGCGAACGCGACGCGGCGGCGTCTGAGCGAGCCGGCGGCGGCCGCGGGCGCAAGCGCGTGCCATCACGCGGCAGGGGCGTGCGCGGCGTGCGGGGTCGGCGACGGTAGCAAGCATGCGGATTTTCGGTACTATCGGCAAGGGCGAGCCCGGCGGGAGCGTGCGCAGGTCCGCGAGGAGTTCAAAAAAAAAAGAGGGCACCAGGGGCCCTAAGGCGTCCCGGTGCTCTCCGGAGGGGAAAGAAGCCAGGTACTGCGGTCGCCGGACAGGCGACGATTATTATCGACCCTCACTTCTTATTTATACCATCTGAACGCAATTCGTGTCGATGATCACGCAAAATTTTTCGAATTTCTGACACTATGTATCGGCGGTAACGCGGGTTAAGTTTAGAAAATCCCGCCGCACCGACGAAATCGCTTACCGTTCGTTCGAAACACCATAACCAATTCCGCAACATTATGTTATACGCGCGGGGCCGAGTTTCAAGCGGCTCGCGGCTGTCGGATTTTGTTAGCCGCGCATCCCAATCCCGCGCTCGTGGAGCCGAGCCGCGCCGATCGATTGTCGCGGGCTATATTCAGGACTCCGATCATCCTTGATCGGTTTGCGGTTCTCGGCCCGATCCGGCGGATTCACTTTCCGATACAGAAGTTCGAGAAGATCCTACCGAGCACCTCATCGACGAGCGGCACATCCATCGTCCGCGACAGGGCCGCGGCCGCAGCGCGCAGTTCCCAAGCGATCAACTCCGCATCGCGGAGCGCGGGGGCACGCGCGTCCACCGCCGCCAGGGCACGCGCCAGCGGGGCGCGGGCCGCGGCGACGCCGGCGGAAAACTGATCGACGAGCGCGCCCGTGGTGTAGCGCGCCAGGCGGGTCGCCAGGGCACGCCGCAGCTCGCCCAGTCCGAGCCCGTTCGCGTGACTCACGCGGAGCGCTTCCTGGGTAGTGGCGTCGTCGAGGTCGGCGCGCGGCGGGCCGAGATCGCACTTGCTGAGCACTACAAGCCGGCGCTCCGCGGGCACGCGCGCCAGCGCGGTGCGCTCGTGCGCAGTCCAGGGCTCGCCAGCCGCGTGAACCCAGAGCACCAGGTCGGCGGCGTCGGCGGCGGCTTCGGTGGCACAGTGTGCCGCAAGGTCGAGCTCCGCGGCGGTGCGACCCAGGCCCGCGGAGTCCTGAAGCACGAACGCGACGCCGTCGATGTTCAGTTCGGCGGAGAGTACGTCGCGCGTCGTGCCGACGATGGGCGCGACGATCGCCCGCTCTGTGCCGAGCAACGCGTTGAACAGCGTACTCTTACCTGCGTTGGGCAGCCCGACCAGCGCGACATGCGGCTTGGCGCCGCGCGCATTCGACACGCCGCGCTGGTCGAGCGCCGCTAGGGCGACCCGCAGGGCGTCGATGCGGGCGGCCGCGTCGGCCGGCGCGATCAGGCGCACGTCCTCTTCATCCACAAAGTCGATTCCGGCTTCGAGCACTGCGATCAGGTCGACCAGTTCCGCGCGAAGCGGCTCCAATCGCGCGAACCGCTGCGACGAGTCGCTCCGCGCCGCACGTCGCGCCGCGCCGGCGTCCGCGGCGTGGATGCGCGCCAGCACGGTTTCGACCCCGTCCGCGTCCAATTTGCCCGCAAGAAACGCGCGCGCCGTGAACTCGCCCGGCAGGGCGCGGCGTGCCCCGCGCTCGATCAGCGCGCCCGCGAGCAGGCGCAGCAACGGCGGCGCGCCGAGCGTGTGCAGCTCGACGACGTTCTGTCCGGTGTAGCTGCGCGGCGCGGGGAACCAGAAGATCGTCGCGGGCAACGCGAGTTCGTCGCCGAGCACCAGGCGGGCGCTGGTCCAGCCCGCGGTGCGCGGCGGCGCGACCCGCTGCTCGCGCGCGCCGGACCCATCGGGCGGCGCGGCAAGTCCGGCAACCAGCTCAAACGCGTCCTCGCCGCTGATGCGCACGATTCCGACGGGCGCCGCCTGCCAGGCGGTCGCGATCGCCACGATCGAATCGTCCAACGCGGGGCGCTGCATCCACGGTCTCGTGTTCACGCGGGAGAGAAAGAGAATCGCGGCGCGCGAGCGGGCGCGCGCCGCTACGGCGCAACGAGCAGCGCGACGAACGCGTCAATGTCGAAGTTGTTCACGCCGCCGTCGTCGTTCGCGTCGCAGAGGCGCTCGTCGCAGAGTGGATGCGCCGCCCGATACGCCGCCGGATCGGTCAGCGCCAGCACAAACGCGTCGACGTCGAAGTTGTTGACTTCGCCGTCGCAGTTCGCGTCGCCGCGATACAGTTGCAGATGCAGCCCGCCAGCGTCCTCCGTCGCCGGAAAAAGAAACGTCAGCGCCTGCGGCAGGCGTGCGGCCCAGGCGGCCTCATTGTGCTGATGCCCGTAGCCGACGACGTGTCGCAGCGTGCGCTCCAGCACATACCCCTTGGTCAGCAGTCCGTCGCGCAGACTCATCGAAGGCCACGCGTTGTCGTTCGACGTCCCGCTGTCGCCGCTGTCGAGATAGACGCGCAAATCGCGATACGCCTCGTTGCGCACGCGGGCGGGGAAATTCGGCAGTTGCCACGATCCGCTCATCGGTCCGCAACGAGCGAACACCGCGTTGTGATCCCAGCCCAGATAGAGCGACACCACGCCGCCGAGGCTCGAACCCAGCGTCGCCGTGTCGTCGCGGCCGGTGAGCGTGCGATACGTCGCATCGATGTGCGGCTTCAGCTCGTGGATGAGGAACTGGGCGTACACGTTGGCGCGACCGGGCTGACCTGAGCCGGGTCCGATCGGAACGATGTCGTCGGGTGGAATGTAGTCGCGGGCGCGGTTGGCGGTGTTTTCGACGCCCACCATGATGATCTCGCGCAGTGCGCCCGAGCGGATCAGCGCCGCCGCGGTCTCGTCCGCGTTCCACGTGCCGAACGGCCCGAGGTCAAACACGTTCTGACCGTCGTGCAGATAAAGTACCGGATAGCGGCGTTGCAGGTTGTTGGCGTAGCCGCGCGGCAGCACGACGCGGTATGGGCGGTTTTCATTGAGCGCAGCGGAGAAGAAGGCGCCGAAGTTGGTCTGCTGCGGCGGGCCGACCGTTGCGCTCGGGACGTACGTGAATAGCTGTCCGTCCTGCACAAAGAACGCGTCGAGCAGCGTGGAGTACGTGCCGGTCGCGGGGTCGCGCCGCGCCGTCCCGTCGGTGAAGTAGAAATCGATGCTTCGGCCCGCGGCCGGGATGCCGCGGGCGCGCCAGCGGCGCTCGACGCCGCCGCGGCCCGGGCCGGCGTCGCGCAGTGCGAGCGGCTGGAACGCGCCGCCGCCACCCGTGATCCGCCAGTGCACGAGCGGCGCCGTCCACGCGCTGTGATAGAACAGACCTTTCCCGGCGGGGACCGCCGGCAGCGGAGCAGTTTGGCCGTTCAGCGGCGTGCCGATCGGGTTCGTGTTGCTCGGGTTCGACCACTGCGAGACGCTGTCGTTGCGGATGGTGTATTGATACGTGAACGAGGCGCCGCGCGGCAGCGCGATCGTCGCCCGCCAAGTCGGATAAGCGCCGGGATCGAGCTTCAGCGCATACGCGGCGTTGTTTCCGCCGAGCTCGGACAGGCTGCCGACGACGTACACGCTTTGGCCGAAGGTCGTCGCCTGATTGATCTGAAAGACGACATCCTCGCGCGGTTGGGCGGCGGCGGTCGCGGCAAGGCAGAGCGCGGCGAGTGAACCCGCGCGATGCGCGGGGCGCAGGCGCGTCGTGTGTCGGCGCACATCGGTCGGTGCGGGTGCGGACATCAGCTCCCCTCGTGCGGCGGCGGACGTCATTGGCCGTTTTTCCGGAGCGTGAATTATAGCAGGCCAGCGGTTGCGCCGACCGCGACGGACGGGCCGCGATAGTGGGTCAGTTTGATCCGGGTGGTACGGGCGTCTCGCGCGTTCATGCGGAAGACACGGGCGAGACGCCCGTACCACCCTTTCAAACTCACTCTTTCACGAAACTGACCCACTACTTAGGCCGCAGCTCCGGCGCCCCACTGCCAACGCACGCGGCGGGGTGCGGCTGACGATCGGCAGCCCGCGCGGCAAGCACGCGGCTGCGAAGTCAGGCAGGCCCGCCGCTTTGGCGCGGCGGGTTCTGACGGAAGCGGCGGCGCGTCGGTTGGCGCGGCGGGTTCTGACGGAAGCGATGCTGCGCGGCGTGCTTTGGTGGGCCCGCGCTGCGGCGCATGGTCGCGCTCGCGGGCGTATCATGCCGAACCCGGGGGTCTGGCCGTGGAAGTGCATAACCGGGAGGCCGCTTGCATGGGTGCCGCGCACGAATCTTCGGCGGCCTTCTCACCTGACGAGGATTTTGCGCGCGCGCTCGACGCCGCCGATCCGCTCGCACCGTGGCGTCAACGATTCTGTGTCCCGCGCCGCCCCGACGGCGCGTCGGCGATCTACTTCTGCGGCAATTCGCTCGGGTTGCAGCCGGCCGCGGCGCGCCAGGCCGTCATCGACGAGCTCGACGACTGGGCGGCGCTCGCCGTCGACGGCCACTTTCGCGGAAAGCACCCGTGGTATCCGTATCACGAGTTCGTCCGCGACGCCGGCGCGCGGCTGGTCGGCGCGCGCCCGGACGAGGTCGTTTTCATGAACGGCCTGACGGTCAATCTGCATCTGCTGATGGTCAGCTTCTATCGCCCGACGCGGGAGCGCTTTGGCATCGTGATCGAGGAAAACGCGTTCCCGTCGGATACGTACGCGATCCAGACCCAACTCCGCGTTCACGGCTTCGACCCCGCCGAGGGCGTGCTTGTGCTGCGCCCGCGGTCCGGCGAGCCGACGCTGCGCACCGAGGACATCGAGGAAACGCTCGCGCGCGATGGGCCGCGCGTCGCGCTCATGCTGCTCGGCGGCGTGAACTACTTCAGCGGTCAGGTGTTCGACTTGCCGCGGATCACCCGCGCCGCGCAGGCGCAGGGCTGCGTGGTCGGGCTCGACCTGGCGCACGCGGCGGGCAATGTCGAGCTTCAACTGCACGACTGGAACGTCGATTTCGCGGCGTGGTGCACGTACAAGTATCTCAACAGCGGCCCCGGCGCGGTCGCGGGCGCGTTTGTTCACGAGCGCCACGCGCGGAACACGGATCTGCCGCGTTTCGGCGGCTGGTGGGGCAACGATCCGCAGACGCGCTTTCGCATGCACCTGGAGTCGCAGTTCGCGCCGATCGCGACGGCGGATGCGTGGCAGCTCAGCAACCCGCCGATCTTTTCGCTCGCGCCGGTGCGCGTGTCGCTCGGCGTGTTCGATGAAGTGGGTATGCCCGCGCTGCGCGAAAAGTCGCGCCGCCTCACCGGCTACCTGCAGTTTCTCCTCGACCAGGTGCCCAGCGAGCGCTACACCGTCATCACGCCGCGCGACCCCGCGGCCCGCGGGTGCCAGCTCTCGATCTGCGCGCACGAGCGGCCGCGCGAGCTGCACGACGAGCTGGAGGCGGCGGGGGTGGTGTGTGACTTCCGCCCGCCGAATGTGATCCGCGTCGCACCCGTGCCGCTCTACAACACGTATACAGATGTGTGGCGGTTCGCGGAGATCTTGCGCGGACATGTGTAGCGCCGGCGGCGAGGACCGAGCGATTGCCGCGGTAGCGGTGATCGCCTGACGCTGAATGTCTCTGGCGCGTGGCCCGATTGCGGTGCGCCGGTCGAAGACAGGACGGTGCGAGAGCATGGACTTGGTCGTTGCCGATGGGATGAACAGTCGCTGCCGAGGGGGGTGAAATGTAGTTGCCGAGAGGATGAACGGTCGCTGCCGAGGGGGTGAAATGTCGTTGCCGAGGGGATGAACGGTCGTTGCCGAGGGGGCGAAATGTCGTTGCCCAGGGGATGAAAAGTCGTTGCCGACCGGGTGAACCGTCGTTGCCGACCGGGTGAACTGTCGCTTCCAGCGGGATGAACTGTCGTCGCCGCGGGGGTGGAATCTCTTCGCCGCGGGGATGAAAACTCTCTGCCGACCTAGGAACGTGGGCGCTCGCGGCGCGGCCCGCGCGAGGGAGCGAACTTGTGCCATGGACTTCGTTCGCTTGGGGCCTCTGAATAACCCCGAAGACCGCGCGCCGCCGATGAAGCTCAGTCGAGGCATTCGAGTTTCCTAAACCGGTCCGCGTCGGCTTTTCAGAGGCCCCGACTGCGTGCTTGCTGGTTGGTCTTTACCCCGAAGGGGTGGCGGTTTGTAGCCGCGGGTGGAGCGGAGGCCGAAGGCCGAAGCGGAACCCGTGGACCAACGGGGCATCGCGACCCCGCCCCCAGGGGCGGAGGCAGCTCCGCGGCGAGCAGCGCTGTCACGCGCGCCACGCCCCGCGCGACGACGTGGGCGCGGGCTTTGTTCGCCGTTTTCTTGCGTATCCATCGCGGGCTTGCGGCCGCAGCTCTGAACTCCGCTCGTGACGGCGCCGCGTTGTTATCGGTCGGTGCGATTGCCTGCGGTGGAGGTGTCGGCGGCGCGGGCTTCCGGGGTGCGGCGGCGACTTTCGGCGACGCCGGGCGCTTTCGGCGCCCCGATCTGTGCAACACCGAGCGCGGGCGGCGCATCAAACGAATACACTGCGGAGAAGTAAACACCGAGGGGCTTGATGCTCGGCCGATTGATCCTGCTTGCGATGATCCTGACGCACGCCCTGGCGCGCGAGCCGCAGCAGGTCTGCGTGGCTGTGTGCGCGCCGGCTGCTTCGGCTCGCGGGTCCGACGTCGTTTCGGCGCCACTCGAGACCGACGCGCGTTCGTGCGGTGCGATGAGCCGCGAAGCAAATTGCTGTGCGGTGGGGAGTACGGGGGCGGTCGCCAATTCCGTGGCCGATGCCGATACCGAAGACGAATCCTGCTGCGCAGCGCCCGCGGCGACTTGCGCCGCTTCGGCGCTCGCGACTTGCAGCGGCTCGGCGTTCGCGACGTGCGGCGGTTCGACGCCTGCCACTTGCGGCAGTTCGGCGGCCGCGGCCTGTTGCGGCGAGCCGGCTGCGAGCGGTGTTGAAGCGGAGCCGGGGGCGCAGCCGAAGTCGCCGTGTCTCGTGTGCAGCTGCGCGGTCGACTGCTGTCCCGAGGGTGCGCCGCCGCCAGCGATACCGCTGCCCGTCGTGCCCGAGCGTGACTCGCTCGTTTCGGTGCTGACGCTTTCGAACGTCGTTCTGGCGGAGGTTTCCGCCGGCGGTGAGCAAATCCACGCGCCTCAGCCCGCGGCCACGCCGCGGTTCAGATCGCATCATCAGCGGCAGTCGTTGCTGGCGACGTGGTTGAACTGATCCCGCCAACGAGCGCCGATCAAGACCTCGCGTGTGGGTGCCGGGGCACGTGGTCCGCCACCGGCGCGGCGCGTTCTGGTCGCCGCTCGACGTCCATTCCACACTGAACGCTCGTCTGTGCCGGATCGCTATCCGCGAGCGCGCACCGCACCCATGAGCCGCGGGCTTCAGCCCGCGCGGACGCTCGTGCCGCGGTGCGCCGCAGAATCGAGATGAGCGGTTTGGCGGTTCCGTGTGCCTCGGCGGAATTCGCGGAGTCTGCGCGCCGCATGGTGCGGCCACCCGCCGATGCACGACCCATGAATCTGATCCGCGCGGCGCTTCGCGAACGACGCGCCGCCGAGTTACAGGAGATTTTCCATGACGCGTCGCGTCATCATTGCTGCGTTTGTTCTGGTCTCGACTGCTTCGCTGTTCGCGTTCGCCCCGCGGCTGGCCACCGGCGGACCCGCGCCGGCGGGCGCCTGCGGCTGCGGCGAGTGCACATGCTGCCCGTGCGGCGATGCGTGCGAATGCGGCGCGGATTGCGCGTGCTGCGCCTGTGAGGCGTAGCCGGCGCGCGAGCCGCACGCTCGAAGTGTGATTCCGCGAGGGCTTGCTCGCACGGGTGCGAACGCACGCTCTTCGCAGGAGTCCGCCGCGGTCGGCGCGTCGCGCGTCGGCCGCGGCGGGTTTTTCTTTCGGAATCTGAGCGGTTCCGAGCGCGCGGGTGCAGCGCGTGCTGCGCGATCCGGGGCGCCGTTCAGAACGCGCCGCACCATGCGGCGTTCCCGGATGTCGAAAGGCGCTCGCACGACCCCGAGTCCGGCGCAGCGTGCGAAGGGGTCTGATCGACGAGTACGCGCGACGCGTCCAGCCGTCCGAGCGCGCCGGCGGGTTCGGCCGGACGGGTGCACGAAGGTCGCTATAATGGAGTCACTCGACGGGGCGCACTCCGGTCGCGGCGCGTTCGATGGGCTCCGTCGCCGCTCACGGAACGTCATGCGCGGGGGTTCTCGAACAGGTGGAGTCGCGGGATGTCGATTGCACTGGGATGTGTGATTCTGCTTTTCGGCGGCGGTGACAACAACATCCTGTGGAACAGCGTCTCTCACGTCGCGTGGCAGGACCGCCGCCCGCTGTGTCCGGTGAACGGCGAAGCGTTCGCGGTCGAGATTCAAACGGATCGATTCGATATTGAGTCGGCGCGGGTGCGCGTCGATGACGGCGGCACCGTGAGCTGGGTCGACGCCGCGTTCGATCGCGATCGCGGTCCCTACGCGGTGTGGCGGGCGCAGATTCCCGCCGCGGTCAGCGACACGGTTCGCTATTACTTTGAATTGACCGACGGCACGGACGTTGACTACTACAGCGTGAGCGGGATGTCGGACAACGCGCCGGTGGACGGCGGCTTTCTGGTCGACTTCGCGACGCTGGATCACGCGCCGCTCGGCGCGACGCCGGCGACGGGCGGCACGGTGTTCAAGGTGTGGGCGCCGACCGCGGCGCAGGCGTGGGTGCGCGGCCAGTTCAACGCGTGGGGCACGACCAACCCGATGACCCGGGTCGGCAGTCACTTCATCGCGTTCGTCCCCGGCGCGAGCGCGCGGCAGATGTACAAGTACTACTTCAACCCGGGCGGCATCTGGAAGTCCGACGCCCGCGCGCGAGCGCTGAACAGCGGCGACAATTACAACACGCACATCGAGAACGCGCTCGCGTTCGACTGGGCGGTGGATGACTTCGAGACGCCGCCGATCGACGAGTGGGTGATCTACCAATTGCACGTCGGCACGTTCTCGGGGCGGAACGATCCGTTCGGCTTCGCGCCGGTCCCCGCCCGCTACGTCGATGTCGCGAGCCGGGTGAGCCATCTGGTTGAGCTCGGCGTGAACGTCGTCTACCTGCTGCCCGTAACCGAGTTTCCGTGGGACTTCTCCGCCGGTTACAACCCGATCACGATGTACGCGCCCGAGTGGAAGTACGGCACGCCGGACCAGTTGCGGCAGATGATCGACGTGTTGCATCAGAACGGCATCGCGGTGATCACCGACATCGTGTGGAACCACTTCTCGCCGACGGACAATTACCTGTGGCAGTACGACGGCGGGCAGATTTACTTCGACAGTCCCGCGGTCGAGACGCCATGGGGGTCGCAACCGGACTTCGACCGGGCGGACGTGCGCTCGTATTTTCTGGACAGCGCTTTGCTCTGGCTCGACGAATACAAGCTCGACGGGTTCCGCATGGACGCCACCGACTTCATGAACCAGGGCGCGCACAGTGCGAGCGGCTGGTCGCTCATGCAGGCGTTCAACAACGCCATCGACACGCGCTGGCGCGACAAATTCACCATCGCCGAGCAACTCCCCGACGACGCGTGGGTGACGCGCCCGACGAGCCTCGGCGGGGCGGGTTTCGACGCGCAGTACCACGACGTGTTCACCGACAGCCTGCGGCAGGAGATCTTCGACGCCGCCCTCGGCGACCCGGAGATGTTCAAGATTCGGGACATCATCAACGGCAGCGGGCAGTACCTTCAGAACGCGGCGGTTGTGAATTACCTGGAGCTGCACGACGAGGTGTGGCCCAGCAGCGGCGGGCAGCGCATCGTGCGGACGATCGACACGACGGCGCCGCACGACGATCAATGGGCGAAGGGCCGCACGAAGCTCGGACAATCGGTGGTGATGCTCGCGCCCGGCATTCCCGCGATTCACCAGGGTACCGAGTGGCTCGAAGACACCAATTTCGACGGCTCGAATCCGAGCGGCTCGGACCGCATCGACTGGTCGAAGAAAGTCACCTATCGCAGGATCTTCGACTTCTATCGCGACCTGATCTTTGTCCGCCGCAACAACGCGGCGCTCAACGCGACAAGCGGTCACCAGGTGTTTCACCTCAACGAGGCCGGCAACGTGATCGCGTGGCAGCGCTTCAGCGGCGGCAATGTGATCGTGGTCGTCGCGAACTTCAGCAACACCGACTACACGAGCTACGCGCTCGGCCTGCCCCAGGCGGGCACGTGGTATGAGCTGCTGAACAGCCAGGCGGCGGGCTACGATGCGAGCGGATTGGCCAACGCGACGCCGCGGAGCACGAGCACCACGCCGCGAGATGGTTTTGGGCAGTCGACGTCGCTGACGCTCGGGAAGATGGCGGTCTCGGTGCTGCGCTGGAACGTCCCGCCGGAGGCGTTTCTCGACACCGACGGCGACGGCGTGGCGAACGCGAGCGACAATTGCCCGACGGTCGCGAACGCCGGACAGCAGGACGCCGACGGCGACGGCGTCGGCGACGCGTGCGACCCCGACGCGCGCCGCCCCGGCGACGCGAACTGCGACGGCGTCGTGAACAACTTTGACATCGATCCGTTCGTGCTGGCGCTGACCGATCCGGCGGCGTACGCGGCGGCCTACCCGGCGTGCCAGATTCTGAACTGCGACGCGAACGACGACGGCGTCGTGAACAACTTCGACATCGACCCGTTCGTGGCGCTGCTGACCGGCGGATGATCCGGCGAGTGCGCGACCGCTCGGTTTCCCTCGCGCGGTCGCAGTGCGGGCGTCCGCTTGGCGAGTACTGCGCGTTATCGGCCGCGAGATTTCGTTGAGGCGCTTGGGCTGCGGCGCGTTACCATGTACGGCGTCCGCGGCATCGGCCGCCTTACGTGTGGAGGAGTGGAAATGAGAGGGATTCGTGCGGGCGCCTTGGCGCTCTCCGTGCTGGTCGCGCCGGCGCTGGGTGGTATCTTTCATCAGAACTTCGAGGTTGATTCGACCGCCAACTGGGTGGTGAACAACGGTCCGTCCGATGCGGCCGCCGACTTCTTCTTCGACTACTCGACGGTCGGCATCCCGGCGTCTCCTGGGGGCGGCGGCACGCGCGGCATGAAGCTGCAAGCCAACCTCACCAACGGCATTTTCGGTGGGATGAGTGCTTCGCCGGTGGGGCTCAACCTCGCGGGCGACTACGTCGTGTCGTTCGACTGGTGGTCGAATGTCAACGGTCCCTTCCCCGGCGGCGGGAGTGGGTCGACCAACCTGTCGACCTTTGGGGTCGGGACGGCGGGCACGACAGCGCAGTGGGCCGGCGGCGTGCAGGACTCGGTCTGGTTCGCCGCGACCGGCGACGGCAATTCTTCCGCCGACTGGCGGGCGTACAGCAGCGCGGCGGGCACGAGTTATCCCGACGGCAGCCCGGTCTATCCGTACACGACGCGCAATCACAACAACGCGTACTTCGCCGGCTTCGGCGGTGTCGCCGCGCCCGCGGCCCAGCTCGCGCTCTTTCCGCAGCAGACCGGCACGACGCTGGTCGGCAGCGCCGGCATGGAATGGCACGAGGTCGAAATCGCGAAACTCGGCAACACCATCACGTGGCACGTCGACGGCCTGCTGATGGCGACCATCGACACGAACACCGTTACGCTCGGCGGCGGAAACATCTTCTTCGGCCACAGCGACACCAACACGACTTCGTCGACCGACGTGAACGATGCCGCGCTGCTGTTCACGCTGATCGACAACGTCTCGGTCGTGCCCGAGCCGAGCGGCGTTCTGCTGCTGGGTCTCGGCGGCTTGCTCGCGCTTCGCCGCCGCTGACACCGCCGCGGCACCGCGCGGCTCGAATCTTTGGCCAAGTGGCGTATCACGTCGCGCCCGGCGGGAACTTTGCTTCGCGCCGGGCGCGGCTGCGTTTGTGGGCGGAGCGACGCCGGCGCGTGGGTGCCTGTGCGTGCGTCGAAGAAATCCGCGCCGGTCGGTTAACGGCGGCGCGCCGGCGAACGACTTTCGGATGAGCCGTCGCGCGGCGTCGCGGCGAGCGGGACGCGCGATCGGCGTTCGGACCGTACGCGCTGGAATCGAGTAGGCGTTGCTGGTGCCTCGGGAGACACCCACGCTGCCCACGGGCGCGGACGTGGACCGCGCGCTGGTGGAGGCCGCACGGCGCGGCGAGCCGCCGGCGCTGGCGCGGCTGTATGAGAAATACGCGCCGGTGCTGCACGGCGTGTTGCTGGCGCACGTGTCGCCGGCGGCAGCGGAAGACCTCGTTCATGACGCGTTTGTGGTGGCCATTCGCCGGCTGGGGACGCTGCGCGCGGGGGCGGCGTTCGGCGGATGGATCATCGCGATCGCCCGGAATCTGGCGCGCGACATGCTGCGCCGGCAGCGCGCCGATCCGCTGCCCGGCGAGATTCCCTCCGGTGTCGCACCGACCGCGGAGATGCACGAGGCGCTGGCGGCGATTCGCAATTTGCCCGATGCGTATCGCGAGACGCTGATGCTGCGGTTGGTCGAGGGGTTGAGCGGCCCCGAGATCGCGGCGCGCACCGGGCTTACCCCCGGTTCTGTCCGAGTCAACCTCCACCGCGGCATGCAGATGCTCCGCGACCAACTGGGCGTCCGGAACCATCCATGAGCGACAGCTATCTTTGGGACGCGAGTGGTCCGCCGGACGGTGACGTTGCGCGATTGGAGCGTGCACTCACGCCGCTGCGGCTGCGGTCGAGCGGGGCGGCGGCGCTCGTGCGGGCGCAGTCGCACCAGCGCTGGCTGCGGCGTGCGTCGATTGCGACCGCTTCCGCGGCGGCGGTGTTGCTGCTGTCGCTCGGCGGATGGTGGGGATGGCGCTACGCGACGGCGCCGCGAATCGACGTGACGCGGTCGAGCGGTGCGGCGCGGATCGATGGCGCGCTGCTCGCCGACCGCGTCGTCGTCCGCGCCGATCGCTGGATCGAAACGGACGCGACCGGCGGTGTGCGGATCGATCTGCCGGCGATCGGGCGGATCGACGCCGGCGCGGCGACGCGCGTGGCGCTCCGCTGGCCGCAGGACCAGGAGACGCGGCTGACACTCGCGCGCGGCGTGCTGGATGTGGATGTGAAAGTCGAGCCGCGGCGCCTCGTGATCGAAACGCCGGCGGGCGAAGTGACGGACCTGGGCTGTCGGTTCCGCGTGCGCGTCGCGGCGGACGACGTCGTGACGGTGAGCGTGTCCGAGGGTGCGGTTGAATTGGCGGGTGGCGGGCGCGTGGCTTTCGTGGCGAAGAGCATGTCGTGTGTGGCGCAGCCGGGGCGGGGCGCGCGCGCGCCACTCCTGGACGACGCGCCGGCGGAACTGGCCGCGGCCGTGGCGCGACTATTCGCCGAACCGCTCGATCTGGCGGCGCTGCCGGCGGTGCTGGCGAACGCGCGCGAACGCGACGGGCTGACGCTCTGGCATGTACTGCGATGGACACCGCCGGACGTGCGGCCGCGCGTCTACGAGCGTCTGATCGAACTGGTTCCGCCTCCTAACGACATCCGTGTCGAGGACGTGCTCGAACTGAACGAGTACGCGATCGAGTGCTGGCGCAAGCGTCTGCAAAGCCGGTTGTGAGCCGACACGTGCCGCCGCCGCGTGGTTTGCGCTGTGGAGGCGAATTGCGCCGCAGCTGACGTGCCGAGAGGATCGTTCGGCTTGTGGATTGCCTGCTTGCCGCGGCGCCTGCGTTCGGCACGCCCGCCGAGGGTGTTCGGATTCGGCGCGCGGGTTTGAGAATACGATCAGGAGCACCGAAATGCACCGCAGGGTCGCACTCCTCGTTGCCGCCGCACTGGTGCCGGCGGCCTACAGCGCCGTCGTCTACAGCAACACGCAGGCGCGGACCGGTGTGGTTCACGATCTCGTGCCGGCCGGCGCGGCATCCGGACCCGAGCGGGGCAACTCGATCACGCTGGCGGGCACGCAGCGCGTCGTGACATCGATCGACGTGATCCTCCGGATCGGCGACTCGGGCGTGGGGTTGTTCGACATGCAGGTGCGGCTCTACGCAAACGACGGCCCGAACGGCGATCCGGGCACGCTTCTGTGGGAGAGCGCGCTTCGCCGCACGATCATCGACTCGGGGGTCGATCTGCCCTACCGACTCACGGTGCCGCGCGTGGTGGTTCCGAGCTCGATCACCTGGACGGTGGAGATCACGAACCGGACGATGAGCCAGGCGATGCTGGGTCCGTCGACGTACGCACCGGTGACGGTCGGCAGCGCTGCTCCCGGCTACTGGGAACACAGCGGCGGGATGTGGATGCACGCGCTGAGCGGCGAACCGGCGTGGGGGGCGGCGGTGAACGCGGATCCGCTTCGCGGCGACCTGAACTGCGACGGGCGGGTCGACAATTTCGACCTGAGTCCATTCGCGCTGGCGCTGGTCGATCCGGCGGCGTACGCGGCGGCGTATCCGAACTGTACGAGCGCGCACGCCGACATCAACAACGACGGACAGGCGAACAACTTCGACATCGATGGGTTCGTGGCGTGCATCGTCGGCGGAGGCTGTCCGTAGCTCCTGCGGAGTGTCCGCGAAGCCGGCCCGTGAGCGTTCGCGGGGGTCAGGAACCGTAGCAGACCCGCAATAGTCGAGCGGCTCGTCCGTTTACCTTGGTGGCGCGAACTCCGGATGGCCGCGCGGTTTCGCCGGCGCGGGCTTCGCGATCCGAGGGAGATCGGTCATGCGGCGAGTGCGCGTGCTGGGGGTACTGGGCGGCTGGGTTGTCGGGTTCATGCTCGTGGGCGGTTGTGGACAGGCCCTGCCGACGGGGGCCGGGCTGTTGCCGGCCGTCGATGCAACGGGGAGCGGGTTGCTCGCGAGCGACGGCGGTGTTGCGCTCGGCGTGGTGGTCGCGGGCGACCTGGCGGAGGGCTTCCGCAACTTTGTCGCGGACGCAAAGGCGGCACAAGGCGACGCCAGCGCGCCGGTCGGCCTGAGCGACGACGAGCGTGCCCGGATCGAGGAGATCCGCGCACAGCTCGACGAGGGTGCGATCAGCCCGGAGCAGTTCGCCGACCAGGTCGACGCGATTCTCGGCGATCACTTTGCGGAAGGCGCGTTTGCCGGGCAGCAGTTCTTCGGGGCGGCGTTCGGCGAGCGCATCCGGCAGCGCGTGGCGGAGCGATTGGCGCTGACGGAAGAGCAGTTGGCGGCAGCGCGGGAGATCTTCGCGCGCACTCACCGGGAGATTCGCCGGATCATGCTTCAGACGATGGCGGAGATTCGGCTGGTGCTGACGGATGAGCAGCGCGCCGAGGTGGATCAACTGCGCGGCGAGCGTTTCCGGGCGCTGCGGCAGTCGCCGGACCGCGGCGGCTGGCGTCCGGGGCGCTTCCGCGAGCGGGCGCGGTCTTTCTTCGAGCGGCTCGCCGCTGAACTGGAGATCACCGACGCGCAGCGCGAGCAGATTCGCGTGTTGCGCGAGCAGCTGCGCGACAGCGTCCGCGCGGCGCACCAGGCGGCGCGGGACGAGTTCCGGGCGCTCTTGACGCCGGAGCAGCTCGAGATTCTCCAGCAGATCGAGACGCGTGTGCAGGAGCGCTTCGGCGGATCGCGGCGCGGCGCGGGATCCGCGAACGGCGGATAGCGCCGACGCGGCGTCGAAGCGCGCCGCGGACCGCGGCCAGCGGAAGCGGCGTACGATTTCGCAGCAATCCGGCAGGAACAAACGACGCGGGCGTCCCGAGGGTTCGGGGCGCCCGCGTGCTTCGTGTCTGCCGGTCTCGGCCGCGACGCGCGCGGCGGCTAATCGAAGATCTTCTCGGCTTCCTTCACCTGTTCGGGCAGCGCGACGAGGATTTCGTTGATCTGCTCTTCGGTAAGTCCGACCGCACCGAGCATTTCGTCGGTGACTTCCTGGGTTTGCGCAGTGAGGTAGAAGCCGAACTGGTTCTGGCAGCAGATGGCGTCGGCGATATAGACGATGGCCGCCATGCGGCCGGTGTCGGAGCGGAGGTTCCCGGGGCTGTGGTGGCTGCCGATGGCGTAGCGCAGGCCGGGCGGGAATTTCCACTTGGCAGCGAGCACGGCGCCGAAGGTCTGGTGGTCGGCGCCGATGAGCTGCTGCTCGATCGTGCAGAAGCTCTCACCGGTCTTGAGGCATCGATCGACGACCAATGCAAGCTGCTCGGGGAAGAGCTGCAACTCGACGACGAGACCCACATCGTGGACGAGGCCAGCGACGAAGGCCTCGTCGGATTGGCCGATTTTGGCGGCCCCGGCGAGCAACTTGGCGCAGACGCCGACCGCGGACGAGTGCGCCCACAGGTCGCGGGCGGAGAACCCGCCGGTCATGGCGGAGGGCTGAAAGAAGCGCGCCAGCGAGGCGGCAAGCGCGATGTTCTTCACGGCGCTGAGCCCGAGCATGACGATGGCCCGGTCGAGGCTCGCGATCTGCGCGGGGAGCCCGTAAAACGCCGAGTTGACGACCTTCAGGATCTTCGCGGCGAGGGCGGGATCGTTCTTCACGATGTCGTGCATGTCGTTGGCGGTCGACTTCGGGTCTTCGACCACCTGCACGATTCGGCTCGTGATTTCCGGCAGCGACCCGATCTCGGTCAGGCGCGCCATCGCCTTCTGGAGGTGCGGCGGCAGGGTCGGCGTATGCCCGATTCCCGGCAGAGCCTGCGTGTCGGCGTGCGGTGTCGTCATGCCCATCGTTGTCTCCCCACGGACGTCGAACGGGTCCGGGTATCCGGGGGGTTCATCGGCAGGCGGACGGTCGGACGTTTGCGAATCGAGCTGGATTGTCCGGGCGAATCCCGGAGGCGGCGCGTTATGAGCCGCGCAGATTTCGCCCCCGCACGCCGCGGACAAGCGACCGCGGCGCGCGGGGTGAGTGCGTGCGGCGCGCGCGAGGCCGCGGGCTGCTTGTTGGTGGCGGGTTGCGTCGATAACATCGACCGGTGTGTGCGCGGTCTGCGCGAGCGCGGGAGCGTGCGCCCGACCGGCGGCACTCACTTCGTTCGGCGGCGCTCCTGCAGGAGGCGGGGGGCGGCCGATCGCCGCCGGCGACACTCGCGGCGCGGCAAGTCACCGTCGAGCGGCTTGAGCCAAGGTTGTGGACGGCGCAGCGGCGTGAGCAGGGAGGTTGGCGTTGGCGCAGTGGGATCGCGTTCTCGCGGTGGCGCGGCAAACGCTTACATTGACGGATGACGCGGGGCGCGGCGACTTGTGGCTCTGGGAGCACAGCGAGCGCGTCGTGCGCTTGGCCCAGGCGTTCGCGAAACTGCCGGAGTTCGGGCGGGCGCGGGTGGACGGCGACGCGCTGGCGGCGGCGTGCTTGTATCACGACGCGGGTTGGGCGGCGCAATTCCGGCAGGGGCGGTTTGACCGCTGGCAGGTTCTCAGCCGGCCGACCAATGATGTGCAGCGCGAGCTGGCCGCGGGGCTCATGCAGGAGCAGTGCGGCCACCTCCTGCCCCCCGACGCCGTCCGCCGCGCCGCGCAGGCGATCCGCGAGTGCAACGACCGCAACAGCGCATTGCCCGAGGCGCAGCTGCTCGCGGAGGCGGAAAACCTCGATGAAATCGGAACGCTTTACGTCTTGCGGCAGTTTCGGCAGTACCAGGCCGAGGGTCGCCCGCTCGAGCAGTTAATCACCAGTTGGGCGCGGCAGAAAGAGTACAACTACTGGGAGGCGCGGGTGAACGACCTGCTGCGGACGGAGAGCGCACGGCAACTGGCCCGTCAGCGGCTCGCGTCGGTCGACCAGTTCATCCAGGCCCTGGCCCGCGACCACGCGGGGTCCGACGCGGCGGCTCTCGTGTCGTCGAGTGCGGCGCCGGTCGCAGCGCGGTGAGCCAACGGGGAGGGTTCGGCGGCGCGGCGGCGGCGGGTATGATGCGCAGATGCAAGCGGACATTGATCGCGTTCTGTTTACCAGCGAACAAATCCGGGCGCGGGTCGAGGCGCTGGCGCGCGAGATCGCGGCTGCGTACGGCGACTCGGTGCCGCTGACGCTCGTGCCGATCATGTCGGGCTCGATCATCTTTCTGGCGGATCTCATTCGCCAGATGCCGGTGCGGATGAAGATCGCGCTGGTGCATCTCTCGACGTACCGCGGCGCGACAACGCAGGCCGGCACGCCGGAGCTGGTCATGAAGCTCGCCGGCGACATTGCCGGTCGGCACGTGCTGCTGATCGACGACATTCTCGACACGGGGCGGACGCTGCGGAAAGTGCAGGCGATGATCGCGGCGTGCGAGCCGGCGAGCCAACGCACGTGCGTGCTGCTGCGAAAGCCCGATAAAGCGCCCCCGGACGTGGAGGTCGACTTCGTCGGCTTCGACATCGACGATCTTTTCGTCGTGGGCTACGGTCTCGACTATGATGATCATTATCGAAACTATCCGCATATCGGTGTGCTGCGAGCGGAGCTGACGCCGCAGTAGCGTCGCGGGTTCGGCCGCGGCGTGCGGAGGTGCATGTCATGAGCCGCGCGAGGCGCAGGATCGGGAGCGTCGACCTGAGCGGGCTGGGGCGGCTCGGACTCGGGTCGTTGGGGTCGCCGGTGAGCGGCGTGGGGCGCGGGTCGCGACCGGCGCGAGTTCCCGCGAGCCCGCAGCGTGGCGCATCGGCGAGCGAGCCCGCGGCGTTCGACGCGGTCTTTGACGAGTTCGACCACGGCGCGCCGCCGGCGCCGGTGGGCCACGATGCGCTCGTCGCGTCCGCGGCGGCGGCCGAGGCCGCCCCGTTTACGATTCCCAAGAAGCTGGCGGTTGCGGCGGGCGGGGAACTGCTCGACGGCGATGAACTCGTGCAGCTCACGCTGAAGCCGTCGCTCTGGATGGTTCCGATTACGTCGTTTCACTTCGCGGCGGCGGTCGGCCTGCTGGCGGCGGCGCTCTGGATCGCGCCGCCGGGGCCGTGGTCGGGCGCCGCGCGGGCGGGGGCTCTCCTCTTGACGGGACTGGGTGTCGGACGCGTCGCGCTGGCGGTGCTGCAATGGGCGAGCCAGGTGTACGTGCTGACGAACCGGCGTGTGCTGAGCGTGCGCGGCGTGTGGAACGTGAGCATCGCGAGCTGCCCGTTGGCCCGGATCGGGCGGATCGATCTGCACGCGGCGTGGTTTCAGAAGTCGCTCGGGCTGGGGACGATCGCGTTGGGCACGGCGGGTGAGCGCGGCGAGGCCGTGATCTGGGAGCACATCGCGAACCCGGCGGAGATTTACGAGTTGCTGGTGGCGGCGATTCGGCGGTCGCAGTAGCCATCAACGGCCCATGGCGCGGCGCGTGATGCGTACGGAAAGCAGGGCGGGTCGGCAGGCCACGCGCTCCGCGCGAGAAGCTCACGCGGCGGCCGTTCAGCGCTGAATCTCGCTCACCACTTCGCCGTCGATCACCACGCCGGTGCAATGCGTCGTGTATTCGAACGGGTCGCCGTCGTAGAGCGCGAGGTCGGCGTCCTTTCCCACTTCCAGCGAGCCGACGCGCTTTTCGACGCCGAGGATGCGGGCGGCGTCGATCGTGACCGCGGACAGCGCGTGATCGAACGACAGCCCGTAGCGGGCGGCGGCGGCCGCTTCGAACAGGACCACGCGGACCTTCGGCACATAGCCTTCGTAGCCGCTCTGGATCGCGATCGGAATTCCCGCGGCGCGCAGCTTTGCAGCCGTCTCGAAGCTCAGGTTCTCGGCCTCGCCATACGCGCGCTGCATGGTGGGATGGACGATCACCGGCACGCCGGCCGCCTTGATCTCGTCGATGAGCAGGTAACTCTCGGCGGCGCCGTCGAGCCAGATGCGGAGCTGGAACTCGCGCGCGAGGCGCAGGACGCTGGCGATGTCCTGCGCGCGGTGGGCGGTGACGAGCAGCGGCAGCTCTCCCCGTAGCACGCGGGCGAGGGCTTCGAGCTTCAGATCGCGCGCGGGGGCGTCGGGCTTTTGATCACGCGTCGGGGCGTCGGACTTCGCTTCGCCGGCGGGCGGCTGGTTCGCGCCGGCGGGCTGCTTTGCCGCGTAGTCGCGGGCCTTGATCAGTTCCGCGCGCAGCATCGCCACCTGTTTGCCGCGCGTGCCGGGCGGTTTGCCGCCCTTGAGCGAACCGGGGCCGAGCGTGACGGCGACCGCGGCGGCGTCAACGACGACGGCGTCCTCGACCGTCTTGCCGGTCGTCTTGACAACCGCGGTCTGGCCGGAGATGAGCTCGCCGGGCGCGTGGCCGGTGTGGACGGTCGTGACCCCAAAGCTGCGGACCCACGCGACGAGCGGCTCCTGCGGGTTGTAGGCGTCGATGGCGCGGAGTTCGGGCTGCACCGGGTTCGAGCGTTCAAGCTGGTCCTGGTCGTGCGAGTAATTGAACAGACCGGTGAGTCCCACGGTCGCGTGGGCGTCGACGAGACCCGGCGTGACCACGGCGGCGGTCAGCGTGCGAAAGCCGTCGGGAATCGGCGTGCTGGCGGCGGGGCCGACGGCGGCGATTTTTCCATCACGGACGATGACGACGCCATCGCGCAGCGACGGCCCGGCCATCGTGTAGACGGTGTTGCCGCGGATCGCAATCTGACCCTGTGCGGGCGGCACAAACGAAGCCAGCGCCGCCGCGACGCATACCATCGAACTCGCGATTCTCGTCATCGAATCATGCTCCAAACCCACCCGCGGCTCGCCGGTTCCCGATTTCCCATTCCCTGTTCGTGCTACTCCGCATGCTGATGGGGGAAGCAGCACAGGTACGGCTCCTGGTCGTCGCCGGCGCCGAAGCCGCCCACGGCGTGCAGGCGGTCAGTGGGGTCGGCGAGGTCGAAGACCTTGCGGCCTTCGACCCAGGTTTGCTCCACGCGTGAATAAACGCTGAGCGGATCGCCGCTGAGGACGATGAAATCGGCGTCTTTGCCGGCTTCGAGCGATCCGGTGCGCGGGTCGAGGTCGAGAATCTGCGCTCCGGCGAGCGTGACGGCTTTGAGCGCACCCGCGCGGGACATGCCGCCGCGGACGCCGAGCGCGGCCATGCGCAGAAAGAGCCGCGAGTCGGTGATCCAGTCATCCGTGTGAAACGCGACCAGTGCTCCGGCCTTTTCCAGAATCGCCGCGGTCTCGAAGCGCGTCTCGGCGGCTTCGAGCTTTCCGCCGGGGGAGTCGACGAGGATGATCGAGCAGGGCGCGCCGCTGGCGGCGATTTCGTCGGCGACCTTCCAGCCTTCGATGATGTGGTGCAGGACGACGCGGAACCCGAACTCCTGCTTCAGGCGCAGCACGGTCATGATGTCGTCGGCGCGGTGGGTGTGGTGATGCACCACGCGCTTTCCATCGAGCACCTCGACCAGCGCTTCCAGTGCGAGATCGCGCGGCGGGCGCTGGCTCGCGTCGTCGCCGGCGGCGCGGAGTTTTTCGCGGTACTCCTGGGCCTTGATGAACTGTTCGCGGACGAGGGCGGCGGACTTGCCGCGCGTGCCCGGGAACGGCGGATCGCGGCGGGAGTTGGTGCCGTTGGCCATCTTGATGCCGCCGGCGGGATTGCCGGCGTCGTCGCGGATGAACAGGTCGTCGATGCGCTCGCCGCCGCGGAGCTTGAGATAGACGGTCTGCCCACTGAGCAGGTGTCCGGATCCGGGCATCGTGTTGACCGTGGTGATGCCGCCGGCGACGGTGCGGCGGAAGCCGCTGTCGCGGATGTTGATGGAGTCGTAGATGCGCACGTCGGGCTGAATCGGCCCGCTGTCGTCGGCGCCGCCGATGCCGCCGACGTGGTGATGCGTGCAGATGAGACCGGGCATGACGACCTTGCCGGCGAGGTCGACGCGTTCGGCGTCGGCGGGGATCGCGACCGCGTCGGCGAGGCCGACGGCGGCGATCTTCCCGTCGCGAATCAGCAGCACGCCGCGCTCGATCTCGTCGCCGGCGATGGGGATCAGGCGCGCATTGAGAAACGCGCGCGGGGGTTCGACGGCGGGGCGCGTCTGGGGATCCGCGGCGCGCGCGGTCATCGGCAGGGCGAGGAGCGCGAGCAGGGCGCAGCACGGGGCGCGTCCGCGAGTGCACCGAGCGCGCGCGCCGCGGCCGCGGACGAAGGGATTATTCGACACGATGGCGGGTTCCTTGCACCAGCAAGCGCCGCCGCGGTTCATCCGAACGCGCTCTGGCGGCGGGCCACATGGTAGACGAACGGTGGGGCTTCGTGCGAGCGGCCGGCGCGATCAGAGCCGCGGGCGCGAGTCCGCGATTGCAGACCACGCGGACGCGTTCGATGGCCGGAGCGTGGTGTCAGCGGCGGGAGCGTCGAGTGCGCCGCGTGCGGCGCGACGGGTTACAGCGGCGGTTTGCGCAGTGCGGGGCCTGGATCATTACGGGCGTCATTCTGGCAGCACGCGGCGCGGAACTCCGCGGTTTCTCGGCACGGACGACGGGGCACCGCGGTTCGTGAATCGCACACTTTCGCCTGCCGTGCGGATCGGCGGCGCGGCATCTCGCCCGTCGTTTGCTGAACAAACGGCGCGCGAGACACCGGGACCACCCACGCCCTTGCCGCGGCCTACCTTGCAGTCGGCGCGCTAGGCGCCGCGGCGGGCGCGCGCGGCCAGCAATGCGAGCACGCCGAGCAGCAGCGCGGAATTCGGCTCGGGCACCCACATTTCGATGTTGTCCACGGCGTACGGCTGCGGCACGGCGAAGATGCCCCAGACGTTGAGTCGGCCGATGGGCGTGCTCGACCACACGCCGAAGAAGTTCTTGTTGGGTTCCGGGACGGTGGGACCGCCCATGGTGTAGCTGCCGAGGATGTTCTCGAACTGGTCGTAGACGCAGAAGACGTATCCGGCGTGGCCCTGGTTGAATCCGGCGAAGGTCGAGACGTCGAGGCCGACGCCGGTTTTGTCGTTGGTGGTGAAGATCAGGTCGAGGCTCGAGAAGGACTGGTTGAGAAACTCGTCGGTGCCGACCTTGATGCTGTTCGATCCCAAAAAGCCGGCGCCGTTGGACCAGAGCGCGCGGTCGAAGGTGGAGGGATTCGGCGTCGGCGGGCATTCGCCGAGCGTGATGTTGGTTTGAATGATGAGGTTGGTCTGATCGATGCCGTTGGGGAACGTCGGTCGCGGGACGCCGTGCTGAAGGGAATTCGGGAAGGGGTTTTTGGACCCGGGCGGGGCGTCGGATTCCTCGAAGGTTTCGATGCCTTTGAGGAATTTTCCATCCGCCTGGTTGAACTGCGTAAACTCCCCGTGATCGGTAAAGAACACGATTTCGGCCCCGGCCGGCGCGCTGGCGAGCGCGACGGCGATAAGGGCCAGACGAACTGCGCGTTGCATGCGGCTCTCCTCCTCACACACTGAGCACAGAAACGCCACGAGCGCATCCACGCGGATGCGTTGACGACCGGCACAATGACATGCGAGAGCGCCCGAATTGCGGAAGCCCAATGCGCGTTCGACCCAGCCACGGAACGATGTGAACGCTTCCGGCGCCCTCCTCTGCCTCCGGCTCTCACGGTATCGCGTGGATTCGGCGAAAGCAAAACAAATTCGGATCGGTGGCGCCGACAGGTGACGCCGACTGGTGATGCCGACGGCTGGCGCCCGGCGCGATCAGAACCGCGGGCGCGAGCCCGCGATTGCAGCAGCGGCGGGCGCGATCGACTGCCGGAACACGGATTGAGCGGCAGGCGCGTGGAGCGCGGCGGCGGGGCTTCGTCGTGGTGGAGTCGCAGGCTTGCGCCGGCTGCGCTGATTGGGTGCGAGCGCGGCGCCTGCGGCTCTGCTTCGGGGCGCGACTGGTCGGCGCCGGCGGGCGCGGCTACACTGGGGAAGTCGTCGGCGACAGTTGGGCCGGTGCAGTGCGTCGGTTGGAAAACGGGTCAGGTCCGGAAGGAAGCAGCCCACCCGGCTCGACCCACGTGCATCGCAAACCTGGCTGTTGCCGGCGGCTTTTTTTCTTGCGCCGCCGGGGGCGGGAGCCGGCGCGTCGCGATCCACGAGCCGTCCCCGCCGTGCCGGGAGCGGCGCGGCGCTGGCGCCCCGATCGGAGACCGGCCCGGTGATCTCGAAAGCGACGGTCGTGGGCACGGGCGCGATGGCGACCGTGGTCGCGCAGATTCTCGCCCACAACGGCATTCACGTCGCGCTGCTGGCGCGCGACGAGTCCCGCGCGCAGGAACTGGCCGTCGCGCGCGAGAATCGGCGCTATCTCGCGGGCTTTCCGCTCCAACAGCGCATCACGCCGACCGCCGACGCGGCCGCTGCCTTTCGGCGCACCGAGCTGGTCGTCTCGGCGACGCCTTGCCAGCACCTCCGCGCCACGTGGGAGCCGTACGCGAGCGCGGTGCCGAGTGGGGCGCCGATTTGCAGTGTGACCAAGGGAATCGAGATCGCGACCCTGGCGCGGCCGAGCGAGATTCTGCGGTTCCGCGTGCCGGAGAGCCCCATTGCGGTGCTCAGCGGACCGAACGTCGCGCCCGAGATGGCGCGCTGCCTGCCGACGACGGCGGTCGTCGCGGGTGAGCCGCGCATCGCGGAACACTGCCGCGAAGTGCTCACGACGTCCTGGTTTCGCGTCTACACGAGCGCCGACGTGATCGGCGTGGAGCTGGCGGGCGCGGTGAAGAATGTGATCGGGCTGGCGGCGGGCATTCTCGATGGGCTCCACGCGGGGAACAACGCCAAGTCGGCGCTCGTCACGCGCGGATTGGTTGAAATCACGCGGCTCGGCGTTTCGCTCGGGGCGCGCGAGGAGACTTTCGTCGGGCTGGCGGGCATCGGCGACCTGGTCACCACCTGCGTGTCGCCGATCGGACGCAACCGCTCCGCGGGCGAGCGGATCGGGCGCGGCGAATCCGCTGCCGCCGTGCAGCGCGATACACCGTCGATCATCGAGGGAATCCCGACGACGCGGGCGGTGCTGGAGTTGGCGAATCGGCACGGGGTCGAAATGCCGATCACGCAGGCGGTGCACGACGTGCTCTTCGCAAACAAGGCGCCTCTGGCCGCGATCAGCGAACTGATGAACCGCCCACCGAAGGCCGAGGCTGGTTGGTAAGGCCGGCGGACCGGCAGGCGCAGCGAGCTCACGGCCAACCAGAACGCCAAGCGCCGCGTGCCGGCGGGCCGCAAGAAAACGATTGCCGCACGAGTCAGGCGCGCGACCGGCGACCGGCGACCAGGCGGGGATCCCGGGCGCCGCGTGTCGGCGCGGCGGGTCGCGGAATCCCGGCCGCCGAGCTTGACACGGGCGGTGATTGCAAGTACTTCTCAGATGGTCAATTAAGGCGCTGACGCGACCGGGCGGCTCTGCCCGGCGCACGACGATCCGACTCAAGTTCACCGAGGATCGTGCTTGCACAGTCCCGGCTCACCCGCCGCGCACGTCGCCAACCCCGCCGCAGGCGATTCGCTCGTTGTCCCGCCGCGCACCCGCCGCGCGAACGGAAGGGCGCCGGTCGCGGAGCTCGAGCAGCGCGTCCGCGAGTTGGAGCAGGAGTTGGCGCTGCTGCACCGCTTGGCGCTGCTCGGCACCATGTCGGCGATGGCGGCGCACGAGTGGAACAACCTCGCAACGCCGGTGCTCGCGCGGGCGGAATTCGCGCTGTCCGGCGACGACGTGGCGGCGGCGCGCAAGGCGCTCGAGCGAACAGTGATCAACACGAAAAAGTCGGTCGCGATCGCGCAGCACCTGCTCGGACTCGCCAAGGGCGACGATCGGCCGATTGAGGCATGTCCGCTGCGCGCGTCGGTGGACGAGGCGATCGAGGCGACCTCGCGGCCCGCGGACAAGGACCGCATCGACCTGCGCGTCGACGTCGCGGCGGATGTCGCCGTGCGGGCGAACAAGCTCCTCCTGGAACAGGTGCTGATCAACCTGCTCCTCAACGCTCGGCAGGCGGTTCAGGACGTCGGCGGACGGATCACGATTGCGGCGCGGCGTGAAGGCGAAGTCGTTGCGCTCGAGTTTCGCGACACCGGCCGCGGAATCGCGGAGGAGAGGCTGGCGGGGTTGTTCAACCCATTCCTTGCGGCCCGCGACGATGCGCGGCCGCATCACTGGCACGCGGTCGGGCTGGGATTGAATGTGTGCCGGATGATCGCGCAGCGGCACGGGGCGACGCTGCACGCGGCGGCGAATAACGGGCAGGGGTGTGTTTTCGAGCTGCGCTGGCCGGCGGCATAGGCGCACCGAGCGCAGCGCGAAGCTCGGTTTCGCGAGTGGACTTTCGGTGGGGAAATCCGGCGACGGCGCCGAGTTTTGTTGACAACCCCCCAGTCCCGTCTCATAATCCTAACTGGTTGCCGGTGTCCGCCGGCCTGTTGTCGGCGGAAGAATAGGGAATCCGGTTAAAATCCGGAACGGCCCCGCCGCTGTGACCGGGAACGAAAGCCCAGGACGCCATTGGTCGCGCCCGCGACCGAGAAGGCGGGGCGAGTAGGTCAGAAGTGCGACCGCCGGTCGTGCTTCCCGCCCGGGAGTCAGAAGACCTGCCGGTGAACTTTTTCCGTGGGTTGCCTTCGTGGGAGAGGCCAACCGGCATGTCGCGCAGCGCGCTATTTCACCCATTGATTCGACGGTGGCGAGCCGCTTTTGTGCCGGTCGTATGCGCGCCGCGCGCGGCGACGACGGGCGCGGCCGCGCCGTGTTCGCGACGGGCTGGCGCGCGACGGCGGTTTCTCTCCACAGGGCTGGTGACGCGCGGCGTCTGGACGGCGCGGCGCGTCTTGTGGAGAGAGGAAAGAAGCCATGCGCAGCTCGTTTCGGACCGTGTCATCGCATCGACAGAAACTCTGGGCCGTCGCGCTCTGGGGAGCCGGCGTGCTCGCAATCTCCAGCGGCAGCGTTGCCACGGCGGATCCGTGGGCGGATCGCGTCATTCAATACGATCCTGGGACCGGCGCTGCCGCCGGATATACGGACCCGAGCACCGCGCTCGGAATGCCGACCCGTTTCACGGGCGAGGTGTTCGGGTTTCCTAGTGTTGTTTCGCTGGTGAGCCCGCCTTTCGAGTCGGACGAGCTTGTCAGCATCGGCGAAGGCGGGCGGCTGACGGTGGAGTTTGACGACCCGATCAAGAACGATCCGCAGAACCCGTTCGGCGTGGATCTGATCTTGTTCGGCAACGGCGGGTTCATTTACGACTTCGGCACGGGACGGTTGGCCTCGCCGGGAACGTTGTTCGGGCTCGACCTCGTGCGCGTGTCCGTGAGCGCAGACGGCGCGACATTCGTGCCGCTCGGCGACGTGGTCGAAGGGTTCTATCCGACGCAGGCGTATCTGGACGGTGGTCCGTTCGACGTCGTACCCGGGAGCCTGCCGACGGATTTTCGAAAGCCCGTGAACCCGGCGTTGACCGCGGCGGATTTCGGCGGGCTGACGTATGAAGCAGCCCGCGCGCTGTATGGCGACTCGGGCGGCGGGACGCCGCTGGACATCGCGGCAAGCGGACTCGGCGCGGTGCGATTCGTTCGCATCGACGTGCTGGACGACGGTGATCCGGACACGGAGTTGAGCGCCGAGATCGACGCCTTTGCGACCGTGCCGGAGCCGGCCGGGGCGACAGTGTTCGTGGCTGGGTTGTTCGTGCTGGGAGCTGCTTTCCGGAGAGGGTAGAGAAGAAGCAGCGCGAATGGAGGGGCGGCGGACGGCCGCTGCCCCGACATCGTGCTCCGGAGGCTGATCTCATGAGCGCGCCAGTCGTGTTTCCGATTCGACTTGTCATTCTCGTCGTGCTGGCGACGGGGGGCGGCGCGCGCCCGGCGTCGGGCGGCGATTGGACCCAACTGGGCGCGAACGGCGCGCGGCGCTGCGTCGGCGACAATGGTCCGCGCGTGCTCGCGCGCGTGCTGTGGACGGCGCCGCCGGCCGCCGACGAGGAATTTGTCGCGCACGCGACACCGGTGATCAGCGACGGGCGCGTGATTGTGAACGCGCGGCGCTACGAAGACAACGTGCAGGTGGGCAATCGCCTGGTCGCGTTCGCGCTGCGCACCGGCCAGCGGCTCTGGACGGCGCCGGTTTCGGCGGACGGACTCGACAGTTGGGCGAGCCCGGCGATCTACCGGCCGACGCAGCTCGCGTTGATCGGGGTCGGCGACACGGTCTACGGCGTGCGGACGGACAGCGGCGAGACGATGTTCGTGACGCCTCTGGCGCAATCGACCGTGAACGGTTCGCCGGCGATCAGCGGCGACCTGCTGGTCGGCGGACGACCCGCAGACCGGGCGTTCATCGCGGATTACAACCCGTCGACGCCGGCAACGACGCAGCTCTATGCGCTGAACGTGAGCCCGTTCGATCCCGCGACAAACCCGTATGCGCTGGGCGAGATCGTGTGGACCGCGACGCTGCCGACCACGAGCGGCAGCAGCCCGTCGTATGCCGACGGAACCGTCGTCATCGCGACCGCGACCGGGCGCGTGCTGGCGTTTGACGCGTCGAACGGGTCGCCGCGGTGGAACCAGCCGCTCGGACAGCCGGGCTACTTCGGCGGAGTCGCGGTGCACGACGGGTTTGTGTACGCGGCGGCGTATGGGTTCTTCGGCGGCCAGAACAACGGCCGGTTGGTGAAGCTCTCGCTGGTGACCGGTGGGCTGGCGTGGTCGACGCCCTGCGAGCGGACGAACTCGATCCCGCTGGTGGTCGGGGACGGGCGAATTTACGTGTCCGGGGGCATCGCGGGTTTTGGCTCGGCCGTCAAGGTTCAGTGTTTTCAGGATCTCGGTGCGGGTGCGGCGCTGGTCTGGGACACGCACGCGGCGACCGGCGGCGCGTTGGTGGTCGGCGGGTGGACGCACCAGCCGGCATACTGGAACGGCAGGCTTTTCGCGGGCCGGCCTTCGTCGGCGGCGTTCGATCCGTATTCGGAGTTGCTGCTGCTCGACACGGCTCGGGCGCCCGGCGAGGTCGGCTTCGTGCGCGACCGCACGGTCGCCGCCGGGGGTTCGCCGGCGCTGCACCGCGACGGGGCCGTCTCGATCGGCGTCGACGGCGTCAGTGCGGTCGCGCTGACCATCGCCGGCGACCTGAACTGCGACGGCGTCGTCAACAACTTCGACATCGACGCGTTCGTGCTGGCGCTGGGAGACCCGAACGCCTATCGCGCGGCCTATCCCGATTGCTCGACCCAGGCCGGCGACACGACCGGCGACGGGATGTTGAACAACTTCGATATTGACGCCTTCATCGGCTTGTTGGAGGGCTGATGCGTCGGGCGCGCGGATTCACGCTCATCGAACTGCTGGTCGTGGTCGCGATCATTGCGCTGCTCATGTCGCTGCTGCTGCCGACGATGGAGCGCGCCCGCGAGTCGGCCCGGCGGACGCGCTGCCTGTCCAACCTGCGGCAAATGGGGTTCGCGCTGCACATGTACGCCGCCGAATACTCCGGCCGGCTCATGCCGCTCGCGTATTTCGATCAGGCGGACGTGACGTACTGGTGGGGGCGCGACAGCGCGGACGGCGTCGACGCCAGCCGCGGGTTCCTTCAGCCGTATCTGCCGACCGAGCTGCGCGAGCGCGGTGTGCTCGACTGTCCGACGCAGCCGCCCGGGTCGTATGACGCGCTCCAGGGCCAGAGCGGCGGACTGACGAGCACGTACGGCTACAACGGCTATTTTCTGTCGCCGAGCCAGACGCCGGGCTGGGCGTGGCGGATCGGACATCGTCCGTGGCAGCGGACCGACACGCTGCGTTTTCCGCAGCAGGTGTTTGCGTTCGGCGACACGCTGATCGACTTCGGCGGACAGCGGCGCAACTGTGCACTGCTCGATCCGCCGCTGCTCTTCGGCGGGCGCTTCTGGACGGTGAACAGCAATCCGACGACGGTGTTTCGACATGCGCGCCGGACGTGCATGCTGATGGTCGACGGGCACGCGGAGGCGCTGACGCGGCATGGCGGGCAACTGACGGCGCCGCAGTACGGCATCGGCTCGGTGGGGACGACCAACGATCCGCACTATGTGCCGGACTGGCGGGAGTGGTAGTGCGCGGGTGGCCGCGGCCGCTAGATTGGGTGGCGACGGCAAGATCCCTCGGCGCGTCTGCGTCCGAAGCTCTTGCAGACCCTTCTCCGACCCGTCGCCATCCAATCTTCCGGCCGCGGCGCTCGACGCGTACTCTCCAAGGATAGCGCGGCGGGCGGCCGGCGTGGACGCGTGCGTCGTGTGGGCGGGCGATCCGCGCGAGTTTTGTTTGACCGCAGGCGCGGCGCGCGGGACAATTCCGCGGTGTTCCGCGTCGCCGCTTGGCGCGCGGGCCCCCGATGGATGGGGCTGGCGCGCCGTGCGGTGTTCGCAGGCGGGCGGCGACGCGCTGCCCGCGCCCCCGCGATCGGCTGGCCCCCGACCGCGAAGAATCACGCAACGCTCCAACCTCATGCAGGAGAAAGTCATGGCGACCGCACCCGCTGCCCCGGCGACCAAGCCGCAGGATGTGAAGCTCGGACCGACGAAGTTGCTGATCAATGGCGAGTGGACCGCGTCCGCGAGCGGCAAGACGTTTCCGACCGTGAATCCGGCGACCGAGGAAGTGATCGCGCAGATCGCGGAGGGCGATTCGGCGGATGTGGATCGCGCCGTCGCCGCGGCGCGCAAGGCGTTCCAGGACGGTCCGTGGAGCAAGTTCGCCGCGAGCGAGCGTGGCAAGCTGCTGTATCGACTCGCGGATCTGATCGAGGAACACTCGGACGAACTCGCGGCGCTCGAGACGCTCGACAACGGCAAGCCGCTGCGCGAGGCGCGCAAGGCCGATCTGCCGCTGGTCGTGGCGTGCTATCGCTATTTCGCGGGCTGGGCGGACAAGATTCACGGCAAGACGATTCCCGTCAATGGACCGTATTTCTGCTACACGCGGCACGAGCCGGTGGGTGTGGTCGGCGCGATCATTCCGTGGAACTTCCCGCTGCTGATGCAGGCGTGGAAGCTCGGGCCGGCGCTGGCCGCCGGCTGCACGGTCGTGATGAAGCCGGCCGAGCAGACGCCGCTGAGCGCGCTGCGGATCGGCGAGCTGATTCAGGAAGCGGGCTTTCCGCCGGGCGTGGTGAATCTGGTTCCGGGCTATGGTCCGACGGCGGGTCAGGCGCTGGCGCGGCACATGGACGTTGACAAGGTCGCGTTTACGGGCTCGACCGAGGTCGGCCATCTGATCATGAAGTACGCGGCCGAGAGCAACCTGAAGCGCGTGACGCTGGAGCTGGGTGGCAAGAGTCCGAACATCGTTTTCGCCGACGCGGCGCTCGACGCGGCGCTCGAGGGTGTGTACTTCGGCCTGTTCTTCAATCAGGGACAGTGCTGCTGCGCGGGCTCGCGCGTGTTCGTTGAGCAGAAGATCTACGACGACTTTATCGCCAAGGTCACCGACAAGGCGAAGACGCGTCGCGTCGGCGACCCCTTCGCCAAGGACACCCAGCAGGGACCGCAGGTCGATCGCGAACAGTTCGAGAAGATCATGGGCTTCATCGACTCCGGCAAGCAGCAGGGCGCCAAGCTCGCCGCCGGCGGCGGCCGTGTCGGAAACAAGGGCTACTTTGTCGAGCCGACCGTCTTCACCGACGTGAAGGACGACATGAAGATCGCCCGCGAGGAAATCTTCGGCCCGGTGATGTCGGTGCTTCCGTTCAAGGACGTCAACGAGGTGATACAGCGCTCGAACGCGACCACGTTCGGCCTGGCGGCGGCGGTCTGGACGCGCGACGTCGAGAAGGCGCACCAGATCGCGCACAGCGTTCGCGCCGGCACGGTGTGGGTGAATTGCTACGACGTGTTCGATGCGGCGGCGCCCTTCGGCGGCTACAAGCAGAGCGGCATCGGGCGCGAGCTGGGCGAGTACGGCTTGCAGAATTACCTCGAAGTGAAGACGGTGACGATCAAAACGTAACGCCGCCGCGCGAACCGGCGCCGCGGGCGCGGATTCGTGCGGCAGGAGCATGCGGTCGTCGAACCGCCGGCCGCGCGCGGCACCGGCTTCGCGCGGCCGGCGTTTTTCTTTGCGTGATGGCGCGGCGGCGCGCTGCGTTCCCGCGGCCAGGCGCGCGTCGGGCGCCGGCGGCGCGCGATCAGTCCGCGTCGTGCGCGGGCGCGGCGCGCGCGCGGACGCGCGCCGCCTCGGCGTGTTCGGCGGCGGCGGCGTCCGGGCAGTCCATGTCCTCGAGCAGCTTCGCGCGGCTTTCGGCGACGAACCCCACGAACGGCGAATCCGGGCCGAGCACGTCGCGGTACGTCGCGCCGGCCTCGACGAGCAGCGCGTCGGCTTCGACGAAGCGGCCGCGCGCGTGCAACAGCGTCCCGAGCCGATGGGCCGCCCACGCGACGTTGTCGTGGCGGCCTCCGAGGAGTTCGCGGTACAGCGCAAGCCCGCGGCGGAGATGGGTTTCCGCCTCGTCCCATTGACCGGTGGCCAACAGGATCTTCCCCAGGTCGATGTGGCGACCGGCGGTGTCGTAGTGTTCGGGCCCGCGGGTCTGTAGCTGAAGCGCCAGCGCCGCGCGCAGGCACGTTTCGGCCTCGAGCGCGTGGTTGAGATTGGCGTGCGCACAGCCGACCGCGACGAGCGACGCGATCGAGTCGGGGTGTTCAGCGCCCAACGTGCGGGTGCGCAGCGCGCGGGCATGCTCATACGCTTCGAGGGCCGCGGCGTATTGCTCGCGGTTGGAGAGCACGGTGCCGAGGTGCTGCAAGCTGCGCGCGACGTCGGGGTGATCGGCGGGGCAGAGGCGCGTGCGAATCTCAAGCGCTTCGCGGAAGAGCGGCTCGGCGTCGCGGTAGCGGGTGCGCGCCTGAAGCAGCTCGGCCAGGCTGGCGGCGCGCGCCGCGGCCGCCAGCGACGCGCGGCCTTCGGCTCGAATGCTGAGGTCGCGGGCGACACGCAGCAAGCGCTCGCCGTCGTCGTACAGCGCGAAGCGCCCGTACGCGCGGCCGAGCGCGTCGTACGCGCGGGCGAGCGCGGCGGGCGCATCGGCGAGCTCGGCGCGGACCATGCGTTCGGCGTCCGCAAGGCGCTGGCGGCGCAGCGCCAGGTCGGCGCCGGTTCCGACTTCGGCGACCTGTTGAAGCAACTGCTCGATCGTGGCCAGCGCGCGCTGCTCGTCGCGCCGGGCCGCAGTTTCCGCATCACAGGCGGCGGTCATCTGCGCCAGCACGCGGGCCTGCCGAGAATAGAGAACCGCGAGGGCGGCCGCGGCGCCGCTCACGACGATTAGAAACGCCAGCGCGACCGCACCCGCGACGCGGTGGCGCCGGGCGAGCGTTCGCAGGGCGTACCAGCGCTGGCCGCGCCGGGCCTCGATTGGCTCGCCTGCGCGATATCGCCGCAGGTCGGTGGCGAATGCGTCGACCGACGGATAGCGCCGGGTCGGGTCGCGGGCGAGAGCCTTGAGCACGATCGCGTCGAGATCGCCGTCACCGCCGGCGGCGTAGCGCGAAGGCGGTGCAGGGTCGTGGCTGCGGATCGCGTCGAAGAGTGCCGCGACGCCCGCGTCAGCGCTGAACGGGAGGCGCCCGGTCGTCAGTTCGTAAAGGAGCACGCCCAGCGCGTAGACATCGATGCGAACGTCGGCCTGCGTCGATCGTCCCGTGAGCTGCTCCGGAGCCGCGTAAGCCGGTGTGCCGACAAAGCCCCCCGTCTCCGTCAGGCGCTGTCCGTCCGCACGAGGGTGGGCCGACTGCGCGATGCCGAAGTCGAGCACGCGCGCCCGCGGAGCGCCGGCGGTGGAGCGAAAGACGCGCGGCGCCGAGCCTGGGCCGACGTCGCGATCGGCGCGGGCCGCGTGTTCGCCGTGCGCGGACTGCTCGCCCGCGCCGCCGCGCTTGTCGACGACTAGGATGTTGCCCGGCTTCAAATCGCGATGGATGACGCCGCGCTGATGCGCGTGATGAACGCCATCGCACACCTGAAGGAAAACGTCGAGAACCTCCGGGAGCGGTCGGCGGCGCCCGTCGTCGCTGCGCTGCGCCCAGCGGTCGACGGGTTCGCCGTCGATCCACTCCATCGCGACGACCGGCTGGCCCTCGACGTATTCCACGCCGCACGTCGCGACGACGTTGGGGTGTTCGAGCGAGGCGGCAAGTTCGATTTCGCGCTCGAAGCGGGCGCGCTGAGTCGCCGCGGCCCACGGTCCGGCGAGAAGGCGTTTGAGCGCCAGCACGCGGCCATCGCGCGGATCGCGGACGCGTACCACGACGCCTTGGGCGCCGCGACGGATTTCGCCGAGCAGCTCGTAGGGGCCCCAGTTGAGGCCGCCGCGCGGCGCCTCGGCGGCGCGCAGGCGTTCGAGCCAGGCATCGTCCGACCCGAGGAAAGCGAAGTCCGCGTCCGCGGGGTCGGGCCAGGCGTCGGGGGAGTCCTTCGCGCGCGTGATCACGGTCCGTCCTCGTCGCGCACCTGCTCGCGGATGAGTTGCTGCATGCGCGTCCGGACGCGCTGCCGGATCTTTGCGACGGCGTCGATCGAGAGATCGCGCTCGGCGGCGATCCGCTCGGCGGGCGCGCCGGCGAGCAGCGCCTCAAAGACCGCCACGCTTTTTGCGTCGAACGTCGCGCGGATCGTCTGCAACGCGATGCGGCAGTGATGATCGACCCACTCGCGCTCCCAGGCCTCGTCGAGCTCGGGCGCGTCCGGGGCCGCGAGCGCGGCGAGTGCGGCCTCATCCTCATCTACCCCGGTTGGCGACGCGCGAGGACGGTGACGGCGGTCGGAAACCACATTTCGCACCACCGCGCCGAGGTAGCTGCGGAAGCGGCCGCGCTGCGGCGCGTAATCAAAGGCGCGCAGGTATTTCGCCAGGCGCAGGAAGACGATCTGGCGTACGTCCTCGGCGTCGGCGAACTGCATTCCGCGCGCGACGGCGTAGCGGAAGATGAGGTCCGCGTAGCGGCGTTCGAACGCGCTCCATGCGGCGGTGTCGGCGGCGTCGCGCACGCGCACCAACAGCGACAGACGGGTCGACTGCGTCTCCATGCGGCACGTTTGTCCGTGCTTCCCTCCGGGCATGCTAACGCTTCGACCCCGCCGCACCAAGAATTTCCACCGGGGTGTCCGCGCCGCGCGGCGCTGCGGGGTAGCTCCAATGAGTGGTCGTTGGCGACCGCTCCAACCGACATCCTCGCGCTGGAGCTGAACATGCGACTTGTGCATCTGCGGCGGGTCCGCCTCGCACTGTGGGCGGCGGTCGGCGGACTCACCAATGAGCTTGCCGCACAGTGTCCGATCATCGACTTCGACGGTCTGGCCGCCGGAACCGTGGTCACGAACCAGTATCCCGGCGTGCGATTCGCCGGGCGCAACCCCGACGGCACGGCGAGTTTCGACCCCGTGATCTACAACCCCAATGGCCCCACCAGCTCCGAACCCCAGTGTCTCAGCGCGCAGGGCTCGGGTGGATTCAGCCAGGAGTTCCTCCGCCTGGACTTCGACCGCGACCAGACGGAGGTCACGTTCGTCGCCGGCGTGCGGTTCACCGGCGGCGCCTGTGGGCCGGCCGACACGCTCGCGGTGCGATACTACGAGTTCGTCAACAACGCGTACGTGTTGCGGGGGACGTTTCTGCCGATCGTCAGCGGCAGCCTATCGACCGATCGCGTGTACGTGTTCGTGCGCGTCACGCGTCCCAACAACCTGCTCTTCCGGCGGATTGAGATCGAAGGCGACCTCGCGCACGGGTGTGGAGCGCGCTTCGAGCTGATTGACGACCTGACGTTTCAGCTCGACACGACGCCGCCCGTCGCGAGCTTCGGCGTGCTGCCGGCCTGCGTCTGTAACGGCACGAGCATCGTCGGCGCGGCGCACGACCCCGACGGCGATCTCGCGAACTGGCAGCTTCATCGGCGGCAGCTGCGCGTCGCGAACGCGCCGTGGGTGCTGGTCCGTCAGAGCACGACCGAAGTCGTCGACGGGGAGCTCGGACCGTGGACCACCAATGGTCCCGACGGCGACTACACGCTGCGGCTCCGCGTGACGAACGCGTGCGGGCTGCTCAGCGAGGCCTTCGCCGATGTCTACATGGATCGCGCGTTCAACAGCCTGGCGCTGCGCGCGCCGACGCCTGGAGCGCTGGTCGGCGGCACCGTCTGCTTTGACGGCACGGTGGCGGATCACTGTGGCGGCAGCTTTGCGATCGAGAAGCGGCCGGTGGGCGGCGCATTCGCGCCCATCACGTCCGTGCAGCCGCCGTGGGTCTGGTTCGACCCGCTCGGGAGCTGGAACACGCGCGTGGGAGCGCCGGACGGGAGCTACGAGGTGCGCGTAACGGGCACGGATGACTGCGGCAACGTCGCGGTGAGTCCACTGATTCCGCTGGTGGTCGACAACACGCCTCCGGTCGCGGTGCTGGCGAATGTGCACAACTGCGACCGGGTGTCGGGCGTGGTGCAGGTCATCGGGACCGTCGTCGACGCGCACCTGGCGGGCTGGACGCTGGAGTATGTCGGCGGGAGCGCGGCGGATTGGACCCTGATCGGACAGGGCAACGCAAACGTCGCGAACGGCGTTCTGGGAACGATGGACTTCGGCGCGCTCGCGCCCTGCGCGTATACGCTGCGGCTGGTCGCGACCGACGCAACCGCGGTTGACTGCGGCTCGACTGTGCGGCAGACGGTCCGGTATGCGACGCTCGACAACCGGTTGGCGGGTGACATGAATTGCGACGGTGCGATCAACAACTTCGACATCGACGCGTTCGTGCTGTGCCTGACGACGGGCATCTGCGGCTGCCCGTAGGCGGCGCGGGGTCGCTGGCGTCGCCGCGGCGGGGGCGCAGCACTCGCGTTCGCGCGCCGCGTCGCTTAGGCTGCATTGTGGAGCATGAGCCAGGCGCGCGATCAGGACGGGCCGTCATCCGCCGATCCGCGCGGCGCCGCCGCGTGGGACGCTGCGACGCTGCGCGACCCGCACGGGCAGGCCGACAAGGCGCGGCGCGTGCGGGCGATGTTCGATGCGATCGCGCCGACGTATGAGCGGGTGAACACGGTCGCAACGTTCGGGCGCGACGCGGCCTGGCGGCGCAAAGCGGTGCGTTCGGCGGGCGTGCGGCCGACGGACATTGTGCTGGACATCGCGTGCGGCACGGGCGACATGATTCGCACGTTTGCCGCCGGCCGTCCGCCGCCGGCGCGCATCATCGGCCTCGATTTCTCGGCGAACATGCTGGCGCGCGGTTCGTATGCGGGCGTGACGGCGCCGGTGCATCTGATTCAGGGCGATGCCGAGGCGCTGCCGTTGGTGGACGAGTCGGTGGATGTGATCAGTTGCGCGTTTGGCGTGCGGAATTTTCAATCGCTCGACGCGGGGCTGCGCGAAATGGGGCGCGTGTTGCGGCCCGGCGGGCGCGCCGTGATTCTCGAATTCGCGAATCCCGACAACGCATTCATTCGCGCGGCGCATGACTGGTACACGAACGTGGTGCTTCCGGCGCTCGGTGCGCTGATCGGGCGTGACAAGTCGGGCGCGTATCGGTACCTGCCGAAGTCGATCCACACGTTCGACACACCGCGGATCATGCTGCGGCGGATGGACGACGCGGGCCTGGGGCCGGCCCGGGTCACGCGCATGAACTTCGGCGGCGTGGCGTTGTACTGCGGTGGCCGCACAAGCTAGGCCGCGATCCACTTCGGAATCCGCCGCGCACGTGGCGGGCGAGTTTTTCAGAACGGGCCGCGCGGTGGGCCGGGCTTTCAGAACCCGCGGCGCGCGGTGGGTCACGTCCCGTCGGCGCCCGCCGCCCGCGCCAGCGCCGCGACGCCCCACGCCGCGAGGTACGCGATCGTGGTCATGCCGACGAACGACACGATTGGCCAGCGCCAGGAGCGCGTTTCGCGGCCGATGATGACCAGCGTGCTGACGCATTGCGCGCAGAGCGCGAAGAAGACCATGATCGAGAGCGCGACCGGGAGCGTGAAGAGCGGGCGGCCGTCGGGGTGCGTCGCGCGTTGCAGTGCGGCGCGCAGCTCCTGCGACTCCTCAGTCACGTCGCCGCCGAGGTTGAAGATCGTCCCGAGCGCGCCCACGACGACCTCGCGCGCCGGGAACGAGGCGAGCACGGCCATGCCGATCCGCCAGTCCCAGCCCAGCGGCGCGACGACGGGTTCGATCCATCGCCCGGCGCGGCCCAGGTAGCTGTCCCGCAGGTAGGCGCCTTCGAGCTCGGCGTCGCGTTGCGGCGCATCCCAACCGTGCGCGGCGGCAGCCCGGTCGACGGCCTCCGCGGCGGCATCGCTGCGCGGAAAGTAGGCGAGCGCCCAGACCACGAGATTGACCGCGAGAATGACCGTTCCGGCGCGGACGACAAACTCGCGGGCCGCAAGGTGGACGCGCAGCGCGACCGTGCGGACGCGCGGCCACTGGTAGTTCGGCAGCTCCAGCAGAAACCCCGGATTCGGCCCGCGAAACGCGGTGCGCTTCAGCAGCCACGCGATCGGCAGCGCGACGACCGCGCCGACCAGATAGGCGGCGAGCATGACGAGTCCGTGCAGTCCGATCCAGCCGCCGAGGTACGTGTGTGCTGGAACGAACGCGCCGATCATCAACACATACACGGGCAGGCGCGCCGCGCAGCTCATGAACGGCGCGATCAGAATCGTGACAAAGCGCTCGCGGCGGTCGGCGATGACCCGCGTGCCCATGATCGCGGGCACCGCGCAGGCAAACGAGGAGAGCAGCGGGATGAAGGCGCGTCCGCTGAGCCCGGCGAACTGCATGACGCGGTCCATCATGAACGCCGCCCGGGCCATGTAGCCGCAGTCTTCCAGCACTGCGATGAGCGCGAAGAGGATCATGATCTGGGGTAGAAAAACGAGCACGCCTCCGACGCCCGCGATGGCGCCGTCGACAACCAGGCTCTGCATCGCCCCTTCGGGAATGACGCGGGCAGCCGCGATCGCGAGCCGCCCGAACAGCTCTTCGTCGATCAGGCGCATGAGCGGATCGGCCCACGCAAAGATGGCCTGAAAGAGCGTCGCGAGCACGGCCAGCAGAATCAGCGGCCCCAGCGCGCGATGCATCAGAATGCGGTCGAGCAGCGCTCCCGGCGCCCGGCGATCGCCCCGCGGCCGTTCGACTGCGCCGTCGAGCACCCCCGCGATCCACGCATAGCGCGCGCGCACTTCCACCGCCGGGCCGTCCACGCTCGCCGCGCTGAGCCGGGTGCGGGCCGCCGCCAGCGCCGCGCGATCGCCGCCTTCATGCACGAACTGCTGTTCGGCGAATCCGCCGCGGTCCAGCAGCACGCGCAGCGCCTGCGGCAGCGCGAGCAGCCCGGACCGTGTCGCGACCTGCGCGGCTTCGGACAGCAAATCCGGGGGCAGCGGCGGGGCCGGTGTGCGTTGTGGTGCGGCGAGCGCCGACTCGATCGCGCGCACCAGCGGCGGGAGTGTCTTCGAATCGGTTGCGACGATCGGCACGACTGCGACGCCGAGCCGCGCCGCGAGCGCGGATGCGTCGATGCGGAAGCCGCGCGCCGCCGCCACGTCGCTCATGTTGAGCGCGACGACGAGCGGCCGGTCGGCGTCGAGCAGTTGACTGACGAGATAGAGATTGCGGTGCAGATTGGAGGCGTCGACGATCGCGACGATCGCGTCCGGGCGCGGAAGCTCGCGGCGCTGACCGCAGATCACGTTGGCGGCGACGAGTTCGTCGGGCGAGACCGCGGCGAGGCTGTAGGCGCCGGGAAGATCGAGCAGCTCGATCGGCCGATTCGCGGCGAGGACGCGCGCCCGGCCGAGCTCGACCGTCACGCCGGGATAGTTCGCGGTGTGCCGATGGTGGCCCGTGAGGGCGTTGAAGAGCGTCGTCTTTCCCGTATTGGGATTGCCGACCAGCGCGACCAGTGCCGGCGCAGCCGTGCTTCGTGCGCGAGCGCTGGGTGCGGCGGCCGGCGGATCGGTGGGGGACGCTGACAAGGACGATTACACGCTGATCCACGGAGCGCGGTCGCACGCCGCGCCCGCGACGCCAGCCGCCGTAGCCATGTCGTTCACACCGCGAGCGAGTGCGAGACCTCGACGAGTTCGGCCTCGCTCGCGCGCACGGAAAGCTCGTAGTCGCCGACTCGAATGCGGAGCGGATCGCCAAGTGGGGCCCGGCCCAGGATGCGCACCTCGGCGCCTTCGATAAATCCCATCTCCATCAGACGATAGCACGCCGGTCCGGTGTCGCGAACGCGCACGACGCGGACTGGAAGAGCGAGCGGTGTACGTGCGAGCGACACGGGGGGCACTCCGTTCGGCGATTTTACCGGTCGATGAAAGCACGACCGGTTGTTTGATATCTCAATCAATTATGCGGGCAGAATCCGGGACCGTCAAGCCCGGTTTGAAAACCGCTGAAGGAAGGCGCGCATCCCGCGCGCGGTTGCGAATTGAAACGACGTGCCGAGTCCGCGGCCCGACCGCGCGGACGGTCCCTGCGTCAGCGATTGGTTGCGTCCTCGGCGGGTGACTTCGACGATTTGGACCCACCACTTCGCGCGGCGGATTCTGATGTGCCAATAGGCCAACCCAGTTCGGTATGGACCACTCGCGGATGTCATCGCCCCAACGATGCCTGAAGAAGCTCCCGCCGGGCGGTACGGAGCGACTGTGTTTCGGCGCTGGGGCCGCGCGGGCGATCGGCGGCGGTGGCGTGCAGCGATTCGTACGAAAAGAGCGCGTAGTCGCCGCCCCAGCGCTCGCACAATCGGAGTTGCTCCCGCGTCGCGGCGGCATCGTCGTGCAGATACACACCGAGTCCGGGCACGATCCGGCCGCCGGGGGCGGCGGTTCGATAGGCGGCGATGAAGCGCTCAAGCGCGTCAGCGCGTTTCGTGTAGCTCATGGGCATGATCGCGTCGAGCAACCCCTCGCGCAGCCAGCCGGCGGCGTTTTGGAAGTAGTTCTCGTACGCGTCGCGCGGGTCGGGTTTCACCGCAGCCGTCAGCGTCGCGCCCGGTCGGCGGCGGTCCAGCGCGGCGCGTATCTCGTTCACGAGGCGTGTGAGCTGGTTGGCGCGCCACACATCCCAGGCGCGCGCGTCGTCGTCGGGGTGGCGACCGGTCTGGCGCGCGTAGAGCTCCAGCGTTCGCGCATCGCGGGGGTAGCGCTGCCGGGCCTTCGGCGTCGTTTCCCATGCATAGCGAACGTAGTCGAGGTGAATCCCGTCGAGGGCGTAATTCGCCAGCAGCTCGTCCGCCAGCGCCACGAGGTGGGCGCGGACCTCGGGAAGGCACGGGTTCAGCAGCAGGTAGAAATCGCCGGCGGTTTGCAGCCGTCCCGCCCCGTCGCGCAGAAACCAGTCCGGATGCTGGTGATAGAGTTGCTCGCGAATCGGCGGCGGCGAGCTGCCGCGCCAGCCGGGCAGCACGTTCATCCACGCCTCGATGCGAAGTTCTTGGCGATGGGCCTCGTCCACGGCCACCGCGAGCGGATCGAAGCCCGGGTCGCGGTAGCTGAACTCCTTGCTCCACGGTTCGAGCCGCGAGCGATAGCTGACCGTGCCTTCGCCGCGCACCTGCCACAGGATGGTGTTGGCGCCCAACGCGGCGCAGTTGCGGATAATGGTGCGCACATCGTCGGGGTAGCGGTAGTGAAAGCGTGCGACCCAGATCGCGCGGACCGTCCGCGGTAGCGGGCGCGCGGCGCGGGCGGCGGGGAAACGTTCGTCGACCAGCCGAGGCGTCGTGTGGGTGGCGGCCGCGGGCTCGCGCCGGGCGAGGACTCGCTCGGCGCACCCGGAGGCGAGCGCGCCGGCAAGCAGCCACGCGATCAGGAGCGCGGGCAGGACGGCGCGGTAGTAGCGGACGCGGTCAGTGCGTCGGCGGCGCGGGCGTGATCGCTTCATCGAGCGGATCTTCCGACGAGGGTATCCGTGGGGCGTCCGCCGTCCGTCCGTGAACGGCGTGTGGATGGGAGATTAGAGCACGGAGCGCGGTGGCGTGCTACCGTAGTGTTTCGCACGAAGTGGCGGTGGCGTGGTTTTGTGGCGGCGCGCTCGTCCCTAGGCGTGTGACGAACTGGCGCGGCTGGCCGGTGGTCGGCGACGTGAGTGCGCGGAAGGAACGGGCGCGGGTCGGACATGTGGAATCGGCGTTGCGGTGGAAATTTTATTGGGCGCGCGCGCTGGGCGAGTTTTTGCGAATGTAGTCGTAACGGTGAAGTTTCGCGGCCGCGTTGCGCGCCTTCTCGGCGCACTTGGGCGGCGGCTTCGCGTGCAGTCGAGCAGTTCGTGGCGGGCCTTTCAGAGTCTTGATTAGTCGTGGCTTTGTTCGCCCCAGGCGCGCAAGACACCGGGGTGTAGAGACTTGTGTCGGAAGCGCGAGCGTCCGGCGAGCGCGCGTCTCGGTTACACAGCAGGCCAACAGTTCGCGGTTTCCGCGGAGGATTCGTCGTGCAGATTCGAAACAGCACATTCGGCATCGTGGTTGCGGCGCTCATGTTCGGGCTGATCTCCTGCCAATTGCCGACGGACCCTGCGTCGCTCAACGGCTCCAACAAGAGCGCGCAACTCGGGGATGCCGGTCCGCCTTTCGACTCCGGCGTGCTCCCGCTGACGACCGGCGCGAGCGTCTTCACGTTCACGATCGAATCGCCGCCGCCGACCGAGACCGACGTCACGCTCGGGTTCATGGCGTCTGCCGACCTGAGCGCGGACAACGAGTGGTTCAACATCGAGCTGAACGACGCTCCGCTCGGGACGGTCTTCAACACCGGCGCCGGCGATTGCACGGTGCCTGCCGCCGAGGCGCGCGTCGTGATTCCGGCGGACACGTGGAACCTGCTCTTGCAGAACGAGGGGCGCATCTGGATCGACATGATCCCGAACTTCAACGTCAGCCTGACGCAGTGCCCGAACGGCTTCATCCGCGTCATCGTCGACTACTGCGGTTCCGGCAACTGCCCCCAGGCGAACATCGTCCCCGGTCCGCCGCGCGTCGTCAGCGCCGTGTCGACCAGCAACACGACCGTGCTGGTGACGTTTAACGAGCCGGTGTTCGGCGGGGCGGCGTCCACGTCGAGCTACAGCATCGTGCAGGCGAACGTGAACTCGGAATCGGGCGTGCTGCTCGTGCAGAGCGCGAAGATGGGCCGCGACTTCACGACCGTCACGCTCAACACGTCGTCGCAGAACGAGCTCACCTATGAGCTGATCGTGACGAACATCCAGGATCTCGCCGGCAACGTCATCGCACCGCCGGACATTCTCGTGAATCCCACCCGGACGCAGTTTGCCGGTACGCCGCCGATCAACGGTGGGCCGGATACGGATGGCGACGGACTGTCCGACGCGCTGGAGCAGAAGGGTTGGGCGGTCAACATCCGCCGCGTGAACGGCGACATCGACGCGTACACCGTCACGAGCGATCCGACGCTCGCGGACACCGACGGCGACGAGGTCACCGATCTCGACGAGTTCCGCAATCGCAGCGACCCGCGTCTGAAGGACTCGGACGGCGACACGATCAGCGACGGCGATGAGTGGAACATCACGTTTTCGAATCTCACCGATCAGGACAGCGACGAGGACACGATCGACGACGGGCTCGAAGTCGCGCTGTACAAGACCTCCCCGACGCTCGCGGACACCGACGGCGACGGCCTCTCCGACGGCCGCGAAGTCAACGAGCTGTTCCGCGATCCGCGCGTCGCCGACCTGCCGCGCCCGCGCATCCGCGTCGGGCTCGTGCGACTCGGGCTGGACGAGCGCTACTCGTTCACGGACGAGCAAGGCGAGACACAGTCGATCGAGTCCAGTTCGCGCACGGCGCTCGCGGAGAGCGACTCGACCAAGTTCAGCACGAGCGACAGCGAGACCACCGAGACGGCCCGCGAGGCGTTCATCAAGGGCAATGTCGAAGCCGAGATTTCCAAGGATCCGAGCCTGACGATCGGCGTCGAGGGCGGCTACAAGTGGAACTGGCAGGACTCCCACACCAGTCAGACGAGCCGGGAGTCGTCGCAGGAGTCGCAGCGCACCTTCGAGGAATCGCTCAACAAGGGCCGCCAGTTCAGCCGCAACAGCAGCGTCACGCGCTCGATCGAAGGCGCGAGCATGGACGTGGACGTGGTCGTGGAGAACGCCGGCGAGATCGCGTTCAGCATCAGCAATCTCGAGCTCAGCGTGCTCCAGCGCAGCCGCTTCAGCCTCGTCGATTACCTGCCGATCGCGACGCTGCTTCCGAGCAGCACGCTCATCACCGGCAATGATCTTGTGCTGAACCTCGGACCGCTGGTTCCCGAGCGCGGCCCGCTGATCTTCTCCAACCGCGAGATCTTCCCCGCGCTGGTCGAAGACCTGATGGGTTCGCCGCGCGGACTCGTGTTCAAGATCGCGAACTTCGACATGACCGACGAGTTCGGCCGCAATTTCGCCTTCTCCTCGCAGGAGGCGCGCGACCGCTCGGCCGGCATTGTCATCGACCGCGGCGACGGCGACCCGATTCGCGTGCTCGTCGCGCTCAACGGCCAGTACGACACGGAGAACATCGTCGGCGGCGGATTCGTCGGCGGCTTCGACGCCCGCGGCCGCGTCGTCGGCATCCCCATGGACTACGTGCTTCAGGACATTCTGGGCTACTCCAAGAATCAGCGCGAGCCCGACTCGCTCGTGGCCGGCCCGAACTTCCGCGCCGATACGCCCGCCGCAGGCGATGACCTCCAGGTCGTTCCGCGCGGCACGCAGGGGCTGCTCCCGCAGGATGTCATCATCACCGCCGGCCCGAACGGCGTGCTCGACTCGGTTCCGGAGAGCGACGACCGGCGTGAGGTGACGACCGGGTACGAGACAAGCCCGACGTGCGACACCGACACGCCCGAGTCCGTACGCGAACCCGAGCTCGGCGGAAATGGAACCGCGGATACCGTCGTACGCGACGATGACGTGCAGCTCGTTCAGCTCGGCGACCCGGTCACGCCCGGACAGGCCATCATCGGCCCCGGCCCGGACGGCGTCATCGACAGCTTCCCCGGCGGTGACGACGTCGCAATGTTCCCCGGCCAAACCGGCCGGCCCGACGGCATCGCCAACCCGTTCATCGGCGGCAATGGCGTCGTCGACACGATGGCAGAGGGCGACGACGTGCAGCTCGCTCCCGTCGGATCACCCTCGCTCCCCGGCATCCGCGTGATCGGCCCCGGCCCGAACGGCTTTATCGACACGGTGCCCCAAGGCGATGACGTGCTCGTGAGCCGGGCTTGCGGCAGCCGTCCGATTACCGGCAAGGAAGTGCTCGTGCGCTTCGAGAATCGCCGCAGCGGCGACTTCCAGCGCGTCTGGGCGGTGTTCTTCGACCGCAACCTGCCGGCGGGCGCCAACTTCGGTGAGATCCTGTTGCTGCCCGGCGACGACATCTCGCTCGCGTTCCTCCAGGATCAGGACCGCGACGGGCTGCTCGCGCAGGAGGAGTTCCAGGAGCGCAGCTCGGACATCGACGACGACAGCGACGACGATACGCTCGACGACTTCGCCGAGGTGCGCGTCGGCTGGTCGGTCGGAATCACCGGCGGCCTGCTGACCGAGATTCGACCCGACCCGAGTCGCAGCGATTCGGACGGCGACGGCCTGACGGATTGGCAGGAGCAGGATCTGCGCCGACTGTTCGGCACCGGCGCCGGTCAGATTCCGATGGATCAGCTCGAGGTGATCTTCGGTCCCGGCGCCGCCAACAACGTGATCTCCAGCAATCCACGACTCGCGGACAGCGACATCGACGGCATCGACGACCACGAGGAGCTCTTCGGCTACACGGTTGCCGCGAGCATCCGCGCCGGCGCGAACAACGTGTGCGACACGGAAGCGCTCGGCGACGACATCCAGAAGGTGCTGGTCGGAAGCCAGGCGTACAACCCGCCGGGGAACCCGCACCCGCTCGGCGGCGTTGTGATTCTGCTGGGTCCAAACCGCGTTCTGGACTCGGCGCGGCAGCCGGACGACCAGGTCGACTTCGGCGTCATCGTGCGGACGAATCCGCTCAATCCCGACCACGACGGCGACACCCGCCCCGACGGACAGGAGCGCGATCTCGGCGGCAATCCGGTGAATCCGAATGACAGCGACGACTTCCGCGACACGGACCTGGACGGATTGAGCGACGCGGAGGAGGAATTCCTCGGTTGGACGGTCAGCGTGAGCAATCCTCTCTGCACTCCAACCGTGCGCAACGTCCGCTCCAACAAGTTCGTCGCCGACACCGATCTCGACGGCCTGCCCGACCTGGTCGAGCGGCTGATCGGCAGCGACCCGACGCGCGAAGACACCGATTGCGACGGGCTCTCGGACTTCAATGAGTTCGATCGCTTTGAGAGCTACGTCGACTTCGGCCTCATCTACCCCGGCTTCGTGCTCAACGGCACGGGCTCGGCACGCTATGGCACGAACCTCAACAGCCGCGACACCGACGGCGACGGCATCTTCGACGCCGAGGAATTGCTGGTCGGCTGGCGCGTGTTCGCGGTCGGGTTCCAGACGCCGCGCCAGGTCTATCCCGACCCGCGCTTCGCGGACACGGACCTCGACGGGTGGACCGACCTGACCGAGCGCACCGCCGGCACCGATCCGCGCGACGCGGATACGGATGGCGATGGTCGGCGCGACAGCCAGGACAGTGAGCCGCTCGGTCCCAGCATCCGCGTGACGGTCTCGGTCCGGAGCTGGCAATTCACCGACATCGGCGATTGCGACAACAACGAGGACGGCAGCCGCTGGCAGTGGAATTTCACCGCCAATCTGAATGGACAAGGCGGCACGACGCTGTTCACGCAGAACGACGTGGACTGCCCGCGCGCCTGCGGCGACCGCTGCTCGCTCGGCGAGGATCTCTTCCGCGGCTACAGCACGACGCGCTCGGCGACCTTCACGATGCGCCCCGGCGACGTGCTGTTTGTCGAGGGATTTGTGCAGTTCATCCGCCAGACCTGCATGTTTGGCTGCGACACGATGCGGTTGCTGGAGGCTTATTCGTACAGCAACCTCGCCGGCGGCGACGTTGCGGCGCTGAATACGATTCAGCTCCGCGGCGACCTCGGCGATCTCACGGGCAACGCGATCATCCGCCTGCTGGTGGAGTAGCGCGTGAGCCGCTTGGTTGAGCCATCCAGACGCGTTCACGGCCAGCGCCGCTCCGCACAGCGCGCCGCGCGGTATGGGGCGGCGCGCCGCGGCGCCGCGCGACTTGCGGCGCTGTGCCGGGCGTGCGCGCTGGCGGGATCGGCGTGGCTCGCGCATGCGAGCTGGGCGCCGCCGCCGGCGGCGCCGGCCGCCGATTCCACGGCCCTCGCGCTCAATAACGAACGCAGTCGGCCCCGCTTCCATCCCGAGCTCGGCGATTTCGACATCAGTTGTCTCACGCCCGAGGAGCTCGCCGCCGTCCGCGCCGACAGCGACAACGACGGCCGCACGAATCTCGAAGAGCTGATGATGGGGATGGACC
>JBFXAM010000001.1:0-213023 GCA_050184295.1 Phycisphaerae bacterium | reverse complement strand
ACTTCAAGTCGCTCGGCTCGAACGTGCGTTATGTCATGCCTTCGGTCGCGCGCATCGAGGGCCGCTCGGTCGGCGCCGCCCAGACGCTCGTGCTCGCCGACATCGAGAAGCTGACGCGCGATCTGCGCGACGAGATCGACTCGATCTCGCCGGAAGCCCTCGGCAGCGCCACGGTCAAGCGCTTTCAGCGCTCCGAAGACTTCACCGTGGTCGCGACCTCCGAGAAGTACTTTGAAATCAACGTCTTCGAGGCCCAGCGCGGCCGTGTCTTCAACAAGAGCGAGGCCGGCGATGAGCTGGCGAACGTCGTCCTGCTCGGCAACAAGGTCGCCGAAAAGCTCTTCAGCGGCGCCGACCCGATCGGCGAGAGCGTCAATATCAGCGGTGCGACGTACCGCGTGCTCGGCGTCATGGAGAAGAAGGGCAACCTCGGCTTTCTGAATGCGGACGAAACCGTCTATATGCCGATCGAGGCCGGCCTCAACCGGTTCTTCAACCGCAAGTGGCTCAATCGACTGACCATCCTCGCCCGCGACAGCGGCAAGCTCACGGAGCTTCAGAAGCAGGTGCGCACCGCGTTGCGGAACGCCCATAACCTCCGCGTCGGCCAGTCCGACGACTTCCAGATCTTCAACCAGGAAGAGGCCCTCCGGAACATCAACCAGGCCACCATGATCTTCCGCGTCGTTTTCTACAGCATCGCCGGCATCAGCCTCGTCGTCGGCGGCATCGGAATCATGAACATCATGCTCGTTTCCGTCACCGAGCGCACCCGCGAGATCGGCGTCCGCATTGCCGTCGGCGCCCGCCGCGGAGACATCCTGCTCCAGTTCCTCGTCGAGGCGCTGATCATCAGCCTCCTGGGCGGCGGCTTCGGCGTGCTGCTCGGCGTGATGTTCGCGGACCTGCTCGAGAACGTCGTCGTCGACCTCTTCAAAACCGAGGTCACGTTCACCGTCGTCGCGTACGCCTTCCTGACCGCAACGGTCGTCGGCGTGATCAGCGGCATTTATCCGGCGTGGAAGGCCAGCCGGCTCGACCCGGTCGACGCGCTCCGCTACGAATAGTGGCGCCGATCGGATCCCCGCCGGCAAGTGCGGGACCGGGCCGCCTGCCACGTGCGTGGTGGGTGCTGTCAGCGACACAGAGGAACCTCCCGAGACCGCACGCATGCCGATCCAGTTCCGCTGTCCCGGCTGCGAGCAGCCGATCGAGGTCGATGACGCCTACGCCAACCAGAGCGCCACCTGCCCCTATTGCCGCCGGCTGGTAACCGTCCCGGCCGCGTCGACCTACGATGCCGCCGGCGCGCCCGTGGCGCGCCCGTCCACCGCTCCAGCCGACGGCGTTTCCTGGGGCGCCGTGGCCGACGCCGACGCGGCCGGCGACCTTCCCGATCCCGCCGCCTTCGCCCGCCACGCCGCCGCGACGCGTTTCGGAAAGCTCGCGCTGGTCTGCGCCGTCTGCGCCGTCGTGCTCTTCGGTGTGCAGTTGGTCATCGCCGTCAGCGTCGGAATGGAATACATGTCCCAGCACGCCGGCCAGCGCCCGACGCAGGACGAGCTCATGCGTTACATCCAGGAGCGTCCGCCGTCCACGCTCCTCGCGATTGCCGGCCTGGGAATGCCGCTGCTGAGCATCCTGGGCGTTGCGCTCGCCGCCGCCAGCGTTTCCCAGCGCCGACGCCAGAACTGGAACGGCTGGGTCAGCCTCGGCGTCTGCGGGGCGCTGCTGCTTTGCTCGTGCGGATCGATGGCCGTGGCGGGCGTCCGCGGCGGCTAGCGCGGTGGGTCAGAATTAGCGCATTATGGGTTGGGTGGGCATCGTGCCCGCCCGATTTCGGCCCGCGGACGGGCAGGACGCCCGCACCACCCTTCCTTGTGATGCAAACCGCGTGACCGACTGCACTCCAAGCCGTTCGGGGCGCGGCGTCCGGGGCTTGCGGCAGCGCATTCCATGCGGCGGACCGCGGCTCACCACCCGCGGCCCGGTTCCTGCGGAGCCGGCCCGCCGCCCCGCGCCGCTCGACACCCGCGGCGCGTGCGAACCGCAACGCACGATCCTCCCCTGAACATTCTTCCCGCACCGGCGCGCCGCGGCGCGAATACGCCCCCGCGCCGCCGCGTCCAGAAGCGCTGGTGACCGCGCGTCCGTTTTCGCCGCGTGTTTATTCTGCGTGCAAAACGCGAGGTTCGATTGACACTGGCGGCGACGGGTGAATAGTCTTGCATCAATCCACGGGGTCGCGACCTCCGCGGATCAGGGAGCGTGGGATGGAACACCGCGAAACGATTACCGCTGCCGATGACTCTTCGGGTCCGCCACGGCGTTGCTTCACCGTCGATCAGGCCAATCGCGCGCTCGTGCTTGTCCGTCGCATCGTGCGCGACGTCGTCGACCGCTACGCCGAGCTGATGGTCTTGCGCAGCGAGCGCGAGGACGTGGGGCAGCACGCCGGGGCACGCGAGCGCGTCGAGGAGCTCGACCGGGCCATTGAGGAACGCGTCGACACGCTCAACCGGCTCCAGGCCGAACTGTCCGAGATCGGCTGCGACCTCAAGGATTATGCCAACGGCCTGATCGACTTTCCCGCCGAGCACGCCGGACGAGTCGTCTATCTCTGCTGGCGCCTGGGCGAGGCGAGCGTCACGCACTGGCACGAGCTGGATGCCGGTTTTTCCGGCCGGCGAACGATCGGTCCGGAGTTCGCGGCTTCAAACTGAGCACAACGGCGCGGAGACGCACCGATGGCCTCGGGAATCGGCCGCATTCGGGCGTGCGTGTGTGCCGCGCTCGTGCTCGCCACCGCGGCGGTGACCTGCGCGCACGACTTCTGGATCGAGCCGGCGACATTTCGGCCGGCGGTCGACGAGGTGGTGAAGATCGGACTGCGCGTCGGCGAGCGCTTCCAGGGCGAGCCCGTCAAGCGAAACGCGCAGCGAATCCAGCGCTTTGTCGCCATTGACGCGCAGGGGCACACGCGCGCGATACCCGGCGTCGACGGGGCGGACCCCGCGGGCATGGTCCGCTTTGAGCACGCCGGCTCCGCCGTGCTGGCGTATGAGAGCAACCGCGCGTCCATCGAGCTACCCGCAGATCAGTTTGACGCTTATCTTCGCGAAGAGGGGCTCGAAGCGATCCGCGAGCAGCGGGCGCGCGGCGCCGCGAACGACAAGCCGGTGCGAGAGGTCTATTCGCGCGCGGCCAAGGCACTGCTCTGCGTCGGCGGCGCAGGCGGCGACGGCTGGCGGCGCCAGCTCGGCCTTCCGATCGAACTCGTGCCCGACGCCGACCCCTGTGCCGCCGGCGATGAGCTGCCGATTCGCTTGTGCTTTCGCGGCAAGCCTGCGCCCGATCAGCTCGTCATCGCGCTCAACCGGGACCACCCCAAGGAACCGCTCCGGGCACGGACGGATGCGAACGGACGCGTGCGGCTGAAGCTAGAACGCGGCGGCGTATGGCTCGTGAAGGCGGTGATCATGACGGCGGCGCCGCCCGACGCGGACGCGGAGTGGGAGAGCTTCTGGGCGTCGCTGACGTTCGAGACGCCGCGGACCCCAATCACGACCCAACCCGCATTGCTCGATCCTGCAAGACCACGCTGACCGCGATGTGGTGCCGGTAAACCGGCGCGACGGTGCGGCGTCGATCCCCGTTTGACCGGGATTGGCGCGCGCCGGCGCTGGTGACGGCGCTCGGTCGCGGCGGCCGAGTTTCGAGACGCGCACGACGCGCTGTCCGCTGCGGCGCCTCGCTCGCGTAGGACCACGAAAAGCGACGCCGCCCGGCATCGCCGGAGGCTCGCTTCGTGTCAGCGTCGCAGATTGTGCCCGCGCTATTCCAGCAGGTCGATCCGCTCCACGCGCGTGCCGATGTCTTCGGGCGCGAACGTGATGATGAACGCATCGCCGCACTCAAAGTCGAACCCCAGATCGAACAGGAAGTCGGCGAGGTCGAATGCCTCGACGAGTTCGCCGGTGAAGACGTCGAAGTGCTCTTCCGAGAGCAGGTCCACGGTCTCCGCGCAGGGATAATCGAGCAGCAGCGTCTCGCCGTCGAACACGAAGATCCCCTGCTCCACGCCGTCGACGAGGTAGCGGATGTACGCGTCGAACCCCGTGATGTTCTCGAAACCGATCAGCAGCGAATCCGGCAGCTCCTCGATGATCACGTCCTGCTGAACGTTGTTCACGATCACAACGTTGTTGTTGATGATCACCGTGTCGCCGCGATCCAGGACCGGCTGCGGCAGCACGACCAGCCGCGGATCCTGCTGCTGAAGCGGCGCGACGTTGCTCGTGATACGCAACTCGATGTCTTCGAGATCGAGCTCATCGAGGATGTCCGCCAGATCGCCGGGGCAACCCGTCAGCGGAATCAGCAGCCCTGCCAGCGCGACCCACGCCACTACGAAACGACGGGAAAGCTCGCTCATGACGCTCCCTTCCTGATGACCGTGCGCCGCGGGTAGACCCGCCCACCCGGCTGCTGGTTAGACAAAAAGTCCCGAATCGCGATGAAAGACCCTACTTCGGCCTAGCGCCCGGCGCGGAGCTGAAGCTCCACGCCGCGGATGTCGTCGCCCACGCGCGACAGCCGCAGATCGCCGAAGAACCGCTCCCGCCCATCGACGACGACGCTCGCCGCCACCCGATACCGCTCGCGCTCGTCCACGTCTGCCAGCGCGTACTCCAGCTCGAACGGCGCCGCCCCCGATTCGAACCGCGGGTAGCGCCGCTCCACAATCACGCGGTCCGGACGCCGGTCGTCGATCAGCCGCACGACGAGTTCCGCGTTCGGCGGCAGCGCGAGGCGCTCGCGATAGTAGATGTTGCCCTGGACCACGTGGACGCGCGGCGGCGGGCAGCGCTCGTAGACGACCTGCCCCTCGTGATACACCCGCCGGAAGAAATAGTCCGCCGAGCGATAGTAGGTTCCGCCGCCGACCACGACCGTCTCGTATTCATCGGGAAGTTCGAGGATCGTCGCGCCGATCGGCGGATCGACGACCACGTATTCCGTGCCGAACAGCACGGGCCGCGCTTCGTAGTACACGTCGTCGCAGTAGTAGTAACGCCGGCTGCCGAACGACAGCGTGATCGCGGCCTCAGGCAGGAAGGAGATCGTGACACCCACCGGCGGCCGGCACACGCGGTAGACCGTGCGCCCCGCTTCCGGTCGCGCGATGTAGTACGTGTTGTCGTACACGTAGTAGTCGCGACTGCGATAGGTCAGCCGCCGATGCTGCGCCGGCAGGCTCGCGATCACCGTGCCGTAGCGCGGCGGGCGGACGTAGCTCGGGCGCGGGCGATCGTAGATCGTCGTCGCGCCGGGCCGGCGCTCCGTCGCGCGTTGCCGACTGCGCTCGCTGTATCGAACCGATCCCGTCGGCGCGGAACGCACGTCCGGGCGCGTCGCCGTCGTTCGGCGACGGTCGGTGCCTGGCGGCGTCTCCCGGCGATCACTCGTCCCCGGAGTCGCGGACGGGCGGCGCTGCGGCGTCGACTCGCGGCGCGCGCGGTCGTCGCCCTGTGCCCACGCCGCGACGCCCACGAAGAGCACCGTCACGCCGGCCAGCAGCGTGCGAGAAACAAGCGTTGTAAACATGCGGACCTCCCGGTCGGACCGTTGCGGTCAATGCCGCGGGGCGGGTTACTGCCCCGCGCTGGTGTCGCGCGGCTCCATCGGCACCTGCCTGGCGTCAGCGGGCGGCTGGAACTCAAAGTCGCCCGGTGCGAGGTTCGCCGTCGTGTCCCAGCGCGCAAACGTCGCCATGTACATCGGCCGCGCGGGGTTGTTCTTATAGACGATGGTCAGGCGGCGCGGGAACGGCGTGTCGCTGTTCTCGATCCAAATCTGCCAATCGATCGACGGCTGCGAGAACGCGAGGTGATGACACTGCCAGGTGCCGACGCGATGCAGTCCGACGTAGCTGCCGGTGACGACATTTCGCATCAGGCTGTCGTACACCTGATTGACGATCACGTCGGCAACGGGCGCGCCCGCGCCGTAATTCGTCACCATGTGATCGAGCATCGCGTCGATGTCGCTCGGCGCATCCACGACCGAGTAGCAGTTTTGCTCGGTGTCGAGGACGCTCACCGACTTGCCGTTGTACCACACGCGCCGCGACAGCCGATCGCCGTCGATCGTCGCTCGCAGCATGTTCGGCCGCGCAACCTCGATCGTCGTGAAGTCGCTGTACTGAATGCGATAGCCGGCGGCGTCGAGTTGCTCGTTGACGATTTCCGCTTCAACGCGGAACTGCGACTGGTTGCCGAGGAAGTCGCTCATCCGGCGCACCGCGTCATCCGCCTCCAGCCCGACCTGCCGTACGTCGGTCGCCGTCGTCGCGACGCCGGCGTCGCGGTGCGGCGTACAGCCGCCGAGCAGGATCGGCGTCGCCGACGTGAGCACACACGCCAGGCATGCGGAATACGCTGCCCTGTCCCGCCGGGGGCCCGACCGTTGTCGTTGCATGAGGTTCTCCACTCGCAGATTGCGCCGTAGAAGATTGTAGACGGCGCGATCCGAGCCGACAAACCGGAATCGCGCGGCGGTTGCCAACGGTCGCATCCGGCGCGCTGTGGCGTGTCCGCATCCCGCGGTGTCGTGCGTCGGAACCGGGCGCGCGGTGTACATCAGAGCCGCGTGCGCCGCGCGCGGCGTCAGGCGCGCCGCCGGGCGCGGGGGGTTATTGATCGGCGGCACGGTCGTCCGAAGCGAAGCGCGCGTGTCCGCAACCTGCGCCCGACACAGGCGCTCCACGACTGCGCCGTCAGGATGCCGCCCGCGCCGCGGCGTCCTTTTGCGCGCTCGCCCACGCCGACATCCGCCGCAGCTCCGCCGCCCACTCGCGATCCGTTCGTTTCAACAGGAACATCTCAAAGAGCGCGTCGAGTAGATTCGCGACGTCGGCAACGCCCGCGAGGCGCTCTTCGAGCCGATCGCGGGCCGTGCGCTCACCCGGCGCCTCCGGCAGCGTCAGCCCCGACACCGTCATCCGCGCCGCGTCGAGCGTCAGGCGAAATTCGCCCGCCGATCCGCCGAGCACCAGCCCCATGCGTGTCGGCTGCTTGCCGACGCGCAGCGCTGCTTTGGTTTCGGGCAAGTGCGTCGGGCCGTCCGCCGATACGACCGTCGCGCCGCTCAGTCCATAGTCGCACTTGAGCCGCACGACTTTGTCGATCATGACCGCGACCTCGTCGGCCGCGCTCACCCGCAGCGGCCCCTCGTCCGCGTCGACGTGATACCACAGCCAGCTCAGGAACTCGCGCCCGAGAAACGACAGGTCGCCGGTGTTCAACTCGCCGCGCTCGGAGTATCCGTCCGGCGGGCGGACGAGGTGGGCCGGCGCGAGATGCTCCAAGGCGCGCGAGCGTTTCGCCGCCAGCATGCGCTTCGTCGCGATCGTGGCGGCGTCCGCGGGCTCGAGCACCCGGCTGAACGTCGCCCGAAAGAGCTGCATGAGCTTGTCCGAGGTCGCAGCTCCCGTGTTGCCGAGATACGCCGTCGCCTGCGAGAGATCGACCAGTACGGGAACGGCGCTCATGCGACGAAAGCTGCCGCTCTTGCGCTCTTTCTCGGCGCGCTCGAGCGCGGCCTCGCGACATCGCTTGCGCTCGCCTTTGCTCAGGTAATCGCGGCCGCTGTCGCGCAGCAGGTCTTCCTCTTCCTGGCGCACGTAGCTTTTGAGCACGCTGCCGGGAACACGCAGCCGATCGATTCTCAGCGCGAGGAGCAGAAAACGCCCGACGCAAATTCGGTCGGCGGAGAGGTCGGCGTCCATCAGGTGGCGCGGCCCGACCCATCCGATCTGCACGTCGTCGACGCCCGGCGCCAGTTGGCCGAACGCGTGCTCCGCGAGGGCGCGCTCCATCGCGTCGGTGAGCTGCCCCGCGGGCGCGCTTGCCATGAAGAAACGCTGAAACGACACCGGACCGCTCGCGAACGCCACACCGGCCTCCTTCCGCGCTCATTCCCGCGCCGACAGCCCGCTACGCTCCGCGCTGACAGCACTTCTTGTACTTCTTCCCGCTCCCGCACGGACACGGATCGTTGCGGCCGATGCGGCTGCCGGGCCGCACGACCGGCTTGGCCTTCCCGGTCGCGGCCTCGTCGAAAGCCGATTGCATCGCGCGCACGTATGCCCCCAGCACGCGTCCGCCGCCGAGCCGCCCCTGCTGCTGCAAGTCCACCAGAAACGCGGCGCACAGCGCCGGAATCGCGCTCCGCGCGCTCGGCGGCAAGGCCAGCCGCGCTGCGCGCTCCAGCAGACCGGCTTTCGCGTCCGCTTCCTCGATCTCATCGGGCTCGACGCCGCGCGCTTCGCACGCCCCGACCAGAAACGCGGTCAGCACTTCGGGCGCGAATTCCTGCACCGCGATGGGCAGCTCGCGGAGCGCGTCGGACGCACAGAAGTCGCCGACCCAGTTGTCGATCTTCTCACGCGTGTAGGGGCCCATGATGCGATGCTCCGTTCAGCGCCGTTGCGACGCCTGGCTGCAATGCGGGCGCGCCGCTCCGCGGAGTTTTCCCGCAACGGCGCCGCGGGCTCGGATTCGAGCGTCTCAGCCCACGCGGAGAGCAGCCCGCGGCCTCTTCCGGGGCCCGCTGGCGGCGCCCACGCTACGCGCCCACGGCGACCTTGATCACGATCTTCCGCACGTCGGCCGGAGCGCCGCACGCCACGCCGGGCATGTGCGCGTCCTGCGGCCAGAGCACCACGAATGCTCCCGGCGCGAGCGTAACGAACTCGCCCGAGCCCGCGAAGAACGCGATGTCCCGGTCGGCGTCGTATTCCTGCACGACGCGCATCGCTTCCAGCGGTGAAAACCCAAGTCGTTCGACACCCCGCGCGACGCACTGCACGTCGATGTAGCGCCGATGCGCCTCCCAGCGCAGCTCCGTCATCGCTCGTGTGCGATTCTCCTGCACCAGCGCGAACACCTGTTCGCCGTCCAGCGGATGGCGACCCAATGGAAATCCGGCCAGACGCTGCGTGGCGAGAAAACGGAGCGCCGCGCCGATTCGCGGCGCCAGGGGCGCGTACGTGTCGCAGTTCGCCAGTTGATCAAAAACCATGCCGCAAACTCGCCCGGGGTCCGTCGCATGAAACGGGGTAGAGTAACAGGTCGCGTTGCCGCCGCAAATGTCCCGAATGTGCCGGTCACGCCGCTCGCCGCGGATCGGTCTGACCGCCGGCGGCGTCGCGAGCGATGGCGGGTCGAGGACGGGACCATGACGGCGCGTCAACCAAGGGTGTCTCCGATGATCGACGACGAAACGCGCTCACGTCCGCCCGGTTTCGATTTCACGGCAACCGCGGCGTCAATCCGCGGTCTGCGCCCCGCGCTGCCACGCGATACGCCGGCGGTCCAGCGCCTCATTGCGACGATTTTTGCGGACTACGACTATGTGCTCGACGTCGAGCGCGAAGACCCGCACCTGCGCGACCCGGGCGGCTACTTCCGCGCCACCGGCGGCGAGTTCTGGGTGGTCGAGAACGCCGCGGGCGAGATCGTCGCGACCGTCGCGGTCTACCTGCATACCGACGCGGCCGAGTTGAAGTCGCTCTACGTCGCGGCGCCGGTTCGCCGCGCCGGGCTCGGCCGTCGGCTGACGGAACTGGTGCTCGGGTACGCGCGACAATGCGGCCGACGCACGCTTTTTCTCTGGAGCGACACGCGCTTTTCGGACGCACATCGCCTCTACGAGAAACTCGGTTTTGTGCGCGATGGCGTGCGAAATATCTGCTGCGCCAACGAGTTCGCGGAGTATCATTTCACGAGGGCCACGGGGTAATCGGGCAGGAATCTCGCCTTGCGTCGCGCTCGTCGCCGATTGTGGGTCGCGTGTTTCACCATCGCGCTTGCGGCGCTGGCGGGATGCGGCAATCCGTTCCGATTCGACGCCGAGATGCGCTCGCGCTGCTTCGACCAGGTTTGGACGCGATTCGAGCACGAGCATTGCAGCACCGAGCACGTCGGGCGACTTGCACCCTGGCGGCACGAAATCCGCGACCGCGTAAAGCACGCGCGCACGCGGCGCGAGTACGTCGTCGCGCTCGCCCGCTTCCTGAGCGAGTTCCGCGATCCCCACGTCGGTTTCGAATCGCTCGCCGACTACTTTCAGCTCCACACGCGCGACGTGCTCACGTGCATCGTGTCGCGCGCCACGCTCACGCGCGATCACCTGCTCGTCGAGTTTGCCCCCGACGCCATCGCGGCCGACCCCACCCGCGCGGCGCCCCTCGAACCCGGGCAGGTCTACGACGTGCTCGCGGTCGACGGCGTGCCCGCCAGCGTGCTCGCCGCCGACTTGCTCCAAGGCCAGCCCGGCGAGCTCATCGACGTGCTCGTCCGCCTGCCGGACGGCCGGCACGAGACGATCTCGCTCTGCGCCCCGCAACCGCGCGCCCCGGGGCTGCGCGAAATGGTCGAGGCCGACCCCGGCCCGCTCTTTGAGACGCCCGACGTGGTCAGCTTTCGCTTCGAGCACGGCGACATCGGCTACCTCCGGCTCTTCAATGTGCGCGGCCAGCGGACCGTGCAAGCCTTCGATCGCGCGCTCAACAACCTGATCGACGCCGAAGCGCTGATCCTCGATCTGCGGTCCAACGGCGGCGGCACGACGGATGTGCTCGAAGCGATCCTCGGACGTTTCCTCGCCGGCGTGCGAACCTATGCGACATTTGACGTTCGCATCCCGCGGTTGCTGACGCTCGGGTTGCTTTCCGACCTGGCGCTTCCGGCGCAGGTATGGGGCCGCGGGCCGGTGTACCGCGGGCCGGTGGTCGTGCTCGTCGACGGCTCGACCGGCAGCTGCGCCGAGTTGCTCGCGACCGCGCTGCGCGAGGAGCGCGGTGCGGTCCTCGTCGGCCAGCCGACCGCCGGCGCCGGCGCTGTCCTGGCGCGCGCCAAGCTGCCCGATGGCCTCGAAATCACCTACGGAACCCTGCTCATCCGCGACAGCGTCGGCGCTGCGTTCCAGGCCGTCGGCGTGCAGCCCGACATCCTCGTGCCGCTCGACGTGATCGGCGCCGGCGATGACGCCGGAGCCGCGCTCAGCGAGTGGAAGCGCCGCATCTTCGCGACCGGCGTCGCCGAGGCCCGACGACGCGCCGGGCGCTGAGGCTCCGCGCACACGCACGCCATGGACGCGCGCACCGACTCCGTCGGTCCGCGGAGTTCGCCGCCGCTCGAATCCACCGTCTCCGCTCCGACTCCGCGACGCCCGATGAAGCTGCCGGGCGCCCGGGGCGGCGTCCCTTTTCGTCCGCCTCGATTGGTCGTAAGCTCCACGCTCCGTTTGCTTCGCCGACGGGCCAAGTGCCCCGCCGGCCCGACACCCCGCGCCGCACCCGCGGTCGCAGACCCGTCGTCACACAGCGGCGACGGCGCCAGGAGCCGATCGATGACCACGTCGCGGCGCAATTTCATTCAGCAGGGACTCACGTTCGGCGCACTGGCATACAGCCTGCTTCGCGAGGACGCGCTCGAACTCGTCGAAGCCGCCAACGCGCAGGTCGAAGGCAGGACGCCGGAAGGCGTCGCCGCCGACGAGAGCTACTGGTTCCAGATCCAGCAGGCCTTCGCGATCGACCGCAGCATGATCAACCTCAACAACGGCGGCGTGAGCCCCGCGCCGCGCGTGGTGCAGGACGCGGTGCGCCGCCACGTCGATTACGCCAACCAGGCGCCCTCGCGCTACATGTGGAAGAACCTCGACCCCCAGGTCGAGACCTCGCGCGCCCGGCTCGCGGCCCTCTTTGGCTGTGACCCCGAGGAGATGGCGATTGTCCGCAACTCGAGCGAAGCGCTCGAAATCTGCATCTACGGCGTCGACCTCAAGGCCGGCGACGAAGTGTTGACCAGCGCGCAGGACTATCCGCGCATGATCAACACCTTCAAGCAGCGCGAACAACGCGAAGGCATCGTGCTCAAAACGTTCGACCTCCCGATGCCCTGTGACGACCCCGCCGAGATCGTTGCCGCATTTGAGCGCAACATCACACCCAGGACGCGCATGGTGCTGTGTTGCCACGTGATCAACATCACCGGCCAGATTATTCCCGTGCGGCAGATCGTCGCGCTCGGGCGAAAGCACGACATTCCCGTCATCGTCGACGGCGCCCACGCATTCGCGCACCTCGTCTTCAACCGCGACGAGCTCGACTGCGACTACTACGGCACCAGCCTGCACAAGTGGCTGACCGCCCCGCTCGGCACCGGCTTTCTCTACGTCCGCAAGCGCTGCATTCCCAAGCTCTGGCCGCTCATGGCCGCGCCCGAGCCGCAAGGCGACAACATTCGCAAGTACGAGGAGATCGGCACGCACCCGGCCGCGCTGAAGCTCGCCGTCTCAGAGGCCGCCGCCTTTCACACCGGCATCGGCCCGGAGCGCAAGCAGGCGCGCATGCGCTACCTCTGCCGGCGCTGGGCGGACAGGCTCACGCAGGACCCGCGCGTCCGACTGTATGCGAAGCTCGACCCCGCACACTGCTGCGGCGTGGCGACGTTCCAGATCGACGGCGTCGATCCGGTCAAGCTCTGCGATCACCTGCTGAGCAAGCACCGCATCTTCACCGTCGCGATCGACGGTCCGGGCGTAAAGGGCATTCGGGTGACGCCCAATGTGTACACCATGATCGACGAGGTCGACGCCTTCGCGACCGCGGTGGAAGACGTGCTGAGACGCGGCCTGCCTGCCTGAATCCCGCGCCGCCGACTACGCCCGCGAGCGCCCGTGCATCCGAATCCGTGGGCGCCGCCCCGGCGCGCAGCGCCGGGGCGTGCCACGGCTGCTCAGGGAGATCCGCGCCCCCCGCACCACGACTCGTCCGGCGCGCCCGGCCCGGCCCAGCGTTCAAACGCAGGCAGGTGGCGGCGTTTCGAGACCGCGCGCAGACGCTCGAAAACGGCGCGGACATCCGGCTCGCGCACGTCGGCGAGCAGGCGGTCATACATCGCAACATTCTCGCGTTCGAGCGTGGCGGCCAACTCGCTGCACGCGCCCAGCGTGTTCGGCACCACGGCGAGTTCGCCCCCACGCGACGGCGCAGCGAGGCCGTGTCGCGCGAGCAGCAGCCGCAAGACCTCGGCGTGGCGCTCTTCGGCGCGCACGATGTTGACGAACGGCCGGACGCGACCGTGCCGGCGCATGACGGCTTCGTAAAACGCCTGCGCGCGCTGCTCATCGATGAGCGCTGCCCGAAGCGCGTCGGCCGTCGCCGCATCGACATCGGTCGGACTCGGTGCGACCGTCCCACCGAGCTCCGGCGAGCCGATGCACGCGCCCCGCGGTGGCGGCGCCGAGCATGGCCAAGCGGCCGCCCGTCGGGCACCGGATCCCGGTTGGACTCGGTCGCGCCGCGCCGGCGATGACGCCAGCGCCCCCGGATCGCGGCCATCCCCGGCGCTCTGCCGAACCGCCTGGCGGTCGTCACACCCGGGCCGGTCGGCGCGCGGGCCCACGCACGGAGCTGGCCATCGCGCGCAGCCCGCCGCAAGCGACACGTTGGGTTGATCGGCGGCGGCGACGGCGCGCCCGCGCGCATCGACTACCGGTGGAACGGTGCGGTTGAGGGCTCGGCGATCCGAACGAGAGACCCACCCCTGCGCCAGCGCCAATTGCGCCGCCGCAAGACTGAGCATGACGGCGATCAGAGCAAGTCGTTTCATGGCGATTCTCCTGACGGCTGTGAACTCGCGCCAGATGTCGCCGGTGCCAGCCGGCCGCCACCGCGACCGCGACCGAACCCGCGCCCGCCTCCCGGACCTCGATCCATCCCCCGCTCCGACGCGTCGATCGCGGGCTGCCCGTGCCGCCAGCGCCACCCGCCCGCGTCGCGGACGGCGCGCGCGCAGCGCTCGAACAACCGACTACGCTGCTCGTCGCTCAGGTGCGGCCGGACCGCAAGCAAGTATCTCGCGACGCGACGCTCCAGTGCATCGTGGACGGCAATCGTGCGCTCGACCTGCTCGAGCACCGCTTCGTCGGTAGCGGTGGGGCGCTCGAACAAGCGTGCCAGGCGATCGCGTTCTGTCGCCAAGTCGCGCTCCAGGTTCGTACGGTCGACCGCAAACGAGGGGTCGACGGATTGGAGGCGCGCGACTTCGTCGGGCAGCAGTTGAAGCCAACCGCCGAGGACGTCCGCCGGGTTTGCGGCATGTGGCACGGCGCGCTGGGCCTGCCAGGCGTATGTCGCGCTGAAACCCGCCAGCACACACAGGGGGACGACCACAAGCCAGGCCCGACCTCGCGGCGGCGTCATCGCGCACCCCCGTGGTCACCCGCATCCTCAAGGTCGTCCAGCGCGATCGATAGGCCGGTTGCCAACGGACCCTCCAGTACATGCATGGCGAGCGCGATATCCACATCTTCACCCGCGGCGGCGAACACGCGCGGCCCCGGCGCCCACACGAGTGCAAGTCCGTGGCCGAGTCCAACGCTGGCCAGCACGATCGCAGCCGAGCGCAGCAGCGCCGCCGCCCACGCAGGAAGCGTGAGGGTGCGACTCGTGCCCGGGCGATCCAGTTGCTCCTGGATCGCGGGCCACAGGTCCGCGGACGCGCCGGTCGCCTCCCACGAGCACAACGCGTCATGCACGACCCGGAGTTCTTCCAGCCGCCGGCGGCACGCTGCGCACGTCTCCAGGTGCGCTCCGACCGGGGTGCTGTCCACAGCTCGGCCGGCGGCGAGGTCGATCAGGTCGATATCTCGGACATGTCGCATGAGTACGTCCTCACTCTGTTGTACGTGTGACCCGGCCCGCGCCCTTCGGTGACGACGCCGGATCGCTGCCGGCGAGGTGCGCGAGTCGCCCCCGCAAGGTGGCATAAGCCCTCACCAGGCAGGATTCGACGGCTCCGATGCTCCAACCCGTGATGTCCGCGATCTCGTGGTGCCCCAGTCCGTCGAACCGGTGAAGAATCAGCACCAATCGCTGCCGATCCGGCAATTCGCCGACGGCCTGCCGGACCGTTTCCGCGGCGTCCGCCGGAGACGCGGGTTCGTCGGACTCCGACCGGGCCCGGGCCGCGGCGACCAGCAAGAGACGCTCGCGGGCGGCCCGTCGCCGCGCGTCCCAGCAGAGATTGGCGACGATTCGATAGAGCCAGGTGGTGAACTGTGCTTTGGGGCTGAACGATCCAGCATTCCGAAACACGCGAAGAAACGCCTCCTGTCCGACGTCTTCCGCGGCGCCCTGCCCGCCCAGGAACCGGTGGGCCAGCGCCAGCACGCGCACCTGATGTCGGCGCACCAGGACGTCGAACGCCGCCCGGTCTCCGCCCGCGGTACGCCGGAGCAACTCGTGGTCGCTGACCGCGGCCGCGGCGTCGCGCGCGCCTACGCCGACTTCGCCGTCGGGATCTGGCATTCTTCGTGCTCTTCTTCGCGCCTCACCGCAGGATCGATGTCGGCAGTCCGTTCAATCTCTCAGAGCGGTGATTGTCGATCGACGCATTGCTTGCAGCAACTGGGCCGACCCGCGGCGGTCGGCGCCGAAACACCAACCCAGTCAGAAGGAGAATCGCAATGAAACGCTCCGTGATCGCGGTGACGACGCTCGTTTTGCTGGCGCTGTCGGCAGGTTGTGACGAAACCACGTTCGGACCTCTCGCCGGCGTGCTTGACGCCAAGTTGTCGCTCGCCAAGCCGATTCAGCTTCAGGATCAGGATCGCCTCCGGCTGCATCTGATGGATGGGTCCGGCGACGGAAGCCAGTACCAATTCGGCGGATTCAACGGCTCAGGCGGCGCAGACGGCAGCGGCGACGGCGACCAGCAGCGCGACCAGCGGCGCGACGGAAGCTGCGGCGACGGCGGATGAGCCGCCACCCGAACCCGACGACGAACGCACTCACGGGTCGCCGGTGTGCGGCGGCCCGTGGGTGCGCGGCGAGCGCGGGCGCTTCCCCTGTCACCGACCTCGTTGCAGGCCTTGTCATCAGTCCGCACGAAACGCTTAATGTCCCACCGGCGCCACGTAACGACCCGTGCCGTACACATCCCGTCAGGGTCGGCGCCGGCGATGTTTGGAGAGCGCTTCCGAACCGCTCGCGCGCCGCCATCCCACGACCAGTCGCCTTGCGTCAGCCGACCGCTTCGATGTCTGGTTCCTCGTCAAGTGGAACGAAACTCAGCTACTTGCATACGGCGCTGGATCGCGCACGCCCGCCGCCGCGAATCCCGCGCGGCGCAACTGGCAACTGTCGCAATGCCCGCACGCTTCGCCCGCTGCATTCGGATCGTAGCAACTGCGCGTCAGCTCATAGGGAACACCCAGCTCCAGCCCGCGCCGGATGATCTCCGCCTTGCTCATGGCGATCAGCGGCGCGCGGATGCGCACCGGGCCGCCCTCCACCGCCGCGCGCGTCGCGAGCCCCGCGACGCGTTCGAATGCCGCGACGTACTCGGGTCGGCAGTCGGGATAGCCGCTATAGTCGACCGCATTCACGCCGATGTAGACATCCGTCGCCGCGCGGACCTCCGCGAGCGCGAGGGCATAGGCCAGAAAGATGGTGTTGCGCGCGGGAACGTAAGTGATCGGAATCTCGTCGCCGCGCTGCGGATCGCAGTCCTTGGGCACGGCGATGTCCGCCGTCAGCGCCGATCCGCCGAACACGCGCAGGTCGATCTCCACGACGACATGATCGCGCACGCCGAGCCGCCGCGCCACGGCGCTGGCGGCGTCGATCTCGACGAAGTGACGCTGTCCATAGCGGAAGCTGAGCGCCGCGACCGCGGCCTGTTCGCGCAACGCGATCGCGAGCGTCGTCGCGCTGTCGAGCCCGCCGGAAAGCAACACCACCGCCCCACGCACGGGCCGCACTGACATCGATTCGTCTCCCGCGTGTGTCGTGCCGAGGTCATGCATGCGCCCGCCGGGCCGTGCCCCCCCCACCCGACGTCGATCGGTGGGCCCGACTTCGATTCCGCCCGCGCCGGCCGGCGCACGCAGCGTGACGCGCGCGCGGTTCAGTCGTCTTCTCCAGCCGGCACCGGCGAATCGTCGCGCACCGCTACGCGTTCGATGCGGATGGCGCGCCCCGTCGCCGCCTCGCACTCCACGATCGCCCCGTGCAGAACGACGTCGTCGGTCGCCACGTTATATGGGTGCGGCATCGCCGTAATCAACGACGCGATCACGGCGTGCTTGTCGCGCCCGAGCACGGAATCGTGCGGCCCGGTCATGCCCACGTCGGTGATGTAGGCGCTGCCCTTCGGCAGAATCCGTTCGTCGGCGGTCTGCACGTGCGTGTGCGTGCCGAAGATGACCGTCGCGCGCCCGTCGAGATACCAGCCCATCGCCACCTTCTCGCTCGTCGCCTCGGCGTGAACATCGACCACGACGACGCGCACGTCCTCCGGCAGCGCTGCGAGCAGGCGATCGACCGCGTGGAACGGGCAGTCGCCGCGCATGTTCATGAATATCCGCCCCAACAGCGAGACGACCGCGACGCGCGTTCCGTTGCGAGCGGCGACGATCGTGATCTCGCGGCCGGCGGCCTCGGGCGGCAGGTTCGCCGGCCGCACGATGTGCTCCGACTGTTCCAGAGTGGGCGCGATCTCGCGCCGCTTATAGATGTGATCGCCCATCGTGCACACGTCGACGCCGTAGTGCCGCAGCTTGCCGAACATCGCGGCGGTGAGCCCGCTTCCGGCGGCGACGTTCTCGGCGTTGGCGACGACAAAGTCGATCTGCTGCTCGCGGATCAGGCGCGGAATCAGCTGAGAACAGGCGTGCTTTCCCGGCCGTCCGACGACGTCGCCGACGAGGAGGATGCGCATCGCAATCGCCTTCGCAAAGAACATCGAACGGCCGCCGGTGTGCCCGGACGCACCGCCGTCCCGGCCGGCGTGCCGCCCGCAGCGCACTATAGCATCGTGCGGCCGATCCGCACCCTGCGGCGCGCGAATCCGCCGGAGGCTATCGCGCGACCTGCGCGGCGCTCAGGGTCGCGCCTCGGCGAGCGCGGCGTTGAAGATGCGCTCCAGGACGTTGTCGTTCGGGCGCTTCCAGCGCGGCACAAACCGCCCGTTCACGTAGATGGTCGGAAGTGCGCTGAGCCCGACGCGCTGCGCACCCAGCACATCCTCGTCGATGGCCGCCTTTGTTTCCGCCGACGCCAGTGCCGCTTCGAACGCCGCCGCGTCCACGCCGAACCCGACGGCCCGCGCGCGAACGGACTCGTCGTTCACCGACTTCGGGTTGTCCATGAGCCACTCGTGCATCCGCCAATACGTTTGCAGCGACCCCGCGCGACCCGCGGCTTCGGCGGCCCGCGACGCCAGACACGCGAGCGGATGCTGCGTGCGCGGCACGCCGGTGTTGCAGTCCTGGTTGAACGGAAAGTGCCGAAACGTGTAGCGCGCGTCGCTGCGACCGGCGATGAAAGCGCGGATCAGACGATCGGCCTCCGCCGTGATCGGCTCCTGATAGTCGCCCCACATCACGATTTCCAGCGGCGCACCGGCGGGCCCGCGCGGCCACGCGCTGGTATCCGCCGGATTCGCGATGCGATGACCGGCGCGCCAATCGTCGACGAATTTCGTCGCCGCCAGCGCGGGACGATCGCTCGACGCGCTGCGCGGCGGCGGCTTCGTTTCGGCCAGCGCTTCGACGGCGCGCTTCACCGCGTCCCGCGCCAGAATGCCGCGCACCTCGATGCCGTTGATAAACACGAGCGGCGTGAAGTAGAGCCCGACAGCAACGCCCTCTTCGATGTCTGACTTGACCCGCGCGAGCGTTTCGGGCCCCTGCATCAGCGCGAGGAACGAATTCGCGTCGAAACCCAGTGTCGGCAGCGCCGCCTGAATCTCGGCGTCGGTGAAGCTGCCCTGCTGTGCGAACAGCCACTCGTGCACTTGGAAGAACCCCTCGTCGCCGCGGAGCATGCCGGCCGTCTCCGCGCACCGCGCCGCCCAGCAGGCGTTCGCGTGCAGGTTTGGCGCGTTGGGGTTGCACGGCGTGTTGAACGGAAAGTGCTTGATGCTCAAGCTCACATCGCTCCGCGCCCGCACAACTTCCATCACTTCCTTCTCGATCCGCTGACAGTCCGTGCACTGATAGTCGGTGAACATCACGATGCGGATCGGCGCATCCGCCGGACCGAGCCGATAGCGCCCCGTGAATCCGTGTGGCCAGCGCTCGAGCGCGGCGGCGGCTTCAGCGTTGACGGGGACGGCGTCGCTCAAGCCCGGCGCGGTTGACGGCGGCGCAGTCGTCGTCGCTGGGTCGGTGGTCGAAACGGCGCTTGCTGTGCCCTGCGTCGTCGCGCCGCCTCCCGCCGTCTGGAGATCGCGAATCGATTCCCGCAGGTCGTCTTCGCGACTCTGCTCCACGCGAATGCTGGTCGTCATCGACGCGACGCCGAGCCCCGCGGTGACGGTCGCAAAGGTCGCGGCAAACGCGCCGAGTTGCCGCCCCGCCCGGGCGCTGCCGCCGGGCCGCAGCTCTGCGACGCCGCACGCGCCGAGATTGGCAATGTGTGCCGCGAGGCAATAGGGGCAGTAATAGCCCTTGGCGAAGATGAGCCCGAGATAGAACATGGACACGGCGCCGCCGACGCGCAGAATCGCGCGCAGCCCCGCACCGGACGCATCGCGCCTCAGCGCCCACGCAACCGCGGCCGCGCTGAAGTACGCAAGCGCGACGAACGACACGGGCCAGCGGATGCCGGGAATGCGCCCCCAGACGCTCGACGTTGCCGCCGCACACGGACTCCCCTTGCCGCAGCCCGGCAGGCTCAACCCGCCGAAGTGATCGAGCACCAGCAACGCCGACGCCAGCTCCGCTGCCGCAAGGAGAACCAGCCCCGCGAGCCACAGACCCGCCGCCCGCGACGGCGGCGCAGCGGCCGCGGATGCGCGGGTCTCGCGCGTGCCGCCGCGATTCGCAGGCTGTGACGATTGGCGCGTCTGGTTTCGTTCCGGTCTCTTTCTCGACATTCGTCCACCGCGGGCGCCGGCCCGCTCGTTGTCGGTGTGTTGCTCGCGCGCGACCCCGCAAGCCATTGCGGTCGCTTTGTGCGGCTGTCGCTTCAGCCACCAGTCCCTTCGTCGCTTCGTCCCACGCTCGGCACTCCCCCCACTTCACCTATCTCTGCCCCACCCCGAGCGCCGCCGCCGTCGTCCGCAGCTTGGCGTGGATGTTCTCCAGCGAGTCCGGAATCACGCGCACCGCGCCGACCACGCTCATCACGTTCGTGTCGCCGGACCAGCGCGGCACGATGTGCCAGTGCATGTGCTCGGGCAACCCTGCGCCGGCGCAGCGGCCGAGGTTCATGCCGATGTTGAACCCCTGCGCCCCGAGCGCCGCTTGCACCACGCGCTTCGCGTCGCGCGTCTGGCGGCTCAGTTCGCACAACACCTCGTCCGACAACATCTCGGGCTCGCTGACGTGCGCGGTCGGTGCGACGAGCAGGTGTCCCGACGAATACGGAAACCGATTCAGCAGCACGAGCACGTTCGCGGTCCGCCACACGACCAACTGCTCGGCGTCGCGGGCGGGGGCGGCATGATACTGGCACAGGAAGCAGCCGTCGGCGGCGTCTTCCCGCAGGCCGGAGATATACTGCATCCGCCAGGGCGCCCAGAGGTTTTCCTGAAACTCGGCCATTCTGTCACCGTGCCTCCGATGATAACGGTCGAGCGCCGTTCGTGCGCCCCGCACGCGGCAGCGGTCCGGCGTGCGCCGCGCCGGATGCCGCCGGCGCCCGGCCGGGCGGAGCCGCGATCCACCCCGAACATTTACCGAATTTTGCTTGACTCCACCATGTGTTCGCATTATGTTAGGTATATGCGGCAGGCGTCGCAACGGCCCGGGGCGCGGTCGGCGGACCGGTTCGACCGAAGATCGAAGCGGGTGAACGGCGGTGGGGTATGAGAACGCTCTCCAATCCTCTCCTGGTTCGCGAATCCGTGGAACAGGACGGTCGCTCGCGAACCGCCGCCGCTGTATTGCCGTCGAGTCCTCGTGGGTGCTCGCCGGAGGGGATCGGTGCAACCCGCGCGCCTCAAGCCCGTGCCTTCGAAGCCTGCCGACGCGGCGTGTGGACAGAGAAAACCGGGGCGCGCGACGACCCTGCCGACGATGTTTGCATCGACTGGACCACACCCGGCCCCACCACGCCGGCGCCGCTCGACCACGCCCCGCGCGCTGCTTCTTTGTGGCCGAACGCGGCGTGCGAGCCGGTCGTGCTCAATCACAACGAGCTGCTCGATCGGTTGCAGCGGATTCGGGCCTCGTATGGCGGCGCGCACGGCTCCTCGGAGCGCTGTCCGAGCGGTTTGGCCGCGCTCGACGCGGCGCTCGACGGCGGCTTCTGGCGCGCCGCGGTTCACGAGTTGCTCGATCCCAGCGGAGCGGCGGCGGTGCGCACGGTGGCGCTGCGCGTCGCCGCCCATGCCGCCGGCGCCGCGGAATGGATTCTCTGGCTCGATGCCGCGGGAGATTTTTATCCGCCGCCCGCCGCAGCGCTGGCGCCGCTCGGGCGTCTGATCGTGGTTCGCGCCCGGGCGCCGAGCGAGCGTGTCTGGGTGTGTGAACAGGCGCTGCGTTGCCGCGCGGTGGCGGCGGTCGTCGCGCCGCTCTCGCAGCTCGACGCGCATGTCTCGCGCCGCTTGCAGGTGGCGGCGGAGATCGGCGGCGGGCTCGGATTGCTGCTGCGCAGCGACGCGCGACCGGGACACACGTTTGCCGCGGTGCGGCTGCGTTTCGATCCGCTGCCCGGGGCGACCACGATCCGCCGGGCGCAGGTAACCGTGTTGAAACTGCGGGAAGGGAAGCCCGCGCGACCTTTCGTGCTGGAGCTTCCAGATGCGGCGGATTCTCTGCCTGCATATGCCGCACCTCGCCACCGAGCGGGTCCGCCGAAGCGCGCCCCGCCCCAACAACCCGGCGCCGTCGGCGAACGATCGGTTGTCGCCGCTGGCTGAGGAAGCGCCGCCGCTCGTGCTGACGGACGCAGCCGGCGCGTCGCTGCGCCTGGCGCGCGTCTGCCCGCGGGCGCGGGCGCTCGGGCTGCGCCCGGGCATGACGCTCGGCGAAGCCCAAGCGCTCCAGCCGCGGCTTCGACACGCACCGCACGAGCCGCAGCACGACGCGGCCCTGCTGCGCGAACTGTCGGTCTGGACGCTGCGCTTCGGCCCGCTCGTCGAGCCGCGCGACCCCGACACGCTCCTGGTCGACATCAGCGGATCGCAGCGGCTCTTCGGCGACGAACGCACGATCGCGCGACTGGCGCTCGGCGGGCTCGCGCGGCAGGGCTTCGAGACCCGCGCCGCGATCGCCGACACCGTCGGCGCTGCCTATGCGCTGGCGCTCGGCGCCGCCGACGCGCTCGTCGTCGCTCCGCCGGGCGAGGCCGCCGCCACGCTGGGGGCGCTCGCGCCCGCGACGCTGCGCCTGCCACCCGAGATCGTCGCACGGCTCGACATGCTCGGCGTGCGCACGGTGCGCGATCTGCTGACGCTGCCGCGCTCGGCGGTTGCGGCGCGATTCGGCAGCGCGACGACGCAGCGCATCGAGCAGGCGCTCGGCGAGGCGTACGAACCGCTGATTCCGTTTCAGCCGACGGACGTGCTGGCGGCTCGCGACGAGTTCGACGACGTGGTGCGCGACGTCGGGATTGTCAGGTCGGTGGCGCTCGAACTGTTGCAGGACGTGTTCGAGCGGCTGGAGGAGCGCGGGCTGTCGTTGCGCCGACTCGAGTGCGTGCTGTATCCGCCGCCCGTGCTCCGCTCGCCGGATGCAGACCAGTTATGGCTGTTTCAGCCGGGCGCCGACGGCGAGTCATGCCGCGCGGACACTGCCGCTGCGCCGCCCCTGGACGGACCGCTCACCCTGGCGATCGACCTCGCGCAGGCTTCGCGCGCGCGCACTCATGTGGCAAGGTTGCTGGAGCAGCGGCTCGACCAGGTCGATCTTCAAGCCGGCGTCGGCGCCATCCTGTTGCTGGCACGCGACGCGCCCGTGTGGCGGGGACGCCAACAGCGACTTTTCGAGGGTCGCGACGCCGACGCCGAGGGGGCGCTGGCCGAACTCATCGATCGGCTCGCGAACCGTCTCGGATATGAAGCCGTGCTCCGTCCGCAACTGCTCGACGATCACCAGCCGGAGATGGCCGCCCGCCTGGTCTCGGTTGCACAGGCCGGCTGCGCACCGCAACCGGACCTGCTCCCCCCAACGCCCGAACACGCCCGGACGCCCGGTGCGGCGTCGCACGACCGCGACTTGTCGAAACCGCACCGCGGCGCGCCGGCGCCACGGAACCACGAGCCGCCGCCGCACGCGACGCCGCCGCGTCCGCTCCGGTTGCTCGCGACGCCGGCGCCGATCCGCGTCGTGGCGCTCACACCCGACGGCCCGCCGACGTGGTTCGCACACAACGGGCGCGAGTATCACGTCCTGGCCGCCGACGGACCGGAGCGCATCGAGACGGCCTGGTGGCGCGGCCCCGACGTCCGTCGCGATTATTTCCGCGTCGCTTGCGCGACCGGCGAACAGTTCTGGCTGTTCTACGAGCAGCGCGAAAGGAGGTGGTATCTCCACGGCGTGTTCGCTTGACGACCGCCACTGCGCGAGCACGCGCGGACCTGCGTAGCGCCCGAGCGCCGGACGAGCCGCACCGGCTCAACCGCGCGGGCACGGGCCGGGCGCCGCGCCCCGAGCACGCGGGCGCCAGCGCCGCGCCGGATGAATCCGCGCACAGCGGCTTCGCGAGACCGGAGACGGCGCGCGCCGGGAGCACCGAACCTGACCGTCTGCCGCTCAGCGATCGGACGCACCCGGTTGGCCCGTGCCGCGCACGCGGTCGGCGAGCTCGCGCCGCTCCGCGCGCTCCAGGCGCGCCACCAGCAACTCGCGCGTCGCGATGGTGTCCTCAAAGCGGATCACGTCGTCGATCAGGGCGCGCGCGTCCGCGTCGCGCTTCGTCGCCGCCAGCGCTTCGACCAGTCGAGCGCCGCGCTCGACGACCGAACCGACCGTTCCCGGACCGCGCCGCGCATGCACGGGGCAGCACGCCAGTCCCCCGCCCGCGCGGGCCACCTGTACGCGATGGCGAAACGACTCGCGCGGCTCGATTTCCGCGAGGATGTCGTCGTAGCGCCGGGCGTCGACGAGCCGGTCGAAGACGGCGTCGATCAGGACGCCGCGCGCCCGGCTGTCCGCCTTGAGGCGATCATAGAACTCGACGAGCGCTTCGGTGTCGCCGAGGTGCTGCGCGAGGCCGGCGAGGTTGCGCGCCACGTTCGCCTCGTCGCGCTCCTCCAGCAGCACGCGCTCACACGCCGCCCGCCGCGCTTGCATCGCGTCGCGCGCCGGCGCGAAACGTGCCGCCAGCCGCGCCCAGTCGCTGAAGAGCGCCGCCCGCTGCGTCGACGCGTAGACGATGTTGCGTGGCAACGCCTGGTCGAAGCACCACTCGAACTGCTCCAGCGCCTCGGTCTCGCGCCCCTTGCGCACGAGCACGTTGGCGAGCGCGTGTCTGGCAACCGCATCCTGCCCGCGCGTCTGCTCGATCCGCGCTCGCGCACGGGTCTCGGCGTCACGCCCGGCAAGCGCGCCCTCCAGTTCGTCCACCATGAGCTTCGCCGTGCGATAGCCCTCGATGCAGTCGAGCTCGCGTTCGTCGGCGTCGAGCAGTAACAGCGTCGGCGTGCGATCGACGCGAAAGCGGCCCGCCAGCGCCGCTTCCCGCTCGACGTCCACGCGAATCGCGACGACACGCTCGGCGAGCAGACTCCGCACGCGCGGCTCGACCCACGTGGTTTCGTCGAGAAACTTGCAGGGCAGGCTGTAGGCGGCCACAAAGCACGCGAGCAGAGGCTTCTGCTCCTCGCGCGCGGCCGCCAGCGCGGCGGCGTATCCAAGCTCGCGGAACACGGCATCGCCGGAATGGCGCACCGCGCGGCTACTGCCACCGTCCGTTGCGGGCTGCGCGGCGACCGTTACAGTCACCGCAATCATCAAGACGAGCGCGCTGAGAATGTCCCGTAGACCGAGGGCGTTCATGGCCGCCGACCGCCCGCGCTGCCAGTCGGAGTGCTGCGGCGTGCGTCGGGCTTCGGGCGAATTCCGTCGGCGGGCAGGTCGTCGCCGCGGGTCGCCGACTCCGCGGGTTTGAATTGCAGCGCTTCGACCGCGGGCCCGCGTGGAAAGTAGCGGATTGTCCTGAGCTCGCCTTTGCGCATCACTTTGAGTTCCGACTGCTTCTCCGGATCCGCGAGCAGCGAATAGCCGAGCATTTCGTCGCCCTCGCGCAAACCGGCTCGTTCGGCCGCCGAGCCGCGCTTAAGGCCGATGATCTTCTGCTGTTGCAGGGAGCGTTCGCGGTCGAAGCCGGGGTCGTAGTCGTAGACACGCGCGTCCGACCCGATGAGCTTTGGCGCCAGCGCATCGACGGGCACGCTCACCGTGCGCGCCTGCACGACGAACTGATCGAACTCGCCTGCAAACCAGGCGCCAAGCTGTTCCACGCCGACGCGCCGGATCGCGTCGTTGGAAAGCTCGAAGCCGCCCGCGCGCGCCCGGTCGAGCAGCGCGAAAAAGAGCCGGTCGAGCCCGTTGCGGACACCCTGCTGTCGGGCCAGTCGATCCCAGCGCAGCCCGAGCATCAGTCCGCGTTGATACGCGACCTCGCCGACGGTGCTGCGCTGCCGCCAGTATTCGTCGCGAATCTCCTCGTTGGTCGCGTGAATCGCGGGATTCGCGACATACTCGCGGATGTGCCGGTTGATCCACTTGGCGTATTGTTCGCTTGACCACTGCCCGCTCTCGTGCAGGATGCGCAGCGCGTAATAGTCGGTGAATCCCTCCACGAACCAGTACACCAGCCCCTCCGGCTGCGCCGCCGGCAGCAGCCGCCCGTTCCAGTAATGAAACAGCTCGTGTGCAAACAGGTGCTCGACCGCGTCGTTGAGCTTGGCGCGCGGCGGAATCCACAGCGCGAAGCTGTGATAAAGCCCCGAGCCCGCGATGCGCGAGTCGCCTTCCTTCAACGGATCGCCGACCGGGATCGCCGTGACGATGAACGCGGGGAAGTTCCGTTCGTTCAGATAGTCGCACTGCTGGCCGACGATCGTGCCGGCCATCTTCAGAAACTCCGCCGGCGTGAATCCGAACTTGTCCGGCAGCGCCACGGTCACGCGCCGCCCGTCGCGCTCCGCACTCTGGATCGCAAGCTCGCCCGCGAGGTAGACCGAGTGCCGCAGGTCGCCGGCGTCGAGCTTGTCGCCGAGCGCCTTGCCGACACCCCACGACGCGACCGCTCTCCACGCCGGGTTCGGCAGCTTCCAGCGCAGCACCACCTGAAACTCGCGCGGCGCGTCGCCGCCCGGCTCCGGCACCATCAGAAACGCGTTGCCGATGCCGTGGAAAAACGTTCGGGTCGTGATGGGATAGTGCGTTCCGTCCCACTGAAAGCTCTTGCGCCCCGGATCGAAGTCATACGCGCACCGAATCGTCGTCCGCGGACCGTGGCGGAGAATCCAGCGCGACTGCTGCTGCTGCACGCCGTGGCAGCCGTCAATCTGCACGTCCCCGAGCAGCGCCGAAACGTTGTCGATGTTACCCCAGCGCGCCGAGACCCCGAGCACCGAAACCGTCCGCCCACGCGTCTCCCACGCTAGCTCCACACGGATGCCGCCGGTCTCCGGATTCGGTGCGAGCGTATAGGTGAGTGTCTCCGGCGGCGCGGCGAGCACCGCAACGGCGCCCAGAAGCGCCAGCAAGCCCGCAGCACCCCGATTGACACGCCGCACAGCCGCGCGGCGTTTGGGAAGTCGCGCGGCGGCAGGCGGGCGCCGCAACGCGCTCCACCTCGCGCGCCGACCTTCAGCACGTTTTCTGAGACCCGGAGCCGTTGGCATGGACCCAGAATACCACAAAGTGCCGCGGCTCCGAGCGCCGCGTGCAGCCCTTCGCGTGCGGCGGGCGTCCCCGGCTTGCGATCCGCGGGCGGCGCGTGGGTTCTGAGCGCTGCGAATTGCACGCTTCCTGTAACGCCGAGCGTCTCCGCGAACCCGCGCAGCGTGCGCGCCGGCGCGGCCCGCCGGCGACGAGGTGCGAGGTATGAATCTCGATCGGGATCGCAGCCAGACGGGAATCGCGCTCGCGGCGGCGTGGGCGCTCTTCGTGAGCTTCGCGGCCCCGCGCGCAGTTGCGACCGCGCTGGAAGACGAGGCGCTTTCCATCGAGGCGGTGAGCGCGCTCGGCGCTGCGACGTTGCACGTTACCGCCGCGGAGATGAACTGGGACGCCGCGGGGCGGCGACTGTTCTGGTCGACGACATCGCGCGCGCTGGTCGACGCGCAGAGCGGCGCGACGATCGCCACGCTGACGCTCGCGTCGCTCTCGCTGCGCCAGTGCTCACGCGTCGACCTATCGCTCGCAGTGGACGCGGGGGCCGCGGACGCCGTCATCACCGTTCGCACAGGGCGCTTGTCGTTCGACACCATTGCGGCCGCGGACGCGACCGCACGAGCGACCGCGTCCGTGTCGATCAGCGACCGAAACAGCAACGGCGCCGTGCTGGCCGGGGTCGGCGCGCCGGGAACGCCGGTCTACCGCGCGCGGGTCAACGGCGGCCCCGACCACGGGGCGCTGTTCAGCGGGCTCGTCGGTGCGCTCCAGGCCGGCGCCGGCGGGAACGCGTCCGCGTATCAAGCCGATCCGCAGACCGGCTTTCGCGCCGTCGGCGCCCCGGTCAGCGACGTTGCCGTCGAACTGGTGTTCTCGCTCAGCGCCGGCGACCGCGGCAGCGCGTCGACGGTGTTCGATGTCGATCCCAACCCGGCCGCGTGTGCTGATGATCGCGACGCGGACGGGCGCCCCGACTGGCTCGACGGCTGCCCCGACGACGCGGCCAAGTCCCAGCCCGGCGAATGCGGCTGCGGATACGCCGACATCGATGCCGATGCCGACGGCGTCCTCGATTGTGACGACAATTGCCCGGAACTCCCGAACGCCGACCAGTCCGACGCGGACGGCGACGGCGAAGGCGATTCCTGCGACGCGACGCCGCACGGAGACGCACCTGGCGGCGGTGATGATGACACCGGCGACGCTTCGGACGACGATTCCGACGGGGAGCGTGAGCCGACTGGCGGTGACATGCCGCGCGACGACAACGCCGGCGACACCCCGGGTCACGATGCCGATGCGGACGACGACCCGAACACGCCGCGTGACGATAATGCCGGCGACGATCACCACGCCGACGACCCGCCGGCCGACACCGGCGAGCCGCGCCCGACCGACGCCGACGCGAACGGCGCATGGCCCGAGGACCGCACCGGCACGATGGACGATGAGCATGACGATCGTGTGGCGTTCGTCCCGCTGGCATTCAGCCCGTGCGGGCTCGGCAGCGCCTACCTCATACCGCTCGCGGTCGTTGGGCTCGCGACCGCACCCATGCGCCGCCTTCGCGGTGCGCGCAAGTGAAGCCTCAGCGACCGGGTGCGGCGCATGAATCGCTCAGGGCGCGCCGGCGCGCTCCTGGAGCCGCAGGCGCACCGTCCGCGGGGGGCCGACGGCGCTGACGCCGCTGGGGAGAACGATGACCACTTCCGGCGACTGGAACTCGCCGTCGGTCGACGCGAGTTCCGGCCCGAGCGGGACGAAGGCCCGGACGTCGGCGGGGCGCAGCGCATCGATCGTCGAGCGATCGCCTTCCACTTCGAGCTCCAACCGCAGTTCGTTCGGATCGCCGAGCTCGACATCGTATCGCTGGAGCAGGGACGGGCTGAGCATCAGCTGTACGGTGACACCGGCCAGCACGCGCCGCACGCGCTGCTCGACGATGACGAAGGTGATCTGCGCCTCCGGCGGATCGATCCCGATCGGGCGGATTCCGTTCACGACTAGCTCGAGCGGAACGCGTTCGAGCGTGATCGGGCGGTCGGTCTGCAAGCTGGCGATGCGATCGCGCAAGCGCGCCTCGACAAAGCGCTGCTCGGGGGCGATCCGCGCCGCGTCGTGTGCGCGGAGCGTGACGACCGCCTCGACCGGACGAATGCGGACGTCCGCGAGCCTTCCGGGGCTGTCGCTGATGCGGATCGGCGCGCTGAACGTCACGACGCGATCCACCGTGAAGGTGAGCCGCGCCGGCAGAACCTGCTGAACACTGGCGCCCCGGGCGCGCAGCGCCGCGCTGCGGTCGAGGAACTCGTCCGCCGGCAACGTGTACTCGCGCGGCCCCGCGCCGCGCTCGTCGTCGCTTGCGACGTAGCTCTCCGGCAGCGCCCATTCGACGCGCAAGGGCTCGCGACTGGTTTCGCGCCGCAGCCGCTCGATCGCCCGCGTCGAACCGCGCACGCTCACCGTGAACATGCGATTCGCCGGCTCGATGAGATCGACCACGCGGCCGGGAGGCACGATTGCGGCCAGCTCGACCGGGATGCCGTCCGCCGTGATCTGCGTGGCCTGATCCGCGAGGTACCAGACGATCAGCGTGAGCGGCACCACGACCGCCGCCCGCCGCAGTGTGCGGCGCCAGCGGAGCGCCCGGCGTCCGGCCAGCGCTGCGTCGATGCGCAGCCGGCGCGCGATCTGCTCGGTCAGCTCTTCGAGCGAAGCGACGCGCACGAGATGCCCGTTGTCGGCAACGGAGATCTGCCCGGTCTCCTCGGATACGACGACAACCAGCGCGTCCGTCTCGTAACTCAGCCCCAGCGCCGCGAGGTGGCGGCTGCCGAGCGCCAGGTCGAACTCGTCGCCCTGCGCGAGCGGGAATTGGCAGTTCGCGGCAACGATGCGGTCGTCGGCGATGATCACGCCCAGGTCGTGCAACGCCGTGTTGGGATAAAACACGGACGTGAGCAGGTTCTGCGACACGTCGGCGTTGATGAGCGTCCCGTTTTCCGCCCACCCGTGCAGCCCGACGCTGCGTTGGATCGCGACCAGCGCGCCGTGGCGGTTCTTCGCGAGCTGTCCCACCGCCTTCACCAGCTCCGTCAGCCACTTCGACTCGCGCGCCCCACGCCGCGGCAACCGCATGTCGCCGGCGCGGATCACGGCGCGGCGCAGCTCGGGTTGAAACGCGATCAGGGCGACGAACGCCATGCCAAAAAGGAAGTAGCGATAGAGCAGTTCGAGCCGCACCCAGTCGAACTGCACCGCGAGCACGCGGACGACGAGTGTCGCGACGACCAGAACGGTGAGCAGTCCGCGGAGCGGGCGCGTGCCGCGCGTGCCCTGCAAGACGCTCGCGCACCAGTTGACCGAGAGCGCGATCAGCAGCAGCTCGACAATCAGCGCGAACGGCTCGTACGCGTCGCTCGTGAGACGTTCGAAGAGTGCGGTTAACCAGGTCGGCATCGCGCGCAGAGTATAGAATGGGATCGCGGGCGGCTCCATGCGCGGCGCATCGCCATCCGTCCGAGCGCGAAAGCGAGCGTCCAGCCTTGACGCTTGAATGCCCACCGAACCGGCTGCGCGAGAACCTCGCCGCCGTACGCGCCGCCATCGCCGCTGCCGCGGCGCGCCGCGGTTGCCGGCCCGAGACCGTGAAGCTGGTGGCGGTCACCAAGTACGTCTCTTCGGCGATCATCCGGGAGCTGCTCGCGGAAGGCGTCGCGGACGTGGGCGAGAACCGCGTTCAACAGCTGGTTGCACGGGCGGCCGAACTCGCCGCGCCAGCAACTACCGGTCCCGCCGTCCCGCGCCCCGCGCCGCGCTGGCACATGATCGGCCATCTCCAGCGCAACAAGGTGCGTGCCCTGCTGCCGCACTGCCGCGTCGTCCATTCGCTCGATTCGGCCCGCCTGGCGCGCGAGCTCGAAGCGGAAGCGTCCCGGCTCGGCGTCGCGGTCGAAGCGTTTGTCGAGGTGAACGTCGTCGGCGAGGCTCAGAAGACCGGCGCGCGGCCGGAACAGCTGCCCGAACTGCTCGACGCGCTGCGAAGCTGCGCGCGTGTAAAGGCGGTCGGCCTCATGACGATGGCGCCGCTCGCGGGCGACCCGGAGCAGTCCCGTCCGGTGTTTCGCGAACTCCGCGAGCGGCTCCGCCGGCTGCGCGAATCGGGCGCGTTGCCCGCCGACTGCACCGAGCTCTCCATGGGCATGAGCCAGGATTACGTCATCGCGGTGGAAGAAGGCGCGACGGTGGTGCGCGTGGGCGCAGCGCTGTATGAAGGCGTTGCGGACCCAAGCCCCGCGTGAGCAGAATCCCGCGCTGCCAGGGGCACAACCATCGAGGTCCGCCCGAATGCAACGGCCCGAAAGGATCCGCCCGCCATGCCGATGATTCGCGTGCTCATTACCCGCCGGTTTCCCGAAGTCGCAGCGGCCGTCCTGCGCGACGCCGGCTTCCAGGTCGACGTTCACGACTCGGATACGCCGTTTGCGCCGGGTGAATTCGCCGCCCGCGCGCGCGGCGTCGGGGGCATCCTGTGCGCGTTTCGCGATCGCGTCGAAGAAGGCGTGCTGGCGGGCGTCGGCGACGGGCTGCGCGTGGTCGCAAACTGCGCCGTTGGATACGAAAACGTCGACCTCGCCGCGTGCCACCGACGCGGCGTTGTGGTCACGAACACGCCCGGCGTGCTCACCGACACGACTGCCGACCTGACGTGGGCACTGCTGCTCGCGACGGCGCGCCGCATTGCCGAGGGCGATCGCCTGGTCCGCGCGGGGCGCTGGACGGGTTGGGCGCCGACGCAGATGCTCGGGCTCGAGTTGCGCGGCGCGACACTCGGCATCGTGGGCGCCGGACGAATCGGGACCGCGGTCGCGCTGCGGGCCGCCGCTTTCGGCCTGCGCGTCGTCTATGCCCATCCACGCACGAACGCCGAGCTTGAGCACACGGTCGGCGCGCAGCGCGTCGACTTCGACGCGCTGGTCGAGTCATCCGACATCGTTTCGCTGCACGCGCCTATGCGCCCGGAGAATCGACACCTGTTCAGCCGGTCGCAGTTCGTGCGCATGAAGCGCACCGCGATTCTCATCAACACCGCGCGCGGCCCGCTCGTCGACGAGCCCGCACTCGCGGACGCGCTTCGCACCGGCACAATCGCGGCTGCCGGTCTCGACGTCTACGAGGAAGAGCCGCGCGTTCACCCCGCGCTGCTCGATCTGCCGAATGTCACGCTGCTGCCGCACCTCGGCAGCGCCACCACGCAGACGCGCGGCGCGATGGCGAAACTGGCCGCGGAGAACATCGTCGCGGTATTGCTGGGTCGCCCGGCGTTGACGCCAGTGACGTGAGTGCTCTGCTTCAGCCCCGCCGGGGCGAGGGAGCGTCGCGCGGGGTGAACGTCGCGCGTTGACCGAAACCCGCAGAGCGCGAGGTTCGTTGTTCGCGCACCCCGAAGGGCCACGCGAGTCCACGCTCAACCGCCACCTTTGTTCGCACGGTTCTTCGGCTCTGCGTTGCTGCCGGGTTTGGCGTCCGCCGGCGCGTCGTCCGCGTCGTCGCCGGCCGCCTCGGGATCGTCGCGCGGCGCCGCGGTGGGCTTGTCCTTTCGTGCCTCCTTGCCGGCTTTCATCGGCTTCACAATCACGTCCTTCACACGCCCGCCGCGCAGTGTGTGCGAGCCGACCAGCGTCAGCCCGTCGCTGCGCTGGAGCACGAGCTTGCGTCCGCCGGCGCCCTTGTCGACGCTCCACTCCCCGACCGTCTCGACGCCCTGCAAGGCCCGGTTCAGCAGCGTCCGCGGCAACCAGTCGTCGGCGTGCGCCTTGAGCGCGTTCTCGCGCGCCGCCGCAAAGAACACGTTCGCATCCTCGAAATACTGGCGCTGGCTTGCCGCCCGCGCAAAAAAACTGGTCAACGTGGCCACCTGCCACTCCGCAAGGCGATCGGCGGTCGGGTCGTCCGGCAGGCCCTTCCACCAGTCGCGCCAGCGCGACTCAAACGCCGTCACGTCCCGGCCAAAGTTGCGCGACCACGCCGCGTCCCACTTCGCGCCGTGGCTCACCTGCCGCAGGAACGCGTGAAACGGCTTGGCATACTTGCCGTCCTCGGCGTGCGCGAGAAAGTGCACCATCGACCAGGCCTGGTCATAGTTCGCGCCGCTGATTTCGGCATTCCAGACGGCGTGCGGCAGCAGCATCATCTCCTTCAGCGACTTCATTTCGTCGCGCGCCAGGCGCTCGCGCAGGCGTTTCAGTCGTTTCGGCGGCACCAGGCCGCTATAGAAGCCGTCGCCGCTCCATTCGCCTTCGCCGAAGTACTCGGCCAGCCCCTCGTTGGCCCAGATGGGGATGTCGCCGCCGATGACCGCGTGGACGAACTGATGAAAGCCCTCGTGCTGAACCGTGTGCCAGGTCTGGTCGCCGGCAATCGGCCCGGCGATCGCCATCAGGCGCCGGCCGTTGAATACGCCGATCGTGCCCATCGGGCCGCCGTTGCTCATGTAGTCGTCGACGTCGCGGAACAGATAGAACGGCAGCTTTTCGCCGACTTCGCCCGCGAAGCCGCGCGTCCGGCGGTAATACTCCTCGGCCATGGTGGTGATGCGCATGGCGGCTTCGCGCATCGTGTCGCGGTCGAGGTCGGTGTAGAGGTCGTAATACCGAGTCTCGTAGCGGCGCAGGCCGGCCTGCCCCAATGCGGTCGCGGCCGCCAGCGCGACGACGAAAAGCGCTAGCGCGCGACGGCCTTGTTTGGGCGGTTTGCCGCGGTTCGCGCTCATGTCATCTTCTCCTCGCAGTGACACACCATCGCCCCGCAGCCCGGACAGCCGCGCGCGAATTTCTCGATCGCGGCTTCAAGATCGACGCCCTCGACGTTGGCGAGCGTCACGAGCCACGCGAACACGTCGGCGAACTCACCCGGCATGTCCGCCTTCTCCCGCCGCGCGATCGCCCGCGCCAACTCGCCGAATTCCTCGGCGAACCAGATGAACGTCTTGGCCGGTCCGCGCTCGCGGTCGCGATCGGAGTACATGCGGTCGATCAATTGCTGAAACTCGCGGATCTGCACGGTGCCTCCCGGTTGGATTCGTGCCGCTCGCGGAGGCGCGTTCGGTGTCGCCCGCCGCCGCGCGGGCGTGCCGCACACGCCGCACGCGTTATGATACTCGCGACCTGCCGCGACGGAGCGCGGCGGCAACCGGCCGCGGCCTCGATTGGCCGGCGGATACACGCGGCACGCGAGGTGGAACCATGCTCTACGCCGCCCTCACCTTCTGGCTGTTTGTGGCCGTTTTCTGTGCCTGGGGAATTCACAGCATCTGGAGCGGCTTGCTGAAGCCGCGGGCGGTCAACAGCCTGCTGCTTCCCGGAACGCTCGCCGCCACGATCGGCCACGTCGTCGGGTTGCTCATCACCGGCAACCCGATCCGCAACACCGTGTTGATGAGCGACGACAAGTCCGGCGAGCCCAAGACCGACACGCCCGAAACGCCCCGCATTCCCATCATCGGCGCCATCGTCGTCGGCCTGCTCCCGCTCACCACCTGTTGCGCCGGTTTGTATCTCGCCAGCCGCTGGCTGGGCGGCGACGTGCTGCCGGCGCTTGCCGCGGAGGGCGCCGTGCAGGTCGCGCAGCGCCTCCCGTCGTCGCTCGACGAAACCTGGGAACTGCTGCGCAGCGGCATCACGCTCGCCCAGACCATGCTCGCCGCCGTACTCGAAAGCAACCTGCTCCACTGGCAGAACGCGCTCTTCCTCTACCTCGCCGTCTGTCTGACCGTCCGCATGGCGCCGATCGAAGGCAACCGCCGCGGAACGCTCGCCGCGATCCTGCTCGGCGGCCTCGTCGTCGGCGTGCTCGCGTCGCTCGCGCCCGCAGTGCGCGAATTCGTGCTCGACAGCTGGCCGATCCTCGGCTTCGCGATCGGCATGCTCCTGTTCTTGCTCATCGTGTCGCTGCTGGCCGCCGGCGTCGTGCGGCTGTTTCAGGTGCTTTCGCAGAACCGCTGATCGCGGCGACATCCTTTGGCCGTGACCTACAGCGTCCTGCGGGTCGCGGCGCCCGCCCGGCGCGGCAACCGCGGATCGAGTGCCCGCGTCCTTTGACACGCCAGAATGGCGCGTCCCGGGGCTTCGCCGGGCAACGCGTAATCCCGTGCGTCGCGGAGTTCGACGCCGCAGGCCTTTGCGGCCGACGCCGCCGCGGGAATCTCGATCTCGAGCGCGCTGCGCGTTTTCATGAACCACAGCCACCCCATCGGCCGCACGAACCCGGCGCAATACTCGATCAGTACGGCGAGCGGCGCGACCGCCCGCGCGACCGCCGCATCGAAGCTCTCGCGCAACGCCGCGTCGTGCGCCGCCTCTTCCGCGCGGGCGTGGATGCCTCGCACGTTCGCCAGCCCCAGCGCCGCGGCGATGCGCTCGACCGCGGCGACCTTCTTGCCGGTCGCGTCCAACAGCGTCACCGCGAGCGCGGGCAGCGCACACGCCAGCGGCAGCCCCGGCAACCCACCGCCGCAGCCCACGTCGATCAGCCGTCCGACGCGCGCCTCTCGAAGTTGGGGCATCAGCGCCAGGCTGTCGAGCACGTGCGCCCGCCAGAGCGTCGCGGCGTCGCGCGCCGCCGTCAGGTTCGCGCGCTCGTTTTCGGCCAGCAGCAGCGCGATGAAGTGCTCGAGGCGCGCGTGGGCCGCGCGCTCGATGGCGAAACCCGCGTCGCAAACCTCGGCGTGCGTCATGCGGAAATGGTATCGCGCGCGGTGCACGCGGTCGCGGTATCGCGGTCGCGTGGCGATGCCGAAGCCGGTCCGCGGCGGTTGCGGCCGGCGCCTACGGCGGCGGCGCAGTCGGCGGTGTCGGCGCGGTGGTGGGTGCGGTCAACGCCGGCCCGTAGGGGCCCGCCAGCTTCCACTCCTCGGGCATGACCGGAATGTAGAAGAGCTCCAGCATCTGTGGTTCGCGCAGCGTCGAGGCCTCGTAAAGAACAAGCGGTCCGATCTTGCGCTCGAACATGCGGACTTCGTTTCCACACCACTCGCCACCCTCGGGCAGCGCGTTGACGTTCTTATCGACGAACACGAGCACTTTGTCGCCGTGCACGTCTGCCATCACATACGTCGTGCGCTCGGAGAGCACGTACGCGTAGCCAATGCCGAGCACCTTGACGTCGCTCGGCAGCGGGCTGGTGAGCAGCAGACCTTCGCCGAGCCGGAAGTAGAACGTCGACGCGAATTGCTGGTCGTTCTCGCACAGCCAGTCGGGCTTGAACCCGTCGCCGATCTTCTGGAAGTAGACCTGCGGCATGGTCAGCTTCTTCGGCGGCGGCGGCGCGTTCCAGCGATACGACCAGTCGTCGATCTCCGTGCCGATCCAGAGACCGGCGCCGGTCACGATGATGATGATGGCGGCGGCCGCCGAATAGCGCCGGATCAACGCCATGCGCGTCGCGGCGGGGGCGGGCTTCTTCGCCGGCGTGCGTTCGTTCGTCCGACCGTTCGCCAGCGCGCGGTCCAGCAGCGCGGCGGCATCCGGGGCGGCGAAACTCCGGCGCAGCGATGCGTCGATCGCGTGCTGTCGGTCAACCGCCGCGCGCAGCTCCGCGTCCGTCGCGAGCCGCCGCTCGAACGCGCTGCGCTCGGCGGCGTCGAGTTGGCCGTCAAGATAGCGATCGAGCTCTGCGAACTTCGCCGGCTCGTGGCGCCCGGTCATGCGGTGCCCTCCGGCGGCAGCTTCGCCGAGTCGCTTGCCAGGCGCTCGCGCAGGTAGATACGGGTTCGATGGACGTGGCTCATCGCAGTCCCGGGTGGTATCTCCAGCATCGCTGCAATCTCGGAATACTCGAGCCCCTCGACGGTGCGCAGCAGGAGGCACGCCCGCGCCGTGTCCGACACGCCGCGCAGGGCCGCCACCACGCGATCGTCGAAGTGCTCCTGGTCCGAGGAAAGATGGCCGCGCGGCGACAGGTGATAGTTGCCGCTGCCGAGCTCGCCCGCGGAGACGCGCTCGGCCGCGTCCGCATCGGGGCCGCCGAGCGATTGCGAGCGGCGTCGCTTCTCGCGCCGGGCGTAATTCAGCGCGACGTTGCGGACGATCTGGGCCATCCAGGCGCGAAAGTTGCTTCCGGGCCGAAACTCGTCGCGTTTTCCGAGGCCGATGATCGCCGCCTCCTGAACCACGTCCTCGGCCCAGCCCGCGTCGCGCACGACGCCGATGGCCACCAGCCAGAGCGCACGAAAGGACTCGTCGAACTGGCGCGCAAAGTCTCCGGCGACATCCGTCGGAGGACGCGCTGACGTCGGATCGGCGGCTCGCGGCTCTGAGCGGCTCATGTCGCGTTTCACTTACCGCATGTCGCCGCTTCACAAATGTCTTGCACGCCGGACGCGGCCCGGCAAGCGTTTCCGGACGGCGTGCCGCACGGTAGTGGGTCAGTTCGATCCGAGTGGCACGGGCGTCTCGCCCGTGTCTTCGGCATGAGCGGGCGAGCCGCCCGTATCACCCTTTCAAATTTACTGTTCCGCGAAACTGACCCGCTACCCGCCACACCGTCTCCATTGACCGGACCGCAGCCGCCATGATAGCCTCCCCGCGTGGCCGCGAAGCCCCATTCCGAACCTGCGCCCGCCGATTCTGCGTGGCCGGCGCGCATCAGCTTTTGGCTGAGCGTGCTGCTCGCTTGGGCTGCGCTGCGCTTTCTCGCCGCCCCGCTGCTTGTGCCGCCTGGGATCGAGCGGCCCGTCGTTCTGGCCGCATCCTGGTCCGCCCTGCTGGGGGCTCCTTTGTTCCTCTGCGTCGTTGCCGCGGCCGGGGCGATTACCGCCGCGATGGCCCCGGAGCGCCACGCGACGCGTCCGATGATCGTGCTGGGCGTTGCGCTAGCGCTGTGGGCCGCGACCGGCGGAACGATGGACGATTGGCTGAAGCTCCGAAACGAGCGCGTCGAGCCCGGGCGCGCCGCACCGTATCTCGCCCTGCTCCCCGATTATGCGCTGCTGGCGGCCGGCGTGTCCGGCGCGGCGTTTTGTGCGAGTTGGGTGCTCGCCCGCCGATCCCGCCCTGCCGCCGGCGTCGACCCCGCCGGGCCGATCGCCGGGGGCGCCAACGCGCGTCGTGCGGGTGCCGGCGCGAACCGGGCGGCCCCCGCGAACGGCGTTCTGTGCCTGCTGACGACGGCGTTGATCTCGGCGGTCGCGTTGCTGGTGCTGATGGGGCCGCGCGTCGCGACGACGCGCCGCGGACAGGTGTTCTTCGCGCTGACGGCGGCGTTTTTCGTCGGCGCGCTGGCGGCCCACCGGCTCTTCCGGGTCGCCGACGCCCGCTGGTACTGGCCGGCCCCGCTGCTCGTCGGCGGGGCGGGGATTCTTTATGCGGCGCTCCAGCCGGCGCTGCCGGCCCCCTATACTCAAGTCAACATCATTCCGGTCCACGCGCTGGTCCGCGCCCTGCCGATCGAGATGATCGGCGTCGGAATGGTCGCGGTTCTGTGGGGCTTGCATTTCGGCGAGGCGAGCGAGCACGGCGAGTAGCCCGCGCGTCGCTCCCGGACATTCGTCGAGGTCGGCGCAGATGCTCTTTCAGCGGCGAATCCGCAAGGCCGAGTCGTGGGACGAAATCCGCGCCCGCATCATCGACGAGACCAACGCGTTTCTGACCGAGTGCCTTCAGCACCCCGAGCTCGCGACGCGCATCCCGATCATCCCGGCGAATTCGGGCCGCTTTCCGCCGTCGCTCACGCGCGCGTTCTGGGAGCCGCTGCTGGCGGAGTGAAGCTCGGGCCGCGCGGTGCGCCGTTCCGACCGACGCCTACCCCAGCCACCGCGCCAGCTTCTCCATCCCGCGTTCGATCTGCTCAAGGCTCGTCGCAAAGCTGAGGCGCACGTGCGTCGATGATCCGAACGGCTCACCCGACACCAGCGCCACGTGGGCCTGCTCGAGCGCCGCGTCGGCGAACTCGGTCGAGTTCTGCACGCCCAGCTTCGCGAAGGTGCCGGAAACGTCGGGGAAGCAGTAGAACGCACCGTCGGGAAACCGCGACCGCACGCCGCGCAGCTTGCTCAGCGCCGCGTGCATCTTCTCGCCGCGCGCCCGGAACGCCGACCGCATCGTCTCGACGAATTCCTGCTCCCCGTTCAGCGCCTTCACGGCCGCGGTCTGCACGAAGCTCGTCGCGCCGCTGGTGGTCTGGCCCTGCAAGCGCCCCATCGCCGCGACCAGATCGGCCGGGCCCGCCGCGAAACCCAGGCGCCAGCCGGTCATTGCAAAGGTCTTGCTGAATCCATTGATCGTGAGCGTGCGCTCCATCATGCCGGGCAGCGCCGCGAAGCTCGTGTACGGCTCGCTCGTGAACAGTAGGCGGTGGTACATCTCGTCGCTGAGCACAAAGACGTGCGGATGTTCACGCACCGCGGCGGCGAGCCGCTCCAACTCCGCACGTGAATACACCGCGCCGCTCGGGTTTGATGGACTGTTGAGCACGAGCACACGCGTTCGCGGCGTGAGCGCAGCGCGCAGCGACTCTCCGGTGATCTTGGCGCCGTCGCGCTCGCGCCCCTCGACAAAGACCGGCGCGCCGTCGAAGAGGCGGACCTGCTCCGGATAACTGACCCAGTAGGGCACGGGGATGACGACCTCGTCGCCGGGGTCCAGCAGCGACGCGAACGCGAGGTGCAGCGCATCTTTTGCGCCGACCGTCACGCACACCTGTGCCGCCTCATACTCCAGAGCGCAATAGCGCCGAAGGTAAGTGCAGACGGCATCCCGCAGCGGCGTCTTGCCGACGACCGGGGTCGGATATTTCGTGTCGCCCGCCGCCAGGGCTGCGACGGCGGCGTCCTTGATGTCCTGCGGCGTGTCAAAGTCCGGCTGCCCGGCGCTGAAGTCGACGACGTCGGCGCCGCGCTCGCGCAGCGAGCGCGCTTTTTCGACCGTCGCCAGCGGCGCGGACGGCTTCAGCACCTGTACCCGACGAGAGAGTTCGATTCTCATGGCGATCGCCCTTCCGCACCGCAGCGCTGCACGCTCGGACCCGTTCGGACCAAGGCGCGCATGCTACGGGTCGATCCGCGATTTGGCGAGAGGCAATCAGGGCGGCCGCGGCGAACTCGATCCGCCGCGTACGCCGCGGAGACGCGCATGGTCATCGACGTTCACACGCACCTGGGCGCGCTGGGTCGCCGCCAGGCAGCGGTTTCCGACCTTCTGCAACACGCGCGGCGCTGCGGAATCGACCGCGTGCTGGTTTCGAATCTCGACGCCGGCTCCGCGCCGCCGCCGGCCGGCGACTTGTGCGAGACCGAGGCGAACCTGGCGTGCCTGCGCGAGTGCGCCCGCCAGCCGCTGCTCGCGCCGCTTTACTGGGTTCGGCCTGGACGCGTCGACAGTCACGTGCTCGCATTCGGCGGCGCGCTCGCGTCCGAGGCGTTCGCGGGCGCGCTGTTTGCGCCCGCGGCGAACGAGTTCGACGCGGACGACGAGCTGCTCGATCCCTACATCGCCATGCTGGCGCGGCTGCGCCTTCCCGCCGTGTTCATCGCGACGCGCGACGAGCGCGCCGCGCCGGTCCGCGTCTACAACCTTGCCCGGCGTCATCCGCACGTCGCGTTCGTGATCTGCGACGCGTCCGCCGACACGCAGATGCGCGAGGCGCTCGACGTCGCCACCCGCGCCGTGGAACGCAACGACGCCCGCCTGTACCTCGACACGTCGCACGCGAGCTGGGAAGAGCTCACCGCCATGCTCCGCGCCGTCGGCGCCGAGCGCGTGCTCTTCGGCAGCGACGCGCCCAGTTCCAGCAGCAAGGACGCCGATGCGCTCGCGCTGCTTACACGCATGCGCGACCGCCTCGATCCCGCCGACCTGACGAGAATCTGCCGCACGAACGCCGAAGCGCTCTTCCGGCTCGCACCCACCGAGTCCAATATCGCGTCGGCCCGCGCGGCCGCAGCGCCGCGGCCCTCCGCAGCGCATTGACCACGCCGCGCGGGTGGCGCGCCGGCGACCCGCCGGCGTCGCTATGCGTCCGATGGCGAAACCGCACTGCCCGATCGCGTTCGGCGCGCCACGCTGAGCGGCACGAGCATCACGACCGCGGCCAGCGCGAGCGTGGCGCCCACCACGAACGGCGCCGCGGGCCCCGCCGCCGAGTAGAGCTTGCCGCCGCTCAAGTTCCCCAGCCCGCGCCCGATCGCGAGTGCCGACTGGCTCACGCCGTTGATCGCGCCCTGCTCATGGGCCGCGACCGCCCGCGAAAGCAGGGCCGTGAGGCACGGGACGGCCAGCGCCACGCCGACGCCGATGAGCGCTCCCGCGCCCCAGAACCACGCCAACGCCGGCCGACCGGCGAGCACCGCGAAGCCCGCGGCCAGGAGCACCGCGCCCGCGACGCTCACCGTTGGCTCGCCCCAGCGGCTCACGGCCGACCGGATCACTCCCGCCTGCACCAGAACCCCGAGCACGCCGATCACGCCGAACCAGTAGCCGACGCGATCCGTGTCGAAGTGGTAAACGCCTTTCGCGAGAAACGGCAGCGCGACAATCAACTGCGACTGTCCGACGGTCACCAGCACCATGATCGCGAGCAGCAACAGCACCCGCGGCCGTTCGAGCAGCGTGACCGAGCGCGGTGACGCGCTGAGCGCGGCGACGGTGTCCGGGGCGGCGCGATCCGAGGTCGCGCGTTCGGGCATCGCGGGCCGCGTCTCGCGCAGGAGCGTCAGGATCAGCGCGAGCGAGGTCACCTGAAACGAGGCACACATCCATCCGACGGCGGCGTATGAGAAATGCCGCCCGACGAGACCACCGACGATCGGTCCGAGGCTGAACGCGACGCCGAACGCAGCCCCCAGCAGCGCGAGGGCGGCGGCCCGGCGCTGCGGCGTGCTGGTATCGGCGGCGACGGCTTGGGCGAGACCGGCCTGCGCGCTGAAAATTCCGGTGATAACGCGTGACGCTGCCAGGAGATAGAGATTTCCGGAGAGGGCCCAGAGGATGGAGCCGGCGAGCGTGCCGAGCGTGTTGACAACGAGAACCGGCTTTCGCCCGAGCCGGTCGGAAGCGCGCCCGAAGACGGGGTTGGTCACGATCTTGGGAATGCTGACGAGCGCAAGCATGAGCCCGGCCAGAGCCTCCGACCCGCCAAGCTGCTGCGTGAAGTGGCCCAGCACCGGCACGATTGCACCGAACGAGAGTGCTTCCAGCAGAACGATCAGGGCCGCAACCAGTAACGGAGACATGCCCGGAATATATGCGAACCGCGGCGCTGCCGAAACGAGCCGGCGCGACGCCGCCGAGCACTGGGCGCGGACCGCCAGCGCACGCGGGTTAGCGCACCGCGGTCTCGCGCGAATCACCACCGAAGCGCCGACCGAAAACACCCACCGTGCGTTCGCGGGTTGTTCGGCACTCCGCGCGAACCGCCACCCCTTCCCGCACGAACAACCTCGCATGACGGCGCGCGCGGTTACGATCGAGTGTCCTCAATCGGCCGCCGCCGATAATGTGAGCATAACGGGCCGTGGCAGCGGGCGGGCAGGCGCCCTGAACGCCATGCGTTACGCCGCCGGGCGCGAACCGAACCCAGCCGCGGACGTACAGGAATTGGAACCGGTGAGCCAAAAGTCGGACGAACAGCTGCTGGCCGAACACGTGGCTGGGACGCCCGGCGTCTTTGATCAGCTCGCCGGTCGTTATGTCCATGAGCTGTATGGCTTTCTGCATCGGTTCGTGGGCAATGCCGCCGCCGCCGAGGATCTGATCCAGGAGACGTTTCTCCAGATCCACGTCGCGGCGACTTCGTTCGACCCAACCCGGTCGTTCAAGCCGTGGCTCTACACGGTCGCGGCGAACAAGGCGCGCGATTTTCTCCGCTTCCGCGGACGCCGCCAGCACCAGTCGCTCGACCTTGCGGGGCCGGACGGCGACGGACCGTCGCCCGCGGAAGGCATCGAGGCCGTCCGCGAGCCGAGCGAAGACGCCTTCGACGAGCAGGAGCGCGCCGAACGCGTCCGAGCCGTCATCAGCCGCATGCCCGAACACCTGCGGCTGATCCTGATGCTGGGGTATTACCAGCAGTTGCCGTACGCCGAGATCGCCGAGATTCTCGACATCCCGGTCGGCACGGTGAAATCGCGGTTGCACGCCGCGGTCGCGCATTTTGCGAAAGCCTGGAAATCGTCCAGCCGTTCGGCGGAGTCGACCACCTGACCCCCGTACGGCGCTGAGGATCCGAGGACTCTATGTCGGACTGGAGCGAACAACGCGAATTCGACGCGGCGCTGCTCGATCTGCACCTGGGTCGGCTGGGGGCCGACGAGCGCGCGGCGGTGCTCGCGCGGGTCGCGGCCGATCCCGCACTCGCCCGCCAACATGCGCTGCTCACCGGAGTGTTCACGGGACTGGCCGCGTTGCCGGCGCCCGTCGCGCCGAGCGGCCTGCTCGAACGAATCGGCCGGCGCATCGCCGACGCCCCAACGCTGCGCGTCGCGCCGCCACCGGCGTCGAGCGGGCCGCGCCGACGCACGCCGCCCGCGCCGGCGAGCGCCGGCTGGATCGTGCGCATCGGCAACTTGCGTGATCTGGTCGCGACCGCGGCGATTCTCGTCTTCATGGTCGGGCTCGGCGTGCCGGCGCTGTTGCAGGTGCGCGAGCGCAGTCAGCGAATCGCATGCTCGGCGAATCTCGCGCGTGTCGGGCAGGGTCTCGCCGCGTACGCGACGACATTCGGCAGCAGCTTGCCGTTCGCCGGTTGGGGCACCCAGTCATCGTGGCAACCGACCAGCGACCCGCGTCTCCAGACCGTCGAGAACCGCCGCCACGTCTATCGCTTGTTGCCGGCCGGCCTGGTTCCCACGCGCTTCTTCGTCTGCCCTTCGTCCGGCGACGCGCCCATGCCCGCCGACCAGGTTCCGTTCCACAGCGACTTCCTGGAATCCCGCAACCTCAGCTACGCGTATCAGAACATGGCCGGCGTGCGCCCGACCTACGAAAGCAACCCCGACCTGCCTGTCCTCGCCGACGACAACCCGGCTTTCGACGACGGCCGGCCGCTCCTCTCGCTCTCCCAACGCCTCCGCCTGGTCGACCCGGCCCGGGCGAACTCGCGCGCCCACGGCGACCGCGGACAAAACATCCTCACGCTCGGCGGCCGCGTGAAATGGACCACGACGCCCAACGTCGGACTCGACCGCGACAACATCTGGACGCTCCGCGGCATCGATCGTTACACCGGCCGTGAAGGCCCGCAGACCGCCACGGATTCGCACTTGATCAAGTAGCGGCGCGTCCGCAAGCGGGCCGCTTCGCCGAACGCGGCCGTTCGCCGGGAGGTGCGGGCATTTCGCCCGTCACCCCTATTCGGCCTGCGGCCTCCGCTTTACACTCCTCCGGCCTCGCCGCGACGTCGCCGAGGCGGGCAATTTTCATCGACAACACAAGGCAGGCACACGTGAAGCGCTGCACACCCCGGCGGCGGCTGGCCGTCGTCGCTCTCGCGTTCGCGACAATGGCGAGCGCCGCGCGCGCGTGGGACGCGCACGGCCACCGCACGATCACGTACCTCGCGCTCGACGGGCTGCCCGCGGACTTCCCCACGTGGGCGCGCGAAGCGCCGGGGCGACACCAGGTCGCGTACCAATCGAACGAAGCCGACCGCTGGCGCGGCAGCCGCATGGACTGCCTGGCACACGAAAACTCGCCCGATCACTATGTCGACGTTGACCTGCTCGCGCCGTTCGGACTGTCGCTCGCGCAGCTCCCCCGACTTCGCTATGAATATGTTCGGGCGCTCGTGCTCGCAAAGCACCTCCATCCGGAGCACGCGCCGCAGTACGACGCCGCGAGCGACCGCGCGCGGACGAAGGAGTGGCCGGGGTTTCTGCCGTACGCGATCGTCGAGCACTACGCGAAGCTCCAGTCGAGCTTCCAGACGGTGCGAATCCTGGAAAAACTCGACGACCCCGCGCGACGACCGCAGCTCGCACAAGCGCAGGCGAACTGCATCTACCACATGGGCGTGCTCAGCCACTTCGTCGGCGACGCCGCACAGCCGCTGCACACCACCAAGCACTTCAACGGCTGGGCGGGCGCGAACCCGAACGAATACACGACGAGCAACAAGTTCCATGCGTTCATCGACGGCGACGTGCTCGACGTGCACGAGTTGACGTATGCGACCTTGCGCGAGCACATGCGCTATGAGCGGCGCGTCGAAGCACGCGATCCCTGGGACGACGCGCTCGCGCTGATCGGCCGCAGCTTCGAGCAGGTCGAGCCGCTCTACAGGCTCGATCGCGACGGCGAGCTGAGGCAAGCGCCCGGCAAGGAGCTGATCCGCACGCAGCTCTGCGACGCCGCCGCCACGCTCGCCGCGTTCTATCGCGCCGCGTGGATCAGCAGCGCGCCGGACGAGAAGGCCATCCGCGACTTCCTGCGCTTTAACAACTTCAAGCCCGAGCTGTTGCCGGATCAGGGTCGGCCGGCGACGAACGAGCGCGCCGGCAGCACCGAACGGACGCCTGCGGGCACGAACGGAACGCCCGCGACGGCCCCGGTGCCCGTCGCACCTGCGCCGTGACGCGAACCGTGGGCGCGCCCAACACACCAACGTGCTGATGCCGCCCGCCGGCGCGGGCGCGCCCAACCGGCCCGCGCGGTGCACCGTTCGCGCGCTCACCCCGCCACGCTAGACTGCATACATGCTCGAACTTCTGCCGATCCGCGCCTTCTTTCGCTTCGAGATGCCGCTCCATTTCCGCGCCGACACGCCGCGCCCCGACGGCGACCTCCGCAAGTGGACGCGGCGTCACCTGCTCCCGCCGCTGATCGAGCTGGAGGGCAGGGACGCGATCGCCGACGTGTACGCGGCGTGGAACGACGACGGCTTGCAGGTTGCGTTCGACGTGCCCAACCGCAAGGGGCCGCTGCACTGCGACCCGACGCATTGGTGGAAAAAGGACGGCCTGCGCCTTTGCATCGACACGCGCGACGCCCGCGACGTGAAACGCGCCACGCGCTTCTGCCACTTCTTCTACTTCCTGCCGACCGGCGGCGGGGCAAACAAGAAGCAGCCGATCGCCGGCACGCACCGCATGAGCCACGCCAAGGAGCCGCCGCCCGCGGTCGACCTCTCGCTCATCCGCGTCGGGGCGAGCGTCAGTCGCACGGGCTATTCGCTGGAAGCTGCGATCCCCGGCGCCGCGCTACAGGGATGGGATCCGTCGGAGCATCCGCGCATCGGCTTGTTCTACAAGGTGAAAGACGGCTCGCTCGGCGAGCAACATCTGAGCGTCGACGACGAATTGGGCTGGAACGTGGACCCGAGCACGTGGGCGACGGCGGTGCTGACACACGAGCGCTGAAGGGCGACCTCGCACAGCCGTCGCGTGCCGTCACCCCGAGCGCAGCGAGGGCAAAACTCGCGACCTGCAATCCCGTGCGTCCGCGCGAAACTGCGCACGCGCACTTCCGCGCGAGACTGCATGCGCGCAAGCGCGCGAAACCGCAATCCCGCGCGTCCGCGCGAAACTGCAAACCCGCGCGATCGCGCGGAGCTGCGGGCTGAGCCCGGCAGCGCGACCGCCCCTCGGTCGCCGCGGTCCCGCAGAATGATGCCGGCCTTCGAATCACACCGCGCTACGGCCCCGTCAGCAGCCCCACGAACGGATCGATGTCAAAGTTGTTCACCATGCCGTCGTTGTTCACGTCCGCGGTCGTGACGCTGCAACTCGGGAACTGCGCCGCGTAGCCTGCCGGGTCGGTGAGTGCGAGCACGAACGGATCGATGTCGAAGTTATTCACGACTCCATCGCAGTTCGTATCGCCGGGCGTGAACGTCGCGGCGCACTCGTATGCCGTGAACACGATCGCGTCCACGCCCGCTTCGGTCACGGAGTTGTTCGGGTTGTCTGCCACGCTGAAGCGCAGTCGCATGGTTGCGGTCGGCGCGACGAAATCGGCGACGCGCACGGTGCGCAGTTGCCAGCTTGCATCGCTCGCGATGCTTTCGATCGTCACCCACGACGCGCCGTTGTTGTTCGAAATCTCGGTCACGAGCCGGTCGTCGCCGTCATCGTTGAAGAACCAGCGCGCGTACGACAGCGTGTGGCCGAATCCGCTGGTGAGGTCGATCACCGGCGACGTGAGCCGCGTCGGCCCGCCGTCCACGTCCGAATTGCCGACCCGGTTCGCCGTCAGATAGCACGCGCCGCCGCCGTTGTAATCGACCTGCGGCGCGTCCGCATCGGCCACCGGCACCGCCCGCTCCCACGCGCCGTCGGTCAGGCTCGTGTTCGCGACGCTCCAGCCCAGGTTCGTCGAGAAGTCGTCGGCAAAAGCCGTCAGTGTCCCGGTCGCCGAGATCGTCGTGTATGGCGTCGCGGCGCCCGCGGACGGGTCAGTGACGGTCGCGCCGGACGTGCTCTGCGCGCTGAAGTAATACCGCACCGTCGTCCCGCACGCGCTCGGTGGGATCGTCGCGTCATACGCGCCGCCGCCCGCGGCCGCCGGCGTCGTCTGCACGAATCCCGCACCCGCATCGACAAACACGCGGACGGAGGCGGGATCCAACGCGCCGCCGTTCAGCCCCGCAATGTTCACGCGCAGCGTCGCTCCGGTCGGCGCGACGACCGCCGGGCGACCGTTCGGATACGTGTACGACAAGAGCGGCAGCGCCAGCCGCCAGACGAACAACCCGCGCTCGATGTCGCTGCCGATGATGGTGCCGCTCGGAAAGAACGGCCAGTTGTTCCACAGGCCGTTGAAGTTCGGCGAATCGCTGCCCGGGTATGTGTCGAACCAGGCCACCTCGACGGGCGCGACCGGATTGGTCTTGTCATAGACGCGCAGGCCGCTGCGATAATTCGACTCGAAGATCAGGTTTCCGCGCACGTAGAGGTTGTGTCCGACCGCGGTGTTGCCGTTTGTATACGTTCCGACGACCTGCACGTTGTTGAGATCGCGGACGTCGATGATGATCGTTCGCGTGGTGCTCACCGTCGCGCCCTCGTCGAGCTCGTCGTTCAGATACGCGTACTCGCGGTTCTCGTCGAGCCAGATCTGGTGCGAATAACCCGCCAGCGGCCAGAACGCCCGCGATAGCTCGACGATGTTGCCCTTGTCCGTCACGTCGAGCACGTCGAGTCCCGTCTCCACGCGCCCGCCGTTGTATCCGCTGCACGCGAACGCGATCTGCCGCCCCGCATAGGGTCCGCTGGTATACGTGACGATCTGGGCTTCATGGACATAGCGTGTCGCCCAGGAACCCACGAGGCTCGGAGTCGCGGGGTTTGTCAGCGAGTAAATTCGCAGCCCGTTGCTTCCGCCGCCGCAGCGATACAAAAAGCCGCTGGTCTCGTCGACCGCGAGCGTGTGCGTCGTGCCGCTCGCCACCGCGCCGACCAGCGTGACCTGGCCGGCGTCGATGTTGGCGAGATTCATGACCTGGATGCCGCCGCCGCCTTCGCTGATCGCGTAGCAATAATTCTGATACGTCTTCATGTCGCGCCACAGGCTCTGCGGCCCGCCGATCGTGCCGATGTTCACAGGACTTGCGGGATTGGTGATCTCGACAAACGTCGTCCCGTGCGAATGCCCCATGATCGCGTACTCGCGACCGCTCGGCGAAACGTAGCCCCAGCACGAGTTGCCGTTGTCCAACCCCGGCGCCAGCTCCGGCAGCGAGAGCCACGACTGCAACGCAATGTTGCTTGATGCGAACGTCCCGGCGACACCCCCGTCGTCGCCGGCGCGCCAGCCCGGTCCCGAATACGGCGGCTGGCGATCGAAGATCTTGGCGTCGTCATCGTGGGCAATGACCCAAGCCACCATGCACATGCCGCCGAACGTGGTCAGCAACGCGGAGCGGGTGCGGACGAACATGGAACTCGTTTCCTCCAGGTCGGTGAACGAAACAAGCGCACAGCGCGACGCGCCGGTCGCGCGGTTGGATTGTTGCGTCGATGTTCCGGCCCCGGCGAATGCGTACGGCCCCGGCAACCGGTCAGCGCATCACGGAAGCCTACCCGCCCGCCGCGCATAAGTCCATGGAAAACTGAGCCGCTTGAAGGATTATCGGAGAGGGGTTTGACCGACGGCGCGCGCTTTGCCGGCCGCCGGCGAGCAAAACGCGCCGGCATCACGCACGGAGCCGGGGCCCGCGCTCGCCTGTCGAGAATCGCGGGCCCCGACCGAGCGGCTCAGAATCCGTAACCGCGGCGGTTGTCACGCTCGCATGCGGTGCAATCGTCGCTCACGCGGCGCCAGGTGCCGTCGGCGACGGCGTTTCCATTGGCATCGAGCAGCCGGAACTTCCGTTGGTCCGGGCAGTCGCTGCCGTCCGTCGGGCAGTTGATGCACAGGTAGTCGCCGCGCTTGACGCTGGCGGAGTTGGTGCTCGACTCGACCTCGTAGCGGCAGAACACCTCTCCGGCGGCGGCCGTCGTGCGCACGACGACGCGCGGGGCGACGAGCAGTGAGACAAACGCGTCGATGTCGAAATTGTCGATCGCGCCGTCCAGGTTCACGTCCGCAACGCACGACATTTGCAGGTGCGGATACTGCTGCTGCCAGACTTCGGGCGCGACCAGCGCCTCGACGAATGGGTCGATGTCGAAATTGTCGAGCGCGCCGTCGCCGTTCGCGTCCCCGATCATCATGTCCCAGCAGGCGTCGACGATGTGCGGCAGTGTAAGAAAGCCGGCGTTGCCCTCGCCTCGCGAGGAAGTCCCGAACACGATCCCGCCGCTCTGAACGGTGTATGCGGGATCGAAATAAACTTCGAGCCGGTCGCCCGCGAAGAGCACCTCCGCGCCGTACTGCGGTGCCCGCGGCGCCAGCCGCTGAAACAGCGCCTGGCAGATGATCGGGCCCTCCGTTTGAAACGAAAGCTCCTGCGCGGAGATCTGAACGCTGAGCTCCCCGACATCCGTGACGATGCCGGCCGTAAAGACCGCCGGCGCGTTCCGGTAATCGAAGGGATCGAAGAAGCCGGGAAACGCCACGCCGCCGTTCAGCACGCCCGGCGCCGCGATCGAGTCACGCACCTCGCCGGTGCCGACGTCGCGCAATTGCACCTCCGACCCCGCGGCGACGTTGTGGATCGTGAGTTCGTCGTCCCCGGGACCGGCGCTGGCGGGCTGACCCGCCGCGCTGAGGGCCTCGACGATCAAATCGCGCTTCCAGGTCGGGGTGCGAGTCAGCGCCGGAGGAATCGGAACGGGGACCAGGACGGGAGTCCCGTCCGCGCTGGTGAAGCTCACTTCGACGTGGCGGGGAACCGTATTGCTCGGTGCACTCACGCGCAGCCGCGCGTCCGCGGCAAACGCGGCCGACGTACAGACGACTGATCCAGCCAACATCGTGACGCAGGAGAGTCGACGCAGCATGGAAAGCTCCTTGTTCTCGGACGCGTCGGTCGGACTCGCCCGGTTGGAGCCCGCACCCGCCGCTGCGCCCGTACGACAACGACGACGGTCGAGCGGGGCGCGCGGCTGTTGCTCTCGCGTGACAAGGCTTTGCCAGATAAACCGCGGCAGCGGTGGGATGCGCTCGGATGTGCACGGGCGCGGGCCGCACACGTCGCCCGGCGGGCGCGCGAGCGGGGCGTCGCTTTAACTCGGCGGCGCGCCACGCGGCCGGCGGCGGCCTGCGACCGGTCAGTACATCAGGTACTTGGCGCGGCGCTGTTTGAAACCCTCGACCCCCGCGCGCCAATATGCCAGCAGCTCGTCGATGGGCTGGCCGTCATTGATCATCCGCCGCACGCCGTCGCCCCCGCAGACCTTGTCGAACATCTCGTCGCGCTTGCCGTGAATCAGCGGATTGCCGGGGTCCAGCGCCCGCAGCGCGTCCATGGCGTGAATCTGGATCGCCGTCAACTCCGCGCGGCGGGGGTCGGTCAGCACGACCTGCACGCCGCCGCAGGTCTCACCCTGAAACGCGGCGTAGAACGGACGGTAGTGGACGGGTCGAAAGAGCACGCCGGGCAGCTTGCGACGATTCAGCTCGCCGGCGAATGCAACGGGGTCGAGCGCGGGGCGGCCGATGAGCTCAAAGGGAAGGGTGTACCCGACGCCCACGCTCACGACGCCGAGTTCGCCGAGCACGCCGGTCGCCGCGTAATAGAGCGCCGAGTCGGCGCGCGGGATGTGCGGCGACGTCGGCGTCCACGTCAGGCCGGTATCCTGCCAGATCATGCTGCGTTTCCAGCCGACCATCGGCACGATCGTCAGCTCACAGCGCAGCCCGCCGGCGAAAGGCCGCGCTGACGGCGACGCCGCCGATTCCGGCGCGGTCGCAGTCTCTCGCGCGCGGCGCGCGGTGTCTTGTAATCCACCGAGCCATCCTTCGTCATTGATCATGCGCGCGAGCTCGCCGACCGTCATGCCGTGGACGTAGGGGATCGGGAGCTGCCCGACAAACGAGGCGAATCTTGGATCGAGCACGCGGCCTTCGACGCGCTCGCCGCCGAGCGGGTTCGGCCGGTCCAGCACGACAAACGCGACATCCTGCTCCGCAGCCGCCTCCATCGCGACCGCCATCGTACTGATGAACGTGTACGAGCGCGAGCCGATGTCCTGCAAATCGAACACGAGCACGTCGATGTCGCTGAGCATTTCCGGCGTTGGCTTGCGCGTCGCGCCATAGAGCGAGCGCACCGGCAGGCCGGTGACGTCGTCTTTCGAATCGGCGACTTTGTCGCCCGCATGAGCTTCGCCGCGGACGCCGTGCTCGGGGCCGAAGAGCGCCACGAGCTTTACGTTTCCGGCGTCGTGCAGCACGTCGATCGTCGGGCGCAGGTCGCGCGTCACGCCGCTCGGGTTGGTGATGAGCCCGACCCGCTTTCCCGCGAGCGGCGCGAATGCGCGTCGAATCAGCACGTCCACGCCGAGTTCGAGGCGCGGTCCGCCCGCTCCGGGTGACTCGTCGGCCCCTTGGCCGAACGCTGGGAACGCGATCAGGATCGCCAGGCAAAGTGCGCGACCCGTCGACGCCGCCGCGCGGCACGCGGGACGCGCGAACCGAATCGTCCTCGACGCCATGTCCGTCTCCCATCTCCGACGGCGAAAGTGCGTTGCCGGCGCCGGAACGCGGCGGCAATGCACGGCCGCGCAGCGCCGTATTTTCGTCATCGTCGAACAGCGCAACGCCGCGAGCCCGGCACGCGGACGACCGCGGCCACGCCCGCTGGGGCGCCGTGGTCGCGCGCGGACCGGGCTCGCGGCTGCGTCGGCATTGCTTGGGCGGCGACGCTTGACTCAGTACGAGTGCCCCGAGCGGAGGTTAACCCTGCTCGTCCGACGCCTCGATCGGCGGCACCGTCTGTCCCTCGCCGCTCGCGCCAGGCGGCGCGGCCGAGCCCGCGGGAATGCCCGTCGGCGCTGCAACCGTATCCGAAACCGGCGTGACGCCCGCACCGCCGAACGAGCGGCTTGAAATCTCGCCGCCGCCGCTGGTGCTGATCCCGCCGGGGGGCTTCGGAATCGCGAGGATTTGCACGCGGCGATTCTGCGGCACGTTCAGGGAATCGGTAGTGATTTTCGGGTTATGCTCGCCCTGGCCGCCGGCGACAACCCAGCGCGGGTCCATGCCCATGTTGTAAAGCTCGCGCGTGACGGCTGCGCCGCGATGCAGGCTCAGCTCCAGGTTGTCCGCCCACTTCGAGCGCGTGATCGGCTGACGATCCGTGTGTCCGAGCACCCAGATGCCCTTGTCCTGCAACTCCGGCGTCGAGCGAATCTGCTGCACGACCTCCTCGATCACGCGCCGCCCCGAAGCCTTCAGGTCGGCCTTCCCCGAATCAAACAGGATGTCATCCGCCAGGTCGCGGTAGATTTCGCCGCTCGGGCCGCGCTCCCATCCCGGCGGCAGAGTGGATGCCGGCTGAATCGGCGTCGCCGCCAGCTGCGCCCGCGCCGCCGCCAGCTCGCCTTGCAACCGCGCGAGGTCCGCCCGGCAGCGCTCCAGGTCCGCGAGCGCCTGCTGAATGCGGATCTTCAGATCGTTGTTCTCGCGCAGCAGCCGCGCGTTTTCGTCCTGCAAGCGCGAAATCTGGACTTTCTCTGCATCCGCGCAGCCGCTCGACAGCGTCAGCGCTGCGAGCCCGATCAACAAGCCTGTCGTCGTCCGAAGCCGAAGCGCGCTCATCGGGGTCTCCTTTGCTGGTGCGTTCCGTGCCGGCATCCTTGCCAACTCCCGGCGGGAGGGTGTGTGCGAACGTGCGGATCGCTGGCGCCAAGAAGCGGAATCCGCAGTTCGAAAATACGCCACTCCCGCCCGACTTGCAAGCCGCGCGCCGTTGACGAATTTCCCGCGCGCCCGTAGCTTCCAGCCCGCCAGGGCAGCGCGCCGACCGCGCCGCCCCCAACGACCGGCCCGACCACCGACCGACGAGGAACCACGATGCAACCCAAGCGGCGGCAGACACTCCTGACGGCGGCCCTCGCGCTCGGCCTGGCGCCCGCGGCCGCCGCCGACTCCGACTTCGTCGCCGCCGATGCGCTCCGCGGCGCGGGCCTCGTAAAGCACTGGCAGGGGCAGGTTCCCCTCGACCCGGGGCAGACCGTCGTGGATGCCTATCGCGTCGATGAGAACCTCTACGTCTGCACCGACGACGGGTACGTCTTTGCCGTCCACGCCAACACCGGCGTCATCCGCTGGCTGCGCCAAGTCACAACCGGCGGGTACCGCCTGCGAAAGCCCTGCCACGCCGGCGAGGAGGTGATCTTCATCACCACCGCCTCCCTCCGCGCCTACGACCGGCTCACCGGCGAGCCGCTCGCCGAAGGCGACCTGCGCTTCCCCGCCGGCTCCGGACCCGCAACCGACGGCGCGCGCCTCTTCCTCGGCGGGATCAACGAGCGCTTTTACGCCTTCGCCATCCGCGACATGAGCGAAATCTGGAAAGTCGCGGTCGGAGGCCCGATCGTTTCGACGCCCGTCGTCTGGGGCGCGTATCTCTACGTGGCGTCCGAGGACGGCGGCGTCTACGCCTGCACCACGGCCAACAAACTCGCGCATTGGCAAACCACCACCAACGCCGCCAACACCGCCGATCTCGTCGCAGACGACAACGGCGTGTACGTCGCCAGCCGCGACCACGCGTTGTATCTCTACGACGCGATCGATGGGTCGACGAAGTGGCGCGCCCTGCTCTCCGGACCGCTCCGCGAGCCGCCGGCGCCCACAAAGGAAGTCGCGTACCAGTACTGCCCCGACGACGGCGTCGCCGCGATCGAAACCGCGCTGGGCAAAGACGAGGAGCGCATCCGCTGGAAGCTTGCCCGCGGCCGCGCGCTGCTCACAGTCGACAAGACCACGGCGTTCATCGCGACGCGCGACGGTTTTGTCGTTCCGGTCGCCATCGCCGACGGCAAGGAAGGCGCCGCAATCGACGCGTCAGCGTTCACGATCCCCATCACCTGGACCGCCGACGCGACGATTCTGCTGGTTGCGCCCAACGGCCGCATGTTCTCCGCCCGGCCGAAGGACGCACCGCCGGTCAAGATCGAGGACATTCGCAAGGCCCTGCGCACATCGGAATCCAGTGCCGCCGGAGGCGCCGCCCCCACGACCCAGCCCGCGCCCGCCGCGCCCACGGGTGGCAGCACCGCGCCGCTCGGTCCTCCCGTCGGCGGAAAGTCGAAAGTCAGCAGGGAGTTCAGCGGCGCAAAGCCCTGAACGCACCGCTCGCCAAGTCGGGGCGCCGCGCGCGAATCACTCACCGTGCCAGCGCGACGAGCGCTGCCCGACGCTGCTAGACTGGGATAGCCGGCGCCCGGCACCGGGGCGACACGCGCCCGCGACCCCCGCGCGCCGGCGCGTGACCGCTGCAAGGATCGCCGCATGCCCGCGCCCGCAATCCGCCGCGCACTGATCAGCGTTTTCGACAAGACCGGCGTGGTCGAATTCGCCCGCGCGCTGCACGACGAGTTCGGCGTGGAGATCATTTCCACCGGCGGCACCGCCAAAGTGCTGACCGAGGCCGGGATTCCCGTCACTCTGGTCGAAACGCTGACCGGTTGCGGCGAGATGCTCGACGGTCGCGTCAAGACGCTGCACCCCGCGATCCACGCCGCCATTCTCGCCGACCGCGACAACGCCGAGCACATTCGGCAGCTCGCAGCGGCCGGCATACAGCCGATCGACATGGTGGTCGTGAATCTCTACCCGTTCGAGAAAACGGTCGCGGACCCCAACTGCACGTTCGAGCAGGCGATCGAGATGATCGACATCGGTGGCGTCGCGCTGCTGCGGGCCGCGGCGAAGAATCACAAGCATGTCGTTGTGCTCAGCGACATCGAGATGTACTGGGTGAATCCGGTGGTCTGGACCGCGGACGTCTTTCGACACGAACAGGCGAGTCGTGCGTACCGGCTCACGACCGCCTACGACGCCGCGATCGCGACGTTCTTGTGCGGAAAACGGGATGGCTTCGACTATGCACATTGCGTACGGCTCATAGCGCCCCGCGTGCTTCGGTACGGCGAGAACGCGCACAGTCGAGCGGCGGCGTATGAACCGGCGACTTGCTATGAGGGCGATGATGTCGCGCCCCCGAAGCACGCTGGTCGGAATCTCCTGCAATCCCCGCCAATCTCCGGTGGCGCGATGTCGTACAACAACTACCTCGACGCCGACGCGGCGCTCGGCCTGTGTGCAGAGCTCGCGCAGCTCACGCGCCACCAGCTCTCGCCCAGTGATTCTCCAACTGTGCAACCCGCCGTGAGTCCTGCTGTCGATCCCCCTGTGGATCCTGCTGTGGAACCTGCGGTGGACTCGACTGGGAAACCTACTGTGACGCACCGGCTGAGAGCCGGTGCCCCACCTCTCGGACACCGGTTCTCAACCGGTGAATCACCTCTGGGACACCAGCTCTCACCAGGTGCTCCACCTCTGGGGCACCGGCTCTCAGCCGGTGAATCACCTCTGGGACACCGATTCTCAACTGGTGAATCACCTCTGGGGCACCGGCTCTCAGCCGGTGATTCAATTTCCGATGAACAGGTCCATGTTCGAAACCTCCCGCACATCCAGCGCCCCGATGCTACGTACCTGCTCACATTCCGGCTCCGGCAAGGCCAGCTCTCGCCGCCGGAGCGCGACCTCGTTGCCGAGAGCATTCTCTTCGCCGCCGGGGCTCAGTACGCCATTCATGGCGCGGTCGTCATGCCCGACCATGTGCACATGCTTCTGACGCCGTTGGAGCACGCGCCGCGCGCGTGGGTTGCACTGGGGACAATCGTCAAGGGCATCAAGGGCTCGACGGCCCGAAAGATCAACCAGGGTCGGGGAGCGAGCGGTTCGCTGTGGATGGATGAGTATTGGGACACGATCATTCGCGACGACCGACATCTTCGTGCAGCGCTGAATTACCTGCATGAGAATGCGGAGCGGGCGGGGATTGAAGCCGGTCGTCCATATCCCTGGTGCGTTGTGGATCCGGAAACCGCGTGGAATCAGGATCAGCGCTCGGCCGCGATTTCATCGGATCCGACGCTGACTGTTGGAGTGACGAAGAGAGGAGCAGTTGTTGAGGCTCGAATGTGGCATACTAGGATTAATGATCACCGACTGAGAGTCGGTGCCCCACTGCACGTTCAAGATCAGACCACAGGAGTCGGTGCCCCACTGCACGTTCAAGATCAGACCACAGGAGTCGGTGCCCCACTGCACGCTCAAGATCAGACCACAGGAGTCGGTGCCCCACTGCAAGTTGAAGACCAGACAACCGGAGTCGGTGCCCCACTGCAAGTTGAAGACCAGACAACCGGAGTCGGTGCCCCACTGCGAGCTCAAGATCAGACAACGGGAGTCGGTGCCCCACTACAGGTTCAGCACCAGAGCCTTAGAGCCGGCGCGCCACCCAACGCGTCAACTGCCGTTTGCTGCTTTGTCAAACACACTAACGCCTGCGGAGTCGGAGTGGCGGCCACGGCGCCGACGGCTGACGCACAGAAGCCGGCGACGCGCGACGTTGTGCATGCGGCGCGGGTGGAGGCTTATCGGCGGGCGTATCTCGGCGATCCAAACGCGGCGATGGGCGGAATCCTGGCGGTCAGCTTCGTGGTCGATGCGGAGTTCGCCGCGGTTGTAATGGAGACCTACGGCCGCTTCGGCAAGCCGCTGAAGGAAGCCGGCGCGCCCCATGCGCCGGGCGGGTTCTTTGTCGAAGTGTGGATCGCACCGTCGTTCACCGACGACGCGGTCGCGATCATTCGCGGCGCCTATGACCCCGCCACTGCGACGCCGGGAATGATCGGCGGCGTTCCGGCTCATGACTCGCTTGCATACGCCCGAACTCCGCTGGTCGCAACGGCGCCGGGAACTGCGAGCGCCGCCGGCACACCGGCGACCGCGGCCGGCGCAATTGCCGTCCTCGAACCCACGATCGCCGACCCGCCGCGGAAGAAGTGGGGCGAGAGCGTACGCCTGCTCGCGGTGGGTGACATGACCGCGCCGCCCGATGCGCGCGAACTGCAATACCGCAGCATCGCCGGCGGAATGCTCGTGCAATCACCGGACGTGCTCGGGGTGAACGAAGACGACTGGAAAGTCGTCACCGAACGCGCCCCGACCGATGCGGAACTGGCGGACCTGCGCCTCGCGTGGCTGATCTGCAAACACACGAAAAGCAACGCGATCACGCTGGTGAAGGATGGAATGCTCATCGGCAACGGCGCGGGGCAAATGAGCCGCGTGATGAGTTGCCGCGTCGCGGCGTGGCTCGCGCGCGAGAATGGCCATCTTGCCGAGCGATCGCCGGACGCAAGCCATGCGAGAGAGCAACTCGTCGCGGCCAGCGACGCGTTTTTTCCCTTTCCCGACGGGCCGCGCATGCTCATCGACGCCGGCACAACCGCCATCATTCAACCCGGCGGCGGCAAACGCGACCCGGAAACGATCGACCTGTGCAACCAGCGCGGCGTCGCGATGATCGTCACTCAGACGCGGCACTTTCGACATTGAGTCGATGGAGTAACGAGGGTCGTGCCCCCGGAAACGTCGCCTGCTGGAACCGGGGAGCATCGGCGTCCCGGATCGGATCCGCACAGTCGCCTCTGATTCGCTGCACGAGCGGGCGGAACGACCGCGGGACAGCTAAACGGACGATCCAATCCGAAAACCGAACACCCAGCGCTTCGCGCGAATGAAGCGAATGCGACGCGCGTGGCCCGTCGCCAACCTCAAGCCCGATGCGCCGGGCCCGGAACTCCAATCGGGACGAGGCGGAATCGCCGGCCGCGCCGCTAATGCCCGTGCAGCTTCTTGACCTCCGCGGTGATCGCGGGCACAACCTGAAACAGGTCGCCGATGACCGCATAGTCCGCGATCTTCATCATCGGCGCGTCGGGATCGGTGTTGATCGCGACGATCACCTTGCTGCCGCGCATCCCCGCCAGATGCTGGATCGCCCCGCTCACACCGCAAGCCACATACAGTTTTGGCGTCACGGTCTTGCCGGTGAGCCCGACCTGTCGGCTGTGGGGTTGGTAGCCCGCGTCACAGGCGGCGCGCGACGCCCCGACCGCGCCGTCGAGCTCGTGCGCCAGGTCATAGAGAATCTTGAAATTCGCCTCGCTCTTCAGCGAACGCCCGCCGGTGACGATGATGTCCGCCTCGCTGACGTCCTTCTCGCCGCCGCCGGTCTTCGCCACTTCGCTGGTCGACTGCCGATCGTCGCCCGCCGCAGCCTGAAACGCGATCGATTTGCGTTCTGCGGGCGCGCCGCCGCCGGCCCCCGCGAACGCGTTGGGGCGCACGCTGACGATCGCGAGCCGATCCTTCGGGCAGCGCACCCGCGCAAAGGCCTTGCCGTTGTAGATCGGGCGGCGCACGTCGAGCGCGCCGTCGGCATCGAGCTCCAGCTCGACCACGTCGGTCGCGAGCGCCGCCCCCAGCCGCGCCGCAACGCGCGGCGCCAGGTCGCGGCCCATGAACGTCGCCGCCAGCAGGACAACGCGCGGCTGCACCTCCGCGATGGCCGCGGCCAGCGCGGTGCGAAAGCGCAGAACCGAGTAGTGTTGCAGCGCGGCGTCGACGACGGTCACGATGCGATCGACCCCCGCGGCGTCGAGCCCGGCGGCCGCCGCGTCGGTGTCGCCGACGATTGCCGCGACGACCTTGCCGCCGGTCTTGCTCGCCAGCCCGCGCGCCGCCGTCACCAGCTGTGCGCTCGCCGGGTGCAGCTTTCCGCCGCGTTGTTCCGCGAAGATGAGAATGTCATTCGTCATCGGCACTGTTTCCCGACAGGAGCATCCGCCGCCCGGGTCCGCTCGCCGCAGCCGCCGGCTCGCGGCGCTGCTTAGATCACCTTGGCCTCTTCGCGCAGCATTTTCACCAGCTGCGCCGCACTGTCCGCCGCGTCACCTTTGAGCACTTTGCCCGGCGGGCGCGGCGGCGGCGGCTGTAACTCGTGCATCGCGCTCCCCCCCACGCGCCCCACAACTTCGTCGAATTTCGGCACGTCCGCCTTGGTCATTACTTTCAACGGTTTCTTCTTGGATTTCATCAGGTTCGGCAACGACGGATAGCGGCACTCGACCAGGCCCTTCTCGATCGTCAGCACGCACGGCAGCGACGACTTCGCCACTTCCTCCGCGCCTTCGACGCGCCGCCGGGCGGTGAGCGACTTCCCGTCCGCCGCCACGTCCAGCGTTGTCACGGCCCCGACATGAGGCAGATCGAGGAATTCGGCGAGCGCCGGGCCGATCTGTCCGCTGTCGAGGTCGATCTCCTGCTTGCCCGCGAGCACGAGGTCATAGCCGACAGACCCCACCGCCGCCGCGATCACGCTTGCGACCTGCAACTCGTCGAGCTTCTCGAACGCCGCGTCCTGAAGGTGAATCGCGTCGTCCGCGCCGATCGCCAGCGCCGTGCGCAATGCCTCGGCGGCGCTCGGCGGACCGGCTGCGACGGCGGTGATGCCGGCGACGTCCGAGCGCGACTCGCGCAACCGCACCGCGAGTTCGATCGCGAACTCGTCGAAGGGATTGACGACCAGCTTCACGCCGGCGCGCTCGATGTCGCTGCCATCGGGGCGGATCTTGATTTGGGTGGTCGAATCGGCCGTTTGTCGGATGAGAACCAGGATCTTCATGGGCTCGTTCTTCGACTCCGAGGTGTCTCAACGGCGCGACCCAGGCCGATCGCCGATCCGCGCCGGGAGCGCCCGCCGCCGACCGTCGCGGATTCTCCGCCCGAACGCCACGCCACACACGCCCGACCGGGGTGGGACATCTTAGCGGTGTACGCAGGCCCCGCAAAGCGCGCCGGCGGTCCGGCACGACCACGCGCCGAGTCAATCCGCGACCGCGCCTTGCCCTCCCGCCGCGCCACGATAACGTCTACAGGGAAGGGACGATCGATGCGAATTCGCGAACTGCTTTCCTGCGGGCGCCCCAGCCTCTCGTTTGAGTTCTTCCCACCGAAGGACGAGGCCAGCCTCGCAGCGCTGCGCGACACGCTTGCCGCCCTCCGCGAGCTGCGCCCGACCTACATCTCCGTCACGTACGGCGCCGGCGGCAGCACCCGCGAGCGCACGCTCGAACTGGTCAGCCACGTGCGTCGCGACTATGGCATCGAGGCGATGGCCCACCTGACCTGCGTGGGTGCGTCGAAAGCCGAGATTCGGACGGTGCTCGAACGACTGGCCGATGCCGGCGTGGAAAATGTGCTCGCGTTGCGCGGCGATCCGCCGCGCGGACAGGTGAACTTCCTGCCCCACCCGGAGGGCTTTCGCTACGCGAACGAGCTCGCGTCGTTTGCGCGCGAACACTTTTCGTTCTGCCTCGCCGGCGCATGCTATCCCGAGAAGCACCCGGAAGCCCCGTCGCTCGACGCCGACCTGCTCGCCGCCAAGCGCAAGGTCGACGCCGGCTGCCAGTTCCTCATCACGCAGCTCTTCTTCGACAACCAGCGATATTTCGACTTCGCGGCCCGCGCGCGGGCCATCGGCATCGGCGTGCCGATCCTCCCGGGAATCATGCCGATCACCAACGTCGCGCAGGTTGAGCGATTCACGCAGATGTGCGGCGCGACAATCCCCGAGCCGCTGCTCTCCGAGCTGCGCCGGTTGCAGCACGACCCGCAGGCCGTGCTTTCGCTCGGCGTGGCGCACGCCACCGCGCAGTGCCTGGAGTTGCTCCAGCGCGGTGCGCCGGGTATTCACTTTTACACGCTGAACAAGAGCCCCGCGACGCGCACCATCCTCACCGCGATGCGCACCATCTATCCGCCGGCGCGCATGCCCGCCGGAAGCTGGGACTGAGGCATCGCCCGCGGCCGGTTGCGGGCCCGACGATCGCCGGCGCGCCGCGCCCCGACGCCATCAGCGGCGCATCCCGCGCGCGGCGCCGACCAGCACGAACAGCAGCGCCCCTGCCCGGCCCTCGGGCACCGGCGTGTACTCAACGAACAGCACCGGTCGCACGCTCGGATCGCTGTGCTCGCGCGAATCGAATCGCTTGGCAGTCGTGTCGAACTCCTCCCCGCCGCGAAGCAGCCAGCCGAAGTTACCGGCCGGCGCGCCGAGCCAGTTCTGCACATCCGCGACCAGTTCGCCGCCAACACCCCATATATAGAAGCCGTTGCCCACCACGCCGATCGCGGCGCTCGGCGTCGGGTCGAAATCGCCGCCCGGCGTCTGCCACAAGCTCGCCTCATAGAATGAGTGCAGCCAGGTCGCGTCGCCGTCCGCAGCTCCGGTGCCCGCACCCTCCTCGCCGAACGCGTCCGACTCCCCCTCGCCCCAGTCCGCCAGCACGCGGTGCAGCGCCACAGGCTCCGACGCCGTGTTCGTCCGCGACATGTGCAGCCGGAGGATAGCGCCCGTGATTGTCGCCCCAGCCGGAACCGCCGCCGCCACGTCGAAACAAATGAGCGCGCGGCGGATACTGCGTCGGGCAGTCATGCCGGTGAACAGGTACTCGCCGACCCCGTTACTTGTGCTGCCGCCGGGGTCTTCATAGAGCGTGTTATCGCGGCTGGCAGCCAGTTCGACGACGGCCGCAGGCGTGCCGGGCGTACACGCCAGCACGAGCAGCGTAACCAGAAGGAAGCCGCGAGCCGCCCGTGCGTTCATCCCACCCTCGTCGCATGTGTGGCATCCTGGGACGCGGCGGCACGTCCGCCGCGCGGCGCCCCGCGCACCAGCCCCAGCCTAACGTTCCTGCCCCGCGGATCGTGCCGATTTTTCACCGGCGTGGGCGGATTCGACGCCCAGCCCGCCGCCCGGCGCGTGTCGCCGTAACCTCTGCAAGGCCGCCACGGAGCGCCGACATGAACTATCAGGACCAGGCTGACGGCCGGCGCGGCGTGTGAACGGGAGCCTCGCCGTCGTGCGACCGCAGCCGGTTCTCTCTCTCCCGCACCGGATGCGGCGTGCGCGTCGCGGCGGCGGCGTGGAATACGCGATGATGGACGTCGCGCGTCCCCGTCGCCCACCCGACGCGCACGGTTCCGCATCCACGCCGGACCGGTGATCGCGGCTGCGCCGCGCGGCGCATCCGCGCACGACCCGGCCCGACCACGATTTCCGACGTCCGCGCTGCCCTGGGGCGGCGCCCATCCGCTCAGGTATTCCTCGATTCGTGCGTTGCGCAGACCGCGCGGCGCGCCGTTACGCACACGGAGGCAATGAACATGCAGACTCGACCGCGTCACCCACGCTTCCCGGCCCCCCATCGCGCCTATGCGCTCGCACTGGCAATACTGTTCGTTGCGGTCCCACCCGTGCGCGCGCAGGACACGATCAATCTCCACCCGATCGCCACCGGACTCACCGCGCCCGTCGCGATGGCCCACTGCAACGACAACCGTCTGTTCGTCTGCGAACAGCGCGGCCTCATCCGCGTGATCGACAACGACGTGTTGCTCCCCACGCCGTTCATTGACCTCGGCCCGCGACTGGTCACCGCGCGTCCGGGGTTCGACGAGCGCGGCCTGCTCGGGATCGCGTTCCATCCCGACTACCAAACGAATGGCCGCTTTTACGTCTATTACAGCGCTCCGCGCCCCGCCGACCGCACCGTCACCTTCGACGAGCCGGGCATTCCGGTCGGCAACAGCAACTTCTCGTTCAACGGCGCCACTTTCGCCGGCGGTACGGTCGACACCGCGCTCGAACCGCCGCTCTACTCCTCGGGACTGCGTGCGTATCTGATCCCCGCGTCGACCGTCGCGACCATCACCTTTGACGAACCCGTCGCGATGGTCCGCATGTTCTTCGTCCACCGCGCCGCCGATTCCGCCGGCAGCGTGCAGGTCTTCGACGCCAACAACGCCGCCCGCGGCGGTCCGGTCGCCAGCCGCGTCGCCACCGTCATGGGCGACCCCGCCAACTTCGTCCTGATCGACCAGTCATCGCCGGGCATCAAGAGCCTGCGCTTCACCGCCGGCGCCAGCGGCGCGGGCAACCCCCTGACGCTCTTCGTCGATGATCTTGAGACGTTCGACTGGCAGCACAAGAGCGTTGTCGCCGAGTACCGCGTCTCCATGGCGGACCCGAATGTCGCCGACCCCAGCAGCGAACGCGTCGTCCTCGAAGTCAACGAGCCCCAGTTCAACCACAACGCCGGCCAGCTCGCCTTCGGACCGGACGGCTACCTTTACATCTCCCTCGGCGACGGCGGCGGCGCCAACGACAACGGGTTCCGCCACGATCCCGTGACCGGAAACGGCCAGAGCCTCAACACCCTGCTGGGCAAAATCCTCCGCATCGACGTCGACGGCGCGCCCCCATACGCCATCCCGGCCGACAACCCCTTCGTCGGTATCGACGGCCGCGACGAAATCTGGGCGTTCGGATTGCGAAACCCGTGGCGCTTCTCCTTCGACCGCGCCGACGGCCGAATCTTCTGCAGCGACGTCGGCCAAAACCTCTTCGAGGAGGTCGACATCATCGTTCGCGGCGGCAATTACGGCTGGCATATCCGCGAGGGGTTGAGCTGCTTCGACCCCCTGAATCCAACGGTTCCCCCGATGTCCTGCCCCACCATGGGCGCCAACGGCGAACCGCTCATCGATCCCATCCACGTCTACAGCCACAGCCTCGGGATTTCTGTCACGGGCGGCTTCGTCTACCGCGGCGCAGGAATCCCCGAGCTCGTGGGTCAGTACATCTTCGGCGACTGGAGCCGCAGCTTCGGCGCCCCGGACGGCGCGCTGTTCCGGCTCGAGCAGACGTTCCCGGGCGTGTGGACGCGCTTCGACCTGCGCGCGTTGCAGGGGGCCGAGGCCGCCCCGCGCCTGGGACGATACGTTTCCGCGTTCGGCGAAGGCCCCGACGGCGAGCTTTACCTGCTGAGCCAGCGACAGGTCGGATTCGGCGGTACGACGGGCACGGTGCATCGCATCGTCCGCGCCCCCAGCGAAGGCGACGCGAACTGCGACGGGCTCGTGAATAACTTCGACATCGATCCGTTCGTGCTCGCGTTGACCGATGCCGACGCCTACGCGATGGCGTTCCCCGATTGCTCGCTCTCGCAGGCCGACGCAAACCAGGACGGGATGATCAACAACTTCGACATCGACGCCTTCGTCGGGTTGCTCGCGCCCTAGCCGCACACGCGTGCGCCCCCGAAACGCGCCGGGCCGCGCGCCAGGATTCTCCTGGTGCGCGGCCCGCGTGATTCGCCAGTCACCGCCCCACTCGCCGGCGCCGCTACGGCCCCTGCAACAGCGCGACGAACGGATCAATGTCGAAGTTGTTGATCGCGCCGTCGCCGTTCACGTCGCCCCAGCAGCGCCGCCGTTCCCAGCACTCCACGGCCCCCCCGATCCCCAGGTACGCCGCCCGGCCGCCGATCAGCGCGGCCACGAACGGATCGATGTCGAAGTTATTCACCAACCCGTCGCAGTTGCAGTCGCCGCGCAAGAACACCGGCGATCCGCCGGGGAAGCTGATCGGGTCGGTCGGGTCGCTGCACGCGTCGATCTCATCCTGGTCATAGAACCCGTCGAGATCCCGATCCACGCCCATCCGCGTCTGCGCGCCGCTCGGCACCAGCGTATACGTCAGTTCCGATCCGGCCGCCGCCTGCTCCCGGAGCTGCGATTCCAGGATCGCGTCGGCGGAACGATCCGCCTGAAGCAATCCGCCCGGCAGGTACCGGAACCCGCGCCGCTCTCCGTTCCAGACGCCACGCACGATCAGGCCCACACGATTCGTCTGCGCCAGCGCGATCATCGCATCGATCAACGCCAACTGCGCCGGCGGCGCGCTCGCGAAGCTCATCAGCGTCTGCTGCACCCCCACCGCCGCGTGTGTGTCGCGGCTGGTTGTGCCCGGCGGCACGAGCAGCGTGGTCGAGCCCGCCGTCGGCAAATCCGACCCGGAGAACGCCAGCAGGAACGCGATCAGGTCCGCGACCTCCTGGTCGTCGGCCAGGTCAAAGTTGGGTTGCGAAATGAACCGCGCCAGGCTGTCGATCGATCCGTCGTGCAGAAAGCCAAAACCCATCCGGGACGCCGGCTGCGTCAGGTCCATGCCGACTTTTTCGTACAGATTCCGCAACTGTGGAACCTTGATCGTCCGATTGGTCACGCCCGTCACCGACACCAGCATGTGATGCCGCTCGTCCAGCGGTCCCGGCGGCAGCGGCTGGAACCGCGCCAACCCGTCGTTCCAGGCCGTGTTGGTACCGAGTCCGGTCGGCAGCGTGTGGCAGGTTACGCACGCGAAGCGTCCGCCGTCCAGCCGCCGGGACGCGTCGCGGAACAGCGCCATGCCATTCTGCGCGTTGCCTGGCGGCAGCGGCGCGCCGTCGGGCAGCGTGAACCGCCCCGTGGCATAGTGCCCGTTCAGCGGGACCGCGGTCGGCAGCGTGTTGTTCATCAGGCGATACGGATTCGGCGGAATCCAGACTTTCATCAGAAAGTCCTTGAATTCCTGTTGGTCCGTCGCGGACAGCAGCCCGTCGTCGCCCATGAGACTCACGAACGCCTGGTTGAACTCCTCGATCCCGTCGCGGTCGCCGCGCCAATGGTGCGGCTCGCGGTTGATGATGTCCTGCATGGTCTGCGTGACCGCTGGCCCCTTCATCGGGTGAAACGGCTCGAACGGCAACTCGGCGCTCGGCGGCGCGAGTCCGAGGATGTTCGCCCCGAGGTTCTGTTCCGAGAGGTCGACGAACTCGCCCTCCGGCTTGCCCAAGTCCCACGCCAGGTGATCGGTCCGCGCATCTACGTGGCACGACGCACACGATGCATGCCCCAGCCCCGAGAACTTCTGCGTCGAGTAGAAGTACTTGCGCCCGATTTTCACCTCAATCGGGGTCGGGTCGAAGTACGGCTGTCGCGAGGTCTCGAACTCCGTTGCGAGATCGACGACCGACAGCGACGCGTCGAAGCGGTTTTGCACGTACAGCTTTCCGCGCAGCTCGTCGAGCGCCAGCCCGATCGGGCCCTCGCCGACGACGATTGTGTCGGTTAGCCCGACGCGTTGCAGGTTCTCATCGACCACGATCACGTTGTTCGAGCCCATGCCCGAGATATAGCCGCGCGTCCCCGCCGCATTCCACACGATCCGTCGCGGGTCGCCGAGCGACTTGTTTCGCTCGGTCTGCGGGATATTCGAGGTCGTGTAGGTCAGGTGCGGGTTGAGATCGACAATCGTCTTGGCGCCGCTCGACGGCTGATACACGGCGCCGTTCACCCGCAGAAACCGCCCGCGCAGGTTTTCCTCAAAACGGATCTCGTTCGTCGCATCGGTCCCCACCGCGGTCACCGCGCCGGTGGCCGGATTCACCGCCAGCGCCATCACCATATTCATCAGGCCGGTGACATAGCTCACCGCCAGCGTGTTCGCGTCGATCACCGCGATGTCGTTGTCCGGCACGGTCCAACCCACCACCCGGCCCGACAACGCCGCCTGCGGCCCGCTCACAAAGTCCGTCCAGTCGCCGCCGTTGTCGTCCATCCACCGACCCTGCCCGTTGCGCTTTACGATCAGACTCACGGGCGGCGGAGGATCGTTCCCCGGTGCGATCGCCGGTGAAAACGACATCCCGCTGTTCGGCGGCGGATTCTGACCGCCGTGAGGCCCGAGCGGATCGCTCACGACGTTGGGCGGAAAGTTCAGCACGCCGAAGCTGTCGTCGAGACCGCCGCCGAGCACGGTCGACGCGTTTCCGGACTCGAAGATCGCCACGTAGACCGTCTGTCCGTCGGGACTCGCCGCCAGGACGCGCGGATCCTCGCCGCTGATCGGCACCACCAGCGGCGGGGCGCCCAGGTCCGCGAGGTCGAACACCTGCACGACGTTCGCCTGCGAGCACGAGACAAACGCGCGCGGCGGAGTCCCCGCGAAAACGACGTCGAACGGTTCGTCCGCGGTCGCCAATGTGCGCACCACGTTCATGCTCGTAAGGTCGACGATGCTGATGCTGTCGCTGATGTGATTGACAACCCACGCCTCGGTATTGCTCCGCACGCGAACCGAAACCGGGTTGATGCCCACGGCAACCGAATCGACCCGCGCCGGCGTCGGGCCGTCCAGCGCATACACATCCAATCGATCGTCGGACGTGTTTGCGAGCAAGAGCCGGCTGCCGTTCGGAAGCACCTCCAGCGCCCGCACCGGGTGATTCTCCCAGTTCAGCAGCGGCTGCTGTGCGCCCGCGCTCGCGCCGGCGGCGAGCACCACCAGACCCGCGTGGAACCATCGAGGCGTGAGCGGCTTCATTCTCGCATTCTCCGATCACCGACGCGAACGCACGAGTCCTCTCGCGCCAGTCGCACCCCGACGCGGGGCCGCGTCTCCGCCCACCGACAGCGCGCCAGCGCTGCCCCCGGGAGGCGGCGCCGGGGCAACGATCGCGGAGGTCGTAGGCGGAAGCCGGGTCTGCGGTGGACGCGCGTTCCAACCAGCGTGCATTCTACGTCCTCCCGCGCAGCCCCCCAACAGCAATCACCCCCATTCGAACGCGCGAATCGCGCCCCCGGGCGTCCGCCGCGGGTCGGGCGTCCGCGAACGCGTGCCCCGCCGGCTGATCCCACGCGATCCGGGGCGCCGTCAGTTCGCTCCGGAGTCGATCCACTCGATCCACATTCGGCAGCGCGGAAAGTCGATCGTGCACGTCCGCATTTCGCGGAACAGCGCCATGCCGATGAGAACGTCGGTCTGCACGCCGAGGATCGGCCCCAACACTTCGTCGAGCGTGTCGAGCCCGAGACCGCCGAAGTTCTCGAGCGTCCGCCCGCCGAACCCGAGCGTGACGCCGCTGTGCACGCTGATCGCGGGCGCCGCGCCGGTGCCGACGCCGGCGAGCGGCGCGCTCATCGACGCGATCGGCTTGCCGGGAAACAGCTTCTTCAGTCGCGACGGCGCCATCGCGACCACGTCCGCGCCCGAATCGAGCAGCGCCGCCGCCCGCTCACCATTCAGCGTGATCGGCGCGATGAGCTTCGAGTCGCCGACGATCCGCACATCGACCGCGCGGCCGCGCCCGGGTTCGTCCGACGAAGGTGTGACGACCAGCCGGCCGCGCTCGAAGTCCAGCACGATCCTTCCATCCGAGAAAATCCCCGTACCGATGATCCCGTCGACGGCGCCCGCCGCCGCGCGCCGCACGTCGAAGATGCGCGTCATCACGCGTTTGCACGCGATCTCGCCGATGCGCACCTCCTCGATCACGGCCTGACCGGACGATTCCTTGCCCGATACGCCGCGCACGGACGCCTCGGCGACCGACTTCAATCCGATCTCCTTCGCCACCGCTTCGTCCACGGAGAGTGTGATGCTGCCGCCGGTGTCCAGGATCATTCGGTAGGGACCATGGCCGTTGATCTCGACCATGCACCCCGGCAGGTTGATCAGCGGCGTCACCGGCATCTCCGCCTCGCCGTAACGGGCGACCTGGTTGAGCGGCGCCGCGCCGATCGCGGCGAAATACTCGGCCAACCCGTCGATCGTCTCGGTGATGTAGTGCTCGGGATAGCCGTTCTTCGCGTCGGCGAGCTTCTCCACGCGGCGCAGCAGCGCGACCATGCCGTCGAAGCGATTCTCCAGCAGCCGCACCGCCATCGCGTGCAGCAGGTCGCTCGCGGTCGCGTCCTGGCGCGCTTCGAGCCGCGCCGCGGCCGTCGCGGCGCGTTCGCGCTGTCCGCGCGCCAGCGCGGTCGTCACGATCATCTGGAGCGCCACGGGGTCATCGATCGCGCCCGCGTCGCGGGGCAGCGCGTCGACGAGGCGCTCCGCATCGACAATCGCGCCCGCGCGCCACAGGGCGCGCGCCGCGAGTGGCGGAATCACGGCGGCGGCGTGGTGTTCCTGCGCGCGTTTGGCCAGCCGCTCGCCCGCCTGCCAGTCGTCGGCGCGCCACGCGGCGTCGAGCGCGCTCGCCAGCGCGTCGACGGTCGGGTTCGTATCGGCGCGCTCGATGATCGGGGGCGCCTTGCGAATCCAGGGGTTCGGCGCTTCGTCGGCGTTCGATACAAGCAACATGATCCACATCCACGAACCGAGCATTCGGATCTCCCCAACGAGAGTCGGTGCGGCGTCCGCAGGCGGCGGCGCCGTCCCGCGTCGTCACCGACGGCGGCGAGCGTAGTCGTCGCGGTCGGCGCCACGTCCGCCGCGCACAAGTGCCGATGGTTTCTCACAAGAATCGGCAGCCGAAGCGACATCGGTGCGCTTCCCGCCGCGACGCATCGTCGCGTACAGTCGGATTTCACGTACCGACCGCCGCCGTCCTCACGTTGTTGGACGCCCGCATCGTCTGTCCAATCCGGGCCCGGAACGGCGGGGATTCCGTCGGTGCGAGATTGTAGTCGACCGGACGATCGTTCCCGGGGGACGGGGCGTGCTTCCGCGCGGGGTCGTTGAGGATTCTCGGAATTGGTCGAGCGATTCGTTGGTTGCTAATAAAGGCAGGCCCGTCCGCGGGCGGGCCTGGAAACCGGGATGGCGAACGGCGAGCACTCCTTCGAGACCGTGGCGCTGCCGCACCTGGAGGCGGTCTACCGCGTCGCCCGCCGGCTTTCGGGCAGCGAGGAAGAAGCCGAGGATCTCGTTCAGGAAACCTTTCTGAAGGCTCATAAGGGCTTCTCGAAGTTCGAGTTGCGCGATTTCGGCGTGAAGCCTTGGCTGTTCCGGATTCTGCACAACACCTTCTTGAATCGCCGCGTCCGTGAGCGCCGGACGCCCAAGGCGATGGACCAGGACACGCTGGAATTGATGCCCAACGCGATCGACCCGTCCGCGGGGTTGATCGGGCCTCCCGAGGTCGACTACGAACGCGTCGATCAGGAGGTGAAACGCGCGATCGATCTGCTGCCGATCGATTTTCAGACGGTATTGTTGTTGTGGGCGACGATGGAGCTCAGTTACCAGGAGATCGCCGCCGCGCTGGGTGTTCCGATCGGAACCGTGATGAGCCGACTGCACCGGGCGCGACAGGCACTCGCAAAATCGCTGGCCGAGTACGCGCGAGAGAATCGCCTGATCGTCGTCGAGGATGCGCAAACATGAACTGCCAGCAGCTGCGGCTGCACCTGCCCATCTACGCGGACGCGGAGCTCGACGCCGACGGCATGCGCACCGTCGCCGACCACCTTGCGACCTGCGGCGCCTGTCAGCGCGAAGTCGCCCACTGGCAGGCGCTTCGCCGCAGCGCTCGCCGCGGACTCGAAATCTGCCCGGTGCCCGGGCGCCTCGCCGAGCGCGTTCGCGATCGCCTCGCCTCGGAGCAGCGCGCCGCGCGGCTGGCGACGTACATGCGGGTCAGCGCGTTCGCTGCCGCCGCCGTGATCCTGCTCGCGGCGACGCTCCAGCTTTCTGGCAGCTGGTTCGCCGCGCCGCGCGAGGACGTCGGCAGGATCACGCGGATCGTGGCAGCGCGACAGTACGCTGACATTTTCCGGTTCTGCGCGATCAAATTGCGGCACGACAGCGAGCACGCGGTCCGCGGCGCTGACCCGGCGCTGAAGACGCAGGAGCTGCGCCGCGATCTCGGGTTCGTCTTCGTGGTGCCCGATCTCACGTCGCAGGGCTTCCTGCTCGACGGCGTCTGCACCTGTCTCCAGATGCCCGGCGCGCACACGTTGCACGCGTTCTATCGAAACCAGGTTCAGTCGCTCGACGTGGTCTCGTTCTTCTCCACCGACAAGCCCTGCCGCCTCGACGGGTCGCACGCCGAGTCCGCGCCCGGCCCCGGCGACGCCCCCCGACCTTACGAGGTCGCATCCGCCGATGATGTCAACGTGGTCCAGTGGCGCGAGCATGGCATGAGCTTTGCGATGGCCGGCCGGCTCGGCGTCGAGCGGCTGCTCGGTCTCGCCGGGACCATCGACATCGGACAGCTCCTCGGCAACACCGCACAGGTCAACGCCGGCGGACTCGTCAGCCCGGTTGGACCGCGCCCGCTGGCGCGTTCCGTTTCGATCGCGCCGCACGCGTTGCTCGCCACGTCACTCTGGCCTTGAATTCGCCGCACAACGGCAACCCGCACGCAGCGCGAACGCTCGCCGCGCGGCACTCAACCACGTCCGCGCCGCGCGGTTCACGACATCGACGAACATCGCCGCGGACCCTGCCGCAACCGCTGTCTTTCGGGTACAACACGCCCGCGCGCCGCGCCCGATGCGGCCCGCGCGGTCCCCAGGGAGCCCGGCGTGAACGAAGCGCTCGTCCTTACGGAAGTGACCAAGCGCTATGGCTCCTACACGGCGGTGGACGGCTTGACCGTAAGCGTCCCAACCGGGCAGGTGTTCGGGTTCCTTGGGCCTAACGGCGCCGGCAAAACGTCGACCCTTCGCATGGTCATGAGCATCCTCTACCCCGACAGCGGGACGATCCGCGTGTTGGGGCGTCCGCGCGCCGTCGACGTGAAGGACCGCGTCGGCTTTCTGCCGGAGGAGCGCGGCCTCTACCGCAAGATGACGGTCGAGGCGACGCTCCGCTACTTCGGTCGCCTGAAGGGCTTGCGCGGCCCGTCGCTCGCACAGCGCGTCGGCGGCGGGCTGGAGCGCATCGGTCTGAGCGCCTGGCGTCACAAGCGCATCGAGGCCCTGTCGAAAGGCATGCAGCAGAAAGTGCAGTTCCTGTGCGCGATCCTGCATGAGCCGGAGCTGGTCATTCTCGACGAGCCCTTCTCGGGTCTCGATCCGCTCAACGTCGAGCTGATCAAGTCGCTGATTGTCGAGTTGCGCGAGCGCGGCGCCACCGTTGTGCTCTCCACCCACCAGATGGAACTCGCGCAGCGCCTCTGCGACCACATCGTGCTCATCAATCGCGGCCGAAAGATCCTCGACAGCAGCATCCACGAAGCCCGCACACGTTTCGCCACCCGCACCGTGATCCTCGAAGGCGACGGCGATTTCGAAGCCCTCGGCGGCGCGCCCGGCGTGTCCGCGGCGCACGTCACGGCCGGCCACGGCGAGTACGAGCTCGCGGACGGCGTCGACCCGGACACGCTGCTGCGTCGCGCGGTCGGCGCGATGCGGATCTCGCGCTTCGAGGTCGTGCGCCCGGACCTTCAGCAGATTTTCGTCAAGCTCGTGGGCGCGGACGTGGAGTCCGGCGGCGGTCCCGACGCCTCCAGTTCAGCTGGCGCCCGCCGAATGTCCGAACGCGCGCCGGGTGAGCCGCGATGAGCAAGATCCTGACGGTCGCGACCCGCGAATTCGTCGAAACCGTCCGCACGCGCGCCTTCTTCCTCAGCGTCGTGTTGATGCCGCTCATGATCATGCTCGGCATCTTCGGCACGCGCTGGGTGGGAGACATCTCCAAGAGCGAGAAGTTGCCGACGCGCACGCTCGCGGTCTTCGACGGGCATGGCGAACTGCTGCCGCGATTTGAGCAGGCGGTCGAAGCCTGGAACACCGAGAACCCCAACCGCATCTTCGCCGTGGAACGACTCGCGGACGCCGCCGACGCGGTCGACGACGCACGGCGCCGCATTCTCGCGGGCGCGCTGTACGCGTATATCGTGATCCCGCGCGAGGCCGTCGACGCCGTCGCGCCGTGCACGGTCGCCCGTCAGGACCAGCAGCTCGAAACCGGCCGGCGGATCGAGCAGTTCGCGTATGAGTCGATCGTCGCCGTGCGCTTCGCGGCAAGCGAGCTCGACCGGGCGCGCGTCCAGCAGTTGCAGCGCCCGGTGCCGATGCAGACGGTCGATCTTCAGACCGGTCAGAAGCGTAAGGACGACATGATGGTCCGCGTCCTCACGCCGTTCGCGTTCATGTTCATGCTCGTGATGGCGACCTTCGGCATCAGCCAGGGGTTGCTGACGAGCGTGATCGAGGAGAAAAGCTCGCGGGTAGTGGAGGTGTTGCTGTCCGCGATCAGCCCGACCCAGCTGATGGCGGGCAAGATCCTCGGCATGGTGCTCGTCGGTCTGCTGCTGCTCACCGTGTGGGGCTTCGCCGGCTTCTACGGCGCCCGAGCCCAGCAGATGGGCCACCTCGTCACCGGCGGGCGGCTCGTCTATGTCGCGCTCTACTTCGTCCCCGGCTTTCTGCTGAGCGCCGCGCTGCTCGCCGCGATCGGCTCCGCCGTGAACGAGCTGAAAGAGGCGCAGAGCCTGAGCTTCCCGATCTCGCTGCTGACGATGATCCCGATGATCTTCTGGTTCTACATCACCGAGCATCCCTCATCCTGGATCAGCGTCGCGCTCAGCTACGTCCCGCCGATCACGCCGTTTGTCATGATCCTACGCCTCTGCGCCGATCCCGAGACGCCCGTCTGGCAGGTCGTGACCACCCTGCTCACGCTCTGGCTTGCCGTGCTCGTCGCGATCTGGGCCGCCGGCAAGATCTTCCGCGTCGGCGTGCTGATGTACGGCAAACCGCCCTCCATCGGCGAATTGATCAAGTGGGTGCAGTACCGCTAGGTCGTGGCTCAAGAGCGACTGCACGTATCCGCTTCCGGGACCAGCGGCCTCCCGCGCCGGTGCGGGTCTGGTTCATTCCGGCGGGACGTGACCGGCCGGAGCGCGGCGAATCGGCACACGCGCCGCCGAGCCCGACAATCGGGTACACTCTTGAACCCTCGCGCCGAGGACTCGGCCGCCCCGCGGCGGGGGCGATCCGTGGGCGCCCTGTGCCGGAAGGGTCCGGCCGGCGGCTCCAACGCGGATCCGAGCGCCGTTGGAGGATCACCGTGGCTGTCGCCGCCGCCGTCATCGCGCTTCAGAATCGATTCCCCGACCTGGGCTTGGAGGCCCGTCCGCTCTGCACACACGTCGACGGCCGCCCGTCGGATCAGCTCTGGGTGCGCGTTCCGCCGGATCGCGTGTTTGAAGTCGCGCGGTTCCTTCGCGACGATGGCGTCACGCGCTTCGAGCAACTGGTCGACGTGACGTGTGTCGATTACCTCAATTTTCCCGACGCCGACGACCGCTTCGGCGTGATCTACTCGCTCCTGAGCGTTTCGTTGAATCACCGACTCTGGCTCAAGGTTTTCGTAAACGACCCCGAGCCGCGCGTTCCGAGCGTGTGCACGGTTTGGCCCGGAGCGAACTGGATGGAGCGCGAGGTCTTTGACATGTTCGGCATCCACTTTGTCGGACACCCTGACTTGAGACGAATCCTGATGCCCGACGCCTTCGCGGACTTTCCGCTGCGAAAGGACTATCCGCTGCGCGGCAAAGGCGAACGCGAGGCGTTCCCGATCGTGACGCGCGAGAGCGCCTGACAGAACACGGCGCCCCGCCGCCGCCGCCGACCGCGAAACAGGACGACGACATGACGACGGTTGCCACCGAATTCGAACCCAGCCGACTCATTCGCGACGACTCCGGCGAGGACCGCTGGACGCTCAACTTCGGCCCGCAGCATCCCGCCACGCACACGACGCTGCGGCTGATTCTGGAGCTCGAAGGCGAGCGCATCATGCGCTGCACGCCCGACATCGGCTACCTGCACAGCGGATTCGAGAAGCTCGGCGAGCACCTCAACTACAACCAGTACGTGGTCGTCACCGACCGCATGAACTACATCTCGCCGATCGTCAACAACCTCGCCTGGCACGCCGCCGTCGAGAAGCTGTTCGGCATCGAGCTCACGCCGCGCTGCAAGGCGATTCGCACGATCTGCTCCGAACTGGGACGGATCCAGGATCACCTGCTCTGCGTCGGCGCCGCCGCGCTGGACCTGGGCGCGATCACCGGCTTTCTGTGGGGTTTCAACGAGCGCGAGTTCATCTACGACCTGCTCGAGGAGCTGTGCGGCGCCCGCTTCACGGTGAGCTATACGCGCGTCGGCGGCGTGATGCAGGACGCCGCGCCGGGCTGGGAGAAAAGGGTTTTGAACTTTGTCCGCACGCGTCTCCCGACGGCGCTCAAGGACTTTGAGACCCTGCTGGTGCGCAACCGCATCTTCATCGAGCGCACCAAGGGCATCGGCGTCATCAGCCACGACGACGCCGTCGCCTGGTCGCTGACCGGCCCCTGCGCCCGCGCCAGCGGCGTGAAGCGCGATCTGCGCAAGGACGAGCCGTACCTCTGCTTCGCCGAGAACTGGGACGGCCACGGCGCCGAGGCCATGCACTTCCAGGTTCCGGTCGCGTACGGCGGCGACTGCTTCGCGCGTTTCCTCGTGCGGCTCGAGGAGATCAAGCAGTCGATGAAAATCCTGGAGCAGATCTGCGAGGCGATGCCGCAGGGGCCGGTGAACGCGACGCACGACGAGCGCGTCACGCTGCCGGACAAGCGCGAGATTTACTTCTCGATCGAGGGGTTGATCCACCACTTCGAGAAAGTGATGACCAACCGCGGCTTCAAGCCGCCGGTCGGCGAGGCGTATGGCGCGATCGAGAGCCCGACCGGCGAATTGGGCTTTTACCTCGCGAGCGACGGCGGGAACAGCGCGTACCGCGCCCGCTGCCGCCCGCCGAGCTACATCAACTACTCGTGCTTCCCGAAGCTGATCGTGGGACACCAGATCAGCGACGTGGTGGCGGTGCTCGGCAGCGTGCACATCATCGCCGCCGAGCTGGATCGGTAGAAAACGCGACCGTAGCACCGGCTTCCAGCCGGTGCGAACGGGTGAACCGCCGGCCTGCGGCCGGTACGTAACGATGAATCACCGGCTGGAAGCTGGTGCTACTGCGAACGTGACATGACCGGCTGGAAGCCGGTGCTACTGTGGGTGTGACATGACCGGCTGGAAACCGGTGCTACTGCGGATGCGAACGGCTGGAAGCCGGTGGTGCTGCCGATTACGGCCGGTTTGGGACTGGATTTCGGCGAAGGAACTCCCGTGAGCTGGAACGTTGTCGATCGCAAGACCGTCGCGGAAGAGAAGCTCGGCCCCGGCCTGAGCGACGCCGCCAAAGCCAAGATTCGCACCTTCTTCCCGCGCTACGAAACGAAGCGGGCGGTGCTGCTGCCGGCGCTGCACATCGCGCAGGACGAGGTCGGGTACATCTCGCTGCGCGTGATGCGCGAAGTCGCCGAGCTGCTGGAGATCCCACCGGCGCAGGTGATGGACGTCGTCACCTTCTATACGCATTTCTGGACCCACCCCAAGGGGAAAAAAGTCGTCGTCATCTGCCGCTCCATCAGTTGCGAACTCATGGGCTCGAAACAGGTGCAGGAGGCGATCGAACGCAAGCTGGGCTGCGGCGAGCACGGCACGAGCGCCGACGGCCGCTACTCCTTCATGACCGAGGAGTGCCTGGCGGCCTGCGATCACGCGCCGTGCCTGCTCATCAACGAGAAGATGCACAAGTGCGTGAAGCCCGAGGATGTCGAGCGGTTGCTCGACGAGCCGAACAACGACCAGCTCGAGATGCCGCGCAGCGACCTGTTCGACGCGCCGGGACGCAAGTGAACGTCCACCCGCGATTCTCGCTCGTCAAGGCTCGGCGCTCGAGCACACTGCCGCGCAGACTGCACGCACCCCGCAAGGGACCACGCCCGTCTGGGCAGTAGCGCTTTCTGACGCCCGCGGCAACGCGCCGCGGTGCGCACGATGTCGCCTCGCACGTTCCGCGGCGTTTGGCAGGATGATGCGCAAGACCCGTCCTCACCGTTCAAGTTCGGCGCCGCGAGCGTCCGCCCAACGAAGCACCCAGGCCGCGCCGCCCGGCGCGCTCTCCCCTTGGGTCTCTCTCCGCTCCGCCACGATGCATCCGTTCCTGTTCGAACGCATGATCGGCGCGGTCGATCCGGCCGCCCGGCCCGGCGAGGTCGTGAACATCTATGACAAGACCGACGCGTATTTTGGCCGCGGGTTGTTCAATCCGCGGTCGCGGATCGTGGTGCGGGTGCTGACGCATGCCGAAGAGCCGGTCGACGACGCCTTCTGGCATCGAAAGATCGAGGCCGCCGCCGTGCTGCGGCGGGCGCTGCGGCTTGATGAAGTGACGGACGCGTATCGGCTGGTGCACGCCGAGGGCGACGGGCTGAGCGGGCTGGTCGTCGATCGGCTGGGCGACTGCGTGGTGTGCGAGTTCTTCGCGCTGGGGATGTTCGAACGGCGCGAGCTGCTGTCTGCGGCGCTGCTTGATGCGATCGGCAACACGGGTGGGCCGGCGGGCGGCCGCGCGAGCGACTCCGATGTCGGTTCGCGCGCCGCATTTACGGCGCCGCTCGCGATCGAGGCGACGGGCGCAGCGCGCCCCGTCGAGTCCGTCCCCGCGGGGCCTGTCGAAACGCGCGCGGCGCGCCGTGGCCCACGGCGCGGAGGGCCGACCAGCGTGCAACGCGTTGTGTTCCGCGCCGATCACGCGATCCAGAAACTCGAGGGGTTCCGCGTCCCGCCAGCCGACGGCGCCGCGCGCACGCAGGTGCACGAGCACGGCGTGCGCTACTTCGTCGACCTGGCGGTGGGTCACAAGACGGGGTTTTTCTGCGATCAGCGCGAGAACCGGCTGCGATTTGCGCGGCTCTGCGCGGACGCTACGGTGCTCGATCTTTGCTGCTACACCGGCGGGTTCGGCCTGAGCGCGAAGCGGCTCGGACCGGCGCGCGACGTGACGTGCGTCGATCTCGATGAGGAGGCGCTCGCGGTCGCGCGTGACAACGCGAATCTGAACCAGGCGCGGCTGGAACTCGTCCACGCGGACGCGTTTGTGTACATGCGGCAAATGATCGCGAACGGGCGGCAATATGACGCCGTCGTGCTGGATCCACCGAAGCTGGCGATGTCGCGCGAGCAGTTTGACGAGGCGTTGCGCAAGTACTTTGACCTGAATCAACTGGCGGTGCAGCTCGTGCGGCCGGGCGGGTTCTTTCTGACGTGCAGTTGCAGCGGTCTGGTCTCGCGGGACGACTTTGTGAGCACCGTGCACCGGGCCGCGACGCGGGCGCGCCGGACGCTCCAGATGTTCGACCTGACGGGCGCGGGCGCCGATCATCCCGTGATGTTGAGCTGCCCGGAGTCGGCGTATTTGAAGGCGCTCTGGGCGCGCGTGGTCTGAACCGCGACGGAATAGCGGACGCGGCGGCCCAACGCCCCTTTCGATTGGCAGAATCTCGAAGCGCCTATGCGCGCGGGTCATCGGTCTGACCGATGAAGGAGAGTATTTGTGCGGCCGCGCGGGGGGGACCGCGGCGTTATCGGCCGCGCCCATTGCGGCGCACACCCCGGGTTTGGAGACACGGCATGCCGAAGCTCGATCAGCAAGCGTTGAGTCAGGGCGTGGACGCGATTCGCCAGATGGCGCAGGAGGCGCTTCAGAACCAATCCGCGGAGGACATGGAGCGCGTCGAGCACCAGATCGGTCGGCTGAGCACGCTGGTGCGCGAGGCGCAGCAAGCGCTCTGGAGCGCGGACGTGAAGATGGCCATCCGCCGGCTCGAGCACAACGAGCCGCTGGGCGAAGCGGATCTCGACGTGATCCGGACGTTTCTCGTGAGCGACGCGGAACACTATCTGGCCGTCGAAAACAACTTCGAGGACTGGCGGGCGGAGTTCGAGCGGCTGCTCGGCGAGGTCGCGACGCGGGTACGCGAGCTGGATCGCAACAGCATTGCGGAGTTGCGCGGCGTGCTGGCGGACCTGACGCGGCTGACGCCGGACGTGCGGAACTATTTCGACGAACAGAACCGCGTGCGGATTTTTGAGCAGTCGATGAAGTCGCTGGATCCGGAGACGCGGCAGACGCTGGCGCGGCTGCTGCGCGATCAGGTGAATCTGGCGACGGCGTAGGGGCCGAGGGCCACCGGCGGTTTCGCGCCGCTTGGCGCGTGTGCCGCGGAGATTGAGGCGCCACGGGCGATGGTCACTCGCGATGAGCGGGTGGTCGTCGCCCGTCGTGCTTTTTTTTTTTTTCAGCTCGCGCGAGCGGCGGCGCTTTTTTCCGTGGGGCGGCGGGCAGGCGCGCGTCTGTATGATCGAAAGCGGATGGAAGCCCGCCACCGGGAGTCGTGGATGAGCGTATCCGGCGCCGCCGGTCTTACGTGGGACGTTGGGTCCGTGTCGGACGCGGAGGCGGCGGCGCGGCTGGCGCGCGAGTTCGACGCGTGCGCGCCGTCGCTCTACCGCTTCTTTGCGGTGCGGACCGGGGATGCACACCGCGCCGAGGATCTCGTTCAGCAGGTGTGGGTGCAGGCGCGGGGCCGCGTCGCCGAAGCAGCACCCGCGAGCATGGAGGCGTGGCTGCGGGTGATTGCTCGCAACCTGCTGCGAACGGAGTGGCGGTTGAAGGCGCGCCGCCCGGAACACCTTCCGGTTCCTGATCCGGAGCATGCGACGCGGCTGGCGGAAGAACTGGTGGACGGCGAGCTCCCGGCGAGCGAGCTGGAGCGACGTGAGACGCGGGACCAACTGCTCCTGGCGATCACCGCGCTGCCGGCCGCGGAGCAGGAGTTGATCGTGGGGCAGTACTTCGATAACGCGACGCAGGCGGAGCTGGCGGCGCGGATCGGCGTGAGCGAGCGGGCGGTCGAGGGGCGACTGTATCGGGCCCGACAGGCGCTGCGTGCGATGCTTGCGCGACTGGAAGAGGAGTAGCGACATGAGCAACCCGCGCGATAAACGTGACCGAGCGCTCGACCGCAACCTGCGCCGCGTCGGAGCGAGCCTGCCACTGCCCACGCCACCGCCGACCGCCGCGCGAAGAGCCTGGCGCGCCGCACCGAACGACCCACCGCTTTCGATCGGGACGGGATCACGACGAGCCACGGGTGTCGCCGACCGCGACCGCCCATCGAAAGGAGCCTGGTTCATGCGAAAGCCCCGAATGTTCGCGGCGGTGAGCGGCGGATTGGCCGCGACGATCGCGCTGGCGGCGTTCTTTGTGGTGCCGTCGGCGAGCACGCCGTCGATGGCGGCGACGATCTTCAACAGTCTGCGCGAGGCGGTTCATCGCGGCATCGCGGTGGAGTTCGAGCGCGTCTGTGTCGAGGGCGTGCAAGTGGACGGACGGGCGGAGATCGTGTTTCCGGCGGAAATCTCGCTGCGGCGAATGGTGGAACAGGGCGCGGAGCTGCCGGAACCCGAGTGCGTTGCGATCGACCTGACCGTGCGGGCGGACAACAGTAATGAAGAACTCGCGGGCCTCGACGTGCACGTCGCTGGGGCGTTCAGTGCGCATTCGCAGTGGGCGTTTGTGCGCCTCGCGGGGCTGCCGGACGAGGTGCTGCGCGAGACTCCGGAAGCCGCGATCGTGGTGCCGTTTCTCCGCCGCGGGCTGCTGCTGGACCTGACGGGCGTGGAGGAGCTGGCGGGCGTGCGCGATTGGTTTCACGACGCGGACGACCGTGCGGCGGCGGTTTCGGCGCGGGTCGGCGCCAGCACGTCGGGCGGTCCGGCGGCCAGCGTGACGGAACACGCGGCCGCGGGCGCGGCGGGTTCGATCTCCGCGAGCGCGCAGCAGCAAATGAAGGTCGGGGTGGGCATTTCGCCCGGGGCGGCGGACTTGTCCGTGCACATCGGCGACGACGGCGCGAACGAGCCGGGCGGACTACGGCTGGACGGGCAGAGCCCGGCGTTGGAAGCGGCGGTGATGGACCTGCTGACGGGGCGCGCGGGCGCGGATCGGATCGGCGAGTTTGTGACGCAGATCGAGCAGCTCGCCGGCAAGGTGAGCACGAAACAGATCGAACCCGGAATGTGGATCCTGGAGGCGGCGGAGTTTAAGACCGAGGGGATGGACGCAGAGGAGCTGGAACTGTTGCGCGGCGCGAAGCTGTCGCTGCGCTATGTGGAGGGGACGGGGATCGAGTCGGCGGAGCTGTCTCACTTCGGCGCGCGTGATGGGCGGTTGCGGTTCAGCTTTGTCGACGCCGCCGACCCGGCGCTGGCCGGAATGCAGCGATTCGAAGCCGAGGGCTTCGCGGCGCTGAAGGTCGGCGACGTCATGAAGATGCTCGGCGGACTGACCGGCGGCGACGCCGGCGCGCCCGACCGCGACTGAGGACGCCGGAAGCGCCCGACGGCGCACGCCGGAGAACGGCGATGTGCCCGGCGCGCACGAACGAGCGATCGGCAAGCGGAAGTCGGCGTGCAACGCGCCGGCTCCCGCTTGCTTCGTGTGTCGGACGAGCCGTGGAGTCGGGCACAAACCGGCGCCCATCGTCCGGCCGGCGTCGCTCGTTGAGAGTCGTCCGGCTGCGACACCGGCGAGCTTCCCGAGCGGCGCAAGCGGCGCGGGGATACCATCGTGCGGGTTGCAGGCGTCGAACCGGAGCCGCCCCCGTGAGAGATATAACCTCCGAAATGCCGCTCCCGCCGGGGCTTTCCGTCGACTGGCGACTCGATCGCGACCTGGCCTGCCCTCACTGTCGCTACAACCTGCGCGGGCTGCGCACGCCGCGCTGCGTCGAGTGCGGCGCGAACTTCCGCTGGCAGACTCTGGTGGCCGTCGAATGTCCGCGGTGCGAGGCGTCGGTCGCGTATCACGACGGCGAGACCTGTCCGCGCTGCGGACTCACGCTGCAATGGGGCCCCCTGCTCGCCGAAACGCCGCTCCGCGGAACCATCGCACCGTACGAATACACGCCGCGCTTCGGTCGCGCGCTCGCGGGCGCGCTGCTGCGCGGCTTGCTCCCGCGGCGGGTATGGCGTGTGACGCCGCTGGAAGCGCCCGCGGTGGCGCGGCGGTTGTCGGTGCTCTACTGGATCGGCGCGGCGGTGCTCCTCTTGGGCGTAATGGTGTTTCAGGCGCCGTTGATCGCGGCCCGCGATGCGCGGATGTCGGATGCGGCCGCGATCGCGGCGTTGTTCGCGCTGCCGGTCGTCACGCGCCTGATGATGCCGATTTTCTCGCCGACGCTGACGCGCTTCCGCATTCGCCGCGACCGGCTCGCGCGGGCGTGGGCCTACGGCGCGGTGGGCTGGTTCTGGATGGGCGTCGCGCTGCTGATCGCGACGCTCGTGATCGAGTTGTGCGCGCGCTGGTGGCTGACTCCCATGGCGACGCCGCGCTTGTTCTTCTCGCCGCGTATGGTCTTCGGATCGTTCGTCGATTTGGACGACTTCGGCGTTTGGGACGACGTACGGTTCTGGTGGCGGCACTACCGCGACGCATACGTGTTCAGTTGTGCGTTTTCGGCCGTGCTGCTCTGGTTCGGCGCGCTGTGGTGGTGGCTGTTGTTCGCTTCGTTTCTGCACCGTCACGTCAGGCTGAGCCGCACGGACGCGTGGGCATTGTTTCTGAGCACACAGGTCACGGGCGTCGTGCTGCTGCTGCCGGTGCTCGGCATCGCGCACGCGTTGCACGTCGCGTTTGGAATCTGAGCCGACGACTACGGCTTGGCCGGCGTCTTTTCCCTCAGCGCCGCCTCGATCGCCGCGACGACCTCGGGCGCGTCGGGCTTGGTGCGCGGCTCGAAGCGGGCGCACACCTTGCCGTCGCGGCCGACAAGGAACTTCGTGAAATTCCACTGGATCGGCGAGCCGTACTCCCCGTTGCGGTCCGGCGAAGTCAGGAACTTGTAGAGCTCGCACATCTCCGGCCCCTTGACTGAGACTTTGGCAAAGAGCGGAAACGCGACCGAGTACTTGGAAGTGCAGAACTCCTTGATCTCGGCGTTCGTGCCCGGCTCCTGCTCGCGGAAGTCGTTTGCCGGAAACGCCAGCACCGTCAGCCCGCGGTCCTTGTAGCGCGTGTACAGCTCGTTGAGCTGCTCATACTGCGGCGTCATGCCGCACTTCGACGCGGTGTTCACGATCATGACGACCCGGCCCTTGAAGCGCCCGAGCTCGACGTTGTTGCCGTCGATGTCCGCTAGCGTGAAGTCGAGCGGGCTGCGGGCGCGCTCGGCGGAAACCGGCCGGGTCGCGGGTTGCGTCGTCGCGGGCGCGTCGCTGGCCGCGCGCGATTCTTCGCCTGTCGCGGCCGGCGCCGGTTTCGGCGTCGGGGGCTCCGATTGCTGCGCAGTGGCGGTGCCGAGGACAAGGACGATTACGGCCGCGCCGAGAACACGAGTCATGATGGCGATACCTCCCACGTCGATGCGCGAGTTTGTTCGAACGCCGGGGATTATACGCGTCGCGCAGTGCGACCGGCGCGTGCCGATCGGACCCGGTGCGGGCCCCGCGCGCCGCAAGTCCGCACGCGTGGATTCGGGTCGCTATTGGCCCTTCGCAGCGGGAAATACCGATCCGAACCACTGCTTCACTTCGTAACCGGCCTGCTCAAAGCGGTTGTCGTAAGGCGGACGGCGCGACTCTGGGATGCGACCGGCGCCTTCGAAGAGCCGCCCCTGGTGGGCGCTCGCCCACGCCTCCCACGCGATCGGATTGCATTCGTGCGTCTCGCCCGTCAGGCGTACGAGCGAGGCCTCGGCGGCGTGGACGACGGCAAAGTCGCGATCGCGGAGCGCGGCAACGAGCGCCGAAACCGTTTCGGGCAGTGGGTACTCGCCGAGCCCGCGGGCCGCGGCTATGCGCGCCGCGCGGTTGCGGTCGTCCTTGAGCAGGTCGAGAAAGAGTGCGTGCGCGGCGGCGCGCCAGGGCGCTTCGGCGGCGGCGCCCGCCGAGAGCTCCGCGAGCGCGAGGGTGGCGTCGCCGCGCGTGAGTTCGTCCGGTGGACGGACGGTGAGCGGTCCTTCGGGCGTCGGGCGCGCCGCGAGCACTCCAATGATCGTTTCGGCGGCCTTCTGCGAGCCCGAACGGGCCAGCGCACGAATCGCGATACACCGCGCGGAGGCGTCGCTCTCGAGCTGCGCGATCGCGGCGAAACCCTCGATCGCCCAGTCCGCGTCAAAAGAACGGCTGTCGGCCACGTGCGCGACGGCCTCGCGCCGCTCGTCCGCGTCGGTCGAACTCAGGGCGAGGCGCATGCTCTCCTGCGGCGAGCGGATCGGTTTGAAGACGCGGCGCATGCGCCAACCGGGGTTGGTGTCGGTGCAGCCGGCGAGGGTGACGCAGACGGCTGCGACCAGCACCACGAGACGGGGGCCAGCGCCCGGGCGGGTCGGCATCCGCGCGCCTGGGCCGAGCCGCGGCGCGTGCGCGTCAGAGCGGCTCGGCGTGGGGCAGTGCGCCGGAAATGTAGCGCTCGGGCTCGACAAATTCGACGTCGTCCAGCTCATGTTCGAGGAAGCGCGCCCCGACGCGCCGGAAGCGTGCGGGGTTGTCGCTGACGAAGCAGCGCATGCTAGCGGGCTCGTCACGCGTGGACAACCGGCCCGCCGCCGCCAGACCGTCGCGCACCGCTTTCGACGCCTCCAGACCGCTGTCGACAAGCTGCACATCCGCGCCCAGCGCCGACGCGATTGCGGCGCGCAGCATCGGATAGTGCGTGCACCCCAGCACGGCGGCCCGCACGTCCTTCGCGCGCATCGGCGCGAGATACTCGTTCGCGATCGCCGCGACGACCGCGTCGCCGCTCTCGCGGCCTTCCTCGACCAGCGGCACAAAGAGCGGACACGCGACCGAGACGACGTCCGCCGCCGGATCGAGCGCGGTGATCGCGCGCGGATACGCGTCGCTGCTGATCGTCGCCTCCGTACCGAGAATCGCGATCACGCCGCCGCGCGCCACGTCAACCGCCGCCCGGGCCGCCGGCTCAACCACGCCGACCACCGGCACCGGAAGATCGGCGGCGAGCGTGTCGAGCGCCAGCGCGCTGGCGGTGTTGCACGCGACCACCATGGTCTTCGGGTCGTATTGCAGCAGGAACCGCGCAAGCTCGAGTGCGAACGTCGTCACCGTCCGCCGCGACTTCGACCCGTACGGCACGCGCGCCGTATCGCCGAAATAAACGAGCGACTCGTGCGGCAGCAAGCGGCGCAGGTGCCGGACGACGGACAGGCCGCCGACGCCGGAGTCAAAGACCGCGATGGGATGGCGATTCACGACGTCCTCCATGACGCGCGGTTGAGACGCTTCATGCGCTATTCTACTCGCGCCGCGGCGGAAATCACCCGCGACAGAGAACTTCAAGCCGCTCCGCCGCGCGGCTCGATCCAGCGGCGCAGCAGGCGGGCCAGCGCCACCGCCGCGACGGACGCGGCCAGCAGCACTCCGAGCAGAAGCAGCAGCAAGCGCGGCTGCTGGCGATAGATGGCAGCGAGATCGAGGTAATAGGACCGGAGCATGTCGGTGGCGGCGCGGCTGAGCCAGAGCGCGGCGAGGAAACCCAGCGCAAGCCAGGGCCCGAACGGAATGACGATGCTGCGCTTGATGACGAGGCTGAGCAGCAGGCCGGCCAGCGCGAGACCGACCGAGAACAGCAGCCCGAGAAGTGCGATGTCCCACCCCGCGCACGCGCCCGCCGCCGCGAGCATGTAGATGTCGCCGACGCCGAACGCCTCGCGGCCCAGTGCGAGCGTAAACACGAGTCGGAGAGACCAGCCGGCGGCGGCCGCGGCGATCGCGCCGAGCAATGCGTACGCGACGCCGCCGAGCGGCGCGAACCCGCCCGCGGGCCAAGCGGCGACGCCGGTCCAGGCGCCGCCCAGCGCGGGCTGCGCGGCGAGCAACGCATAGGTCGCGGCGCCCGCGAGCACCGCGGGCGTGAGGAACAGGAGTTCGCGCCAGGCTGTCCGTCGGGCCTGCGGGGCTTCTTCCTCGATCGCGTGTTCGAGCTCGGCGTCGACACCGCGCGGCTGCGCGCCGGCGAGGACGATGGTCACAAAGAGCACGAGTAATCCGGCGGCGACCGGAAAGTGCACGCGCGCGGGTCCGTCGACGCCGGCCACGGCGCTCGCGAGCAACCAGGCAGCGACCGCGACGGCGCTCAGGAGGCCGACCATGCCCGCGACCGCGAGCGTGCCGTTGCGAGACGGCGCGGGCGGCGTTCCAGGCGGATGCGCTCCCGACAACGGACCGTGACTCGGCCCCGGCGCACCGGCGCGGTCCGCCACGTTATGGGGATCGGCCGACCACGGGCCGGTTTCCAAGCGCGCGGCGCGGCGGCTTGCGACCCACGTCGCGATCGCGCCGACCAGCGCCGCCGCGACCGCGGCTGCTGCCGCTGGGCTGCCGCCGCGCGGGTCGAGGAACTCACCCGCGGGCCAGGCCGCGTGGCAGACGACGCCGATGTAGAGAGCGGCGTTTGTGATGCGCGTGTCGATGAGATAGGAGACGAGGTCCATCGCGGAGCACGCCACGAGTGCCGCGACGAGAGCAAGCCAGGCAAGCAGCAGAGGCGCGTCGGCGGGCCACGCGGGCGGGCCAAGCCCGGCGCGCGCGTGCGCGACGAACAGCAGGTGATAGACGAGCAGAAACGCCAGTCCGGTCGCCGCTTCGACGAGCGGGTATTGGACAGAGATGGGCTGGCGGCAGGCGCGACAGGCGCCGCGCAACCAGATCCAGCTCAGCAGCGGGACGTTGTCGTGCCACGCGATTTGCGCGCCGCAACCGGGACAAAAGGACCGGGCGGGTTTGGAGAGCGAGAGATCGCGCGGCAGGCGATAGACGACGACGTTGAGAAAGCTGCCGACACAGAGCCCGAGCAGCCACACGAAGACGCCGATCGTCAGCTCCATCGTGCGATCCTTGGCGCGGCGCGAATCCGCGCGCCGTCAGGCGTGGGCGTTGCGCAACCGGCGCATGATATCGTCCACGAGTTGCTCAAGGGCGCGGCCCTCGGTGGCAATCGTGTGGCTCGCGAGCTCCGCGTAGAGCGGGTTGCGATTGTCGGCGAGGTGGGTCAGTTCTTCCAGCGGGGAGCGCGTGGTGAGCGGGGGGCGCTGCGCCACGCTGCGCGGGTCGGCGGCGATGCGGCGGAGCAGCTCCGCCGGCGGCGCAGTGAGCCACACGCAGACGGCCGCGGCGCGCAGGCGCTCGCGATTGGCCGGCGCCAGGACGGCGCCGCCGCCGATGCTGACGACGCGGCGATCGCCGGCCAGCGCGGCGCGGAGGGCGTCGGATTCGAACTCGCGAAAGCGGGGCTCGCCATCGCGGGCGAAAATCTCGGCGACGCTGCGCCCGGCGGTGCGCTCGACGAGTTCGTCGGTGTCGACGAACTCCCAGCCGAGGCGCGCCGCGAGTGCGCTGCCGATCGCGGACTTGCCCGATCCGCGCAAGCCCATCAGGACGATGTTCGACACGCGCGGCATGCCTCGCTGTGCGCGGACGGGCCTTCGTCGCGCGGAAAGCAGACGCGAGCAGGCCGACGGGAGCGTACCGCCGGCCTGCTCGAAGTCAACGTGTTCCGCGACGCGCTGAGATTACGGGCAACCGCCGCCGGCCACGCAGCCCACGAAACCGTCAATGTCAAAGTTGTTGACCAGACCGTTGCCGTCGATGTCGCCGTTGTTGATGTTGCAGTCCGGGAACGCGGCGGCGTACGCGGCCGCGTCGGAGAGCGCGAGGACGAACGGGTCGATATCGAAGTTGTTGACGACGCCGTCGCAGTTCATGTCAGCGCGCAAGCCCGGATTGGCTGGAGCATTGACGGAGAAGTAGCAACGGACGGTGGCCTCGTCGCCGGGATTCGCCAGGTTCAGCGTCCACTGATACGCGCCGGTCCAGTCCCCGGGGCCGAAGGGCAGACCGGTGTTGTTCAGGTCGTTCACGACCGTGTTGGTGAGCAGGCCGCGAAGCGTCGCGAACGATGTCACCTGGTACGCGACGGCGCCCGGGCCGGCGAATTCGGCGGTTGTGGCGCCGCTGGTGATCTGCATGAGATTCGGACCCGCAAGCGTCGCCGAGTTGGACGTGGTGCCGGCGAGGTCGAGGTCGAGGTAGGAGTAAATGTGAATCGTGAGCGGGCCGACGCCGCGATTGATCACGCGCAGGCTCGCCTCGACCCGTCCGCCGGCGCCCACGTCGGTCACGCGCCAGCGCGCGACGCCGTCGAAGCCGCTCGCGAGGAACGCCATCTGGCCGGTGTTGCCCGACCACGACGCGCTCGACGCACTGAAGAGGGCGTTCTCGCGGCTGTTCACGCCCTGGATGCGCGTCCACCACCATTGGCCGAAGCAGTGATCGGTGCTCGCCGCGCCGGCAATGCGAAAGTCCGTGACCGTCGCGCCGGTGGCTGTCGCCGCCGTCGGGCTGTTGCCCATCGTGAAGAACGTGTCCGCGTCGCTGATCGTTCCGCCCGTACCCGTCTGACCGAGCACTGCGGACGCGGCGCTGAGCACCGCGAACGCGGCCAGACCCGAAACCCAGGAACGCTTCATACGTCGTGTCCTCCTGAAGTTGTCAACGCTCGCCCCCCAGAAGCCGCGGGACATCCGACGGCACTCGCGTCCGCCGGCGCGAACGCGAATCTGAAGGCGGTGTATGTCGGGGTCATCCGGGCCCGAAGCGCGCTCCGGAAGCGCCGGTTCTTTCGTTCGCCATTAGAGCGAAGTGGATCAGGCAAATGCAAGGAAAATCCGGACGGACGGCGCGCGGACCCGAACAACCGCGGGCCGGCGACAGGCGGCAGCGAGGCGCGCGGCCGGGCGGTTTTGAGGCCGTTTGTCGCGATTCGCCTGGTCGGCAGGTTCCCGCGTCGCCGCGGCAAGCGGGTCCGGGCGACAGCGGGGGGCGGGTCGCGGACGGGTCGCTGGCCGCCGACGACGCGTGCGGCATGACGGCGGCGCTCAGCCGCCCAGCAACGCGACAAAGGCATCGATATCGAAGTTGTTGACGCGCCCGTCGCCGTTGATGTCAGCGTTGGTGAGGTCGCAACCCGGGTAGTCGCCCATGTACCCGACCGGATCGCCGAGCGCCTGCACGAACGGCGTGATGTCGAAGTTGTTGACGAGCCCGTCGCAGTTGAGATCGCCGCGACGGAACTCGCAGGCGTCGCCGCGCATGTCGGCGTCGGCGTCGTCCTGATCGGGGTTGGCAACGCAGGCGCAGTTGTCGGTTTCATCGACGATGCCGTCGCCGTCGCTGTCGAAGAGATTGAACACAAACGCGGCGCCCGAGTTGGGCGGCGCACCGCTGGGCAAAGCGAAGCGTGCCGCAACCGCGGCATTGCCGCGCTGATCGCCGCCGATCTCCGGCACGCCGGCGACGCTGTATCCAAACTCGCCGCCGCCGGCGAGCGGCGGCGCGAGCACCGCGAGCAGGCGCCCGGTCGCGCCGCTGAACACGTATGCACGGCCGGCCTGGTCGGCGCTGGCGCCGGGATCCTCCTGCGGCGCACCCGCGAGCACGTCGCCGGCCCCGTCGCCATCCACGTCGGGCACGCCCGCGACCGCGCGGCCGAAGATTCCGGCGAGCTCTTCGTTGGGCGAGACGAGCGCGGCGGTCAGCGCGCCGCTCGCACCACTGAAGATATAAGCCCGACCGGCGTTGATGGGCGACGGGCCGGGATCCTCGAGCCAGGCGCCGACGACGATGTCGCCGCGGCCGTCGCCGGTCGCGTCGCGCAATCCCGCGACGGCGCGGCCGAACTCGCCGCCGGCTTCCTCGTTCGGCGAAGCGAGCGTGCGAAGCAGGCTGCCGTTCAAACCGCTGTAGACGAAAGCGCGGCCGGCGCCGCTGGGCGAGCTGCCGGGGTTCGCCTGCGGCGCACCGACGACGACGTCGCCGCGGGCGTCGCCGTTGATGTCCGGCACGCCGGCGACGCTGGCGCCGAAATACGCGAAGGCCTCGTCGCTGGGCGAGGCCAGCGTGGCGATGAGGGTGCGCGTCGCGCCGTTGTACAGATATGCGCGGCCGGCGTCCGCGGGCGCGGCGCCGGGGTCTTCGAGCCACGCGCCGACGACCAACTCGCCACGGTTGTCGCCGGTCGAGTCGGGGACGCCGGCGACGCTGTAGCCAAACTCGCCGCCGAGCTCGGCATTGGGCGAGGCAAGCGTGGCGAGCAGAGCGCCGCTCGCGCCGCTGAAGAGATAGGCGCGTCCGACGCGATCGGGCGCCGCGCCGGGATCTTCCTTGGGTGCTCCAACGAGCACGTCGCCGCGTCCGTCGCCGTCGACATCGTCGACGCCCGCGACGGCAAAGCCGAACCACCCGCCGACCTCGGCGTTCGGCGAGACGAACGTCTGCAAGACGTCACCGGTGGCGCCCGAGAGCAGATAGGCCCGCCCCGCGCCGCTGACAGCGCTCGAGCTCTCAAAGGGCGCGCCGACGACGAGGTCCGCAAAGCCGTCGAAATTGGTGTCATTGACCGTCGCGATGCTCGCGCCGAAGCTTCCGTTCGACTCGGGCGTCGCGGGCCGCAGCTCGACCGGCGGCGGCGTGAAGGTTGACACGGCAAAGTGCTGCGCGCCGGCAACGACGCTGAAGTCCACGCTGCGCGGCTCGCCGAGATTCGCGCCGCCGCCAATCCCGCCGAGCACCTGGTTGCTCACGACCGTGCGATCGGGGCTGCGGATGAACGCGGCGACGCGCACCACGCCGCGCGGGTTGCCGATGGCGGCCAGCGGGATCGCGATCTCGACGCCGGTGACGGCGCTGAGCGGGTCGATGGCGAACATGTCATCGACGCCGGCCGTGTTGCGGTTGTCGATGGTGGCACGGACGCGGAAAGGATTCGCGCCGCCGACCAGGTTACCATCCCCCGCCGCCACGCTCGCCCCGAGATATCCGCCCCCGCCGCCGCCATTGGCGGGCAGCGCCGCGGAATAGACATTCAGTCGATACGGTTGGCCGCCGCCGCTCAGGCCCAACCAGAAATCGGGGTCGAAGCCCGGATCGAAGCGGAGCCCGTTTCCTGAACCGTCGTCGCCGAGGCGGTTCAGCGCGTTGCCGTCCAAATTGGCGTTGTCGCCGCGCAGTCGGTTCTGTCCGCCGGGCTGGCTGTCGATGAACAGCTCGACCCGCGAGAAGTTCGACGCGAGGTTTCCGGTGAGGAGCAGGTGCAGCGTGCCGCAACGGACGACGCCATACGCGGCGTCGAGCTCGGAGCCGTTCGCGGAGTCGGGCTCGCCGAGCGTGCTGTCGCCGAAGCCCGTGGGCGTGTCCTGGAGCGCGAGTGCAGGGCCATAGACGGGGTCAAGCGCGCCGTCGACGGCGATGCCGGGCACGACGAAGCGCGGACCGACGCCGAGCACGACGCGCGTGCCTTCGACCTGCACGGTCCAGGAGAGACTGCCTGGCAGCGTGGGCAGGTCGGTGAGTTCAAAGTCGCCGACGATGTTGCCGGCGGTGAGGACGACAAACTGATCGCCGAAATCCGGCGTGTAGCCGTTCAGCAGGTTGACCGTGAGCTTGCCGCCGAGTGCCGCCGCGCCGCTGACGCTGAGCACGTCGAAGTCGATCGCGGGGACCGAGCCGCCGATGTCGATCTGCAAGTTTCCGGCAGCTTCCTGAACAAAGTCGCCGGCGACGGTGAGCCGCCCGCGACCCTCGCCCGGCGAAACGGTCCCCGAATTCCGCAGCACGCCGCGAATCGTCCCGCGACCAAAGAGCCGTCCGCTGCCGCAGACGCGGAGCGTGCCGTTGTCGGTCGCGCCGGCACAAGGCCCCACGACGACCGCGCCCCCGCCGCGAAGATCGACGTCGGAGTCGTCCCACAGTCGCATGAGTGTGGCGGCGTTGACGCGGGCGGCGTCGCTGACGACGAGCCGAGCGGGGGCGCCGGCGCTGATGTCGCCGCCGACGTTGATCGCGCCCTCTGCGGTCCACACGGAGCCGGGGCCGGTGATGGTGGCGACGCTGCCGGAGCCACCCAGTCGCGCGAGGAATCCGTCGCCGCTTTCGACGATCGCGCCGTTCTCGACGCGGAGCGAACCCGCGGCACGAAAGCCGACATTCATCGAACCGCTCAGCGTCCAGCGCGTGGCGGGACCGGTGACCGTGGCAGCGCCGCTGCCGCCGGTGTTCTGGCCGAGCAGCGCGCTGCTGTTGGTGGGCGAGCCCGCGGCGCCTGTGCTGAGCATCGCGCCGCCGGAAACAAACAGATCCCCGAACCCGTCCGAACCGATGCGCAGCGGCGCCGACGAGCTCACCACAGCGCCGTCGTCGACGTGGAGCGTCCCGCGCGATCCCGCGCCGACCGCGATCGCGAGCACGCCGTTGGATGACAGCGAAGACCCGGCGCCCGTGACGGTCAGCGTGCCGCGCCCCGGAGCGCCGAGCTGAAGCGCGAGATTCGTGGCGGCGGCGGCGCTCAGGCCGAGCGTCGCACCGCCGGAGATCGTCACGACGCCTTCGCCGCCGCTGCCCACGACGAGCCCCGTTCCCGCGGTATTCGCCGCGTTGTCCCAGCGTGCGTTCGCGCCGGTGACGACCAGCGTGCCGCGACTTCCTTCGGTCAGTCCCAACACGGTCGCCATCGTGTTCACGCCCCCATTGACGACCGTCAGCGACGCGTCGCCGGGCAGGCCGAGCGCTTCCATGTCCTCGCCGAGGATGACCGACCACTCGGTGTTCTGGGTCAGCGCGTACGACCCGACGTTCGGAGTCGGCGGCGGACAGGCGCCGGTGAACGCGCTCGCCAGATCGAACGTCCACGTGTCGGACTGCACGCACAAGCGCAGGTTCGCGACCGCTGCGCCGGGAGTCGTCACGTTCGAGCAACCGGCGCCGCCGATTGCTTCCTGGCAGAAGTTCCCGAAATACACGCGCCGCGGATCGACACCGCCGCCGTTGGGATCAAGCCCCGAGCCAAAGACGGCGGTCGCGCCTGCGTCGGGCGGTGCGAGCTCGAACCAGTGATCCGAATCGAGAAACGCGCCGCGCGTGGGGTCGGCGAAGACGCAGCTCGACTGCTGGCCGACCCAGTGAATCTGCCCCGCAAGCGCCGGCGCGCAAGCCGCCAGCGCGAATGCCGCGACGGCGAAAGCCCGCGCCCCGCGCCGATGGCGCACGATTTCGCGGGAACGAACGCGTTCGCCGCGCGCGAGCGCAGCACGACCCGTGATACTCTTGGTATTCATGACGGCCCCGCCACTCCGAACCCCCCGGCCCGAACGAGCGCATACCGACGACCCCCTGCCGCCGGTGGCGTCATGATAACGCCGCACGCGTCTGAAAAAAACAGGCGCCTTGGCGAGCCCGACTCGCGCGCGGCGGCGCCACCCCAAAGCGGGGGCATCGCTGATTTTGAAGGCCACGAGGGAGTATCCGCCGGTTTTCTCGTTCCGCACGCTCCATGGACGCACGAAACGGGCACCCAGGTTCTCTTAAGATCCGTCCCGACCCGCGACGTCCGCGCAGCACGCCTAATGAACCGCCGGACTTCGCGCGCGAATATCGTCACCGCACATGGCCACGATCGCGGCCGTGGAGACAACCGCGACGGTTTCGACCAAGGGAACCTCTGAATAACGCACACCCGCGCGGCCAAGCGCCGCAGTTTCCGCAGGCGCGGCGGACAGGCTGATCGGCTGTGCCGCACTTTTTCAGGCGCTCAAAAACCGGACGCGGACTGGAAACCGGCGCTACTCTGATCGGCGTCCGTCGTTCGTCGTTCGTCGTCGCGCGTGATTGGTTCCGCGTGTGGCCTGCGGCCTTCTCGCGTCAGACCCGCCCCAGCCGCTCCAGCGCCCCGCGCAGCAGCAGCGGCCAGGCGACGGTCGCGTCGGCGTAGACCTCCGAGTGTCGGCCGCCTTCTTTTTCGCTGACGAACTTGCCCCACGACACGCCTTCGCTATAGGTGCAGCCGCTCAGCCCGCCCCAATGCACCGGCTCGGGGCAGACGCGGATCGCGTAGTGAAAGCGGATGTAGGCGCCGTGGCGGCCTTCGGTGCGGCGCTCGAGAATTTCGCCGAGCGGGCCAACCTGTTGAGCCCAGTTCCGCGGAACACCGCCGCCGATGGTGAAGATGCCCATGCGCTCGGTTTTCTGGCAGCGTGCGTAATAGTCGTCGATGTCTCGGAGGAGGTCGACGTGGAGGCCCTGCTTGCCGGCTTCGCGCGCGAGCAGGTTGTGACAGTAGGCATCGAGGCCGAGTTCGCTGTCGGTGAAGCCGGGAACGTAGACCGGCACCTGCTTGCGAAAGGCGCTTTGGAGAATACCGCGGCTCTGACCTTTTCGCAGCACGTATTCGCCGATGCGCCAGTTCATCTCGTGGCTGCCGATGGCGCTGCCGTCGGGAATCTCGGCGAGCACACTCTCCATAATCTCGGCGGCTTCCTCGAGATTGCGTTCGAGCTCGAGCGTGTCATAGACGCGGCAGTAGCCCTCTTCGTAAAGCTTCTCATCGGTCCAGTTGGGGTCGTGGCGGAAGTGCGTGTGGCCGCTCTGCTCAATGAGGCCGTGGCACATGAGCGCGCCGGTGCTGACGACGGCGTGGAGCATGCCCTGGTCGATCATCTCGGCGATCATGAGGCCCTGCTTGGCGATGGTCATCGCGCCGCTGAACGTGCCGACGACGAAGCACTTCTCGTCCTGCGTCATCTGGACGAGAATTTCACAGGCTTCGCCGAGGCTGCGGCCGCTGAACGCGGTGCGGCTCATGGCGTCGAGGAGCTCGGAGGCGGTGCGGGCCTTGGTGACGTCGATGGGGTCGAGGGGCTTGAGCTGGTGGCCCCAGCCGTCGGCGAGTTCGCTGGTCGGGCGCGCGTGGGCCGGGTGGCGGTGCGCGTCGCCGGGCTTGGGCGAGCGGGGATCGGGGTGGTGATGGGCCATGCGCACCTCGTCGTCGTGCTGATGGTCGCGTTCATGGTCGCCGGCACGCCAACGCACCGGGTCCGCCGCGAACGTGTCCGGTCGCATGATGAGGCGGCGCGTCCGAGCGGTCAACGCGCGAGGCGGCGGTCCGGTCACTCGCCGCTGACGGACTTCCAGAGCACTTCGGCCACATCGAGCTGCGAGACGTCCTCGTGCCCCTGGTCGCGCAGGCCGTCGCGCAGCATCGTCATGCAGAACGGACACGCCGAGGCGATGGCGCGACCGCAGCCGGTTTTCTTCGGCGGCGCTTGGGCGTCGGGTGCGCTGGAGGGCGCGTCTGGCGCGGTCGCGGCGTGTGCGAGACTTCGGGTGCCGGCGCCGCCGGGCGCCGTCACTGCCGACGCAGGGAGCACGCGAAGGAGTTGTCGCGCGCGGAGATGATTGACCTTGCCTGCGCCCTCGACGCGGCCGCGCTCGTCGCTGTCGGTTCGGCGGATGTGCTCTTCTTCTTTCCACATCTGTGCGCCGCCGGCGCCGCAGCACATGCCGCGATCGCGGCTTTCGGGCGCGTCGACGACGGTGAGGCCGGGGATGGCGCGGAGGATGTCGCGCGGCGGATCGTAGATTTCGTTGTAGCGCCCGAGATAGCACGAGTCGTGATAGGTGATCGTGCCGTCCACGCGGTGCTGCGGCCGCAGGCGGCCGGCGCGAATGAGTTCGTGCAGAAACGTCGTGTGATGCACGACGTCGAACTTGCCGCCGAAATCGGGATACTCGTTGGCAAGCGTGTTGAAGCAGTGCGGGCAGGTCGTAACGACCTTGCGCACGCCGTGATTGTTGAGCGTCTCGACGTTGGTCTTGGCGAATGTCTGAAAGAGGTACTCGTTTCCGGCGCGGCGGGCGGGGTCGCCGGTGCACTGCTCCTCGGGGCCGAGGATGGCGAATTCGACGCCGGCCTGTTTGAGCAGTTGCGCGGTGGCGCGGGCGATCTTACGGGCGCGATCGTCGAACGACGGCGCGCAGCCGACCCAGAAGAGCACATCCGCATCGGGCTTCTCGGAGCGCAGCGGCACGCCCAGTCCCACGGCCCAGGCGGCCCGCTGGTCGTTGGGAAAGCTGTAGGGATTGCCGACGCTCTCCAAACCACGGAACGCGTTCTGAAGCTGGTCGGGAAACTCGCCGCGCTCCATCACGAGGTTGCGCCGCAAGTCGACGATCTTGTCGACGTAGCTGATGAAGACCGGGCACTCCTGCTCGCAGGCGCCGCAGGTGGTGCAGGCCCAGAGCGTTTCGGGGTTGATCCACGCGGGAATCAGCAGGCCCTGCGTCTCGTCGGGCGAGCCGTCGGCGCGGACGAAGGCACTCGTGTCATTCGCCGCGACGCTGCCCGCGGCAGCGCCGCTGCTGCCGGCTTCGTTCGTGGCGCCTGCCCCGTCGGCGGCGCGGTTTGCAGCCCCGCCGCCCGCGACGAAGGCGCGCTCGTTCCGGTACATGTGATCGCGCAGTTCGAGCGTAAGGTGTTTCGGCGAGAGGAGTTTGCCGGTGCGCGTCGCCGGGCACTGATCCGAGCAGCGGCCGCACTCGGTGCAGGTGTAGAGATCGAGCACGGACTTCCAACTGAGATCCGCCGCCTTGGCGACGCCGAGTGTCTCGCTGCGCTCGATTCTCCCTTCGATGTCGTCGATCGTGCGCAGCCGGCCGATGCCGCCCAGATCGCGGAAGTACACGTTGGGCAGAACGGTGAGGACGTGAAAGTGCTTTCCGTAGGGCAGGAAGTTCAGGAACGTAAGCACGATGAGCGCATGCAGCCAGAAGCCGCCGTAGTAGAGCGCGTCGACCGGTGCGTCGGGCGCCCGACGGAGCGCTTGTGCCAGGGTGGTGGCGAGCGGCGTGTGCCAGTGCCGGGCCTTGAGCGTGCGGTTGAGCCGGTCGGTCACGGCCTGCGACGCACGACCGGCGTCGCCGCCGCGCGCCACGTCGTCGGCCGCCCGCGCCATCTCCGCGTTCAGGGCGCGCGTGAGCAGTTCAGGCTCGCGCGTTTGGCGGACGTAGGCGGCGGCTTCGTAGCAGGCGTCGGACAGCACGATGCCGAGGATCATGCACAGGATAAAAATGCCTTCGGCGCTGTGCTTCATGCGCTTGGGCCTGGGGCCGAGCCGCAGATAGAGGAAATACGTCACGCCGATGATGACGAGGATGCCAATGACGTCTTTCAAGAGCAGGTAAACACGCCCGAGGAAGACGTCGTCGTCGAAGAGCCAGAATCCGAAATGCTCGTCCGACGTGAACCCGCGGGCGAAGAGGATGAGCGTGCGGAGGGCGAGCACCACGAACCCGCCGAAGATGAAGGCATGCGCGATTCCCGCGGCGCTATAGCGGAACATGCGGGCCTGCCCGAACATGTAGGTCATGACGCCGGCCCAGCGCGCCGCGGGCTGGTCGCAGCGCGGGTCCGCCGCTCGAGCGGCGATCATCAGCCGCCAACGCCGTGCCGCGGTCGCTGCGAAGAACCCGAGTCCGACCACCAGCAGCAGCGACATCAGCAAGGGACTCATGCAGCGTTCCTTCGCAGGCCATCACGATCCATGCGGCGCGGCGGCGGAACCGCTCCGCCGATCCGCTTGAACCGACATGCGAACGCGGCTGTGCGGACCGGCGAGCATGCTAGCAAAAACGCACCGCAGCGGCGCGGTCGCGATGGAGGCGTGTGATGTTGAATCGCCGCGAGGCACGGGGACGCGTGATCGGCGCGGGGCTGCGGTGGCGCCGCACAAGGGGTCGACGGGTTCCGGTTCTGATCGCGGCGCTGACCGCGCTGGTCGCACCCGGATGCACGATGCCCGAGCCGATCCGGGTGATGTCGTTCAACATCCGCTTCTCGAACACCGCCGATGGACCGAACCGCTGGGAAGCGCGCCGCGAACTCGCGCTGCGCGTCGTCCGCGACGCGGACCCCGACATTGTCGGGTTTCAGGAGGCGCTCGCGTCGCAGGTGGACGAGATCGCCGCCGCGCTGCCCGATTATCAATGTGTCGGCGTCGGGCGCGACGACGGCGCGCGAGCGGGCGAGTTCGTGCCGATCTTCTTTCGCCGCCAGCGGTTCGAGCTCGTCGGCGGCAGCCACTTCTGGCTCAGCGACGATCCCCACACCGTCGGCACCGTCGGCTGGGACGCGGCGCTGCCGCGCATGGCGACGTGGGTCCGACTGCGATTTCGCGATCGGCCGCTGACCGAGGTGTACGTGCTGAACACGCATTTCGACCACCGCGGCGCCCGCGCCCGACTGGAATCCGCCAAGCTCCTCAGCCGGACAATCGAGTCGCTCGGCGGGCTGCCGATCGTCGTCATGGGCGACTTCAACTGCGGTCCCGGATCGCCGCCATACGTGGCGCTGCTGAACGAACGCTCCACGTCCGCGGGGTTGTGCGATTCCTACGCGGTCGCGTCGCGCCAGGCGGCAGCGGTCGCGGTTCGCGCCGGGCAAGCCACGTCGGGCACCGCGGCGCCGGCGGCGAGCCCGGATTCGCCGTCCCCGCGCTCGGCAACGTCAGCACCGTCGCCGACGTCAGCGCGCTCGTCGCGCTCCGCGGCCAGCCACGCGCAGGCCACGCCCGAACGCATGCACGGCACCTACCACGGCTTCGACGGGATCGCCGACACGCTGCGGATCGACTGGATTCTCCACAATCGCAGGTTTGTCGCCGACGCCGCCGACATCATCCGAACGAGCGCGTCGGGCCGCTACCCGTCGGACCACTTTCCCGTCACGGCAACGCTGCGGCTGGTTGCGGCGACCGATGTCGATGGGAAGTAGATGCTGGACGAGGCCCACCGGCGGCAGGTCGCGATACGGCGGCGACCTGCTGGGACGCGCGGCGGGAACTGCGGTTCGGCGTGATTCGCGATGCCGACGCGAAAAGCCGCCGGCGGGGCACCTGGTCGCTGCCCGATCACGTTCCGTAGGGATCATTGAATTCGAATAGAAACTCCGGTATGCTCTTGACACACATCGGGATTCGAACCAGCTGCCCTGGAGTCACGCGATGGCTCGCTCCATCCGATTCGCCGTGATCGCGGTCGTGATGCTACAGGTCGCGGGTTGCCCCCAGGACATGGTGGACGTTGACGGCGTCGGCGGAACAGCGCCGAGTAGCGCGCAGAACGCGCCGCCGCAAGGGAGCGAAATCGCAACAGACCGAGACGACGACGGTGACGGTCTCTCGAATGCCGACGAGTTGGGACGGGGGACCGACCCCCTGGAACGCGATACGGACGGCGACGGCGTCGCGGACCCGGACGAGCTGGGGCTGGGGACGGACTCCTTGGTCCCCGACACGGACGGTGATGGGCTTTCGGACGGCGACGAGGTTCGGCAGGGAACCAATCCCGTGGCGCGCGATTCCGACGGCGACACGCTCTCCGACCGGGAAGAGCTCCAATGGGGAACCGACCCGCTAAGACGCGACACGGACGGTGACGAGCTCTCCGACGGCGAGGAAGTACAACGCGGCATGAATCCGTTGGCGACCGACACCGACGCCGACGGTCTGGTGGATGGCGAGGAGCTTCTACGTGGTACGAACCCGCTCGTAGCGGACACTGACGTTGACGGGCTGCCCGATGGGAACGAAGTGCTGATCGGCACGAACCCATTGACCGCCGACACGGACGCTGATGGTCTCCTGGACGGCGCTGAAGTGCTCGGCGGCACGAACCCGCTCAGCAGCGACACAGACGCCGATGGTCTGCCGGATTCTGAGGAGGTTCAACGCGGCACCGACCCGCTGGCGCGGGACACTGACGGCGACGGCCTGTGGGACTCCGCCGAGTTGCAGCTGGGAACACACCCGCTCGCGCGCGACACGGACGGCGACTTGCTGTTCGATGGGACGGAAGTCGCGTTCCTACTGAATCCACTCGAACCGAACGCGACGGGCTTTGTGAACCGGGTTTACTGCAGCGAATTCATCGCTATCCTGGGGATTTCTGGTCCACTCGAAATTGGCGTATATCAGAACGGAAGCGCGTTACGCAGTTTTTCGATCTGGCGAACGGGCGACTTCATTGCTGGAGACCTGAATACACAGCGTCTCGTCAACATCACCTTGGGGACCGAGACGACCGGGACATGGCTCGGGACTCGATCCATCCGGTGGGCGGACACTTGGATTCGAAATGCAGCGACGAATGGTTCGTGGATTGAGGTCGCCGACGGGACAATTTGGGCGGTGCATGTCGCAGACCGTCTGGCACTCTTCGACTGGTTTCTGTTCGATGACGTGACCATCGTCGTACCGTCGGTGGACAGCTGGTGGCGAATCATCAACATTGACGGCTGTGAAGTCGTACGTGCACAGTAGCCACGGTCGCGGCGGAAGCTGCGGGGGCGTAGCGCGACCAGTCTGAGCCGCGAGCAGGAAGCGACCAGTTCGCGCCGGGCAAGCCACGTCGGGCACCGCGGCGCCGGCGGCGAGCCCGGATTCGCCGTCCCCGCGCTCGGCAACGTCAGCACCGTCGCCGACGGCAGCGCGCTCGTCGCGCTCCGCGGCCAGCCACGCGCAAACCACGCCCGAACGCATGCACGGCACGTACCACGGCTTCGACGGGATCGCCGACACGCCGCGGATCGACTGGATTCTCCACAATCGCAGGTTTGTCGCCGACGCCGCCGACATCATCCGAACGAGCGCGTCGGGCCGCTACCCGTCGGACCACTTTCCCGTCACGGCAACGCTGCGGCTGGTTGCGGCGACGGATGTCGATGGGAAGTAGCAGCCGAACGCGGCCCGCCGGCGGCAGGTCGCGATACGGCGGCGACCTGCCCTACGTGCTGCGGCTGGTTGCGGCGACGGATGTCGATCGGAAGTAGCAGCCAAACGCGGCCCGCCGGCGGCAGGTCGCGATACGGCGGCGACCTGCCCTACTTGCTTGCTACGCTGCGCCGGTGGCTACACTCCGCCGCCCCGTTGGGGCGGGTGCGAGCGGGTAGACTCCCGCGCTGGCACACGGCGAGAGATTGGAGCCCGCCGGCGGCAGGTCGCGATACGCCGGCGACCTGCCCTACTTGCTACGTGCTGCCGCACGAACGGGCGAGACGCCCGTACCACCTGGATCAAACGGACCCACTGCCGACCCGCTCAACTCGCGTGACGAGGTCTGGAGATCGCCGCACATGCACTTTCGTCCCGAAGGGACGAAGGAATGTCGCCACGGGTGAAGCGAGGCCTGCAACGGCCGAGCGGAACCCGTGGTCGGCGGATCCATGGAGCGGCCCGCCCCGGGCGGGGCGGAGGGGGCGTCGTGCGTGTTCGTTCCCACCCGTCGTGCGTGTTCGTTCCCACCCGTCGTGCGTGTTCGTTCCCACCCGTCGTGCGTGTTCGTTCCCACCCGTCGTGCGTGTTCGTTCCCGTGCGTCGCGCGTCTTGGTTCCCGTGCGTCGTGCGTTCGTTCATCCGGGTCGTGCGCGTTTGTCCACGTGCGTCACGCGGCGGCCGCGGTAACATGCCCACCGAGGCCGAATCGGCCAGCCGCGGGCTGGCAGTTTCAACGGAGCGTCGCGCCCGTTTCCGACACCGAATCGAGCACGCCGGATGGATCGGCTTCGAGTCCTAATCGTGATCGCCGTCGTCGCTGCCGCAGCCGCGGTCCTGAGCTGCCGGACGACGCCGAGCGCGTCGCCCCCGTCGAAGCCTGCCGACTCGGCGCTTCAAGCTGCGCCTCACGCCGCGCCGTCGAAGCCGGTGGAGCGCCCGTCTACGCCGCAGCGCACCGCCGCGCCGGCGCGCCTGCCGCGTGTACGTCGAGCGCCGCTGCCGCCGCCACCGGCTGATCCGCGTCCGCTGGCAGACCGACCGCTGTACACGTTCGACGAGTCCGAGCTCGGCGCGTATCTGCGCACGCTCGCCGCGACAACGCCCCTGGTCACGGACCGCATCGTGCACCTCGCCCGCAAGGCGCTTGGCCAGCCTTACGAGATTTATCTGCTGGGCGAGTTCCCGATCGAGCTTCATGACGCCGACCCGCTCTATAACCTCGCGCGCAGCGACTGTCTGACGTTTGCGGAGCACATCTATGCGATGGCCCTGAGCGATGACTTCGACACGTTTCTGCGCACGCTCCAGCGGCTGCGCTACCGGGACGGCGTGGTCGGCATGCTCACGCGCAACCACTACACCGAGGCGGACTGGAACCCCAATAACGCGTTCGCGTTCGAGGATCTGACCGCGACGCTCGCCGGCGGCCGGGCCGCTGCACCCATGACCGCCACCGTCCGCCGCGCGGAATTCTTCCGCAAGTTCGGCATCGGCGAGGATGTTCCGGTCGAGGAGTTTCGCGACCATTACATCCCGAGCGCGAACCTGCCGCTCGTCGCCGCCGAGCTCCGCGACGGCGACTTCGTGAACATCGTTCGCGGCAACGCCGAATCGCAGTGGGTCGGACACGTCGGTTTCGTCGTGCGCGGCGCGGACGGCGGCGTGAATTTTCTGCACTCGGCCGCACCAGCCGTGCGTGAGCAGCCGCTCGCGGACTATCTCGCGAAAGATCGGCGCTGCGTGGGCGTGAAGTTCCTGCGGCTGCGGACGGACGCGCGCGAGCGCATGGCGGCGGCGCTGTCGGCCGGCGGCGCGACGGACGTGAGTGCGGCGGCGCTGCGCGACGCGCTCGCCCGCTCGCCGCTCATGGTCACCGGCGCGCCGGACAACTATGCGGAGGATTGGGTCCGTGCGATGAAACTCCAGGGCTATCGGCTCGAAATCGACACGCCGACGGAACCCTCGCTGCAAGCGGAGTTGGAGGCGCTCGACCAGCGCGTCGCCGCCGAGCTGGGCATTGCGGTAGACGACCGCGCCGTCGGCATCGTCGATCTGCACGCGTTTCGCTTTGCCGCCGTGCGCCCGGACGCGCTTTTCTACGGCGCGAGCGTGCCGAAGATCGCGATCGTACTGGGATATTTCGAGCAGCATCCGCACGCCGCCGCGGCGCTGGCGCCCGATATTGAGCGCGAGCTTCAGCTTGTGCTGAAGCGCTCGGATAACGAGCTCGCCGCGAAGTACAGCCAGCTCGTCGGACTCGACGCGCTACAGTCTTTGCTCCGCTCAGACCGTTACCACCTCTACGACGAGAAGACCGGCGGCGGTCTCTGGTGCGGCAAGCACTATGGCGTTGACCAGCCGCGCGTCGGCGACCCGGTCGGCGGTCACTCGCACGCCGCGACCGTGCGCCAGTGTCTGCGGTATTACCTGATGCTCGAGCAGGGCCGCCTGATCAACCCTGCGGCTTCGGCGCGGATCAAGCAACTCTTCGCCGCGCCCGAGCTGGAGTTTCATGGCCACAACTTTGTCGCCGGGCTCGCGGGGCGCGATGTCGCCGTACTCCGCAAGAGCGGCACGTGGGAAGATTGGCATTTGGACACGGCCCGGGTGCAGCACGGCGAGCGGCTCTACCTGCTCGCGGGCATGACGCACCACCCCGCCGGCGAGACGTATCTCGCCCGCATGGCCGCGGGTATCGACGAAATCCTGTGTGGAACCACGCCGATGCGGCCCCACCGTCACGAGCTCTACCTGTTCGACGCGAGCGACCTGCTTGCGCGACTCGTATCCGGTGGCGCTTCCGGCGACGCGGGAACGGATGACGCGGCTGCGGGAGCGAGGGCTGTCGCGAGTACCCATGAGTCGCAAGTCATCGCGACCCAGGAGCGATTCAACGAGGCGGTTGTCTCGTGGAACATCGACGTGCCGCCGGCGGCCGGGTTCGTCGTCGAGGCGCGCGTCGGGCGAAGCTGGGAAGAGCGGTGGTCGCCTTGGCTCTACTTCGGCGACGGCGGCGCGGCGCTGCCCGGCGACGTGGAGCGCGTCACAAAGTTCGAGTTTGGCCGCATCGACGTCGACTACTTCCGCTCGGACGAGCGCTTTGATCGCGTGCAGGTACGCGTTCGCGCGACGAACGCGACGCCCGTCATCGTCGCGCGGCTGGCGATCTGCGCGAGTGACACGACCGGGCTGCCGCCGGCGATCTCAACCCCGCCAAGCGCCGCGCCGCCTCCGGTCGTCGGCCACTGGCGGCGGCGGTTGCCGGTGCCGTTTCGAAGCCAGCGCGCCGAGCGGCCCGAGATCGCGGGCCGGATTTGCAGCCCCACGTCGCTCGCGATGCTGCTGGAGTATCGCGGCTTCCCGCACCCAACGCAGACCGTCGCCGACGCCGTCTTCGACGCCGCGAACAGCATCTACGGCAACTGGCCGCGGAACGTGCAGGCGGCGTACGCGCTCGGCGCACCCGGCTACCTGGCGCGTTTCAGCGACTGGCGCGCGGTCGAGCAATCCATCGCGGACGATCAGCCGCTGATCATCTCGATCCGCGTGCCGCACGAAGGCGGGCTTCGCGGCGCACCGTACAAGACGACCGACGGACATCTGCTTGTGCTATGCGGCTTCGACGCGGACGGCCGGGTCGAGGTCAACGATCCCGCGGTGGCTGCCGGCGCCGACGGCCGATTGAAGTATCACCGCGAAGACCTGGAGGAGTGCTGGATGCGCGCGACGGGCGGGCTGGCATACGTGGTGCTGCCCGCGCAGCGCCGCGGCGCAGCGGCGGAGTAGAACCGGCGGTCAGACGTGGGCGTCCTGCGCTCTGCACTCTGCATTCGTCATTCCGCATTCGGGTGTTGAAGAATGCCGCACTTCGACCTGCCGCTCGAACAGCTTCGTACGTACCGCGCCGCACGCGTCGAGCCGCCTGACTTCGACGCGTTCTGGAGACAGACGGTCGGCGAGGCCAGCGCGCGCCCGCTCGCCCCGCGCTTCACGCGCATCGACGACGTCTACAAGGCCGTCGAAGTCTATGACGCGGAGTTTGCCGGCTTCGGCGGCCAACCCATCCGGGCCTGGCTGATCCTGCCCCAGCACGCTGCCGACGGCGCCGAGACGCGCTTGCCGTGCCTTGTTCGTTACGTCGGCTACGGCGGCGGCCGCTCGCTGCCCGTCGACCATCTGGCGCCGGCGGCGTGCGGCTTCGCGCTCTTCGTCATGGACACCCGTGGGCAAGGCTCCGGATGGTCGCCCGGCGACACGCCCGACGACGCGGGCGCGGGACCGCATCATCCGGGCTTTCTCACGCGCGGAATCGAGTCGCCGGAGACCTATTACTATCGCCGGGTGTTCACCGACGCCGTGCGAGCCGTCGCGGCGGCGGCGGCGCATCCGCGCGTCGACGCGGCGCGGATCGCCGTGACCGGCGCAAGCCAAGGCGGCGGCATTGCGCTGGCGGTCGCGGGACTGCTGGGCGCAACCCCGATCGCGAGCGACGGGTCGGCGACCCCCGCGCTCGCGGGGCCGGGAAGTGCACGCGACGCGCAGCCCGCGCCAAAGCTCCTCGTCGCCGACGTGCCGTTTCTGTGCCACTACGCGCGGGCCGTGCAGCTCGTCGACACCGCCCCGTATGTGGAGATCACAAGGTACCTGCGCGCTCACCGACAGCGGGGAGCCGACGTGTGGCGAACGCTCGCCTACTTTGACGGCGTGTGCTTCGCGACGCGCGTCGCCGCCCGGACGCTGTTCTCCGTCGCGCTCATGGACGCGACCTGCCCACCCAGCACGGTGTTCGCGGCGTTCAATGAGATTCGCGCGGAAAAGGAGCTGCGCGTCTATGACTACAACGAACACGAAGGCGGCGGGCCGTTCCAGGCGCTGGAGCTGCTCCGCTTCGCCGCCAGGCACCTTTGACGAATGCGGACCCATGCCGCGTGCGGCGGCGGCCGAGGGTTACTGCCGCCCGCGGCCCGGGGGTTCGGCGCTGCTGGTGTCGATCTTCACGGTGATCTTCTCGCCTTTGCGATCAAGCTCGAGCGTGATCACGTCGCCGCGCTTCACCTTGCCCATCGCGGCCATGTAGCTCTCGACGCCGCGGACTTCCGCATCGTTAATCTTCAGGATGCGATCGCCTTCCTGAATCCCCGCCTTGTCCGCGAGGGAGCCGGACCGCGCGCCCTCCAGCCGGAGCCCGGGGCCCTCGGCGGCGTAATCGGGAATCACGCCGAGGCGCACCGTGGGCATCGCGGGTCGGGCGTCGTCGCCGGGCGGCGCGCGATCGGGCGCTCGGTCGGGCGCGTCTGCGCTGCGCGGCGCGTCCCCCGGCTTGGCGGCATCCTGGGACTTGTCGCCGTCCGGCGGCTTGGGCGTGTCGGCGTCGCCGGGCCTGACCTCGCCGCGCTCCGCGGGCGACTCGGGCTCGTCGCGCCGCGCCTCGTTCCAGGTCGGGCCTTCGGCGAGATCCGCGACGGCGTCGATGATCACGTAGCCGAACTGAAGAATCTCGACCGCGCCGTTGGCGTTGATCAGCTCCCAGTCGTCTTCGGGCTGGTGATACTGGCGGTGAATCCCGGTGAACGGAAACAGGACCGGGATCTTTTTGCGCTGAAACGACGCGTGGTCGCTGTTGCCCGGCAGGCTGCGCGCGGTGCGATAGGTGATGCCGGCGCGCTCCGCCGCCCGTTTCACGATCGGCTCGAACTCGTCGGCGGTGGGAATGCCGTAGATCAGGAAGCGGTCGGCGTTGAAGCGGCCGATCATGTCAAAGTTGATCATGGCGCGAACTTTCGCCAGGTCCACGGTCGGATGATCCACATAGTGCTTGCTCCCGAGCAGGCCCATTTCCTCGCCGCTGAAGGCGATGAAGAGGATGTGGCGGCGGTGCTTCGGTCCGTGCGACAGCGCGCGGGCCAGCTCGAGAATCCCCGCCGTCCCGCTCGCGTTGTCGTCCGCGCCATTGTGGATGAACTTCTCGCCGTCGCCGCCGCCGCGGAAGCTGCGGGTCGCAATGCCCAGGTGATCGAAGTGCGCTCCGACGACGATGATTTCGTCGGTCGACCCGTCGCCCTCGATCATCCCCACGACGTTGCGCGTCTTGAGGACCTGCTGCTCGACACCCGGGTTCAGGCGCACGTTCAGCTTCGCGAGCGGCGCGCTGCGCGGCTTGAATGCGTCGTCGATCAGCTTCTGAAGCTCGCCGACCTCGCTCAACCCGCCGAGCTTCAACAGCTCGTTCGCGGCGCTCTGCGTCAGATGGGCGGCCGGCAGCTCGTACGTCTCGCGCGCCCGCTGCTCGTTGAACGGATACAGCTTGTCGTCGGCGTCCTTGCGGTTCGGCGGGTTCACCACCAGCACGCCCTTGGCGCCCTTCTTCGCCGCCAGCGCCACCTTCGTCAGAAACAGCGCGTGATCCGACGTCTCCGCGTCTGCAAACCGCGACTTGCCCTCGGCGGTCTGCGGCTCGTAGCGGAACATCAGCACGAGCTTGCCGGTTACGTCGACGCCGGCGTAGTCGCTGTACTCCGGCTCGCTCGACTCGATGCCGTAACCGACGAACACGACCTCGCCCGCGGCTTCGCTCGTCGCCGTGAACGGAAACGGCATCCAATCCGTGCGCAGCGTGAACACCTTCGTGGCGGGCGTCGGCGGATCGCTGACTTCGCCGGCCTCCAGCACAGCGTTGGCGTCGACGACCTTCTTGCCGCGCTTCACCTCGAACGGCTGAAACCAGGTTCCGTCGACGCCCATTGCCTTCAGCCCGAGCGCACCCCACTGTTCGGCGATGTACTCCGACGCCCGGTCGTTGCCCGGAAAGCCGGTGCCGCGGCCCTCCAGCTCGTCGCTCGCGAGATAGCGCACGTGCTCGATGTACGCCTCGGCGTTAAAGAGCGTGGCGAGGTCGGCGTCGCCGCCGGCCAAGGCACTCGGCGACCACGCCAGCCCGCCGGCCATCAGCGCCCGACAGCAAGCGATTGCGATCGAACGCGAGGAGAAATCCGCAGACGTACGCGACGAGGGGAATTCGCTCGACATGAATCACTTCCGAATGGGTTTTTTCCGCTTGCGACGGCGACCGGCGCTCTGCTCGACGGCGCCGCCCGCCATTCCAAATATTTCCGTCGGATTGTAACGCGGCGGGGCGGAAACCGCGGTGCCGAACCCGCAGATTCCGCCGCAGAAACCAAATCCGACAAACCGCGCCCCTGCGACTCCAGACCGACGGGGCGCGATTGCGCGGGCCCGCCCCCCTGCCGAGCCCCCTACTTTGCCTCCAGCCAATTCTCGCCCGTCGCAACGTCGACCTTCAGCGGCACTCGCAGCGGCAACGCGCCGGACATGACCTCCGCCGCCACGCGCGCCATGTCCTCCGCCGTCGACCGCGGCGCCTCCATTACCAATTCATCGTGCACTTGCAGGAGAATCCGCAGCGGCAACCTCTCGGCATGAATCCGCCGATGCAGCCGCACCATCGCGATCTTGATCAGGTCGGCGGCCGACCCCTGCATCACGGTGTTCACCGCGAGGCGCTCGGCTTGCGCCCGCACCGCTTTGTTCGGCGAGTTGCTGTCGGGAATCGGCCGGCGGCGGCCGAGGATGGTCCGGACACTGCCTTCGCGGCGTGCGTCGGCGATGCAGCGGTCGATGAACGAGCGGACGCGCGGATAGCGCCGGAAGTAATCGTCGATGAACTGTTGCGCCTCGGTCCGCGACATGCCGGTGGAGCGCGAGAGCCCGTGTGCGGTCTGACCGTAGATGATCCCGAAGTTCACCGCCTTGGCGCGCGAGCGCATGTCCTTCGTGACCGCGTCGAGCGCGACGCCGTTCACCTGCGCGGCGACGAACGCGTGAATGTCGCGATCTTCGCGAAAGGCGTCGATCAGCGCTTCGTCCTCGCAGTAGTGCGCCAGCACGCGCAGCTCGATCTGCGAGTAGTCCGCGACCACGAGCAGCTCGTCGGTCGTCCGCGGCACAAACGCCTTGCGAATCTGCCGCCCGAGCGGCGTGCGGATCGGAATGTTCTGGAGGTTGGGCTCACTGCTCGACAGGCGCCCGGTGATCGCGCCGGTCTGGTGAAAGCTGGTGTGCACCCGCCCGGTGCGCTTGCTGATCGCGGCCGGAAGCGCGTCGACATAGGTGCCGCGCAGCTTCTGAAGCTCGCGATGCTCCAGCAGGAGCGCCAGCGCCGGATGCCCCGTCTCGTCGGCGAGTGTTTCGAGCGTCTCGGCATCCGTCGAGCGCGACGTCCGCGTCGTCTTGACCACGCGGAACCCGAGCTGGTCAAATAGGACTTCCGCGAGTTGCTTCGGCGAATCCAGATTGAACGGCCTGCCAACGAGCCGGTGCACCTCGTCCACGAGCCGCCCCGCGCGCGCGCTCATTTCCTCGCCGATCTTCTTCAGAAACGGCACGTCGACGCGGATGCCGTGAAACTCCATCTCCGTCAGCACTTCGACCAGCGGCATCTCGGTGTCGCGAAACAACGGCTCGACGCCCGCCGGGGCCAGCTCCGGCTCGAGCAGCATGCGCAGCCGCCACGTGTAGTCCGCATCCTCGCCGGCGTATTCGGCAACCTGCTCGACGGGCACCTGATCCATGCGCAGCTGGTCGCGGCCTTTGCCGATCAGGTCGCTGATGGGGATCATCTCGTGCCCGAACCACGCCCGCGCCAACGGATCGAGCCCATACGACGACCGCGCCGGGTCGACCACAAATGCCGCGATCATCGTGTCAAAGAGATCCCCCGAGGCCGGCAGCCCCGCGTGGCGCAGGATGATGAGGTCATACTTGAGATTGTGACCGACTTTGCGCGACTGGGGATTCGCGAGGATCGGCGCGAGGCGCTCGCGCACCCGTTCGACCGGCAGGCTCTGGCCGTACATCGAGCGCACCGGGACATACCATCCCTCGCCGGCGCGCCACGAAAACGCCAGCCCGACCAGCTCCGCGTCGATCGGGTTCACGCCCGTCGTCTCGGTGTCCACGGTGAATTCGCGCTGGATGGCCAGTTCGTTCGCGAAGGCGTCGAGCGCCGCCATGGTGTTGACCAGCCGCCACGCGCCTGGATCGGGTTCGCGCAGCGCTGCGGCGGCCGCGGTCAGGCGCGCCGCTACATCAGCGCCGCTGGCGGGTCGGTTCGCCATGTCGCGCGCCGACAGCAGCGTTGCGATTTCCCGCGCCGTCTCCGCCGCGCCTTGCGCCGCCTCGGACGACGCGCTGTCTCGCTTTCCGGCTGCGGCCGCGGCAGTGCGTGGTGACCCATCCGCGGCGCGCTCGTCGGCGCCGCCCGCCGCAACCGCCGCCGCGGGTGAGGCGACGCTCGAAGCCGTGCCCGGCGGGTCGGCGTCGCTTGCGATCGGGACGACGACGCCGTCGTCCGCGGATTGCGGCCACTGCTCGACGAGTCGTCGGAATCCGAGCTCGCTCAGCATCGACTTGGCCGCCGACCAGCGCAGCCGCTCCAGCCGCGCTGTTTCGAGGTCGAAATCGAACGGCACGTCGCACCGCAACGTCACGAGTTCGCGCGTCCGCGCCACAAACGGCGCGAACGCCAGCACGTTCTCGCGCTGTTTGGGCGTGAGCTCGTGCGCACAGGCGATCACGCGGTCCGCGGTCGCATATTTCTGGAGCAGCTTCGCCGCGGTCTTCGGCCCGATGCCCGGCACGCCCGGCACGTTGTCGACCGGGTCGCCGATAAGCGTTTGCGCGTCGATCGCCTGCGCCGGCGTCCAGCCCTTGAGCTGCACGAGCCGCTCCGGCGTGATGATCTCGTTCTTGCCGGGGTCGAACATCGAGACGTGTGGGCTGAGAACCTGTTCGAGGTCCTTGTCGCGGCTCACCAGGTAGACGTGCAGGTCGTCGCTTGCATGCCGCGTCGCGAGCGTCGCGATCACGTCGTCGGCCTCGTAGCCCTCGACGGTGAGAATCGGCATGCCCACGGCCCGCAGGATCGCGATGATTCGCTTCTCCTGCACCCACAGGTCGTCGGGCGCGGGCTCGCGATGGGACTTGTATTCGGGATAAAGCCGCTTGCGATGCAGCTTCTCCTCGGGACCATCCAGCGTCATCACGAGATAATCCGGCCGCCGATCGCGCACGAGACCCACGATCATCTGGCAGAACACGTGCGTCGCGCGCACCGGCTCGCCGGTCGGCGAGCTCAGGTTGCCGAAGGGCGCGAAATACGCCCGGTAGATCTGGGCGTGACCGTCGATGATGTAGCAGCTTCGCGACATGCGGGCATGGTACGGCGGCGGGGAAGGTGAAGCACGCGAGCCCGCGTCACGCGTTGCGGCGAGGCGCGGCGACGAAACGCCGGGCGCTTCTCGCAGCGCGAGAGAACGACCGTCGCGGGGCGCTTCCGCACGCGGAGCGCGAGTGCCGCGTGGGCAGCGATTCCTCGCCAGAAAGGCGCACGAACGGGGCCAGGCGTTTCAACGCCGGGAGCGTCGGCGCTCGCGAGCGCGCGTCTGCCGCCCTACGGCCTCCGCACGCGCGTCGGCGTCCCGCCGCGCGGCGCGACCGCCCGGCTCGGTGCGCGCGATCCGCTGAACGAACGCGACGGCGCCGCCATGCGGGGCGCCGAGCGCACCGACGACGCACCCATCCGTGGCATCGACGCGCGCGGCGTACTGGTGCTCCGAAGTTGACCGACGCTGGTTCGCGGCGCGATCGTCGAGCGCGGCGCGCTGCGCGGCGCGAGCGTCGCCCCGAGACCCGAGCGCGACGCGCCGCGGCTCGCCGGAGGCGCCGCCACGCGCGACCCGCCGAGATTGAACGGCGATGCCTGCGTCGGCGTCCGCCCGCCGGTCGACGCCGGCGGCGTCGGGCGAATCGACTGCGGAGGCACGCCATTGCGGATCGCGGGCGGCGATCCGTCGCGACGCGTGGTCGCGCTCGGGCCGATCCGCCGCGGCTCGGCGCCGCTCACGCCCCCGACACTGCCCGGCGTGCGCGGTGTGAGCCGACGCACATCCGTGTTGCCCAGGTCGAGTGAACGGCGCTGCGGCGGCGCGACGGTGTCAGCCGAGCGCGGCGTCCGCGGGATGATCCGATCCGCGTCGATGTTGCGCCGCCCGTCCACCCCGCGCTGCCCGTCCACGCGCGAAGTTCCCGCCTGCCACGGCGTCCGCACCGGGCCGCTCTGATTACCGGAAGTCGGGAACGGCCGCGGTCGCGCCGCGACCGGGCGCTGATCCGTGCTCCCCGGGCTGACACGGACCGCCGGCTGGCGCGCCGTGTTCGAACGCACGAAGCGCGACGCCTCGCCGCTGACGCGCCCGTCGTTTCCCACGCGTCCCGCCCGGCCGATCGAATCAACCAGGCCTGAGCGCCCCACACCGACGCGCCGATCGCGCTGCGTGATGAAGCGATTCGTCGACGCCGCCAGTGTCTGGCGAGCTGAGCGATAGTAGTACGGTTGGCCCACGCCGCTCGCGGTGCGCGGGTAATAGCGTGAACCAAACGATCCGACGACATACGAACCGCCCGACGGACCCACATATCCGAACGCATAGCGCCGGTCGCACGAAGGCAGTGTGCCGATGCGAATCCGCACCCCGTCGCGGCACGACACCGGGCGGTGATACACGTACGGGTAGCAACCGGCAAACAGCGGCGACGCGTAGTAGCGCGGGCAATACACCGCGCTGGGGTAATACGTTGGGTAGAACAGCGCCGGATAGTAGCCGTAGCTCACCACGCCGCTGACATACGCCGGGTAATAGTCGACGTCGTCATACTCGACGACGTAGTCGGTGTACGCGGGCACATAGCGCCGCTCGGCGTAATCGAACCCGGCGTCGTCGACTTCGTTCGGATAGTCGATGTAGCGATAGTCGACCCCGTCCTCGCCGATGTATGGCGGGCGCGGCTCGCCGGCGACGTCCTGCGGCGGCGCTTCGGTCGCGGCCACGGGCGGCGCCTCGGAATAGGGCGAATCATCGACGATCATCGGCGGCGGCTCCCCGCCGATCGTGACCAGCGGCTCGTCCGGCGGGCTCACATCCGTATCCACGCTGGCAACCGGCCCGAGCTCCGAATCGCGCTCCTGCGTCTCGCCCGCGACCGGCGGAACGGTCTCACCCACCGGCGGAAGCTCGGCATTCGCGATCAACTCACCCTGCGGCTCCCACAGGCGCGCGTGCTCCGTCACCGCGTATGCGAACCGCGCCGCCCCGGGCCGATCCTCGAGCGGTTGCATCATCACCGGCAACAATGCCGCGTCCTCGGAAGCCGCGGTCTCGAGCGGCTTCCACATCGGCGCCCGCTGCGACGCCGGCGCCGCGGCCAGCGTCTTGTCCGCCGGACGTGTCGATGACGGTGCGCGCTTCTTCACCTGCACCCAGTCATCGAGCTTGTCCGGCGCGTATTCGTCGAGCCAGCGTTCCATCGCGCGCCGCAGATCCGCGGGCACGGACTGCTCGCGGGCGAATTCGAGCAACACCTCGTCCGGCGGCGCCGCACGGTAATACGCCTTGTCGATGACCTGCACGACCGGGAACTGCTCGAATTGCTTGCGCTGCTCGCGGCAGAAGCGCGTCACGAGTTCCTCGTACGCCGCCAGCATGCCCGCGTCCTTGTCGAGCATCTCGTCCCAGGTGCTCGTCGCGGCCAACTGCGCGTCGCGATACGCGGACCGCAGCTTCATGACCAGCTCTTCGAGCTTCTGCGGAGACTCCTTGTGCAGCCTGGTCAGCGCCGCAAGGGCGTCGAGCTGCTCGGCCGCGATCGCGATGATCGCCGGATCGGCGGCCAGATCGCGCAGCGCGGCCTGCTGGCCCGCCGTGATCGTCGGGTTGAACTGCTCCGGCTTCTCCAGGAGCGACGGCTCCGCCGCAACCTGTTCGAGAATGCGCGGCTCGTCCCCCAGCTCGAGCAGCGCTCGCAACGCGCGCGCCGGATACTCGCGCAGCCCAGCGCTCAAACGGATCACCTCCGCCGGCGCCGGCGTCGCAGCGGCCGCCGTCGCGGGTCCGCTCGCGGCATCCTGGGCACTGGCGGTGATTGCCGGGAGCGCGACGAGCGAGCAGATTGCGACCGATCCGATGAGTCGAGTGCGCATGGAAATACTCCTCTCGCGGTCTGGGACGACGCCCGCCGGGCCTTTATTCATCATACTCGCGACACTCGCGGCGTCCCGATGCAGAAGCGCGATCTACGAACGTGCAGCGCTCCAACGAGCCGCCGTTTTCAGCCCGCGCGGACGTTCGGTACGTCGAGCGCCGCAGAATCGAAACGAGCGATTTCGCAGCGTCCGAGCACCGTGCGGGCCGCTTACATCGCCCGTCGAACCTCGGCGCACGACCCGGGAGAGCGAAGTTTGCTTCAAATCTCGCGTCCGCAAAGGTATGCTGGGCGCTTGCCGGCACGCGCTGGGCGAATCTCGCCGTTTCGCCGGTTATCGGTCTCTGTTCTCTCCACCAGGAGTCTCAACCCATGGCATCGGGTATTCCGACCACCCGTAAGGCCGTCGTGCTCGTCCTGTTTTGCTCTGCCGTTCCTGTTTGGACAGTCGGTTGGGCGCAAGGTTGGTCGCCGGCGTCCGCACCCACGCCCGTAACCGCTTCCGAAAGTGCTTTCACGGCGAGCTTTCCGATCAACGTAGACGCATACGCGGCGCTCGCGGACAGCCCCCGGCTGATGCTGGGCGATCTTTCGCTCGGCGGGGGCCTGCGCGTCTCTCTCGATCTGCCGCGCGTGCACGCGTTCGCACCCGATGCGTTGCGGACAGCGTCGGATGGCGGCGGCGAGCGGATGCTCGCGTCCCCGCCGGTCGCACTCTTCGGCGGCCCGGTCGCGGGCAGTGTTCGCGGTCGCGCGTTCGTGAGCGTCTCGCCTTACGGGGTGTACGGTTTTGTGGACGATGGGCGGGAGTTTGTGCTGATCTCGAGCGGCCCGGCGGAATCGGGGCTTCCCGCGCTGAGCATCAACCTTGCGCGCATGCCCGAGGACGCGATCGTATGGGCGGAGTATCGCTGCGCCTTCGACGAGCTGCTCGCCAATGCGCTCCAGACGCTGCCGGCGGGTCCGCTGGACGTGAACGGCGGCGGAGTCGCCGGAACGTCGGTGCCCTGCCGGCGCGTGTGGGTCGCGGTCGACACGGATTTTGAGTATCTCGGGCTGTTTGCGGGCAGCGAAGGCGCGGCCAATGCGTATCTCGAAACGCTGTTCGGCGCCGTGTCGGAGATCTATACGCGCGATCTGAACACGCGCATCGTCGTCGTCTACTCGCGCCTGTGGACCACGTCCAACGATCCCTGGAACGCGTCCTCGACCTCGGCGCAGCTCACCCAGTTCCAAAACTACTGGTCCGCCAACATGGGCCACGTCGGCCGCCATCTTGCCCATTTCATTTCCGGGCGCACGCTCGGCGGCGGCGTTGCGTATCTCAACGCCATCTGCGGGGGCAACGGCTACGGGCTCTCCGCGAACATGCGCGGCAGCTTTCCCTATCCGATCCAACACAACCACTCGCAGAATTGGGATTTGATGGTTGTGTCGCACGAAATCGGACACAACTTCGGAGCCCCGCACACCCACGACATGTCGCCGCGCGTCGACAACTGCGCCGGCGGCGATTGCAGCGTGGTTCCGAACGCCACCATCATGAGCTACTGCCACCAGTGCCCGGGCGGGATGGCAAACGTGCGCATGGAATTCCACCCGCGCTCGATCGATGAGTACATGCTGCCGACGCTCGGATTCACGGAGACGTCGTGCAACATTCGCGCCGAAATCGAATTCAGCGACCAGCCCGACAGCGCCGTGCTCAGCCCCGGGCAGGACTTCACGCTCCAGGTGGTCGTCACCGGCGCCGGGCCCGTCTCGTACCAGTGGCGGCGAAACGGCGTCCCGCTGGCCGACGACGGCCGGATCATCAACAGCCAGACCGGCACGATGACCATCCACACGGTCCAGGTCGGCGACACCGGCGTCTACGACTGCGTGGCGACGAACTTCTGCGACAGTTTCACCAGCGCGTCCGCGACGCTCACCATCTGCACCGCCAACGAAGTGCTGTTCGTGAAGCGGGACGCCACCGGCGCCGGCGACGGCGCTTCGTGGGCCAACGCCATGACCGACCTGAACAGCGCCCTCGCCGTCGCGAGCCTGTGCCCCGGCGTGAGTGAAGTGTGGGTTGCGGCGGGCGTCTACAAGCCGACCCCGGGCAGCGACCGCGCGGCGACGATTCAACTCCGGAGCGGTGTCGCTATTCTGGGCGGTTTCGCAGGCAACGAATCGCTCCCCGCGCAGCGGAACCCACTCGTCAACCTCACTGTCCTGAGCGGCGACCTCGCCGGCGACGACGCGGGACTCACCAATAACGGCGAGAACAGCTACCAGGTTGTCACCGGCAGCGGCACCAACGCGACTGCCGTGCTCGATGGCTTTGTCATCCGCGGCGGCAACGCCAACCTGAACCCCGGCGGCGGCGACCCACGCAGCAACGGCGGCGGATTGTTCGTGAATGACGGCGGTCCCACCATCGCCAACTGCGTGTTTGAGTACAACGCGGCCGCGAACAGCGGCGGCGGCGCCGCTTTGCTCGCCAGCACCGGGACCACGCTCACCGGTTGCTCATTCCGCGATAACGCGGCGACCGCGACCGGCGGCGGTGGCCTTTTCGTCAGCGGCGGGACCGCGACCGTCACCGCATGCGCCTTTAACAACAACACGAGCGGCGAGCGGGGCGGCGCAGCAAAGATCGATGGCAACGCGACCATCACCGTTGGCGACTGCTCGTTCTCGGCGAACGCCGCGCCCAGCACCAACGCCGTCAACGGCGGCGGAGCCATTTACACCGGCGCCGGCAATGTCCGTATCGTGCGCGGAACATTCCTCGTGAACACGTCCGGCAGCGACGGCGGCGCGATCCGCTCCGGCGGCGGTGGGAGCGTGCTCGTGCTGAGCTCATCCTTTGCGGGGAACACCTCCACCGACGACGGCGGCGGCGTCTACGCCGACGGGAGTACCAACCTCACTGTCGCCAACGGCGTGTTCTCCGGCAATCGCGCGACCGGCACGGGTGGCGTGGGCGGCGGGCTGACGGCGGCCGGCGCCGTGCTCACGCTGGTCAACTCCACGTTCAGCGGCAACAGCGCGGGACAGGCCGGCGGGGGAGTGCGAACGAGCGGATCGACGGTCAAGAACATCCGCAACTGCGCAATGTGGGGCAATACGGCTCCCGGAGGCACGCAGATTTCGACCGCCAACACCGCCCCGACCGTCACGTACAGCGTGGTTCAAGGCGGCTTCACCGGCACGGGAAACGCCAACGTCAATCCCCTGTTCGTCGACGCGGACGGCGCGGATAACCTGGTCGGGACGGCCGACGACGACCTGCGCCTGTCGCCGGGTTCGCCGGCGATCGACCGCGCGCGCAACTCGGACCTGCCCGCCGACGCCGCCGATCTCGACGGCGACGGCAACACCGCCGAGCCGCTCCCGCTGGACTTTGCCGGTGCGCCGCGGCTCGTCGACGACTGCGCCACCAACAACACGGGCATCGGCACGCCGCCGGTCGACAGCGGCGCATTCGAATTCGAAGGGACGCCGCCGCCGGTGATCACGACGCCGCCTGCCGACGCCACGCGTCAGGTCGGACAGTCGGTCACATTCTCGGTCAGTGCGAGCGGGCTCGCCCCGCTCTCGTACCAGTGGCGCCGCAACGGCGCAGCGCTCGCCGACGACGCCCGCATCAGCGGCGCGACCGCGACGTCGCTGACCATCAGCGGCCTGCTCGCCGCCGACGCCGGATCGTATGATGTCGTCGTGAGCAACGGTTGCGGCTCCACGATCAGCGCCGCCGCCGCGCTCACGGTCAATCCGCTGTACGCGCGCGGCGACTGCAACTGCGACGGTTCGATCGACAACTTCGACATCGACGCGTTTCTGGTCGCGCTGCTCGACCCGGCCGGCTATGCGACGCTGTACCCGGGCTGCGACCGCAACCTCGCCGACGTGAACATCGACGGCGCGGTCGACAACTTTGACATCGATCCGTTCGTGGCGCTGGTGACGCAGTAACGCGATGTCGCGCCGGGGCCGCGCGGCTCAGCGCGCCCCGGCTTTCTCCATGAACTGATCGACGTTCACACCCAGCTTCTCCGCCACGCGCCGCCCATGGTCGGCGTCCGCGCGGAAGAAGTGACAAAGCTGGCGCATCTGCACCTCCGGGCGCGCCTGCCCGAGCACGCCCGCGATCCGCCGCGCCAGTCGATCCCGGTGCGCATCGTCAAACAGCCGATACAGATTCCCGGCTTGCGTGTAGTCGTCGTGATCCGCCGTCGAATCGAAACGATCGACGACGGTCTCGCTCAGCTTCCAAGCCGGATCCTTGAACTGCGCGTCCGGCTCCGGCGCACCCGCAATCGAGTTCGGCCAGTAGTTCGGCCTTCCGGCGTACGCGGCGGCCGAGGCCATGGCCCCGTCGCGCTGGTAGTTCACCACGGGGCAGCGCGGCTTGTTGACGGGAATCTCGCGGTCGTTGACGCCGAGGCGGTAGAGATGGGTGTCCTGGTAGCTCATCAGCCGTGCCTGGAGCATCTTGTCCGGGCTGGGCCCGACACCCGGCACAAACGAGCTCGGGTTGAACGCGGCCTGCTCGACCTCGGCGAAGCGGTTGTCGGGATTGCGATTCAGCTCGAGCACGCCGACGTCGATCAGCGGAAACTCCGCGTGCGGCCAGACCTTCGTGAGGTCGAACGGGTTCCAGCGAAACTGCTCGGCCTGCTTCGGCGTCATGACCTGAATGCAAAAGCGCCAGCGCGGGTGTTCGCCGCGCGCGATCGCGTCGTACAGGTCGCGCTGGTGGGTCTCGCGGTCGGCGCCGACCCGTCGCGCTGCCTCGAGGTCGTCGTAGTTCCGGATGCCCTGCATCGTCTTGAAGTGGAACTTGCACCAGACGCGTTCGCCCTTTGCGTCGATGAGCGCGTAGGTGTGACTGCCGTAGCCGTTCATGAAACGATAACCCTGGGGCAGCCCGCGGTCGGAGAAGAGGATGGTGACCTGGTGGAGCGACTCGGGGCAGAGCGACCAGAAGTCCCACTGCATGTCCATGCACCGCAGGTTGGTCTTCGGGTCGCGCTTCTGGGTGTGGATGAACATCTGGAACTTGTACGGATCGCGCACGAAGAACACGGGCGTGTTGTTGCCGACCATGTCCCAGTTTCCCTGCGCGGTGTAGAACTTCAGGGCGAACCCGCGCACGTCGCGCTCGGCGTCGGCGACGCCGCGTTCGCCCGCGACGGTGGAGAAGCGCGCCAGCACCGGCGTCTGCTGGGCGACTCTCGCGAGAAACTCGGCCTTGGTGTAGCGCGACACATCGTGCGTGACGGTGAAGGTGCCGTGGGCGCCGGAGCCCTTGGCGTGCACGACGCGCTCGGGGATGCGCTCGCGGTTGACGTGCTGCATCTGCTCCAGCAACTGCACGTCCTGCATGAGCAGCGGCCCGCGCGGGCCCGCCGCGAGCGCCTGCTGCTGGTGGCCGCCCGCGGCGCGCCGATTGTGCGCAAGCGTGCAGCACCATCGCTGGCCGAGCTTCAGGACCAGCCCGCCGTCGTCGTCCACGAGATGCACTGCCTGAGCCAGCAGATCGAGGTGTTCTGCGCCGCACGCAGCCTGCGCCGCCGGATCGTCTGCCGCTCCACGCAACTCGCGACCGCGCTCGAGCTCGTCGGCCTGAATCTGGGAATCTCGATCGTCCCGGAGATGTGCGCGAGCGCCGACCGCTCGAAACGCCGCCGCTACGTCGCGCTCGGCCGCGACGGACCCACACGCGAAATCGCCGCCGCCTATCGCGTCGACCGCACGCGCTCGCAGCTCAGCCGCGCGCTGGTCGAGCTGCTGCGCGACGACCTGCGGCGCGGTGTTCACCGCACCGACGGCGCCTGAATCGCGATTCTCGATGCCGCGGCGCACCACGTCACACACATCCGCGCGGGCTGAAGCCCGCGGCTCAACGGCGCGCTCCGCATATCTCGATCAAAATTTAGGCACGCCGTGGAGAACGCAAGTTCGACCGCTGCGGCGATGACGCTAGCGCGACGCCGCGACCGCCCGATACACGGCGGCCGTCTCGCGCGCGCAGCGCGCCCAGGTGAACTCCGCCGCACGCGCCAGGCCGCGCCGCGCGAGTTCGCCGCGCCACGCGTCGTCCTCCGCCAACTGGTGCAGCGCCCGCGTCCAACTCTCGACATCGTTCGGCGAATGGCGCACGCCGGCGTCGCCCACCACCTCCGGGAGCGACGCCACATCGGACACGACGACCGGAGCGCCGCACGCCATCGCTTCCAGCGGCGGCAGCCCGAAGCCCTCGTAAAGCGTGGGCCAGACGAAGGCCCGGCAGCTCGCGTAGAGACACGCGAGGTTGGCGTCGTCCATGTATCCGAGCAAACGCACGTCGTCGGCGACGCCGCGCTGCGCGAGTTTCGCGCGCAGCGCGTCGTGCTTCCAGCCCCACGCGCCGATCAGCAGGAGCGGGTGCCGCCGACGGAGCGGCGCCGGCAGGCGCGAATACGCATCGAGCAGGCCCGCGACGTTTTTGCGTGGCTCAAGCGTACCGACGTAAAGAAACGCGTCCGCCGGTGCGCCGAGCGCCGCGAGGGCGGCTCTCACTTGCGCGCGTGGCGGGACGCAGAACGCCGGTCGCGCCGCCTGGAGCGTCACGGTGATACGGTCGGCCGGCAGCGCGAGGCGCTCGACCATGCGCCGCTTCGTGAATTCCGACGCCGCCAGGAAGTGCCGCGTCTGCCGCACGCCCGCCGCGAACTCCGCCTCGTACCACTTCACGCGGTCGAGCGGATGCCACTCGGGGTGTTCGAGCACAGACAGATCATGCACGGTCGTCACGGTCGCCAGCCGCGACGGCATCGGAATGTGATTCGGCTCGTGGTATACCGCGTAGCGTCGCGCCAGCGCGCGAAACACGCCCGCATACGCGCCGTGCATCATCCGCCGCAACCACCAGGGCTTGCGCGAGTGTCCGAGCGCGGCGCCGCTTCGCGACAGGCGCGCGGGGCCCGGCGCGTCTCCCGCAACGGGAGCCGCTCGCGCTCCGCCGGCAGTCGCATCCGTGTCCGCGTCCGGGCGAGCCGACGCCGCCGCGACCCCGTGCGTCGGGGCGGCGGCGTCGCTCGCCCGGCGCCAGTCGCGGCGCGAGAGGTGGGTGTAGAAAAACGGGGCGGCGTCGACGCCGAGTTCTGGCTCGTCGAGCGCGAGGAGCAACTGTCGGATGTAGTGCCCGACGCCCGTCAGCGTCTGGCGCAGCGGGCGGTCGTTGACAATGACCCGGACGCGATCTGGCAACGCTCGCGCTCCGGCGCTACGGGCCGCCTTGATAGAGCGCCCGCTGCCGGAGCTCGTCGGCGCGCTCCACCAGCGCCTCGTTCGAGGGGCGCTCCAAAGGCGTCAGTCGCAGCGTCGGCAGCGTGCGCTGGTCGCGAAGGGTCGCGGGGATCAGGGTCTCGACCACAAAGTCGATCGGCGGATACTGATACCAAGGCGCTTCGATGCGGTGATGCGTCTTCAGCGTCTCGTAGCCTTCCTTGCGCACGACGATGTCGTAGTCGCCGTACCACAGAAACGAGAACGTCACCGGGCTGACGCCGACTTCCTCGTCGTTGATGACCACGATCGCGCCCGGCGGCTGCGTCTCGATCTTGGCGATGCGCTCGACGCAACCGCCCGTCAGGCTCATGATCGCCGCCACGGCAATGCACGCCGCCGCGCCGCAGGCGATTCGACCGCCGTGGTTCATGTCGGCACCTCGATCAGCTCGGTTTCAAGCGTGGTCGGGTCGAGCACTGCAAATGTGCAGCGCCCCGTCACCCACCCGCAGCATTCGCCGGGATTCAGAAACAGGCGACCGTCCCGGCGCTCGATGCACACCTCGTGCGTGTGCCCGGTCACCACCACGTCGGCGCGAGCCACGTCGTCGGGCGCGCACCAATCGATGAAATGATGCATCAGAATCCGCCGCCCGCCCAGCTCCAGCATCAGCGGCCCATCCTGGATCTGAGGCAGCACGCTCCGCAGCCCGTCCCGTTCGCCGTCGTTGTTGCCGTACGTAACGTACACCCGCCCCTCAAACGCGGCGAGCCGGCGCGCGGCAAAGGGCGCGATGATGTCGCCGGGGTGGAGCACGACGTCGATTCGCCGATGCCGCAGGATCGCGAGCGCCCGCTCGAGCGTCGGCAGACGATCGTGGGTGTCCGAGACGACGCCGATTCGCATCCGCAGTTCCCCGCGCCAGGCGTTGCGGCCAAGTCAGGTGTGGGTAGGCCCTCGGGACGCTCCACGCGTCAGGCGCTGCGTGTCCGATCGATCGACCGGCTTCTTCCCGCTCGCCGCACCCGATCGAGCGAAAAGCTTACCGGAAGCGCACGTCCGCGTCATGGCAAACGCCGCGCGTCACGAAAAGCAGACCGGCACCGTGCCGTTATCGCGTTCGGGGCCGCGCCCACGCGACGGCGCCGGCGCACTTTTTTTGATGGGATGGACGGCCCGGAAATGACCAACGGGGGCTTCAGACGACCCGCCGAGCGCGCCGCGACCGCCTCAGGTCCGCGCATTGGCGAACGAAGACCCGCCCCCGTCGCCAGCCTTTCGGACGCGCACCGCGGCATCCGATATCGCCACTCCGGAGCCGGTAAGCCGCGGGGCGCGAGCGGCGTTCGCGGTCCACGAGGTTGGCGCCGCGAGATGAAGTCGCACCGCCGGCGCGTCGAAGCACTGGTGTCCAGGAGGCGCCCGCCATGTCGACGCCCGCTTCGTCACCCCGATCGGACCGCGCCGCGGCGCCGATCATCGTCCGGCTCTCGCCCGCCAGCGGCACCGGAGCGTCGCACGACCTGCCGCTCGCGGCGCTCTCGCTGGCCGGATTCTCCACGACACGGCCGCGCCACTTGGTCGGCGAACTGGCGCCCGGCGCGGTATTCTCGGCGGAAATTCCGCTTCCCGGCGACAAACTCCCCATCCAGCGGTTCGCGCGTCTGACGTCCGGGGAACGCGCGGGCCATAAAACCAAGGACGACCCGCTGGCGTTTCGATTCTGCGGCGGCGACGAGCCGAGCCTGTTCGACAACACCGCGGCGCGTATCCAAGAATTCGTGAAGGGTCGGCAATGCGCCGACCGGTGACACGAAGGATGCGCCGGCCCGGCTCGGCGACGTCCTGCGGCGGAGCGTGCTTCGTCGCGGCGGCGGCGCGCGAACCCGAGCGGGGTGCTGGGGGGACTGACATGCTGCTGATGATCGACCTGACCCCGCGTCAGGCCGGCCGCGTGCTCGAACAAGCGCGCCGCGCCCGCGTCAAGCTCGAGATCGAGCCGCGCAATCGCCCGAACGACGAACCGCTCGTCGGCACGCTCGAAGAGCTCGACCCGCGAACGCTGCGCATCGATCTGCACGGCGCGGGAAGCGACCAGTCGCTCACCAACCTGATCGGCGCGTTCGCCGACGTGCGCATGACCCTTTCCGGACAGAGCTATCTTTTCACGGCCTGCATCACGGACACGCACGACGCCGTCTCGCCGCCGCGGCTCTCGCTCGGGCTGCCCGGAACGGTGCACCTGGCCAATCGGCGCCGCTTTCCGCGGCTCGCCGCCACGGTCCCCGCACCCGTGCGGCTCCGCGTCGCACTCCGCGACGACCCGGAACGACCAGCCGGCCGCGCCCCGAGCGACACGTTCAATGGAATCCTCGGAAACGTCGGGCCGCAGGGACTCGCCTGCCGAATGAACCGCGCCGAAGTCGAGCCGCTCGTGCTGCTCGGCGACGAGGTGCGCGTCACGTTCGAGCTTCCCGGGCGACCGGAGAGCTACGAGCTACCCGCAATCGTCTGTGACAAGCACGCCGGCGAAGAGCGCGACCAGCTGATCCTCGGGCTCGAATTCGAGCTGGCCAGCGATGAGCCGCGCCTTCGCGCGACCGCCGAACGGCTGCACGCGGCGCTCTACCACCTCGCCGAAGAAGGTGACGACGTGGGCGACGGGCGCTGATTCGAAGCGCCGCGCGGCGTTTGCGTGGTGCGGCGCGTGAAAACGACCCGCAGGGGCTTCAGGGGGAGACAGACCGATGCGACCACGAAGGTTCGCGGCCTATCACGATTCGGCTGAGATTCTCGATCACGCCGTCAGCGAGAGCGCCTTGGCGGTCATCACGCTCCAGGAGGGCGGCGACTGGCGTTCGTTCAAATCGCGGTTCCTCGAACGCGACCCGCGCGAACGGTTCTTCGTGCTCGACTATCTGCCCGCGAACGGCGAGACGCTTCCGCTGCTCACTCCGGGGCAGTACGCGGGGGTGAGTTTCCGGCACAAGAGCCGCAAGATCATGTTCGCGACGATCATCGAGGCGACCGGCCGATTCGCGTTGCCCGACGGCTCCACCATGCCCGCGATCCGCTACCGCTGGCCCGAGTCATTTACGGAGCTCCAGCGCCGCGTCTATTACCGAACGCCGGTGCCCAGCGGCATTCACCTGCTCGCGAGCCTCTGGCGAGGCGGCGCCGGCGCGGCGGGGAAGCCCGACTCGGAACCCTTCTCCGGGCGGCTGGTCAACCTCTCGTGCGGTGGGGCCCTGGTCCGGCTGGGTCAAGGCACGACGCCGGCCTGGGAGGAGAACGCCACGCTCGGCGTGGAGGTTCAACTCGCGGACGGGCGCTCCGCGGTCGTTGTGGATGCCCGCTATCGCGGCACGCGCCCCGACGAATCGGGCGCGCCGTGTGCGGCGTTTCAGTTTATCGGACTGGAAATGACGCTCGACGGACGCGTGGTGCTCAACCGGATTGCGCGCTGTGTCCAGCGATTTCACCGCCTGCTGGCACCGCCAGACCTTCAGGATCGTGGAGAGGTCACCGGCCGATAACAGTTTTGACCGCTTTCGGGAGGACCGACCCGACCTGCGGTGGGCCACTGGGCACGTACCAGAAAATTCTCTGGACACACCGACACTTCCGAGGCGCTCGCGAGTTTAACAGGGTGTAGAGACGCTCCAATAGCCCATCCCAGCGCATGGGCCACTGAACCGGCTTCGGCTAGTTCGTGGCCCAATTTTTTTTCCGGACTCTCGGTGTGCCCCGCCGGGCCGGACCGTTTGCGATTTCGCGGGGGGAATCGTGCGGTCGGCCCGCGGGCCCCGTTTCCGCACCGCCGCATCCGACCCCGCCAGGCCGCATGTCAATCGAGAATCGCCGCCGCGCACGTCACGTGGGTTTCGTTTGGCGGATCGATCGCCTGGTGATAGCGCACCACGCGGCAGCGCGCGTCCGCCAACGCGCGACGCAGCGCGGACAGACACCCGACGCTGCAAATCCGCGTCGCATTCGAGGACTGTCGCACGGCGTCGACGAATGCTTCGACAGCGCCGATTTCCAGCAGATCCAGCAGCGCCCGATCCGAACGCCGGACCCGACCGAGGAACTCAGGGGTAGTGGGCTGGTCGTCGCCGAACTGCTGCCCGACATGGCTCAAATCCGCGCCTGCGATCAGCACGGTCCGGCGATCGGAGCCGCGGACGATTTCCGCGAGTACGTCGGCGAAGTCGTCGAGCGCGATGGGGTGATCCGCGGGCTGGGTGCCGGTGGACTGCGTCGGATCTGGACAGAGCACGGGCACGATCTCGAAGGGGCTGCCGTCGTGGAGCACCTGGAGCATGTGGACCTGGAGCTCGACCGAGTGCTCGTTGGCGTGGTCGAACTCATGCGCGCAGAGCGGCGCACCCAACCGCTGTTCGACCGCGGCGATGAAGTCGACGTCCGCGGCAACCACGCCGAGCGGGGTCTCGAAGGCCTTGCGCGTCGCAACCACCGTCGGCGATCGGCCAAAGTGATTGGTGCCGAGGATCACGTAGCGTTCGGCCGGCCGGTCCGCGGCGAGCGCGGCGTATGCGGCGGCGTAACACGGCGCACCGCGCGCGTAGTCGAGGTGTGGCGCGACAATTCCGCGGACGCGCTTGGTTGCATCGAGTCCCGCGTCCCCGGGCGCCTCGTCCGAGAGCGCGTCGGCCGATCGCAACAGCTCGGCAATCTCGCGGCGGAGCGTGTCCGCGGCGGGCCAGCGCGCCCGATTGTCGCGGCGCGGAGCCGCGAGGTACTGATCCCGGCGGACGGCATACTCGTGCTCGAACCGCTTGCTCAGCAGGAAGCACTGTTCGTCGAGCGCGGCAATCAGGGCCGCGGTTTGTCCCGGCGGCGGCGCGGTGCCGAACTGCGCTTCGAACGCGCCCTCAATCTCGGCGATCGTCCGGCGTCCGTCGCAGTGTGCCGCGAGGAAATACGCCGCCGGCGAGAGTGCGAGCGGCCCCGGACTGATGCCGAGCCGGTCGTTCAGAATCAGATAGACCTCGTCCGGGGCAGCTTGATGCGGACTCACGTCGATCGGGCGCAGCGCCGGCGGGCACGCGTCGTTTGTCGTCATTTCAAGTCCGTTTGATTGGCTGCGCGCGGTGCAACCCGCGATGCGGGCCGCGAACACGGCGGACCGACGCGGCGCGGGTCGCCGAAATCATGGTGCCGCCGCCGATCGAAACGGCGTGCAGCCTGGCGTGACCTCGGCCGCCCAGCGCGTTCGCGAGCCCCAGAAGAGCCGGCGACCGCGCGCGACGTCGAGCGGCTCGTCAAACGTGAAGCGCAGGCTCGCGACGCCGTCGTCCCCGGATGATCCGGCCTCCGGCTCCAGCGCGACGCAGAAGCCGTCGCCGAGGCGCTGCTCGCCGGCGACGAGCGGCGTCGGGCGACCGCTTGCCAGGCGCGCGAGTTCGCCGAGCGGGCCGCTGAAAAAGCGGTCCTCCGCGATTCGTACGACGAAGGAGCGGTCGTCGCGCGGGATGAGCTCGGCGGGCGTCGCCATGCCGAGCAGGCGCGGCGCCCAGGTGAGCGCAATCAGCTTGAGATTTCGGACACTCGCGCGATCCTCGACGGCGAGGATCGCGAAATAGGCGATGAGCGGGACATTGGCGACGTAGAGGCGATCGCCGTCGCGAAGCGGCGGAGACGCGGACGCGAGTTCGTCGATGATGCGATCCTCGACGCGCTGCGCAGTGTCCAGCGCGAGCGAGAAGTACTGGGTCATGATCCCGAAGCCTGCCAGTCCGCCGACGCTCACGATCGCGAAGGCGGTTCGTCGGCGCCAGCGCGGCGGAGCGCCGGCCGGCGCCGCATCGCCCCAGAGCGCGCCGAAGAGCACCGCGGCCACGATCGCCGAGCCGACGCCGGGAAGATACAGGTGATGGGGCGCTTCGAACGCCGGCAGCAGTGGCGCGATCGTCGCGAGCAGCCACGCGATGCCGAACCGCACCGCGGCACGCCGCCGGCTGCGGAGCGCCAGCGTCACGCAGAGCGCCGTGAGCGCGAGCGTGCCGCCATAAAACGCCGCCGGATGATCGCGCAGATAGGCCAGCCCGCCGAATGGCACGCAGGGCACGGCCGCGAATTCGCCGAGGAGGTAATAACAGGCCTTGTCGAAGACGTAGCGCGCGAAACCCGGCTCGCCGGGAGGAAACACGTACGGCTTGGGTGGAAGCGTGACGCCGCCGAGGACCGCGCCGCGGACGACGAGGTACGCGGCGGCGGCGGCGGCGAGCGCGACGAGCGTCGTCCACAATCGGCGCCGGTCGGGCGGCCCGAAGCACAGGTCGCCGACGACCAGCACGAGCGGAAAGAGGATCGCGTTCTCGCGGCAACCGAGCGCGGCGAGATACAGCGCGATCGTGGCGAGCATGAGCGCCAGGGATCGAAGCCCGGCGCCGCCGGCCTTCGGATTCGCCGATGTGGCGTTCGCGGCGCCGGGGTGTGCGGACACGAGCGCGGGCGCGCGGTCGGCCGCCCAGCCGCGCAGTGTCGCGAAGCAGAGCGTTGCGGCGAGCAGCGCGCAGGTGACCATGAGCTCGGACTGCGCGGCGATCCACTGCACCGTCGCGACGTGCCCCGGGTGAATCGCGAAGAGCGCCGCGGCGATCGCGGCGCCCGCGAGCGGCGCCCCGACGCGGCGCAGCAGCGTGAACAGCAATGCACACGCCAACCAGTGCCAAAGCAGCGAGGCCGCGTGCGCCGCCAGCGGGTTCCAGTCGGTGAGCGTGTACGTGAGCTTCATCAGCGCGAAGGACACGGGTCGAAAGAACCGCAACAGGGCCGGCGGCATCCACCACATCTCGAACGGGCCGCCGTTGAGCTCCAGCCGACACGCGTCGGTCAGCCCGCTCAGCGACCAGTCCGCCGCCCGCAACTGGCGGTAGTGGGCGTGGTCGTCCATAAACAGGCCGTCGTTCAGTGCAGGGGAATGCAGCGCGGCGATCAGCGCGCCGATGGCAAGCACGATCAGCGCGGATCGCGGGCGCGACGAATCGGCGGGCACGGCGGCGGGGCGAGCGGCTGACGCCGTCATTTCACCGTCGCCGTCGGAGAGAGGTTGACGCGCGCGTGCGGCGGAGACGCGTCGAGCCCGGGCGGCGCGGCGGCGTCGGCGGCGCGTTCCAGCGACTCGAGCTCGCCGGCGCTCGGCAGATGCGCGCCGAGCAGCGGGACGAGCACGCCAGGCAGCGCGTAGACGAGCTGGACGACGCGCATCGCGAGCGCGAACACGACCGCTTGCGAAACCGTGCTCAGCCCGGTGTGCGCGAAGAACTGCACATACGCCCATTCCAGCACGCCGAAGGCCTGCGGCGGCGAGATGGGGATGGCGGCGATGAGGAAGCCGATGGGAACGTAGATGAAGTAATGGTGGAACTGCGCGTCCATGCCGAGCGCGCGGCCCATCAGCGCGGAGCTGACGAGCACAAATGCCTGGAGCACGACCGTGTTCACCAGCGCCGCGACGACCAGCGCCGGGTGCTGGCGGATCGCGACCATTGCCCGGCCGATCCGCAGCAGGTGTTCTCCGGCGGGCAGGCGCGCGGCGAGCTGCGGCAGACGAATGAGATGTCGCAACCGGCGGCTGAAGACGAAGCACGCGCCGAGGGCGAGCACGCCGATCACGCCGAGCAGCACGGTGGCGAGTCTTCCAAAACTGCGGGGATCCCAGGCGATGATGATCATCGCGCCGGCGAGAATCACGAGCCCCAGCAACCCGATGACGCGATCGAGGAAAACGGTCGTGACCGCCTCGGTCTTGTGATGCGTGAAGCGCGCGATGTAGTAGGCCTTGATCAGATCGCCGCCGGTCGTGCCCGGCAGCGCGAAGTTGAAGAAGTTGCCCGCGAACGTGAGCTTGATCGCGCGCCAGCGCGAGAGCCCGACTCCCTGAATCTCCAGCATCCACACGAGCCGCACCGCCTGAAGCAAGGGCGCCGGAAGAAAGAACAGGAATGCCAGCGCCGCCCAGTAGGCATCGACGCCGCGGACGACGCTCGCGACGCCGTACTCGATGTCGAGCACCTCGCCGCCGGCGACGCGGTTGACCTGTTCGAGCGGAACGGGCTCCTGCCGCCCGTTTCGCAGGACGACGACGTGGGCCTCGTGCTCCGCGACGAGTCGCAACTGGGTCTTGGCGGGATCGTTCAGGCGGACGTGATCGTGCCAGCTGACCTTGTTGATCAGATACAGAATCGCGATCAGGCAGAGCCCGTATTGCACCACGGGAACGATGAATCGCAACGGCCCCTTCGGCTTCATGCGGCCGGCTCCGCCGGTGGAATCATCGCCATACGCCGCTCGCTCATCGCGCCCCGACCTCGTAGAGCTCGGTCAACACGCGGCCCGAGGGAGCCGTGCTGGTCACGACGCGCCGCAGGCCCGCGTCCGCGAGCGTGCGCACCCACGCCTCGGTCACGCCCGCCGCGAACCCGTACGTGCGGCGCAGCCGCTCGATCTCGGCCCACGAGAATACCAGATGCGTGACGCCACGGATACGCAGCCACTCGAGCGCCGCGGCGGCGTCGCCGGACGCCAGCGCAAACGCGATCCACGGGTCGCGGTTGAACACCACCGTGTAGTGCATCGCGCGCTGGATGTAGAACACGGCGGCGTCGCCGACCAGCCACAACCGCGCGCTTGCGGGCAACTGATTGAGTTCGTGCGCGTCGGCGAGGACGGCGGTCTGTCCGGCCAGTGCGCTCATGGGCACGCCGTGTCGCTCGGCAAACGCGTGGCTGTGGCGCGTGTACTCGGCGGCGAGCGTTGCGGCGCCCGCGATGGCGGCGCCGACGGCGAGCACCAGTCCGATGGTCGTCGAACCCGCCGCGCGCGTGCGCGCCGGCGGTCCGGATTCCGGCGCCGCGGCCGCATCGCGCCCTTCGCCGGCGCGCGATGCCAACCACACCAACGGCACCAGCACAGGCAGTGCGAACCGCCCCGGGATGTGTGTCGCTCCGATCCAGACCCCAAGAATCGTGAATGCCCAGACGGCGAGCAGCAGGCTCTCCCGGTCACGGCGCAGCGCCGCCCCCAGCGCTGCCGCTGCGAAAAGCCCCGCGCCGAACAGCGACGCGCCGTTCGCGGTCGGCCATGCGGTCCGACCGAGAAGCTCGCCCCCGGCCAGGATCAGACGCCCGCCGACACTGCTGTGCTTCGGCGCGACGCGATGCGCGCGCGCCCATTGTTCAGCCTGCGCGTCGCTCCAGGCCGCACCGCCAAACCAGTTGTACGCGAACGGGTAGACCGGATTGCCGGTGAACGCGACGTTCCGCGCGAGCCACGGCGCGAAGGCGATCGCAGCGCCGAGCGCGAACGCAGTCGCCGCGCACGCCCGCCGCGAAACGGGGCCGCGGGTGACGACAAGCACTGCGATCAGGAGCGGCGCGGTGACGAGCGCCAGCGCGGTGTACTTGCATCCGCCCGCGATGCCGGCGGCCAGACCCGCGGCGAGCAACGCGCCCCAAGTCACGCGCCCGGATCGAGCCGCGTCGAAGACGATTCCGCCCGCCACTGTCGCCGCAAGAAGCATCCCCAGCTCAACATACGCCAGGCAGGCGAGATAGCCGATCCACGGCGTCGCACCGCCGACCAGCACCGCGACGAGCCGCGCGCGCCCGGGCTGCGCCCACGCCGCCAGCGCACAAACCAACAGCACGCCGCAGCTCGCGTGCACGAGCTGCGCGGGGACGGCGGCGGCGAGCGATCCGCCGGCGAGGTGCATCAATAGCAGATAGAGCATTTCCATCTGCTGCGGGAACGAGGCGTAGACATTGTGGGACAGGAAGTGGATGCGTCCGGCGTCGTAGTACTCGCGCGGCGCCTGAAGGTGATACTCCAGCGCGTCGTAGCCGCGGGCCTCGCCTTCCCAGAGAATGCCGGGGGGGAGTGTCGCGCCCGCGAATGCGATCGCGGCAATCACGCCGAGCGCCGCCGCGCCCACCAGCGCGAACGCGCGCGCGCTTTCGGGTGCCGACCGCGGGAACGCCGGCTTGGCGGTGCGGGGTGCGGGCGGCGGTGTTGCGCCGCGCGGCGATTCGGCGGATGGAGCGGCGTCGTGGCGCGCCGTGCGTGTGAGCGTCACCACACCGAGCGCACACCCGAGCGCGACGAGCGCCCAACCCGACTCGAACCCGAGCCAGCCGGCGCAGCCCAGCGCCAACGTCGCGGTCGCGAGCCATCCGAACCCCAACACGACCGCGAGACAGCGCCGCCGGAGCGGCGCGGCGCGGGGCAGGCCCAACCAGCGCGGCGCCGCGGCCCCCCAGCCCGCGGCGCTTGCGACAACCGCGGCGGCCAACAGACCGTCGGTTGCGAGCACCAGCCAAGCCTCGGGAGCCATGATCGTCAGCGCGATCGCAAAGGTCGTGACGCCGCACGCCGCGACCTGAACCGGCGAGATGGCGGATGTGGCGGCCGGTCGCCGCGGAGGAGGCGGCGTGTTGCGGTCGGCGTCACGTCGCTGACGCGGTTCGCGGCGCGCGCTGGCGGAAGAGTCGGAGGCCATCGCGGGCGGATGATATCCGTTGTCCGCGCACGCAACACGCGGACCTTGCGACGCGCGGTGCGCGGAAACGCAGTTGCGCCGTGACGGCCTGCGCAGCACGTCGATCCGGCTAGCCCGGCGAGCCCCGCGATGTGCCGCGTGTTGACGGGCGCGCAGCGGGCAAGTACGGTGTCCCGCCGTGTTTGGTTTGCATCCGCGGCAGCTCCGCGAGCGCGCGGGCGTGCGCCGCATTGGCGAGACGGCATGCACCGGCGTCAGGTCCACCAGCTCGCGCGGCAGTTCGCGGAGACGTCCCCGGAGCTGCTCGCGCGGCGGCTCGACCAGTCGCTGGCCCGCGACCCGCGCTGTCCGCTGACGCGCTACGTGCTGGCGTGCCAGTGCTTCGATCGCGGCCGAACGGCGTTGGCGGTGCGGCACATGATGGTCGCGCACCATCGTGAGCCCGATCTCGAATCGGCCGCCCTGCTCGTGTTCGCCGGGCTTAGCGCGATCCGTCAGCGTGGCCGCCCGCTGCTGCCCGTGCTGCTCGAGACGTGGGAGGAATTTCGCCGCCCGCGCTTCGACCGCTACGCGTGCGAGCGGGCCCTGCTCGACGCGTTCGCGGAGCCCGCCCCGCGGCTCGACGCCGCGGCGCCGCTGGCGCGCCGACTCTGGCGCTTGCCGCTGCGAACGCTGCGCCAGCAGATTGCGATCGCGGTGAGCGACCGGGACACGGCCCTGTTTCCGCTGTTGATCACGCCCGTCTAGCCGGCGCCCCCCCGGGGCCGCAGGAGCCACGATGCTGCTCTCGGTCGTCATGCCGGTGTACAACGAGAAGAACTCGCTGATCGAGATCGTCGGGCGTGTGTTCGCGTCGCCGATCACGATCGAGCGGGAGCTGGTACTGGTCGACGATTGTTCGACCGACGGCACGAACGAGCTCTATTCGCAACTCCCCGAGCGCTTTCCCAACGCAAGGATCCGCGTCATCCGGCACGACCGCAACCAGGGCAAGGGCGCCGCGATCCGCACCGCGATTCAACACGCCGAAGGCGACATCATCGTCATCCAGGACGCCGATCTGGAATACGACCCGCGCGAATATCCCAAGCTGCTGAAACCGATTCTGGACGGCCGCGCCGACGTGGTGTACGGGTCGCGCTTCGTCGGCGGCGACGAACACCGCGTGCTGTATTACTGGCATTACGTCGGCAACCGCTTTCTCACGACGCTCAGCAACATGTTCACGAACCTCAACCTCACCGACATGGAGACGTGCTACAAGGTTCTTCGGCGCGAGGTCGCCAGGTCGTTCACCATCCGCAGCAATCGCTTCGGCATGGAGCCGGAGCTGACCGCGAAGATCGCGCGCCGGCCGTGGCGCGTCTACGAGGTCGGCATCAGTTATTCGGGGCGCTCATACGAGGAAGGCAAGAAGATCACGTGGCGCGACGGCGTGAGAGCGATCTTCTGCATCGTGTGGTTCGCGTTCTTCGATTGAACGGTCGGGCATGCGGCGGACAGCGACTCGCGAGCCCGCGGCGCGGCCGGAGCGACGCTTGGAGCGTGAGGCGCGCGATCGCATGTACGTCCCTTTTGAACCCGTGACGATCGTCGTGCCGACCTTCAACGAGCGCGACAACATCGCGCCGCTCGCGGAGCGCATCTTCGCCGCGCTCGATCCCGCATCGGTCGAGCTTCTCGTCGTCGACGACGCTTCGCCGGACGGCACGGCCGACGCGGCCCGCGCGCTCGCCCCGCTTCGGCCTGTCCGCGTCGTCGTTCGCAGGCACGAACGCGGTCTTTCGAGCGCGGTGCTCGGCGGTGTCGCGGAGTCGAGGACGCCGCTGATCGTCGTGATGGACGCCGACCTTTCGCATCCGCCGGAGGCGCTGCCGGCGCTCATCGAACCGCTGCGCGACGCGCGGGTGGACGCCGTCGTCGGCAGTCGCTTCGTGCCCGGGGGGCGTGTCGATCTGCACTGGCCGCTGCACCGCCGGCTCAACAGTCTTGCCGGGCGGGTGCTGGCGCGCCCGCTGACGCGCGTGCGCGACATGATGTCCGGCTACTTCGCATTTCGGCGCGCCGCAGTGGATGCTGCGGCGCTTCGGCCGGTGGGATACAAGATTCTGCTGGAGCTGGTTGTGCGCTGTCGCTGGCGCAACGTGGTCGAGATTCCGATTACGTTCGCCGATCGTGCTGCCGGCGTGACCAAGCTCAGCGTGGCCGAGCAGCTTCGCTATCTGCGCCACCTCGCGCGGCTCTACCCGGTCGCGATCCGCGCCGCGCTGCGAGGCAGCCCGTGACGCGGCGCCGACTCACGCCGGACGAACCGCCGCACGCGCTGCGACACCCCGATGCGGCGCGCCCGCCGGCGCCTGCCGACACGCCGCCCGGTGCGCGCGGCTGGCTCTGGGTCGCGAGCGCGTTTGCGATCTACGCGATCGTCGCCGTGTTCGTCGTCACACAGCGGGCCGAGAGCACGAGCGACTTCCGCGACTATTGGCGCACGGCGGCGCATTTTCGCGAGACCGGCGTCATCAGCGACGAACTCGGCGTTCACAACTACTTGCCGTTCTTCACCATCTTCATGCTGCCGTGGAGCCTGCTTCCGCTGCATGTCGCGATCGTCGGCTTCACGTTGCTCTCGCTGGCGCTGTTTGCCGTCACGGTGCTGATGGGCGAAGCGCTGCTCTGCGGCGGCTTGCGCGCCGGGCCGCGCCGCGCGACGCTGATCGCGGTGGCGCTGATCATGCCCTATGTGCACTCGTGCGCGATGCTCGGGGCGGTCGACCTGCTCCTCCTGTTCCTGGTCGTCGCCACGTGGTTTCTGGTCGAGCGCGGCCGCGAGTGGTCGGCAGGATTGCTGCTGGCACTCGCCGCGCTCATCAAGCTGCTGCCGGCGCTGCTCGTCGTGTACTTCGTGCTGCGCGGCCGCTGGCGCGTCGCGGCGGCGGCCTGCGGCGCAGGCGTCGCGCTCGGCGCGGGACTGCCGCTCGCGAGCGTGGGCTACGACGAGACGCTGCGGCAGCACGCGGCGTTCTACGAGCGCGCGGTGGCCGGGCACGGGGCGCACGAGAGCATCACGACCGACAAGCCGCGGAAGGCGAAGTACACGAACAACTCGCTGCCGATCGTCCTGCGCGGCCTGCTGTCGCCGACGGATCGGAACCCGAACGACCCGCCGACGCCGCTATTCGTAAACGTCGCGGACGTGCCGCGGGAGCTGATCTGGCGCGCCTACGCGGCGATCTCGGCCGCACTGCTCATCGTGTCAGTCATCGTCGTGCCTCGGCCCGGTTCGCGCGCGGCGTGGGCGCCCGGAGCGACGCGGGCGTCGTTCGGGGCGTGGTGCTGCCTGATGGTTCTGCTCTCGCCGCTGCTGTGGACGCGCTACCTGCTGCTGGCGTTCTGGCCGCTGGTGCTGCTGGCGTACGCGGCGGACGGGCGTGCGCAGACGGCGCGGGCGGAAGGGGACGGCGGCCCGCCGCGCGCGACAGCGGAGTCCGGTTTTCTGCGCTGGGCGGTGCGCGGCGTGCTGCTGTACTGGCTGCTCGCGGCGATCGGCCTGGCGTGGCCGGCGGCTCGCGCCGCGGGCGTCACGCTGGGTTGTGCGCTGCTCGCGTGGGCGGCGTGTGTGTGGCTCGCGCTGCGGGCGCGTCACTACGGTGCGCGCGTTGCGCCCGCGCGCGCCAACAACTCGGCCACCGACGGCTGATCCGGGTCGATCGCCAGCGATCGGCGGCACCACTCCGCGGCCTGTGTTCGCAGCGCCGCGTCGCCGCCGGACGCTGCGACGCTCTGACTCCAAGCGAGTTCGGCGAGGCGGTTCATCACGCGCACGTCGCGGGGCCGGCGCGCGTGCAGGTCGAGCAGGACGCGCTGCGACTCCGTCATCTGCCCCGACCGCGCGAGTGCGAGACCGAGGTTCAGCGCAATGGCCGCGTCGTCGGGCGCGAGGATCAGCGCCGCAGCAAGGTCGTCCGACGCTCCGCTCCAATCGTGAAGATCAAGCCGCAGTTCGCCGCGGTGGGCGCGCGCATCCGCGTCATCGGGCAGCAGCTCGATCGCGCGCGACCAGGCGCGCTCGGCGTCGGCAAGACGCCCGGCGGACTGCTGTGCGAGCGCGAGGTTGTACCACGCGCGGGCATGCTGCGGATCAGACTGAGCGACAGCCGCGAGCTCGCGCGCGGCACTGCTCCAGTGCGACAAGCGGAGCAGCACGCTTGCGTATTCGAAGCGCAGGTCGGCATCGTCGGGATCGAGCGCGACGCGCCGCTCCAGCAGCGCGCACGCCTCCGGCCAGCGTTGCAACGCCAGCGCCGCGTCGCACGCCGCCCGCAGCGCGCCCGGGTTCATCGGGTCCGAATCGAGCACGCGCGCCGCATCGGCGAAGGCCGCCTCGAACCGCCGCTGTTGCTGCGCGCGCGGCTCGCGCACCGCGGGCCGCTGCACCGGCGAGCTGACAGCGGCGGACGGTACGGTGGACCTTGCCGCGGTGGGTGAACCGGTCGCACGCGGCGGATCCGCGGCTGGGCCGGCGGAACGCGGCGAATCCGCGCCGGCGGCGCGGCGGATTGGGTCTGGCTCGAACGTCGCGCCGCTGCCGCGTTGCGGCGCTGCACGCGGCGGTTCGGATGCGGCGGGCGTCGCGAACGGAGCAAGCATCACGCACAGCGTGCCGACGAGCATTCCGACGCACGCGATCGCGATTAGGACCAGCCCGAGCCGCATGTTGGGTCATTCCCTTTTGCTCGGGCCCGTGGCCCGGACCTGCGCAGCGATGCCGGAATTCGTCGCACCGGTCGAGGACCCGGCGCCCCAGGAAGCGTAGGCTGCCGTCACGCCGACCGGGGGCTCGCGGCGCGACGCGACGGACCGCTACTGGACGCGGAGCGCGTCGACCACGTTGGTGCGCGACGCGTGTCGCGCGGGCATGATCCCTGCCAGCACGCACAACCCGATCGTCAGCGCCACCGAGACCATAATGTACTCCCACGGCAGTTGCAGCCGCGCCGCCATGCCCCACATGCGTTCGGTCATCGTGGTGGTGTTGTGCGCGAGGTGCAGCCCGAGCGCGAGCCCCAGCACGCTGCCGAGCACGCCCAGCACGAGCGCCTCGCCGATGACCATGCGGAGGATGAGCCCGCGCGTCGCGCCGACGGCGCGCAGGATCGCGAGTTGCCGTGCGCGGCTGGTGACGCTCGCGGTCATGAGGTTTGCGACGCCGATCGCGGCGACGATCAGCGCCACCGCGGGCACGGCGCTGAGCAGGCGGGTGACACGCGTCAGTTCGCGGTCGATCTCGTCCTTCAGCTCGCGCACCGTTCCGCGGAACGCCTGCGGGTTTTCGAGCTGGCCCGCCACGGCGCGCAGCACCTGTTCCTCGCGCCAGCGCTGCCAGCGGCTCGCCAGCGGCAATCGCTCGTCGAACGCCTCAGCGCCGAGCGCCGCGGCGGCGGCGGTGTCGCGCGGCGGGGGCCAGCCGGCGGGCGGCGTCTCGGGCGGCAGATCGAAATTCAGCAGCACCAGCTTCACGCCGTCCACGTTGAACAGTCGCCGCATGTCCGCATTCGCGCCCATGACGGAACCGACGGCGACGACGTTCATCTCGCTGTGGGCCTGGAAGTATCCGGCGGCGATGTCGAGGGCCGGCGACTGCACGACGCCGGCAATCTTGAACAGGTGCTGTCGCTGCCCGACAAAGACCTTGACCGTGTCGCCGAGATGCTTGTTGCGCGTGCGGGCGAAGTCCTCGGCGACGAGCACGTGGCCGCCTTGGCGCATCAGGCGCTGCGCGGTGGCGCGCTCGCCTTCGACAAATTCCAGGCGCACGAGATCGAAGAACGACTCGGGATCGATGCCGAGAAACCAGGTCACCGAAAGAAACACCTTCTCCATCAGCAGCGGGCGCTCCTCGACGATCACGTTCATCGCGTTCGCCGCTGTGAAGTTGCGCACGCCGGGCACGGCCCGAAGTCGCTGCTCGGCGTCGGGCCGCATCTGCTGGAAGCTCCAGACGTAGGCCTCGGGAAACTGCTTTGGGAATTCCCAGCCGTTGCGAACGCTCTCGCTGAAAACCGCGAGTCCGACGATGAGGGAGAGGCCGACCATCAGGCCGCAGCAGATGCCGGCGGAGCGCCAGACGGCGTAGCCGACCTGATCCTGCAACAGGCGCGTGTGCACGCGCGCCAGGCGGGCCGTGAGCAGCACCGCGGACGAGCCGATCACCCACACGACCAGCGGCGCGAGCAGCGCGTAGCCGAGATAGAGCAGCACGATCACCAGGGTCGCGCCGCTCAGGAACGTGGGCGAACGCTGGAGCCCGTCGAGCGGCAGTGGGAATCCGAGATGGGCTTGCAGGAACGCCGACGCCGGCGTCAGCGCGTCGTGCAACCAGGGTGAGAATCCGTACACGGTGCTGTATTGGAGCCCGAGCACAAGCAGCGCGCCGGCCGCGGTCGCGAACATCAGCCAGCGACGCCCCCGCCGGGCGCGCGGACGCGACGCCTCCAGCGGCGTCACGCTGACGGCGGCAAGGATCGGCAGCAGCGTGGCCGCGAGTGTCGTCGCCAGCCCGGCCGTCGCCGCCAGCACGATGCCCGTGCTCCAGAGATTGTCCCAGACGGAGCGCAGCAGCGCTCCGACGCCGACCCGGGCCGCGCCCGCGATTTCGTCGATGCGGATCGGAAACGCGCCGACGTACTCCGGCACCAGCGAAACCGTCAGGGCCGTCAGCCCGAGCCCCATCGGCACGCCCAACGCGACGCCGATGACGCCGAGCGGGATCACTTCGACGAGCATCAGCAGCGCGAGCTGACCGCCGGTGAGTCCGATGCAGCGCATGAGCCCGAGCTGGGCGATGCGCTCGACCATGCCCATGCTGAGCGTGCTGAGGATGATGAACAGTCCGGTGAGCATGGCAACGCAACTGAGCAGCACCAGCACGAATTCCTGCTGGTTCTGGGCGTTCTGAATCTGTTGCAGGCGCAGCCGCACGTCGCGGACGGTCGCGTTCGGGACGCGCTTGCGCACCTCGCCGCGGATGATCTCGGTGACGCGGCGGATGTTTCGGTCGTTCTGGTCGCGGAGAATCACGTCCAGCGAGGTCGCGGAGCCTTGCTTGAGCGCGATCTGCTGAAGGGTCGTGAGCGGAACGACCGCCTGCGCCTTCTGAAACCGTGCGATCCGCCGCCGCTCGACCAGCCCGACGATCTCGAGCTCGTACGGCTCGTCGTCGGCGCGCGAGCCGCCCCACAGCAGCAGCGAGTCGCCGACCTGCTTGCCGTATTCCTCCGCGAAGCCCGCCTCGACGACCGCCGCGAAGCGGTCGTCCGCGGTCAGCATGCGTCCATCCTTCAGCGGGTAGTCGCGCACCAGGCGTTCGAGCTCGATGTCGACGCCGTGCACGTCGACCTCGGGCGTGTCGTTGGTCCAGCGCTGCTTGACCACGAGATTCGCGTCGACCGGCCGCGCCGCCGGCACGCCGCGGAGGCGCTGCACGAGGCGCGGCGTGACGGACTGCACCTCGGGAATCGCCATGAGCACGTCGGCGAGCCGGAGCGGGAGGACGTCGTATTTTCCGAGCGGCGACTCGACGGTGAGCTGGCTCGTGCCGACGTACTGGCGGGCCCAGGTCAGCACGGTGCGCCGGACCGATTCAAAGCAGCAGGTGACCCACACGACCGCGGCGGTGCCGAGCGCGATCGCGAGGATGATGCCGAAGGTGCGGGTGGGTTTAGCCCGCCAGTTCCTGGTAGCCAGTCGCGACCAGTGCCGCATCGCCGCTGCCTTTCGGTTCGATGGCGCCGACCAGGCGCCCGTCCTTGAGCACGACAACACGATCGGCGAACGCGGCGCCGGGGGCTTCGTGCGTAACCATGAGAATCGTCTTGCCGCGTTCGACCGCGATGCGCCGCAGGAGCAGCCAGACTTCGAGCGACTGGCGCGAATCGAGATTGCCGGTCGGTTCGTCGGCGAGGATCAGCGCCGGATCGTTCAGCAACGCACGCGCGATCGCGACACGCTGCTTCTCGCCTCCGGAGAGCGCGTCGGGCCGGTGATCGGCACGGTGCTCCAGGTGCACCAGGCGCAGCAGCTCCGCGGCGCGGCCGCGGAGCTCCGACATCGGCCGCCCGTCGATCAGCCAGGGCAGCGCGACGTTCTCCGCGGCACTCAGCGTCGGCAGCAGGTTGTAGTCCTGGAAGATGATCCCCATGCGACGGCGACGGAAGATCGTGCGTGCGCGGTCGGACATCGTGCCGAGGTTCTGGCTTTCGACGAGAATGGTGCCGGCGTCGAGCGAGGTCAGCCCGCCGATCAGGTGCAGCAGCGTGCTCTTGCCGGAGCCGCTCGCCCCCATGATGGCGACGAACTCCCCGGCCGGCACCGCCAGCGACACGCCCGCGAGCGCGACGACCGGGTGATCCGCGGTCGCGTACGCCTTGCGCACGTCGCGCGCGTCCACCAGCAGCGGCGAAGCCGCATCGCGCGACGTGCGCAACGGTTGATCGAGCGCCGCACCCGCGGGCGTGGCAGGAGCGGCAGCCGCGGGTTCGCCTGCGTTCATCGGTCGAAGTGTAGAGCTTGTGCGCGACAGCGACAATGCGAGAACGGCGCCGAATTTGGAAGCGCCGCGACGAACTCGCAGCTCACCGCGGCGAGCGCACGCAGAACCCGGCGACGACGCGGTCGCGATGAAGTACGCGGCGGCGCTCTTGTACGGCCGCTTCCTGTGCCGCGCGTGCGGATGAAATCGCGCTCTGGTGCGCGGACGGAGGCGCCCGACGTTCGTCCGGTCGCCGCCGGAGGCGCTCCGTCGTTTCGCCGCGCCGGCCGCGCGTGAAGCGGCCGCGCACGTTTGGGTGAAGCTCCGATCGGCGCGCTAAAGAAAGCGGCCGGCCGGCGCACTACAGCGCGCCGGCCGGCCTCGAAACTGACACTGCGCCGCGCAGGAGCGGCGGTCGCTGCCTAGTCGCAGCCTGCGGTCAGGCACGCCACGAACGGATCGATGTCAAAGTTGTTGATCGCTCCGCTCTCGTCGATGTCCAGCCGGCAGAGCGCGCACTGCGCGTTCCCGCCGCAGAACATCGTCGTGTACGTCGCCAGATCGGTCAGACCCAACACGAACGGATCGATGTCGAAGTTGTTGATCACGCCATCGCCGTTCGGATCGAACCGGCCATGTGCGAAGCACGGATCGCCGGCGCCGAGCGCGACGAGGCGGTTGGGCACGGGATCCATGTAGTAGATCTTGCCGTCCGGACCGGCGTACGCGCCGCCGCGCGTCGTGAAGCCGTGATCCTGACAGATGCCGGTGTTGTACTCCGCCTCCGGCGTGTTGGCGCTGCCGCCGCTGGTGATCGGCGTGCCTTCGAACTGGAATCCGAAGCCGCGGATCGAATCGGTCGCGTTGAACCCGTCGGTCTGGAGGATCGGGAAACCCGCGGTGCTGCCGTTGATGTCAGTCACGGTGACCTGGACGATGCGGTTCCCCGGATCGGGATCGTTGATGTTGCTGAACTTGATGGAGATGGTCTGCCAGATGTTCGCCGCCATGTTCACGCCGCCGCCGTTGTCGACGAAGTGATACGGCAGAATCTTGCCGTTCTGATCCCACTCGAACGACCAACCGCCGGCGAAATCGTTGACGACGTCGCCGTAGTACGGCCAGAGATTGTCGGTGAGGTCGGTGCGATACTGCTTCCACGTCACGACGACTTCGTCGGCGGTGGTGTCGGCGAAGCCGTGGAAGAAGCCCTGCCAGCCGCCGCCATTGCCCGCGGCGTCGAGCGCCGCGACGAGGCCCTGTCCGCTGCTGGTCGGGTCGCTCAGCAACTGAGCCGGCGTGACGCCGCTGGGAGCGGCGTTGTCGAGCTCCCAGCCGCCCTGCCCGGGCAGGTCGCCGGCGGAGAGGCCGTTGAAGTTCTCGCTGAACACAGTCGTGTAGGGACCGCCGCCGGGGCCTTCCTCGATGAGAATGTCATCGAAATAGGCCGGGCCGTCCTCGGCGACGACCGCATTGTCGAGGTTGAGGACGACGACGCGGGCCGGCTCGGTGAGATCGTTGCAGCGGCTGTTGGTGCCGGAAATCAGGATGGTCTCAGTGCCGCCGCCCGTCGCGTTGCGCTTGGCCAACTGACCGAACACGCGCAGCTCGCCCCAGAACGGCTCGTAGCTGTAGACCACGTCGGTGGTCGTTCCGGTGCCGTCGTCGGCGTAGATGACGACGTTGCCGCTGAACGCGCCGGTCACCACGCTCTGGTTGCCCCAATCGAGGCAGCCGACGTCGTAGAACCCGTGGCCGTTGTTGGCCGAGTTCTGGTTCGCAACGACGGCGCCGGTGACGGCGTTATAGGTGTAGAACTCGGCGCCGAAGTCGGTCCAGGCATGGAGATAAATGCGGTTGGTCAACGGGCTGTAAATGACGTGGCTGCGCGCGACCCAGCCGCCTTCCATACCCCATTCGAGCGTGGCGCTGTTGAGGTTTGTGTCGAGGCGCACACACCACGTATCGGCGATGCCGTCGGCGCCGCCGTTGTTCTGCGGCGAATTGCTCGAACCGTTCCAGTAGAGCGCGTGAACGCCGCCGCCGAGCAGGTCGGGCACCAGCGTCAGGCTGCCGACGACGTCATAAGGACACGGAATATTGCCCTGAAACTCGATCGCGCCCGTGCCCGCGTTCAATGCGTACACGACGACCTGTGTGCCGTCCGACTGCGAGACCACGTAGAGCTTGCCGTCGAAGAGCACCGGCGTCAGCTCCGTGCCCGCGGCCCACGGCAGCGAACCCGGGGGGTCGTTCAGGTTCGTGGTCCATACGATCAGGCCGTTATCCTTGCGAATGCCGTACGCGGCCGGCTGCGTGCCGGTTGCGAGGGCGTAGCAGAGGTCGCCGTCGCCGACCACGACGCCGCTGCTGCTGAAGGTCGAGCCGAGCGCGACGCCCGCGCCGCCGTTGTTCGCGCGCCATCGCAGCGCTCCGGCGACCGGCTCGAACGACGCGACGCTGTTCGACGGGGTCGACTCGCGGAAGTAGATGTTCCCGTCCTTGTCAAAGGTGATCGGCGCGCGCCCCGCCACACGGTTGACGCCGACCGCCCCGAGATCGATGTTCCACGCCAGCGGCAGCGCGCCGCTGTCGTTGACGCGGACCAGCGGCAAGCGCGACCGGCCAAAAATGTCGCCGTTGTGCGTTCCAAACGGACCCTCGACGTTCTGGGCGCCCACCGTCGCGCACAGCGCCGCGACCAGTGTCACGCCCCCGAGACTACGAATGGCTCTCACAGCTTCTCTCCTTTGAGAATGAGGTGTTTACGATGTCCCCGCCGAGCCGCGACGGTGCGACGCCGTGCTCCTGCGTGCAGAGCATCTCCGGCGATCGCCGGTCGTCGCCGACCCGGCTCCGTCAGTTACGAACTACGCTTCTTCTCCCTGCCTTCCCCAAACCACCCTTCGGCTCGTCCTTGCTTGGGCGCCCCAACGCCCGGTTTCATAAGTCCGACTGAGGTTCTTTCGCGCGCTGACACGTGGTCACCGCGCCTCACGGCCACGCCGGGAGCGGAGCTTCGCCAACCACGTCCTGCCCAGTCTCACCCGGTTGGAGTACTCCAGTCGCTGAACTACCGCACGCGACGCACAGCGGTATCATCGGGATGCGCGGAGGGCCGGCGTTCCGGCGCTCCAGCTTTGGAATGAACCGCTTTCCGCAGTTCAGGCAATGATACCAGGGGTACACAGCCTGTTGCCCGCATTTGTTGCACCGCAGCGGGGGTCGATCTGTAATGTTCTCCGTACGCGTGGCCGGCGCTTTGCAGGCAAGGCATATCCCCGTCAGCGCATAGTGCACCGGAAGCTGCGCCGTTCCCTGTGAGACGTACATGAATCGGTAGGCGGCGACCGCGATCGCGCCCAACGCGCCGACGCTCAAGATCGCGTTTCGGATCGTCGGAGTCACTGCTACCGCCTGCTTTCCACATCCGAGGGAAGTTTGCGCCACATTCGATTGGCCGTTCGCCAGTTGAGATCCAAGTGCTCCGGCATTCCTTTGCCGAACGAAAGTGCAGGCGCCTCTTCGTCACGATTTCGGTTTTGAGCAGGAAATCGAGGTCGGTAGTCTTCGATCTCGCCGGGCGCCGGTCCCCATCCATAGCTGTTCCAGTCGCGCCGCCACGATTGCTCGCCGGGGAGCCATGTGAACGCTTGCACCGTGTCTACCGTCTTGGTGCGCCAGTCGCGAAGTGTCTGCTGCGGACGTGGAACAAGCACGCCGACATGGCCGTCCATGAAGAGCGTATTCGCTGAGAAGTTCTTCCCGTGCCTCCAGCCGCTCATCGCTCCCTGCCAAAGCGGAGTGCCGACCGGGTCGCCGCGGCTGCCCCACCTCATCAACCACATCGCCTGGAGGTTGCCAATCCAGGTCCACCAACCATCCATCGCTTGCACCTGTCGCGCGGCATCCTGGTGTCGGTTCTGGTTCTGATTCCAGCCGACGGCGAGAAGATTCTGCGCGTAACTCGTCCGAACACCGGCGCGGAGCCGCTCACCAACACCGAACCGATCGACGAAATTGAAGCTCCAGTCGATTCCGCGCGCGACCATCGGGGCGTCTTCCCGCGTGTCGGTCGGGCACAACGTGACTCGGACGTCGCCGATGTAATCCATGTCGAATAACGCATCGACCCACGTGTACATGACGCGCGGTGTGCCAAGCGCGGCGCCGCCGTCGTCCCAGTGCGGCAGAAACCCGTTGTTTTCCGATCCGCACGCGAACAGAGCCGTGCCGATTGAGTGTAGATTGGCGCCGCACTTCGCCCGCCGCGCCTGCTCGCGCGCGTCATTCAGGCCGGGCAGCAGGATCGAGATCAGCAGGGCAATAATGGCGACCACGACGAGGAGTTCGATCAGGGTAAACGCGGTACTCACTTTGACGCGGTTCATCGTCTGCCTCTCTCGCTAAACAGCGCAACGGTGATTCTGTGTTCCATCAGACCCGTTCCACGGACAACCAGCTGGACACCTTCACGCGCGAGGATCAAAATCCACTACCACCGCACGCGGGCTCAGGGCGGGCAAGGCAGGTTAGCGGTGCCGTTTGGATTCCCGGTGGTCCCAGTGGCGCCATTGACGTTGCTTAGACTGTGGGATCCGAGAATCCGCGGAGTCGTGAACAGAACAGCTCCAGCGCCGCCACCAATACCGCCTGCCCCGCCGGTTCCCAACGATGGACACCAATGTTTGCCGTGGCCGCCAAGTCCGCCGGGGCCACCATCGAGATCGAGTGTCGCGCCCGCAACGCTGACCACTGTGCCCGCCGATATTTGTACCGTACCTCCTCGTCCACCGCCGTTACCGAACCCGCCAGCTTGTCCACTGCCTGAGTTCTGGGGACCGCCCGGCTGAAAAAACGTATGGCCGGAAACGGATGATCCATGACCTCCTCGCCCTCCTTCAGCGACAATACTACACGAGACAATACCCGTACCCCAACTGGCGCTAATCGTGATGGTACCCGCACTGCCACCTCCACCACCGAATTCGCCCGGCCGAAGCGCGTATCCCCAGAGTCCCCCGGTGCATCTGTATTCTACACCGGCCGTCCCGGGATCCCCCGCATCTCCGCCCGCCCCACCAGAAGTGAATATGTGGCTGGCATACAAATCGGCGTACAGGCCGCCGGCGTAAATAGTGACCGCACCCCCGTCGGGTGAAGTCAGATTTCCGGAGCCGCCGAGGCCTCCCTGCCCGGTGACCCACTGTGCGCCATCCGGGTACTCATTTGCGCAGATGTCACTCGCGGAGCATCCCGAACCCAAACCGTCACCGCCGTATCCGCCTCGGCCCGAATCTCCGCCAATTGAGCTGATAATGGTCCCCTCGTCGATGTAGATATTACCGACGCTCGACACCGTGATCGCGCCACCAACCCCTCCCGGTTGGGCGAGCCTCGCATGTCCGCCGGGCATTCCGCTGCCACCGCTGCCACCATCGCCTCCGCGCCCGCCATCCGCTCGAAGTTCGCACCCTGCTCCGATTGTTACGTCGAACTCAGGCTCAGTAGGATAGGTGCTCGAAACGGCAATTCCGCCGCCAGCGCCGGCAGTGCCCCCGTACGCACCGTGCCCAGCAGGAAATTGCCCTGGGTCGGGCATCCAGTCCCCGCTATTGGTTCCGCCAGACCCGCCAGCGCCGCCCGAACCTCCCACGGATGACAAGGCTACGTACGGGGAGAGGCGGACGTTGCCGTACCCTTCAATGGTGATCGCGCCCCCCGAACCACCGTTGCCACCGTTCGCGCCGTCCTGGGGAGGCGACCAACTGCACTCCGGTACCAGGCTACCGCTCCTACCATGTCCACCTCTGCCGCCGTTTCCCCCGGGCATACGAATTGACGCATTGATGTTAATGCCGCCTGACGCACTAGGTGAATACTCGCCAACATAGACGGTGCGCAGCTTTATTGCCAAGCCAGACGACCCCGGCAGCCCAGGTGTCGGTTCTTCGGATTGACTCCCGTCAGATCCGTCGGCACCATTCGCGACCGGCGCGAGGATTATCGAGTCAACCGTGATGCTGCCATCGTAAACTAGGATGGTTGTTGATCCGGTGACCAGGACACTTCCCGTGGGATTGTAGATGCGAACATCTTGTCCATAGAATTGATGGAGCCCTGTAAGTGGTCCCGCGAGCGTAACCGTGTCAGCCCAAAGTACTGACGGTGTTACGCAACCGACGCCAAGGACAATTGCGGCGAGGCCGACAGCATGGCGAAACGACGCGTCCATGGTAGAAGCCTCCGGTTGTCTGGAGTCGCGTGGACGCCAGCCAACAACTTCAGGATGGATTCCCTTCGGCATCGGGCGGTCCTCCATTTTGTGACCTGCGGGCCCGGTTGGCATGAGGGCCCGGCCGCCGCGCGGGCGGCTGGATGAGAAGGTCGGGTTATTTGCGGCTCCGTCGGCCTCGGACGCCGACGCGCAGCCTATCGCACGACCGCCGGGCCGGTCAATCGGCCCGCGAAAGCTGACCACCGGATCGAGCGGTATTGCCGACTCCTTGCGTCCGCGGACGTGCATGTCCCGACTCCGATCGCGCGGCACGCGAGCCGCTCGACGCGGCGGGCGCGCCGTTTCGTGCGGCGGCGGATGGGTCCGCCGCGGGCGCGGCGGGTTCCGACCGGCGGATCGCTGCCGCGCGGCCTGACGAGGCTGACCCCTTGCGTGGCGGGGTCGGCTGCGTCGCGAACCGCGTGCCGCTGTCGCCAACCGCGCGCAGGCCGCAATTAATTCCCGGCAAGTAGCGTGCCAGACGCAAAAATCGCGCTGGAAATCGGTGAACTTTCTCGGAACCCGCCGGCGGCGGCGACGGGCGGGCGCCGCAGGCTGGAGATCGGCCCTGGCGCTCGCCAAACGGGGGTGACGACCGCGGCGACGCGGCGGCGGCGGCTCGCCGCGGGCGCGCCGGCGGGGTAAAGTTCGCGGACCGCCGACCGGTTGCGCGTTTTTCCCCGCCGAGTTGGGGAAAATCACGCACCCCCCCACGAGGACCGGAGCGCTGCCCATGCCGCAACACCAAAAACTGCTGACCCCGGCGTCCTCCTTTGTGCTCACCGCGCTGCTGGGCGCCGCGTCGCTCGGCGCCGCGTTCCCCGCCTGGTGGGCGGACGCCAGACGCGCCGATCCACAATCCGAAACGCACGCGACGCACCGGCTGAGAGCCGGTGCCCCAGAGACAAGGGGTTCCGATCTGCGACCGGAAGCCCGCGATCCACAATCGTCCGCCATCGAAAATCCGAACGCCGGAATCCAAAACCAAGCAGCCCCGGAGCCGTCGATGTCGCCCGCCGCCAGCTACGTAAAGCTCCCGCCGATCGACGCCGTGAGTCCGAGCTATCCGCCGATGCACAACCGTCCGCCGCTGTTGGGGAATGCGTTGCTGAAGCTGCCGGTCGGGTCGATCCGCCCGCAAGGCTGGCTGCGCGAGCAGGTCGATCGGCTGGCGAACGGGCTGACGGGGCGCTTGCCCGAACTGAGCAAGTGGTGCAACGCGAACGACAGCGCGTGGACAAACCCCACGGGCGAGGGCCGCTGGGGATGGGAGGAGTTCCCCTATTGGCTCCGCGGGTACGTGAGCCTGGCGTTTGTTTCGCACAACGAGACGCTCGTCGCCGAGGCGAAGCGGCTGCTCGCGCTGGTGATGGCGACGCAGGATGCGGACGGCTATTTCGGTCCGCGCGCCAACAAGCAGAAGCGCGACCTGTGGCCGAACATGCTGATCCTGAACGCGGTGCAGACGCTGCACGAGGCGACCGGCGATCCGGCGGCGCTGGAGTTCATGACACGCTATTTTCGTTGGCAGCGCAGCCTGCCGCGCCAGGAGCTGCTCCCGGAGAGCTGGCAGAAGATCCGCGGCGGCGACAACCTCGAAAGCGTGCTGTGGCTCTACAACCGCACCGGCGGCGACTGGCTGCTCGAACTCGCCCAGCGCATCCACGAACGCACCGTTCGTTGGGATCGCGGGATCGCGAGCTGGCACGGCGTCAACATCACGCAGGGCTTTCGCGAGCCGGCGAGCTACGGCGTATTGAGCGGCGAGCGGCGCTGGTTCGATGCCGCCGAGCGGAACTATCAGCAGGTCATGCTGCTCTATGGCCAGCAGCCGGGCGGGATGTTCGGCGCCGATGAGAACTGCCGGCCCGGCTATCACGGCCCGCGCCAGGGGGCCGAGACCTGCTCGATGGTCGAGTTCATTCACAGCTTTCGGCTGCTGCTGGCGCAGACCGGCGAAACGAAGCACGCCGACCGGGCGGAGGAGATCGCGTTCAACTCGCTGCCCGCGGCGATGACGCCGGAGCTGCGCGGGCTGCACTACCTGACGGCGGCGAACGGGGTGCAGTTGGATAAGGCGAACAAGGCGCCGGGCATCGAGAATTGGGGGACGATGCTGTCGTATGACCCGCGCGACTATCGCTGCTGCCAGCACAACGTTGGGATCGGGTGGCCGTATTTCTGCGAGAGCCTCTGGTACGCGACGCGCGACGAGGGGCTCGCGTGCGCGATCTACGCGCCGTGCGAGCTGAGCGCGAAGGTGGCGCGCGGCGTGGAGGCGCGCGTGGTGGTCGCGACGGACTATCCGTTCGACGAAGCGGTGAACCTGACGATCACGACCGCAAAGCCGGTCGCGTTTCCGCTGTATCTGCGGGTGCCGGAGTGGTGTCGCGCGCCGCGGATCACGATCGCGGGTCGGCAGGTCGACGCGCCGCGGCCGGTGCAGAGCTGGCTGAAGATCGAGCACACGTGGGGTCCGCAAACGGCGGTGCGCGTGGAGCTGCCGATGACGGTGCAACTGCGGCGGTGGGAGACGATCGGCGACAGCGTGTCGGTGCGGCGCGGGCCGCTGTGGTATTCGCTGAAGATCGGCGAGCGGTGGGAGCGCTACGGCGGCGACGACGAGTGGCCGGCGCAGGAGGTTTTCGCGACGACGCCTTGGAATTACGGGCTGGTGTTGGTGCCGCGCGACGCGGAGCAGCTCGCGAGGCAGGCGCTGGTGAACGTGGCAACGGAGGACGCGGAGGCGGGCGGCGCGGCGCCCGACGCGCAAGCGCGGGCCGTTCAGGCCGATGCGACGTCGTTCACGGTCGTGAGGCGGCGCGGCGCGCTGGCGGCGCAGCCGTTCACGCCCGACGCGGCGCCGATCGAGCTGCGCGCGGTCGGGCGGCGGATCGACGCGTGGGAGCTCGATCGGCTCGGGCTGATCGAGGAAGTGCAGGGCAGCCCGGTGCGCTCGGTGGCGAGCGACGAGACGATCACGCTGATTCCGATGGGCTGTGCGCGGCTGCGAATCTCGGTGTTTCCGCAGATCGGTTTCGGCCCCGACGCGCGCGAGTGGACCCAGTCGCCGCCGAGCCGCTACGAGGCTTCGCATTACTGCGACGACATCGGCGCGCTCGCCGACGGGGCGCTGCCAAAGAGCAGCAGCGATCACTCCGTCCCGCGCTTCACGTTCTGGAACCACAAGGGGACGACGGAGTGGATCACGTGCCGACTCGACGCGGCGCGGGCGGTGAGTTCGTGCGGCGTGTACTGGTTCGACGACACGGGGTTCGGCGAGTGTCGCGTGCCGGCGCGGTGGCGCGTCCTTTATCGCGACGGCGCGGAATGGAAGGAGGTCGAAGGCGCGTCCGGCTATGGCGTGAAGGCGAACGAATTCAACCGGGTGACGTTCACACCGGTGAAGACGGAACAGCTCAAGCTGGAGATCGAGCTTCAGCCGAATTGGTCGGCGGGATTGCTGGAGTGGGAGATTGGGGAGGAGTAAGCAGAACGCGCCGCCGTCAACCCGTAGGGCAGGTCGCGGCCGTTGGCGACCTGCCGTTTGTGTGCGCGTCGGGGGGGGGAATTACGACCGAGCTGTGTGCGTGCGCGTCCGGGGGGCTTACGACCGAGCCGTTGGTGCTCGGCTCGTGCTCAATGTCCAGCTGCTGTTCCGCCGCGGAGCAGGTCGCAAACGTGCTTGATCGCGGGGGTGAGCCAGGTGAGGCACTCGTTGACCGCCGTCGGGGCGCCGGGCAGCCAGAGCACGAGCGTTCCGCCGGCGACGCCGGCGCCGCTGCGGGCGACGATCGACGTGGGCACACGCTCGAATGCTCGCAAACGCATCACCTCGCCGAAACCGGGGAGCGGTTTTTCGATCAGCGGCTCCAGCGCATCCGGCGTGACGTCGCGCGGCGCGACGCCGGTGCCGCCGGTCGTAATCAGCAGGTCGCAGCGGCCGAGCCAGGTGCAGACGACGTCCTGGATGGCGTCGATTTCGTCGGGCACGATCTCGCGGTGCACGAGCGCGGCGTCGAGGGCGGGCAACTGATCGATGACGGCGGGCCCGCCGCGATCGTCGGCGGCGCCTGTGCTGCGCGAGTCGGAGACGGTGAGGACGACGGCGCGATAAAGCATGTCGAATTCCGACGGAGGCGCGACACCGTCGCCGCACGGGCGGCATGCGGGTCGTCGAGAGGATTCTATCCGCAAACGCGCCCCGCCCGCGGTGCGAACGCAGCGGCGCGCAGGGGCCGGAAAAAGCAGGGCGCGACCGGGCGCGGCGCGGGGGCGTGGAGAATTCCGTTGACCCGGCGGCGGCTGGCGTAGTACGTTGTGAGTCGCGCCGGCTCGCGCGGGACGGCGTGGGCCATGACACCGGCGCGCCGCGGGCGACCTGCCTGCTTCGGGCGCGCCGCGCCGGGATGAGGAATCAGCACAATGCGACCACGGAGCGTATGGAACGCAGCCGCGTTCCTGGGAACGATTCTGGGACTGGCGGCGGGCGTCGCGTACGCAGGCGGCAGCGGCGAGAATGTGCTCTTGATCGTCGATCCGTCGAAGCCGGAGTCGCTGTACGTCGCAAACCACTACAAGGCCGCCCGCAACATCCCGGACCAGAACGTCCTCTACATGGACCCGGGCGCGCCCGACTACGCGACCTTCGCCAGCGTGAATCTCGATGCGCTCTTCGGCTGGCTTGCCAACACCGGCGTGCTCGACCACATCGATTACATCGTCATTCCGCCGGGCGGTTCGTTCTACGTCACCGCACCCGGCTACGTGGTCGACGGCTGCTCGGCGGTGTCGCGCTTCTCGGTGAGCGGTGCGTATGCGCTCGCGTTTATCGAGAACGAGATTCTCGCCGGCAACGTGCAGGTATCGCTGACCAACCACTATTACATCAACAGCGACGTGGCCCGCGCGTTCGACAGCTCGATCGGCTGGCTGAACGGCACGCCGAGCTCGATGACCGGCAACCGGCGCTACTTCATCGGCGCGATGCTGGGGTACACGGGCGAGCGCGGCAACACGGTGCCCGAGATCATCGACATGATCGACCGCAGCGTCGCGGTCGACGGCACGCGCCCGGCGGGCACGTATTACTACGAACAGACGACCGACGTCGCCCGCAGCAATCCGCGCCACGGCAACTACCCCACCGCGGTCGCGTCGATCGAAGCGCTCGGCGGACAGGCCGAGCACCAGATGGCGATCCTGCCGACCGGGCGGCACGATTGCCTTGGCATCATGACCGGCTGGGCGTCGCCGGGCATCGAGACGACGGACATGACGATCCTGCCGGGCTCGTTCTGCGACCACCTGACGAGCTATGCCGCCACCTTTGACATCAGCTCGCAGGAAAAAATCTCGCTGTGGGTTCGCCGCGGCGCGAGCGGCTCGTGGGGCCAGGTGCAGGAACCCTGCAACTATGCCGGCAAGTTCCCGCACGCGCGCATGCACGTCTTCTACCACCAGGGACTGTCGCTCGGCGAAGCCGTGCAGCGCAGCGTGAACTACGCCCCGTTTCAGGGTCTGCTGCTCGGCGATCCGCTCACGCGGCCGTTCGCGTACGTGCCGACGATCGAAGTTCCGGACGCTCCGGTCGGCCCGGTCAGCGGCGAGATTCTCATCAACCCGACCGGCGACAGCCCCCACCCGACCGCCGTCATCTACCGCTTCGACGTGCTGATTGACGGCGTGTTCCGCACGGCCGTGCTGCCCGACACGGAAATCCCGATCGACACGGCGGCGCTCGCCGACGGATGGCACGAGTTGCGCGTGCTGGGAATCGACAGCACGCTGGTGCGCTCGACCGGCGCGTGGGTCGGACCGCTGAATGTGAATAACCGCGGGCGGTTCGCTACGCTCAGCGTGAACCAGAGCAGCGGCGATCTCTCGACGCCCTTCGTCTTTGACGTTGCGGGCGCCGGAGGCGTCATTCGCGAGATGCGCGTGCTGCACAATGGACGGGTAGTGGCGGCCGGCGCGGGCAGCTCGCAGGCGCTGCTCGTCTTCGGCGCGACGCTGGGGGCCGGCGACGTGCGCGTGCAGGCCGAGGCGCTGTTTGCCGACGGCATGCTTGTCCGCAGCGCCCCGCGCACGCTGAGCATCGCGTATTCGGCGGGCGCGCCGGCGGCGGCGCCGCCGGTCGCGTATGGATACACCAAGCGGGTGCTCGACGACCAGCCGTTCGTGATCGAGCTGCCGGCGACCTTCGACAACAACCAGACCGCATTGACCTACGAGATCGTGACGCCGCCGACCGAAGCGTCGCTCACCGCGGGTCAGACCGGCCCGTCGCGGCTGATGCGCCCCACCGCCAACGCGGCGGGCGTGGACACGTTCACCTACCGCGTGACGAGCGCGGCGGGGAACTCGAGCACGGCGATGGTGCGAATCGTGTTCGGCACGATCGACGGCGACCTGAATTGCGACGGCGCGCTGAACAACTTCGATATCGACCCGTTCGTGCTCGCTGTGACGAATCCCGCCGGCTACAACGCAGCGTATCCGCTCTGCAACGTCAACCTCGCCGACATGAACCGCGACGGGCGGATCGACAACTTCGACATCGATCCGTTCGTGGCCGCCGTCGCGGGGATCTGACGCGCGGCGCCCCGGGCGTCGCACGACCGCCGGCCGCGGCGTACACTGGCCGCGGAATGAGCGATCCGATCCTGCGATTCGAGGGTGTAACCAAGCGCTTTCCGGGCGTCACGGCGCTCGCCGAGGTGTCGTTCGACGTGCGGCGCGGCGAGTGCCACGCGATCATGGGCGAGAACGGCGCCGGCAAGAGCACACTCGGCAAGATCCTCGCCGGCATCTACTGCGCGGACGCCGGCCGCGTGCTGCTGGACGGCGCGCCGGTGCGCTTTTGCACGCCGCTGGACGCCGCCCGGGCCGGTGTCGCGATCGTTCACCAGGAGCTCGCGTTTTGCCCGAACCTCTCGATCGCTGAGAACTTGTTCCTGGGGCGGACGCCCACCGCCGGCGGATTCGTCCGGTGGCGCGACTTGCTCGATCACGCGCGCGAACTGCTCGTCCCCGTCGGACTCAACGTCGACCCGCGCACGCCGATCGGTCGGCTCTCGACCGGACAGGAGCAGCTCGTGCAAATCGCGGTGGCGATCGGACGCCGAGCGCGGATCGTCATCATGGACGAGCCCACCAGCTCGCTCGCCGCGGCTGAGAGCGAGCGGCTGTTCGGCATCCTCGGCAAGCTGCGGGCCGAGGGCGTCACGGTCCTGTACGTGTCGCACCGCATCGAGGAAATCACGCGCTTGTGCGACCGGATCACGGTTCTGCGCGACGGGCGGTTTGTCGGCACGCTCGACACCGCGGACACCAACGCCGACGAGATCGTGCACCTGATGATCGGGCGGCCGCTCGCCGAGTATCTGCCGGAGCACTTGCGAACGCCGGCGGGCCCGACGCGGTTGCGGGTCGAGGGGCTCACGTCGCGCGGCTGGTTCGAAAACGTGTCCTTTGCGGTGCGAGCCGGCGAAGTGGTCGGGCTCGCCGGACTCGTCGGCGCCGGACGCAGCGAGGTCGCGCGGACGATCTTCGGTGTCGATCGGCTGACGCGCGGAACCGTGTATCTGAACGACCGCCCGGTGTCGATCCGCACGCCGCAGGACGCGATCGCGCGCGGCGTCGGGCTGCTGCCGGAGGATCGCAAGCGCCAGGCGCTGGTGCTGACGATGACGTGTCGCGAGAACCTGTCGCTGTCGATGCTGTCGCGGCTGCGGCGCTGGCTGTTCGTGGATCGGCGCCGAGAGGCGGCGCTGGCGGACGAGTACTTTCAGAAGCTGCGTGTTCGCGCGCCGGGCATCGACGCGGGAATCGCGGGGCTCTCCGGCGGCAACCAGCAGAAGATCGCGCTCGCCAAGTGGCTCGCGCAGCGTTGCCAGGTGTTGATGCTGGACGAGCCGACGCGCGGCATCGACGTCGGCGCCAAGGCGGAGATTCACCAGTTGATCGACCAGCTCGCGATCGACGGACACGCGATTCTGCTGATCAGCTCGGAGCTGCCGGAGCTGCTGCACTTGAGCACGCGGATTCTTGTGCTGCGGAACGGGCGGCTGGTCGGCGAGGTGCTGCGCGAACATGCGACGCAGGACGTGTTGATGCGCATGATGGCGAACGTGTCGGCGGCGTGAGCACGCGCCTGATCCGCGGACGCGATCCGGCGGAACCTCGCACGACGAAATCGGAGATTTCGGCCGATGAGTGAAAACGAATTCAGTCACATCGACGCCGCGGGCGGCGTTCGCATGGTCGATGTCTCGCGCAAACCACCGACCGCGCGCCGGGCCGTCGCGTCCGCGATGGTGGTGCTCGGCCGCGACGTGCTCGAAAAACTCGCAGCCCACGCCCTGCCGAAAGGCGATGTGCTCGCGACAGCGAAGCTCGCGGGCATCCAAGCCGCCAAGAAGACGTGTGAGCTGATCCCCCTGTGCCACAGTCTCGCGCCCGAGTTTGTCGATCTGCGCTTCGAGCCGCTGCCGCCCGATCGGCTGCGGATCACGGCGGAAACGCGCGTGGAAGGCAAGACGGGCGTCGAGCTGGAGGCGCTGACGGCGTGCGCCGTCGCGGCCCTGACGGTCTACGACATGTGCAAGGCCGTCAGCAAGGACATTGTCATCGGTCCGCTCCAACTGGAGTCCAAGAGCGGCGGCAAGTCCGGCGACTGGAAACGGGCGCAGCTCTAAGTCGTCATCATCCATGAATGCCGAGCGCGCCGTTGAGCCGCCGGCGTCAGCCCGCGCGGATGTTTGTGACGTGGCGCGCCTTGGAATCGAGAGCAGCGATTCAGCGGCGAGCTGGAAACGGGCGCGGGTTCGGCCGACGCACCGCGGTGCCGGCTCGTCGGCGCCGGGCGCGCCACGCGGCGGGCCCGGAGCCGCTGCGCCCGCCTGCCGGCGTCGTGGAGATCGGGCATTGACAGGTGACCCCGCCGCGAACGCACCGCCTTCAACCCGCAAGCCGATTGCGGATTCTTGACGCGCACCGCGCGATTCGTATGATAGCTCCATGGCAGACGCGGCGCACTTCGACAAGGTTCTCGGCGACGCCCTGACGTTCGACGACGTGCTCATCGTACCCGCCCGCGCCGCGCTCCATCCGCGCGACATCGACGTCTCAACGCAGCTCACCCGCGAAATCCGCATTAACATCCCGATCGTTAGCGCCCCGATGGACACCGTCACGGAGAGCGGCCTGGCGATCGCGCTCGCGCAGGAAGGCGGCATCGGCGTTATTCACCGCAACCTGTCGATCGAGGCGCAGACGCGCGAGGTCCGCAAGGTGAAGCGCTCCGAGAGCGGGGTCATTCTCGACCCCGTGACGCTCCGCCCGGACGACACCGTCGAGAAGGCGCAGACGGTCATGCGCCTCCAGAACGTCAGCGGCATTCCGATCACGTCCGCCAACGGACAACTCGTGGGAATCCTCACGCGCCGTGATCTCAAGTTCCTCGAAACCAACAATCGGCCGCTCTCGGATGTCATGACGCGCGAAAACCTCGTCAAGGCCCCGCCGCAGACCACGCTCGACGAGGCCGAGGGCATCCTGAAGCGGGCGAAGGTGGAGAAGCTCCTGCTGGTGGACAAGTCGAACAAGCTCACCGGCCTGATCACGATGCGCGACATCGACCGGGCGCGCGAGTTTCCGCAGCGCTGCAAGGACGCCCGCGGTCGGCTGCGCGTCGGGGCCGCGATCGGCGCCTATGACTACGACCGCGCCGCGTCGCTGATCGGCGTCGACGTCGACGTCATCGTCGTCGATTCGGCGCACGGCCACAGCGACGCGGTCGTCGAGACCGTTCGCGCGCTGCGGCAACAGTATTCTGTGCAACTGGTGGCGGGCAACGTCGTGACCGCGGACGGCGCGCGCGAGCTGATCGACGCCGGCGCGGACGCGATCAAGGTCGGGATCGGGCCAGGCTCGATCTGCACGACGCGGGTCGTCACCGGCGCTGGAATGCCGCAGATCACCGCGATTCTCAACGTGGCGTCCGCGGCCACGGTGCCGGTGATCGCCGACGGGGGCGTGCGCTATAGCGGCGACATCGCCAAAGCGCTGGCGGCGGGCGCGCACAGCGTGATGATGGGTTCGCTGTTCGCGGGTCTCGACGAATCGCCGGGACAGCTCGTGTTGTGGAAAGGCCGGCGCTACAAGGAATACCGCGGGATGGGCTCGCTCGGCGCGATGGTCGCAGGCAGCGCCGATCGCTACGGACAGAACGCCAACCAGCCCAAGAAGCTCGTGCCCGAAGGCGTCGAGGGCCGCGTGCCGTATCGCGGCCCGCTCTCCGAGAATGTTTATCAACTGGTCGGCGGCCTGCGACAGGGCATGGGCTACGCGGGGGCGGGAACGGTCGACGCGTTGCGGCGAAACACGAAATTCGTACGCGTGACGGGCGCCGGCGTCGCCGAGTCGCACCCGCACGACATCCAGATCACCAAAGAGCCCACCAACTACGCGGTGGAATACACGGTCGAGGAATGACCGCAGATTCAGGAAAGGCGCGGAGCAACATGACCCAGCTGCGCAGCGCAGGGACGCGATTCCAAACCCGGCGCATCACGCTCGTCGGCGCCGCGGCGCTCGCGGCGACATTGTTCGGCTGTGCGACGGCGGAAAACGTCTGGCGCGAGGATGGCGCGTCGATGGGGGTGACGTGGACGACGCCGACCGCGGCGGACGTCGTCGCCCGTTTTCAGCCGGCGCCCCAAGTGACGCGGGATGGGGCGCCGACCGTTGTTCGGACGGAGGACGGCCAAGTCGCCCACGCGCCGCTCTATTTCGAAGACCCGTTTGAAGACAAGGGCGCCGGGCGGCGCGAGTATCGCATCGGCTGGGAAGACTACCTCGCGATGCCCTACTCCTTCGCTCGCTACACCGCGAACTGGCTCATGCTCCCCGTCAGCGCGGTCGCCACACCGCCTTGGACCCTCATACACAGCGATGGCTATGTCAGCCGGCAGGCGCTCGGGTTCGATCACGATGCGGAACGCGCGGAGCAACACACGCGGATGGCCGAGCCGGTGGAGCCCTTGCGGATGGAGACGGGGAAGCCGCCGATCGTCGGCGGGGCACCGGACGGTGGCGCCGCGCCCGATGCGGTCGAGTCGCCTTAGACCGACCTGAGCGTTGCCGGGCGGGTCGCCGGAGGGGTCGGTCGAAGGCGACTCAACGGCGTCGCGCTCATTGCGCGGTTCCTTAAATATTCGCGTGCCGGCCGCGACGGCACGCCCGCCACGCCGTTATTCGACCGCCGTCGCGCCCCGGCCGATACGCCTCTCACCATGAACCGAGACCTGCGCGAGCTGCTCGAAGGCTGGGAGTTCGAACCCGGCAAGATCTCCGTGCGGAAAATTATCGGCCGGGCCGGACGAGAGAAAATCCAAACGCGCGTCGACCTCGGCGTGCTTCAGTTCGAGCCGCTCGGCCGCCCGGACGGCAAGTCGCCCTTCGGCTGCGAGTCGCTCCTCGACCATCATGAACGCCGCCTCGCCGAAAGCGCGCCGGCCGATCAAGAGGCGACGTTTACGCTCTCGCCGGAGGACTGCCGCGAGCTTCGGCACGAGGCGTATCTCTATTACCAGCGTTATCTCTCGTATTTTGTGCTCGAGGACTGGGACGGCGTCGAGCGCGACACGCTCCGCAACCTCCGTGCCATGGACCTTTGCCGCGAATACGCCGCCACCGACGCGGACCGCGCCGCGCTTGAGCCGCAGCGCGCGTACACGATCATGATGAACACGCGCGCCCGGGTGTATCGCGCCCTGCTCAGCGAGCAGTTCGGCGACGGCCTGCGCATGCTCGACGAAGCGATCTGTCACATCCGCAATCTGCCGCGCCCCGAGGACGACAACGAGCCGGTCACAGTCGCGGCTCAGGAGCTGGGCATCCTCGCGGAGCTGCGCCAGGAGCTGGTGCAGCGCATGCCGACCGACGCTCCGGAACGTCTCGAGTGGGATCTCCACGTGGCGCTCGAATCCGAAGCGTATGAGCGCGCCGCCGAAATCCGCGACAAGCTCGCCGGACAGAAGCGCCTCCGATCCGCGTCCTGACCCGCCGCCGTCCCGCGCCGGCGCATTGACCCCCGCGACCCGGCGCGCTACGCTGATGCACTGGCGGCAACCTCGGCGGACGCCCCGCGTGAACCACGCAAACCGCACGGAACCGGACATGGCCCCTTTCTCGCGCGTCGTCTTCATCGCTCTGCTCATCGCCGGACTCGCGATGTGCGGCTGCGACCGCTCGCAACCGCCATCCACGGCGTTCAACGCCGTCCTGGGCGACCTTCCCAGCGGCGCGCCGGTCCGCACGCCGCCCGTCGACGCCGGAATCCTCAAGGATCTCAGCACGTATCAGCCCGCGCCGCCTCCCGCCGGCGCAGGCGCGGCGATCGCGGGGGGGGCGTCCATCGCGGGAGGCGACGCGCAGTCCGAAGTCAAGGCCGCCCTGCTCGACGTGGTGAAGGCCGCCATTCGCGGGGATATCGACGTCGCCCTCGACGCGTTCAACGCTGACCACGTCGCGGCACTCAAGGCCGACACGTCGGTCCTTCTCGACACGTATGACAAGGTCGCGCGCCTGGTCCGGGGCATCAGCGAAAAACTGGGCCAGCCGATCGACCTGAAAGACCCCGACGCGCTGTTTGCGAGAATCGCGCCGGGACAGGATCTGTTCGCCGGTGTGGTCGTGGAGGTCACCGACCCCGACACTGCCCACGTCGGCGCCCCGCAGGAAGCGCTGGCCGCCGTCATGGGGACGATGGGCGGAATTCCCGGAGTGGGCGCGGCGCCTTCGGCCGATCAGCGCGTGACGCTCGTGCGCCAGGACGGAAAGTGGCGCATCCAGTTACCCAAGCCCATCACCGCCGAAGAAGCCGCTCAGGCCAACCGCGTTCTCAAGGCGCTCCATCCGATCATCGACAAGCTCACCGACCAGGTCGACCAGGCCGACATCAAGTCGCCCCAGGACCTTCAGGCACTCATGATGGGAATGCTCCCCGAGCTGATGACCGTCATGGCTGAACTCCAAGGCGAGCTCGGCAGCGGCCTCGATCCCGAGACCCGGCCCACGGACGACGGCGACGCCGCCGCACCGGCCCCCGACGAACCGCCACCGCCCGCCGAACCGCCACCGGCGCCGATCGGCAGCGGCGGACGTCGCGGCGAGCGGCCCTGAGCACGCGCCGTGGCACGCCACGCGGTGTGTCGCGCGCGGTTCGTTGCCAGGCGCCGAAACCCGCGAACGGCTCGGTGGCGTACCGCACCCGAGTGTAGTTGGTCAGAATGGGTGCATCATGGGTCGGGCGGGCGTCCGGCCCCACCCTTCCTCATGATGCAGGCAGCGTGGCTGACCCCACTGGCGTCCATGCATCGGCCGCGTGCCGCGCGGCTCGTGGAGTGATTCGTGTCGCGCCTCTCGCAGTCACAATTCGACGCGCTGCTTGCGACGATCCGCCAGCACGATTTCCTGCAGCGACTCTGCGACGAGATCGACAAGCTCCAGCGCGTCGTCTTTCACGCCAACGAGCGCGCGGACTGGGATCGTGCGCGCCGTTCTGCCGAGCAGATCCTCGCGGCCGAGATCCACTTGCGACACCGCGGGGATCCGCTCGGCCTCTACTACACCCTGCGCAACATGGAAGACAGCGGGAAACCCTGGGACGCCGCCATCCGCGACGTATCGACCGGCATCCACAGCTACTTCACGACCCCGCTCGGCATCGTCATCCGCCACGACCTCTTCGGCAATGACGTCGTGTTCCTCTCGCCGGATGCGAAAGAATGGATCAAGTCCGCCAGCGCCGAAGCGAAAGCGAGTGAATCCGCGTGACCCACGCCAACACCCCCGCGCAGCGCACGACCATCGCCTCGCTTCAGCCGGGCCAGCGCCTCGAGGAAGAGGTCTACCGCATCGCGTCGAAGGATCTTCGCACGACGAGCAACGGCGGCCTCTACATCCATGCCGTCCTCGCAGACGGCACCGGACAAATTCTCGCGCGCATGTGGAACGCGACCCAGGCGCTCTACGACGCCATGCCCGAAGGCGGGTTCCTCTACTTCCGCGGCCGGGTGGAGAGCTACAAGGGAGCTCGCCAGTTCATCATTGACGGCGTGCGCTCCGTGCCCGAGGGCGCGGTCACCGCGCGCGACTTTCTCCCGCACACGCGTTACAACGTCGAGCAGATGTGGTCGCGCGTGAAGGAAATCCTCCGACAGATCAAGCAACCCGACCTGCTGGCGCTGATCGGGCGGTTCATGAAGGACGACGCGTTCACCCGCGGCTTTCAGCTCGCCCCCGCCGCCCGCACCAATCACCACGCGTATCTCGGCGGGCTGCTCGAGCACACGCTCAACCTGCTGGAGCTCGCGGTGCTCGTCACACCACGATACCCGCAGCTCAGCATGGACCTGGTGCTGGCGGGCATCTTCCTGCACGACGCCGGCAAGGTCGCCGAGCTCGCCTACGAAGCCAACTTCGAATACACCGACGACGGGCAACTGCTCGGACACATCGTGCAAGCGGTGCTCTGGATTCAAAACAAGGCCCGCGAAGTCGAGCGCGACGCGGGAAAGCCCTTCCCCGCCGACGTGCTGAACATGCTCCAGCACGTCATCCTCGCGCACCACGGCAAGTACGAATTCGGCAGCCCCAAGCTCCCCGCGATTCCCGAGGCCGTGCTGGTGCACCACCTCGATAACCTCGACGCCAAGGTTCACATGATGCTCGGCGAGATCGCGAAGGACAACGACTCCGCCGCCCGCTGGACCAACTGGGTTTCCGCCCTTGAAACCAAAGTCTTCAAGGCCGACCCCTTTGGCACCCGCGGCAACGACCCAACGCCGTAAGCCGGTCCCGCACTACGTGATCCGAGTCCCCAGCGCGAGCGCGCGGTCTTCGACCGGCACACCCACCCGCCCACGAGCCGCACGCCGTGCGATCGCCGGCCCGCCTGGCCGGCGGCCCGGGGGGCGTCGATCCGAACACGCTCCGCCGCCAGTCCGACGCCGATTCGCCGACGGGCGACTCGGACACGACTGCGCGTCGGTTCCACAGCGCTCGCCAAGCCCTCCGATAGGAAGCACGCCGGAGCGCGCGCCGGCCGGCGCTGGGCCCGAACGGCGCCCGCGTGCTCCAAACAAGGACTCCTCGTCAGGCGATCACCCAACATGCGCGCTTCGCCGCAACGCAAGATCGTCACGCCCGAGGCCATTGCGCAAGCGTTGCGCGAACTCCGGGCTGCCGGGCGCACGATCGTCCAATGCCATGGGTGCTTCGACATCGTGCACCCCGGACACATCCGCTACCTGCACTTCGCCCGCCAGCTCGGCGACGTGCTCATCGTCTCGCTGACGGCGGACGGGGGCGTCGGCAAGGGGCTCGATCGTCCGTACATTCCGCAGGAGTTGCGGGCCGAAAATCTGGCGGCGCTCGAGTTCGTCGACTGGGTCGTGATCGATCCTCACCCGACCGCGTGCGAGTTGCTCGCGCTGCTCCAGCCCGACGTGTACGTCAAGGGCCGCGAGTACGCGGGGAGCGCCGACCCGCGCTTCCTGCGCGAGCGCGAGGTCGTCGAGCGCGGCGGCGGGCGCGTCGTGTTTCACAGCGGCGACGTCGTGTTCAGCTCGACGCGCCTGCTCGAGAGCATGGCCCAGGACGAGCAGCTCGACGAGCATCGGCTGCGGTCGCTCTGCCGGCGCGCGGGCGTGGATCAACACGCCTGCCACGAGACAATCGCGGCTTTCGCCGGTGTGCCGGTCGTCGTCGCCGGCGATCTGCTCCGCGAGCGCTATGTGTTCTGCGACACCACGGCCGCCGCCGGCGACGCGCCCGTGCTCGCGCTTCAGCAGCTGGGCAGCACGGATTATTGGGGCGGGGCCGCCGCCGTCGCGCTCCAACTCGCGGCCCTCGGCGCCCGCCCGACGCTGGTCGCCGCGGTCGGCGCCGACGACGCATCGCTGTGTGTGGGCGAAGCGCTCGCGGAACGCGGCGTCCGCAGCGAGCTGTTCCCGGTGCGCCCCGCGCTGATCGACCGCTGCACCTATCTCGCCGACGACACCAAGCTCTTCAAGGTCAGCGACGGCCTCAGCACGCCGCTCGACAGCAGCGCCGAACGGCGGGTCGCCGCCGCGCTCGCCCGCCTCGCCGACGGGGCTCGACTCATGATCTGGTGCGACTTCGGCTACGGATTTGTCACGCCGGGGCTGCTGGCGGCAGTGCGCGACGCGGCCGGCCGGCCCGCGGTCGTCGCCGGCTGCGCCCATGGCCCGCGCAGCGACCTGCGTGCGCTGCGCCACGCCGACCTGCTATGCGTCACGGAGCGACAACTGCGCGAGACGATGCACGACATGACCAGCAGCCTGCCGGCGGTCGCGGCAAACCTGCTGAATCACGTGCGCGGACGCGGACTGCTCGTCAGCCTTCGCAAGCGTGGGCTGCTCACGTTCAATCGTCACGCCCCGCCGCTCGGCGGCGATGTCCCACGAACCGACGCCGCCGAGAACGGTGCTCACGCCGGCGAGCCGCCGACATGCGACCCGGAGCGGCTCAAGAGCGAGTTTGTGCCGACGCTCGCCCGGCACTATGCCGACCTGTTGGGAAGCGAGCAGACCATTCTCGCGACTGCGGCCCTGACGCTCGCGGTCCGCGGCGCGCCGGCGGACGGGTCTGCGTCGTCAGAATCTCCGTCTGCGGCGGCAGCGCCTGCGATTCAGCCCGCCGCGCACACATCGGCGGCGCCGCGCGATCGCGACCCGTCGACGACCCGCGCACTCTCGCTCGCGGCGTATCTTGCGGCGTCGGCCGAAGCGCTCGCCGTCGGGCGCATGGGCGGCGCGCCGGTGCGCGCCTCGGAACTCGAAAAATGGCTCGCGCACCGCGCGGAGCTACGGCCTGACCCGCGCTTTCTGCCCGACGCGGCGACGATCGCCGACCTTGCCGGTCTCGCGCCACCGGTGGCGGCTTCCGTTTGCGCGGACGATCGGGTCCGCGTGGGTCTGTGAGCGCGCCCCCGGCGCGCGACGACGGTGTCGCCCGGTTTCGTTCCGCGCGCGAACCGGCGCACCTCCGGAATGGAGGCGTGCGGCAGCTGGACCGAGCGGCGCGGCCGCCGCACGGACCTGACCCGGGCGACGCGAGGCGCGAAGTGGCACTGAGCTGGGCTGCGCGAAGCAAACAAGGCGAGCGGCGTCGGCCACCGCCCGCCTTCGTTTCAAGACTGTGCTGTCGTCTTAGGCGCCGGGCGCGACAAGCCGAGCGCCGCGCCGGGCCCGCGTCTCAGGGCTGTGCGGGCGACGCCGACGGCGCTTTCGCCGTCCGCATCAACTCGCGCGGCCAAGGCAGGTTTCCCGCCAGCTTGGCCCGCATGTAAAGCAGCGCCGTTTCGAGCTGCGGATCGACTTTCGGAGCCGTGTTCGGATCGGCGTTCAGCAGCGTGATATCCTCGTCGCTGAGCAACGACGGCTCGTCGTCCTCGTCCTTTTCCTGCTTCTCTTCGTCCTTCAAGGCGGCGAGCTTCTGCTTGCGGGTCTCCTCGTCGAGCGTCTGCGCCGCGTTGTCCTTGTCGCTTTCGATCACGCTCGACGAACGCTCCAGCTCGATCACCTTCATCAGCTCTTTCGGCATCAGCTTCAGTTCGTAATTCGGATCCACGCCCCACTGTTTGGCGTCGGGGCCCTTGTGCGGCGAGCGCCCGCTCGGCAGGTAGTACAGCGCGGTCGTGAGCTTCAGACGCGCCTGGCTCTTGAGCGGCAGTACGCGCTGCACGCTGCCCTTGCCGAACGAGCGGTGGCCCAGCACCAGCGCCCGGTTGTGATCCTGCAACGCGCCGGCCAGAATCTCCGACGCACTGGCGCTGCCCTCGTTGATGAGCACCAGCAGCGGCACATCCGCGAACGGGGCCGTGCCCTCCACGTCGAACTGCTGCCGCGGATCACGCCGCCCCTTGGTCGAGACCACCTCGCCGCGGGCCTGGAAGAGTCCGACGATGCTGATCGCGACGTCGAGCAGCCCGCCGGGGTTGTTGCGCACATCGAGCACCAGCCCGCGCATCCCCTGGCGCTTCGCCTCCTCCAGCGCCCGGCTCAGTTCCTGCTGCGAATGGTTGTTGAAGCCGGACAGCTGGATGTACGCGATGCCCGCGTCGGTGTCGAGCATGTAGTTCCAACCGGTGCTCGGCGCCTCCTTCGAGCGCGACACGCCGCGCACCGTCCGCAGGTGAATCTCGCGCCGCTTGAGCGGAAACACGAGCCGCTCGCCGATGCTCGGGCGGAAGATGGTGAGCGCGACCGGCGTGCCCGCGGGCCCGGTGATCTGGCGCACCGCGTCCTCGGTCGTCCAGCCCTTCGTGGACTTGTCGTCAACTTCCACAATCAGGTCGCCGGCCCGAATGCCTGCCTCCAAGGCCGGCGAATCCTCCAGCGGCGTGGCGACCTTCAGGCGGCCGGAGATCTCGTCGATGCCGAGCTGTATTCCGACGCCTTGAAATTCGCCCATCATCAGCTTGTCGAACTCGGCCACGTCCGCGGGCCAGATCACCGACGTGAAGTCGTCGAGCTCGTGCGTGATGCCTTCCAGGTATTCGACCGTCAGCAGCTCCTCCGGCAGCTCGACCGTGTCCTTGTTCGACGTAACCAGGTCGCGGAACAGCCGGATGAGATCGCGATGGTCAAAGGTCTCTTTGCGCTCCACTTCCTGCTTTAGCGCGGCGATCTTGGTCAGGAACGCCGACCGAAGATCGGGGTTTGCAAGTCCGTCAAACACCTCGTAGAGCTTCGTCGTCTCGGTCAGCGCGTCGATGTTGCGGAGTCCGGCCCGCGCCAGATCCTTGTATTCCGGCTCGCGGTAATAGGTCTCGCGGATGCGCTGGATCGTGCCCGACACGAACTCGCGGTCGACGTCCTTCATCCGCCGCTTGACGGCGTCCTTGTCCGCGTAAACGAACTCGAGGCGGGCGTGGCTGGCGGCGTGCTCGCGCCGCTCCTTGATGGTCGCGTCGTTCTCGTGGATGCGTTCGAGCTGGACATAGAACGACAGCGCGTCACGCCACTGCCCCGCGCGTTCCAGCTCGGCGGCGCGGACCAGCGCGCTCTTGGTGAGCTCGGCAATCCACGGCTCATCGGCGAACTGCGCGACGTCCTCGACATAATCCGTCGCCCGGGCCGCGAACGTGAGGGCCAGGAAAAGCTTGCCGGCGTCCTGCGCCTCGTGCGCCTGCTCGACGCTCCAGGCCAGCGTTTTTGCCCGCAGCTCATCGCGCGAAGCGGTGAGCTGTGCGTAGGATTCGAGCCAGTTGCCGACGCGTTTGGCCTCCGCGTCGTTGGGCGTCGACTCGGTGATCTTGGCGATCTCGGCGCGGCCAGTCGCCGCGTCGCCGCGGAGAATCGCGGCGTATGCCGACGCGAGCCCGCCGTCGCCGGCGAGTGCGACGGACGCAGCGGCCGCCAACAGCGCAACCAGGACGCCCGGAACTGCCCGGTTCAATCGCATGCGAAAGGTCCTTTCGGATGTTCGGCGACACCGCCGGCGCGATCGGCGGCGCGGGTCCGGCGCGCGAAGGCCGCCGCGGCCCGGTCGAGTTCACCTTCCATTATACGACGGTGGAATACGACCGCCCAAGGCACCAAGTCGCGAGTGGTTCTGGGTGACAATTTCGTGCAAAAGCGTGCGCTGCGGAGGCGTACGCTGCTGCCCGGCGCGTTCTTTCCGGGCGACGCAGCGGTTGCCTGTCCGCGAAAATCGTGCATGATGCCCGGCATGAATGCCGTTCCGCGCCTCACGCCGCTGACGCCGCCGGCCGCCGCCGACACGCTCTTCGGCGTCGACACGGGGTTGCAGCGGACGGGTTATGCCATCCTATCGGCGGGGAGCCGGGCGGGTGAGTACCGCCTAGTGGAGGCGGGCGTCGTGCGCATCCGCCCCCAGGCGGCGCTCGAAATCCGCTTGGCTGAACTCCTCGCCAACATCGGCGCGCTGCTCGACGCGCACGCGCCCCGGCTGCTCGCGTGCGAGGAGCTGTACGCCCACTACAAGCACCCGCGCACCGCGATCCTGATGGGCCACGCGCGCGGCGTGGTGCTCGCGGCGGCGGCGGCGCGCGCGCTGCGCGTGATCCCGGTGTCGGCGACGCGCGTGAAAAAAACGCTGACCGGAAACGGGCACGCGAGCAAAGCGCAGGTGCAGCGCGCGGTGGCGGCGACGCTCGGCCTGGCGCGCGTGCCCGAGCCCAGCGACGTCGCCGACGCGATCGCGATCGCGCTATGCGGACTGCGGCTCGCGAGCGCCCCACACGCCGTGCGCGCGGCGCGCGCCGGAGCCTCGCAATGATCAGCCGCATCACCGGCCGCGTCGCCGCCGTCGACGAGCAGGCCGTGCTGCTCGATCGCGACGGGCTCTGCTACGAGGTTCTCGCGCCCGTGGCCGCCTTGCCCGAGCTGCGCGCCCGCATCGGCGCCGACGTCACGCTTCACACCGTCCACTTCCTCGAAGGCAACCTTGCGGGCGGGAATCTCACGCCACGCCTGCTCGGCTTTCTCACGGAATCGGACCGCGTGTTTTTTCAGTTGCTGGTTACGATCAAGGGCATCAGCACGCGCAAGGCCCTGCGCGTGATGGGCGCCTCGACCGCGAGCATCGCGGCCGCGATCGCGCGTGGCGACGAGCGTTTCCTGACCGCGTTGCCCGAGATCGGAAAGAAAACCGCCGCCCAGATCGTGGTCAAGTTGCGTGGTAAGATGCAGACGTACGCGGAACCGACGGCACGCGAGCCCGCGCACCGCGACTGGACCGACGACCAGCGGACTGCCGTCGAGATCATGGTCCGTTGGGGCGATCGCCGGCCGGATGCCGAACGCTGGGTTGCCGCCGCGACTCAGCAGGGCGAGCGCCATGCGGACGCCAGCGCGATCGTGACCGCGGCGTACAAGGTGAAGCGCGGGTCTGCGGGCGTCCGCCGCGGCGAATAGGCGCGCGCCGCAGCGGGGAAGCTCGATGGCGATCGAACGGTTCTTTACGCAGGAAGTCGGCGGCGATGAAGGCTATCTCACGTCATTGCGCCCTCGCGCGCTCGACGAGTGCATCGGCCAGCATGTCGTGCGCGAGCAGCTCCGCATCGCGCTCGACGCCGCCCGGCGCCGCGGCGAGCCGCTCGACCACGTGCTGCTCGACGGTCCGCCGGGACTGGGGAAGACCACGCTCGCCCACATCATCGCCAACGAGATGAGCACGACGATCCGCGTGACCAGCGGTCCCGCCATCGTTCGCCAAGGCGATCTCATGAGCCTGCTGACCGACATGCAGCGCGGCGACGTGCTCTTCATTGACGAGGTCCACCGCCTCGGCACCGTCGTCGAAGAATTCCTCTATCCCGCGCTGGAGGACTTCCGCGTCGACTACACGACCGAGAGCGGCGTCGGCGGCCGCACCATCAACTTCGCACTTCCGCACTTCACGCTCATCGGCGCCACGACCCGCGCCGGCATGCTCTCCGCACCGCTCCGGGCGCGTTTCGGGCTGTTTCTGCATCTGCAATACTACCGCGTTGAAGAACTCACGGAGATCGTCGCTCGCAGCGCCGCGCGGCTCAAGATCAACGCGTCTCCGGGGGCACTCGAGCGTCTCGCGGCCCGCTCGCGCGGCACGCCACGAATCGTCAACCGCCTGCTGCGCCGCGTGCGCGACTACGCCGAAGTGCGCGGCGACGGCCGGCTGACGCCGGAGATGGTCGACGCCGCGCTCGAAATCCTGCAAATCGACGGGCTCGGGCTCGACGCGCTGGATCGGGAGTATCTGATGGTGCTGATGAAGCACTACGACGGCGGCCCAGCCGGAGTCGAGGCGATCGCCGCCGTCATGGGACACGACCGCGACACGCTCGAGGACGTGGTCGAGCCATACCTGCTTCAGGTCGGGTTCGTGGTCCGCACGCCGCGCGGCCGACAAGCCCGTCCGGCGGCCTACGCCCACGTCGGCTTGGCGGCGCCCCCGAGTCGCGACGCGACGCTGAAGGACGTTCCGGAGCAACCCTCGCTGTTCACCGGATAACTGCGGGTTGGAGGAGTGACGCTGGAATGAGCGAGCTGGCCTGCGGCCCGGAGCTGGTCGGACAGAAGGTGTTTAATCCCGCCCGGCCGGATTGGGGCGTCGGTCAGGTTCTCCGCGTACAGACCACGCATCAACATGGCGCGCCGCAGCATCGCGTGTCGGTCCAGTTCCCGGTCGTCGGACACAAGCTGCTCATGGTTCCACCGGCCCGCCTGACGGCGCCGCCCAAAGCCAACGACCGCCGGGCCGGCTGGCTCGACACGCTCGACCGGAAGACGCTCGACGACCAGCTTCGCGCGCTGCACGAGGACGCGACGGATCCGCTCGCGCCCGTCAGCGACCGCGTGGCGCTGTTCGGGCGGCTCTACGCGCACACCGACGACCCCGGGGCGCTGGTTCGCTGGGCGCGCGAGCAGACGCAAGTCGCGGATCCGCTCACGCTCTGGACGCGCGACGAGTTGGCGGCGGCCTTTGCCGAGTTCGCGCGCCGTCGCGACGAGGCGTGGCGCCAATATGCCGCCTCGGCCGAACGCCGCGGCGCCGATCTGCCGCGACTGCTCGCGAGTCTCGACGAGGCGGTCGCGGCCGCGATGCGTTCCGCGTCGAGCGGACGGCGCTGACGCAGACCGATTCGCGCTGCGGATGCGAGCGGTCGCGTGCTCTGACATTCGCGCCGCACGTTGCGTATACTCCCCGCCATGCGCTCGATCGCGGTCATCAACCAGAAAGGCGGCGTCGGCAAGACGACGACGGCGGTAAACCTAGCGGCCGCCTTCACGCTGGCCCGCAAGAGCGTGCTGCTGATCGATCTCGATCCGCAATCGCACGCCAGTGCCCACGTCGGTGTCGAGCTGCAACCCGGCGAGCCGAGCCTGTACGACGTGATCGTCCACGGCGCGCCGGTCGCCGAGATTGCCCGCAGCGTGAACGACCGTCTCGCCGTCTTGCCCGCGAGCATCGATCTTGCCGGCGCCGAGGTCGAGCTGGTCGGCCGGGCGCGGCGGGAGACGGTGTTGCGCGACGCGCTGCACGCGTATCAGGACCAGTTCGACTTCTGCATCGTCGATTGTGCGCCCGCACTCGGCTTGCTCACGGTCAACGCCCTTGCCGCGGTGCGCGAGGTGCTGATTCCGCTCCAGCCGCACTTTCTCGCGTTGCAGGGCCTCGGCCGACTGCTCGAAACCGTCTCGCTGGTGCGCGACGAGCTGAACCCCGCGCTGCGCGTCGCCGGCGTCGTGCTTTGCATGCACGAGCGCGGCACGAAGCTCGCCCAGGAAGTCGTGGACGACGTGACGACGTTCATGGCCTCCGCGGCGCCCGACGCGCCCTGGCACGGCGCGCGGATTTTCAGCACGCCGATCCGTCGCAACATCAAGCTCGCCGAGTGCCCGAGCTTTGGAAAGACCATCTTCGACTACGCCGGGACGAGCCACGGCGCAGAGGACTACGCAAATCTCGCGCGCGAACTGCTCCGCGATGGTCGCCCGACCCGGTCGCCCCGGACCGCACACGGCGGTGTCGCCGCTTCGCAGAACCAGTCCGACGCTTCAATCGCCGCGCCCGCAAACATCCGGCAGGCCGCCGGCGAGTTTCCGGCGCCCGCCGTCGACGGCGGCGCGGACAACGACTTCGAGCGCCGCACGCCCCCCGCCGCCGACGAGCCCCGCGAACACCGCGGCGTCGCACCCGACGGGGCTGCCGTCGCGGCAGATCGCGCCACGCCGTGAATCCGGCTTCCGCCGAACCCGGCCCGCCCGACCCGCCCCACGAGCGCTGGGCGGTGCGTGCGCTCGTCGCGTACGCGTGCGTGCTGTTTGGGGCGACGCACTACCCGCGGCTGCACCTGCCCGCACCCGTGCCGCACACCGACAAGTGGCTGCACTGGCTCGCGTACGGGTTGCTCGCGTGGCTTGCGTGGCGCGCCGCTTATGCTCGCTGGCGCGTGCTTTCGCCGCGCTTTGTCTGGAAGGCCGCGCTCGTGCTGCTGGCATACGCGGGGTTCGACGAGTGGACGCAGCAGTTCGCGAACCGCTCGCCGGACATGGGCGACTGGCTCGCGGACGCGACCGGAATCGTCGTGGTGCTCGCGGTGATGGAATTGCGTCGCCGAATCGGCGCACCAGCGACTTCGTAGGTGTGCTGCGCGGGCGCCGTTGATCACGGAAAGCGCCCGTCGGCTCGGATCACGAGGCCAGAGTCCGCCACGCTGCTGAATGCTGCCGGCCGAGGGCAAACCCCGACCGGGCGTTTTTTCAGAGGGAAATTGCCATGAAGTCACGTACCCGCATTGCCGCAACGCTCGCCATGCTCGCACTGTTCGCCGCCGTCGGCTGTTCGCCGAAACTGACGCGCGAGCGTTTCGACCGGATCGGCGTTGAGACCGCCACGCGCGCCGATGTGCGCGACATCCTCGGCGAGCCGAGTTTCGACACCGGCGACGAATGGCTCTATCGCGACAAGGACCGCCTGGTGAGCGCCCACGTCTTTTTCTCGAGCGCGGGGCGCGTCCAATCGAAGGAGTGGATCGACGTCCGCGCGGGAACTTGGGAGTCCGGCCGGCCGGGCGACGACGCCGTCTCCGCGTTCGGCGAGGACGAGCGGTGAGCCGGGTCCAGGATTTCGTCCGCGCCGGCTGAGAACTCCCGACCGGTCGCGCCAATACACCCCAGGGATGCGATCGACGCGTTCGGGCGAAGTCCAGAAGCGGCACACCGGAATCAAGCCGCCGTCCGGCGCCGCGCTCCCCCCATCGGGAGTACCGTACGATGTCTCAACTGGCCACCCGCGCGGCGCGCTCGCGGCGCGCTCGCAGCGTCCTCGTCCTGCTCGTGTTCGGCGGATCGACGGCGGCGCAAGCCGTGGTTCTGAACTGGGCGAATACGTCCGGCGGAACCGCGTCGACGGCGAGCAACTGGTCGCCGGCACAGGCTCCCACGAGCGCTGACGACCTGCTCTTCAACCTGGCGAACACGTACACCGTCACCTGGAATTCGTCGGCGACGACGAGCAACTCCCAGATCTACAAGCGCGGCGTCGTCACCGCCGTCGCCAGCAGCCCGCACACGATCGGCGCCGGCGGGCTCCGGGTCGGCGACGTGAGCCCCGACAACGCGACGCTGACGCTCACCACCGGAGCGCTCAACACGAGCTCCAGCGCCGTCGTCGGCAGCGGCGTGGGCGCGATCGGCGTGCTCAACGTCAACGACGACGACGCGGACCTGCTGATCGGGGTCGCCGGCAGCGGTGTGGATCTCACGGTCGGCAGCAACGGCGACGGCGCGCTGAACGTGACTGGCGGCGGCCTCGTGCAGGTCGCGGACCAGTTCATCGCCGGCAACAATTCGACGAGCACTTCGAGCGTGACGATCAGCGGTGCGACCAACACGCTGCCGCTCGCGCGCTCGACGCTGAGCGTGCTCGGCACCAGCCAGTCGCGCTTCGGCCAGGGCGGCGACGCGATCGTGAACATCAGCAACGGCGCCTTGGCTTCGTTCGCCGCCGACCTGGCGATCGCGCTCGGCAGCGCTTCGAGCAGCACCGTCACGGTCGCGGGCGCCGGGGGCATTGTCCCGCAGAACGCGACGCTCGATGTTGCCGGCGACCTTTTGCTGGGTCGGAACACGACGGTCGCGAGCCCCGCGGGGGGCGGCACGTTGAACGTCAACGCGTCCGGACGCGCCGTCGTCGGTGGAACCCTCTTTGTTGCCGGGGACCCCGACGGCGGGGCCGGCACGCTTCAACTCTCCACCGGCGGAGTCGTGGTCGCCGATTCGCTTCTGGTCGGCAACGGCGCGACGCTCGACCTGAACGGCGGCGCGCTCAACATCGACGGCGGAACCCTGACCTGGAGCAGCACGAGCACGTCACCGCGGTTCAACGGCGATGTCGGCAATCCCGTGATCACGATGATCAACGGCGCCACCGCGACGCTGACCCCGACCGTCGGCGGCCCGGCGCTCGTCGTCGGCGGCGGCGCCGGCGCCAATGCGTGCGACTTCGACGTACGATCGGGCGCTGACCTCTCCACCACCGGCTCCGTCACGTTGGGCGAGGGCGCCGACGACGATGGAGGCATGATCATCAATGGCGTCGGGTCGACGATGACGATGCCCGCCGGCAGCACGCTCACCGTCGGCAGCGCCGGTGACGGTCGATACGAAGCCGAATTGGGCGGCGTGGTGAGCGGCGGCGCGCTGGCGATCGCGGCGAGCGCCAGCTCCAGCGCCTTGGTGCTCTTTGAGAACCCCGGCACGACGGCCACGTTCGATGCGGTCTACGTCGGCGGTACGAGTGCGGCCGCCGGCGGCGACGGCAACCTGGTGGTGAATGCCAACGGCGTGCTGAATGTGCCGCTTCTGCTGCGGATTTGGGAGCCGGGATTCATGGAAGTAGCCCAGGGCGCGATCGTCCACGCGCCTTCCAACGTGGTCGTCCGCGGCACGCTGGAGTTGGAGGACGGCGCCGAGATCCACGGCGGACACGTGCTGGTCCTGCCGACGGGGTCGGTCACCGGTCCCAGCGACCTCCCCGGCGCCGCGACCATCGACTCGAGCATCGAGATTCAGGGCGGCGGCACGCTGACGCTGGTTTCCGGCGATCTGACGATCGGCGATCCGGACGAGGCCGAGGGGGTGCACGCGCTGGACGGCAGTCTCGTTGTTGTCGGGGCGCACACGCTCACCGTGCTTGATGCGAACCGGGCGTTGTTTGACGACATGACGGTCAATGGAGGACACATCGTCGCGCCGAACGGACTGGAAATCGTCACGCCGGGACAGGACGGGCGGCTCGACGGCACCGGCACGATCACGGCCCCCGAGCTCTTCATGGAGAGCGGCGGCAGCGTCATTACGTCGACGGGAACAAGCGGCATCACGTTCAACGGCCGGTTCCGCAACAACTCGGGGAACATCGACGGCACGAAGTACACGTTCAACGTGCATCCGACCACGAATGAAGGCGGCTGGACCGGGGCCGGCGCGGTCAACGCCCGGGTCGTGTTCAACCCCGGCACCGAGGTCTTCGCGCTCGCCAACATGACGATGGGGCTCGACGTCTTCGACGGCGTCACGTTCAACAACGGCACCCAACTGCACCTCAACACGCGCAACGTGACCCTCTTCGACAGCAACGGCCTTGGCCTGCCGAATCTCACCGACATGAACGGCGGCAACCTGACCAGCGTGAACGGGCTGGTGCTCGGCAGCGGTCGCGTCCTTCGCGGCAACGGCGACGTAACCGTCACCAGCAACGCGCTTTCGGTGTTCGGCACCATCGACCCGGACGGCTTCACGCCGTTCCCTGACACGTATGAGGGGCTCGGCACGCTCGACGTGAACGGCAACTACGCCCAGCAGGCGAACTCCGTCTACCTGTGCGAACTCGCCGGGTTCGACAACGAGTTCCGCCAGCTCCGCGACCTCATCGACGTGAACGGGCAGGCGATACTCAACGGCGGCACGCTGCGGATTTCGCTCATCAACGGCTATGTCCCGCAGCTCGGCGACGCGTTCGGTGTGATGCTCTTCGATTCGCGCACGGGGACGTTCGCCGCGCTGGACGCGCCCTGCCTTCGGCCGCTGGGGCTGAAGTTCCAGATGGTCCACAACGCGACGAACCTCATCGTGCAGGTGGTCGCGGATTCGGCGATCGGCGACATGAACTGCGACTGCGCCCTGAACAACTTCGACATCGATCCGTTCGTGCTCGCGATCACCAACCCGGCCGCATACGCCGCCGCGTTTCCGGGCTGCGACGTGAATCTCGCCGACATCAACGGCGACGGGCGCGTCGACAACTTCGACATCGATCCGTTCGTCGCGTTGCTCACCGGCGGATGACGGGGGCGGTCACGACCGGACTCCGCATCGCGGAGTCCCGATCGCGACATCCGGCTTGCGGACTCGCAGGCGTGCCGCCACGCAAGCACCCGCGCGGGGGATTCGCACGACCGCCACCGGTCGCGCGAGTCCCCCGCGTCCGTGTTCCGGCGCGTCAACGCGCGTGCGCATGGGCGCCCGACCACACGCGCGCACAGCCCGCGAACACGCGCTCCCCCGCCGCGAAGCGCTCCGCGGCCTGCTCGTCATCGAGCGCGCGCAGCACCGCGGAATGAAACTCATATTGCGCCGCATCCAATCCCGCCGCACGCAACCCGCGCTCCAGCCCCTCGGTCACGGCGCACGCGGCCACGTATCCGACCTTGTCCTGCGCACCGCGGTGTCCCGGCTCGTTGCGCTCGAACGCGCGTTCGCAATCGTCGCGCGCAAGCGAGGTCCAACTGCGACACCCGAGGGGACGAAATTCATAAATCGTGCACGCACCGTCTGCGCCCAGCAGCGCACAAGCCGTTCGCGCCTTCGCCCGCTCCTCGAGCGAAAGCGCCGACACGCGCGCTGAAACGCTCGCGATGCGATCGCGCACCCGGCGCAGATCCTCCGCGGTCCGCGTCGCGCGCAGCTCGGCCGCGATGCGCAACGCCTCCGGCACGGTGAGCGAGACGGCGATGTGACAGCAGAACGAACACCCCGCCTGGCACGCACGCCGGGCGCGGTCCGGCGAGCGATCCATCAGCGCGTCCGCGGCCGCCTCGGCGCGGATCGCGGCTTGCACAACCCGCAGCGCCGTGCGGTGCGGCTGCAATTCCGCGTCCGCGGCGCCGGCCGCCGCTTCCGCCACGCGCCCCGCGAACGCCGCGACGGCGGCGCAGTCGTCGGCACGCGGCGGCGCGAGCGTCGCGAGTTCGTGGCGGGCCGCGTCCGCGTCACGGGACGGCGCGCCGCTGTCGGTGGTGCGTGCCGGTGGATCGCGTTCTTCGGGCTTCATGGCGCGCGATGATATCCACGCCGCGCCGCGTCGGATATCTTCCGCGCATGGACCGCGGCGATCTCTGCTCCAAATTCATCGACTCGGTGAGCTACGAGCTCTATGCGTTCCAGGAAGAGGCGCTGCTGGCGTGGTTCTCGTGCGAAGGCGGTCTGCTCGTCTGCGCTCCGACCGGCATGGGCAAGACGCTCATCGCGGAAGCCGCCGTGTTCGAAGCGCTCCACACCGGGAAGCAGCTCTATTACACGACGCCGCTGATCGCGCTGACCGATCAGAAGTACCGCGAGTTGTGTGAACTCGTCGAGCGCTGGGGGTTCTCGCGCGAGCAGGTCGGGCTGATCACCGGCAACCGGCGGGACAACCCGGACGCGCCCATTCGCGTGGTGGTCGCCGAAATCCTGCTCAACCACCTGCTCGGCGCCGATCCGCTGCTCGGCGACTTTGGCAATGTCGCGTCCGTCGTCATGGACGAGTTCCACAGCTTCAACGACCCCGAGCGCGGCATCGTGTGGGAGCTTTCGCTGGTCCTGCTGCCGGCACACGTCCGCGTGATGCTGCTCTCCGCCACGGTCGGCAATCCCTACGACTTCGCCGGCTGGCTCAAGAAGGAGCACGGGCGCGAACTCACGCTCGTCACGACGTCCGAGCGGCGCGTCCCGCTCGAATACACCTGGGTCGAGGACAAGCTGCTCACCGAAGCGCTGCCCGAGATGGCCACCGCCGACGACGCCACCAACCGCGTTCCCGTGCTCGTTTTCTGCTTCAACCGCGACGAATGCTGGGAACTCGCCGAGCGGCTCAAGGGGCTGCCGCTCATTGGCGACGCGCAGAAGAGGCAGATCGAGCAATACCTCGACGAGCGGCGCGAAGACCTCGTCGACGGCGTCGGGCCCAAGCTGCGCCAGATGCTGCTGCGCGGCGTCGGCGTGCATCACGCGGGCGTGCTGCCCAAGCACAAGGCGATCGTCGAGACGCTGTTTCACCGCAAGCTCGCGCCATTCGTCACCTGCACCGAGACGCTCGCCGCCGGCATCAACCTGCCGGCCCGCTCGGTCGTGATCACGGCGCTGCTGAAGGGGCCGCGGCGTGACAAGAAGCTCATCCCCCCCGCAACCGCGCACCAGATCTTCGGCCGCGCCGGGCGTCCGCAGTTTGACACGAGAGGCTACGTGTACGCGTTCGCACACGAAGACGACGTGAAGATTCACAAGTGGAGGAAGAAGTACGAGCAGATCGACCCCAACTCGAAAGACCCCGGCATCATGCGGGCCCGCAAGGAGCTGGAGCGAAAACGACCCACCCGGCGCAGCACCGAGCAGTACTGGTCGCAGGGACAGTTCAAGACGCTGATCGAGGCCGGGCCGGCGAAACTGTACAGTCGCTCGATGATCCCCTATTCGGTGCTGGTCTATCTGCTCACGAAGTTCGGCGCGCTCCACGACGTGCGACACTTCCTCACCAAGCGGTTCACGTCGCTCGACCGCATCGAGAGCTTTCAGCAGCAGCTCGATTTCATGATCGGGAACCTCGCCGGCCTGGGATTCCTCACGCGCTCCGACGACGGCGACCATGTCACACTCGCCGAGTCCATCCGCCGGCTGCTCCAGTTCCGCAGCGTCGATCCGCTGTATGCCGACTTCCTCGGCAAACAGCTCGCGACCGCGAGCCTGAACGAGAAGATCCTGGCGCTGGAGTCGGTCCTTTCGATCCCGCCCGTCATCGAGCGCCGCGTGCCGATCCCCGAGACGCTCACGCCCGGCCCGCTCCAGACCGAGGTGCTCGAACCGCTCATGATCCAAATGGGCATTGTCGCCGCGACGGTCCCCGGCGGCGCACGCGACGATGACGAAGCGGACGACGCGTGGGACGACGAGCCGCCGCCGCGCCCGCCCACGTTTCCCGAGATGCTGAAGCTCGTTTTTGAGGCGTCGCTGCCCAACCCCGAGCCGGTCGAGGTTCAGCCGAAGTGGGTCGCCGGCAGCGCCTTCGAACACGCCTGTGAGTTCTTCAAATTTGTCCGCGCCGCGGATCTGGTGAAGCAGGAGGGCATCGTGCTGCGCCACCTGCTGCGGCTCGCGATTCTCGCGGGCGAGTTCTTCACGTACGCCGAAGACCCGCAGTATCAGGAGATCGCTGAGCTTTCGACGCGCACTTGTCGGCGCGTGGACCCGGTTTACACGGATCGCTTCCTCGCGGATGCGGCGGCGGCGCACCAGCGGAAGGGTGTGTGAGACGACGAGGCGCGAGTTTCGACTCTTCACCGCACCACGCGTCGCACGTCCGCGCGCGCTGAAGCCCGCGACTCGGATGCGGTGGTTCGAAAACGGGTCGTGAGTCAGTTTGATCCGGGGGGCACGGGCGTCTCGCCCGTTCATTCTTGTCTGGGTGGTGCGGGCGTCTCCCCCGTGTCTGCCGCATGCACCGGCGAGACGCCCGTACCACCCATTCGAATTCACTTTTTCACGAAACTGACCCACTGCCCGAAACCGGCGGGCCCTTGCCAGCCGGCGTTTTCCCGGGCAAGATGCTCGCTCGATCGGCGAGCGGTCGCTCGGTCAAGCCCACCCCAATGGGCCGGCCCCCGAAGGCGCGCGTTTGGACCCTCCCGCGTGACTCGCAAGGAGTGATGAAATGGCTGGAAGACCAGTGGGCCGCGGCGGCGGTCTGACCGGGTTGCACTACGGGCTCTTCACGACCCTCGGTCTGCTGCTGATCGTGCTCGTCGCGTTCATCATCACGCTCACGCGCGTCAACGACGCCGAGGTCCGCGCCAAACGTGCCAACGACCAAGCCACCGCGTACGGCTCGCCGCCGGCGTACTACGCGAACGAGGCCGTCGCCCGCGGCGCGCCCACCTTCCAGGTCATGAACGACGACATCCAGTTGATGGCCAAGCTCGTCACCGGCAGCGAGGAGGCCGTGGGCCGCACCGCCGAGGCCGACGCCCGCGTGCTGCTGAACCGCGTGGCGACCGCGCACAAGGGTGCGCTCGACCCGGCCGGCTCGCTTTTCGGCGCCGTGAGTTCACTCGAAAAGACGTTGGCCGAAACCAAGCAGTCCAACGCCGAACTGACCACCCGGATCGAGGATCTTCAGACCGAGAACCAGGCCCTCGCGGAAGCGATCAAGGGCGCCAAGGACGAGTTTGGCGAACAGGTCGCCGCGATGTCGACGCGGATCGAGCAGATCGACGCGTCGAAGACCGAGTCGCTCGGGCAGAAGGACCAGCAGCTCAGCGACCTTCAGGCCGGTCTCGACGCTGCCCAGCAGGAGCTCAACCGCCTGCGACAGGACACGCTGCGCGACATGCGCGACCGCGACGTCGCGATCGCGCGGGCAGAGAACCAGATCGCCACGCTGCAAGAGCAGATTCGGGCCCAGAAGCGTTCCTTCGACCCGACCCAACTGCTCACCAAGCCCGACGGACGCATCCTGCGTGCGATTCCCGGCAGCGATGTCGTTTACATCAACCTCGGCAAGGCCGACAAGGTCAAGGTCGGGATGGGGTTTGCGGTCTATGCCCAGTCGCGCGAGCCGGTGCGCGAGCTGCGCGGCAAGGCCGCAGTCGAAGTCACCGCCGTCATGGAGAACACCGCGGAGTGCCGCGTCGAGCGCGTCGAGCCGGGCCAGCCGATTCTCGAAGGCGACGCCGTCGTGAACATCGCGTTCGAGCGCGGCCGGCTGCCCAAGTTCCTGATCGTCGGCGACTATGACCTGAACTACGACGGGGTACCCGAGCCCGACGGGCCGGAGCGCGTGCGCAGCATGGTCCGCCAATGGGGCGGCCAGACCGTCGACGCGCTCGACGAGACGGTCGACTTCGTCGTCATCGGCCGCGCCCCCGACGTGCCGCAGCTCGCGCCGGGCGAACCGGTCAGCGTGATCGTCAAGGCCCTCGCCGACGACAAGGCCCGGGCCCTCGCGCGCTTCAAGGACCTGATCCAGCAGGCGCTCACCATGTACATTCCGGTGCTGAACCAGAACGCGTTTCTGCACCTGACCGGCTACGCCGGCGAGATCCCGCTGCCGGCCGAGTGATGCCGGTCGCGTCCGCGGCCTGCCGGACAACGCTTGTTCCAGCGGCGCACGCCGCGCCGACCGGGGTACGCTCTCCGTGAACGCCGGCTCGCCGACGCCCGCTCCTGCGTCCCCCGAACTCCCAAGCCCGGGCCGCCCGAGCGCGCTCGGCGTGCTGATCGGCGCGATGGCGCTGGTCGTCGTGCCGCTCATCGTGCTCTCGCAGTTTGCGGCACACCTGCGCATCGACGTGGTCGATGACCAGATGTTCGGCTACTACGGCTGGCGCATCCTGCACGGCGCCACCGTTTATCTCGATGTCTGGGACAACAAGCCGCCGGGAATCTACTGGATCAACGCGCTCGGGTTTCTGCTCGGCGGCGGCGAACACTACGGCGGCGTGATCGCGCTGTGCGTACTCGCTTTGTGTGCCGCGCATGCCTGCTTCTTCTGCATTTGCAGCTCGCTGTATTTCCGCGACGCCGCCGCGGTCGCGACCATCATCGCGAGCTTCTACCTCACGCACGCGTACTACCAGACCGGCGCCAACCGCACCGAGACGTTTCTCGTCGCGTTCGAGCTCGCTGCGGCGCTGATCTACATCCGCGCGCATGCCCGCGACCGCTGGTTCAAGTGGCTGGTGGTCGGGGCGCTCTGTGGCTGTGCGGCGTTGTGCAAACAGGTGGGCCTGGCGGCGTGGGGCGCGATGGGCCTGCACACCATCTTCCTGATGTTCACGCGCGACCTGTCGGTCGCCGCCGGCGTGCGCCGCGGCGTCCTGCTGGTCGCGGGGCTCGCGCTGACGCTGACGGCGGCGAGCGCGTATCTCGCTTCCCAGGGCGCACTCGCCGAGGCGTGGTTTGCGACGGTGACGTTCAATCGCGCGTACTTCGCCGTGGGACACAGCAAGTTCTTCGACATCTATGTCAACTACATGCTGCTCAGCCAGGAAGTGCTGGCCGTGCTGCTACTGCCGATTCTCATGGCGATCGCGGCGCTGCTGCACGCGTTTCTCTGGTGGGTTCGCCCGCGCCTGACGCCGCCGGAGATCGAGGCGCCGCTGCGCTCGATCCGACCGACCTGCCCGCACGCCATGGTCTTCTTCCTGATCTGGTTCGCGATCGCGGCCTATGGCGCCGCGGTGAGCCCGCACCGCTTCCGCCACTATGTCATCCCCATCGTGCCGCCGCTGCTGCTGATGGCGGGGCAGTTGGTGAACGTATTGCAGGCAGAGATGGGCCTGTTGCGACGCCTGCAACAGCGCGCGTGGGTCGCGGCGGCGTTTGTCGCGATGGGCTACTTCTCGCTCGGCGCAGGGCAGCGCCAGCTCGAAACCGTTTCGAAGATCTACATCGCCCGCATCGAACAGCGCGAGCCGGCCGTCTGGGAGGAGATCGGCAACGAGGTCGCGGCGCTCACCCGCCCCGGCGATCGCATCCAGTGCTGGGACTACTTGCCCGGCGTATATCTTCAGGCGCGCCGGCTGAATGCGTGCCGCTTTACTACGACGGAGAAGATCGGCCAGGTAGGCGCGCAAGCTGACTTCATCAAGCGCGAGCTCTACGACACGCTGATGAGATCGCCGCCCGAGCTGATCGCGATGTCCGCCAACACCTACGACATGATCCACGGGCTGTCGGGCTATCCCGAGTCGAGCGACCCGATCAAGCCGTGGATGGACGCCCACTACACGCTTGCGGCCGACAATCCCAGGTTCAATATCTATCTCTTCTTGCGCAACGATCGCACTGTGCACGAACGGGCGACCACCTTGACCGCGCCATAGCCGACGCCCGGGCGAGAAACTCGCAGCGCAATCGCAGTCTCACGCAGTCGGCGCAGGGACGATTCGCCGAACGCCTGACCGCTGCGCGACGGCACTGCGACGGATTCGGAACCGTGCGTTTGAGAACGGCTGCGCGCTGGCGCCTCGGGCCCGGATCCAGTGTGTGCATGCGCCCCCTCGGGCGAGCTTCTCAGCCCTTCCGCTGGCCGCCGGAACGCGACTACGCCTTTGTCGCGCGCACGACCTCTTCCGGCGTCGTCAGCCCCGCCCGCACCAGCCGCCAGCCGTCCTCGCGCAGCAACACGAGGCCGTTCGCCCGCGCCGCCGGCAGCAGCGCCGACGCCGACTGGCGCTTGTTCACCAGCTCGCGGATCTCGTCGTTCATCACCATCAGCTCGAACACGGCCCGACGCCCCGCATAGCCCGTCATGCGACACTCGCGACACCCGCGCCCGCGCCACAGCTTTTCACCCTTCTTGTACTCGAAGTCGCGCGGCAGCGTCTGCGGGTGCTCGGGAACGTAATCCTCTTTGCAATGCTTACAGACGAGCCGCACGAGCCGCTGCGCCATCACCGCTTCGACGGAGCTGGAGATCAGGAACGGCTCGACGCCCATGTCGAGCAGGCGCGTGGTCGCGCTGACGGCGTCGTTGGTGTGCAACGTGCTGAAGACGAGGTGACCGGTGAGCGAGGCGTTGATCGCGACTTCGGCGGTCTCCTTGTCGCGAATTTCGCCCACGAGGATCACGTCGGGATCGTGCCGCAGGAAGCTGCGCAGCGCGCGTGCGAAGGTGAGCCCGATCTTCGGAATCACCTGCACCTGGTTGATGCCTTCGAGGTAATACTCGACCGGATCCTCGACCGTCAGAATCTTCAGCTCCGGGCTGACGATCTCGCTCAGCGCGGCATAGAGCGTCGTCGTCTTGCCGCTGCCCGTCGGACCCGTGACCAGCAGAATGCCGTGCGGACGGTTGATCATGTCCTGGAACGTCGCGTAGGTCGGCCCTTCCATGCCGAGCTGCGGCAGATCGAGCTTCACCGACATCTTGTCGAGAATGCGCAGCACCACGCCTTCGCCAAACGCCGTCGGGATCACGCTCACGCGCAGGTCGATCTCGCGCCCGTGCACCTTGATCTTGAATCCGCCGTCCTGCGGCAGGCGCTTCTCGGCGATGTTGAGGCTGCTGAGAATCTTGACGCGGCTGATGATGGCGTTCTGAAAGCGGCGGATTTCGACGGGTACGTTGGCGATGTGCAGCACGCCGTCGATGCGGTAGCGGACGCGGAAGTCGCCTTCGTACGGCTCGAAGTGAATATCGCTGGCGCGCTGGTCAATCGCTTCGATGAGGATTTCATTGACCAGCTTGACGACGCTGGCCTCCTGGGCCATCTGCACGTCGAGATCGGCCGACTCGACCGAAATCTGGTCGAGCACCTCGATGTCGTCGCTGTCCTGCACCATCTCGTTGATGACTTCGCCGCCCACGCCGTAGAACGCCTTGATCATCTTGTTGATCTCGGCGCGGGTGGCGAGCACGGGCTCGATCGGCAGGTTGATGCAGGTGCGCAGCTCGTCGAGCGCGTACACGTTGTAGGGGTCGGCGGTCGCGACCTTGACGCCGCGGCCGTTGCGCTTGACGGGCATCAGGCAGTACTTGTGGACGAGCTTGCTGGGAACGAGCTTGAGCAGCTCGGGGTCGATCTCGTTCTCGTTGAGCTCCATGACCGGGATCGCGAGCTGCTCGCTGAGAATCTGGAGGACGTCGCGCTCGCGGACCGCCCCGCTGCGGACCAGAACCTGATCGATCCGCTCGTTGCCGGGCGATTTGGCGGCGGCGGCGGCAGCCAGTTGCTGGGCGGAAATCAGTCCTCGTGCGACCAGCGTTTCGCCTACGGTCATCGCGGATAACCTCGCGCGGGCATGTGCTTGCAACCTGTTTGGAAAAAACGACTTACGCACCAGGCACGCGGCGTTCGGCCATGCCCCGCCCGGCGCGCGGAACTCACCACTAGTTTATAGTCGAACGCGGCGGAGAGGTTGCAGACTGCCGTGCGCCGGAAATTTGGCCGAGCGCGACGGGAGGGGCTTAACCCCCGCGGTGGTCGCGAGTCGGCGAGGTGAAGTTCAGCTCGAATGGCTTGTCGTCCGTCGCCGGGGGTGAAGCGACGCGACACTCCGAACCTCGCCCGCGAACGAGTAATACGACCAGGCCGTAGGGCTGCAAGTCGTGTGGGCCGGGCCGCCCGCCGACCGGGCGTGGCGCTGTGCTTCACGCCCGGCGACGAACTCTCACGCCTTCGGCGTGACAAGGCACGCACCCACGCGCGTCCCGGAGCGCCCACGCACAGCGCCGCCCCGTGCGGAGCCGGCGGGCTGCGGAGCGCGAAGCGCGCTGACGGTGGAGCCGCCGCCGGGGCGAGCCGCGGTGCGCGAAGCCGCCTCCCCGGCACAGCCCGACGGTTGGTCGGCCGTAGCCCGGTGGGTCCGGAGCAAAGCACCGCCCGCGGATCGTGACCTGCATCGAAGGCGAAGGATCAGGCTGCGGGTGTGCCCTGTCGCTGCCGCCTCGTCGCACAGCGTTTCATAAGCCCAGAGACTTCCACGGCGGCGGCGAACGCCAGGACGATGTCCACTCGACGCACCCGGGAGTTGGGGCAAATCACCCAACGGGTTGGGGAAATTCCCCCACTACGAGTTTTGTCGCGTCGGCCGTAGCGTTTGCGGCGCACTTGACCTGCCACGCGCCACGCGTTTTTCTGCGCTTCACACGGGAGGAACGCCAATTGCTAATGATCAGAAGATCGCGCTCGCCAAGTCAGAGCGCGAATTCCAGCCCGGGTCCGGATGTGTACTCCCCCGTGCGGCCCGGACCCATTTGTGGAGGCCGCCATGAAGCTGTGCACTGCAACAATCGTGGTCGCGATCACTACGTTCTTCTTTCCAGCATCCACTCCGCGGTGCGCTGCGCAATGTGGGCTCGCCCAGACAGTCAGCAGCGACGCCGAAAGCCGATGGTTCGGCCAAACCGTGACCGACGTTGGCGATGTGAACGGCGACGGATTCGGCGACCTTGCGGTCGGGGATCCCGGGTGGCCAGACTATCTCGATGAACGCGGTCGCATCCTTCTCCTCTCCGGTGCGGACTGGTCGGTCCTGCAGGACATTCGTGGCGACTCTCCCTTCCTCCGGCTCGGCAACGTGGTCCGGCCAGCCGGGGACGTAGATTCGGACGGGCGTCAAGACGTCCTGACCAGCTCCGCGTCGCCCCAACCTGGGTTTGCGAGCGTTTATTCAGGTCGCACAGGACAACGGCTGATTCACTTCGTCGGTCACCCTGACGACTCCATCGAGTTCGGAATGGAATCCGCCAGCGTCGGTGATCTTGATGGAGACGCCGTCCCTGATTTCGCAGTGGCTGATCCCCGCGAGTACGTCTGGGATCTACCGTGGTCCGCGCAGGGCGTCGTCTATGTCTACTCCGGGCGGACTGGCGCCGCTTTGTACCATGTGAAGCTCCACTCCACGGAGCAGGTCGATAATCGCGACCTCGGGCTACGCATTCGACCCATGGGAGACTACGATTTCGACGGGTTCGCTGACTTCTTCGTCCTGCTCGGGGACCGGTACCACGACGCCGGTCAACACGAGTCGCACTTCCTCATCGTATCCGGATCGACGGGGACCATCGTTCAAGACCTTGGCATGATGCCACTGATGAACTCAGATCCATCGGTCGTGACTGTCGTGGACGACATCGACGGAGATCAGCGACGTGACATCGTTGCGCTCGTATCGCCGGATCAGGATTCCATGCTTCGCGCTTACTCCAGCGCTACAGGGCAGGTTCTCTGGGAAGTTCCGCGGGAGCTCGATTGGTACTTCACTGCCGGGATCGAGAACGTCGGACGGCTCGATCACGATCAGTTTGCTGATGTTGGCGTTGCGGCGGTCGGCTTGGCGGCGGGTGGCCCGTTGGTGCTCGGTTACTCCGGATTGGACGGCCGACTGCTTTGCCGTTGGATCGGTGTGAACTACGCGCCAATCGACGCGGGTTTTGGGGCGTCGATCTCCGGTCTCGAGCGAACCGTGGGGAACATATCGAGCCACGCCGTCGTGGGCGCTCCCTACGATCGCACGAATGACGACAAGGGTCGCCTGTTCGTATTCAAGAGCGCCTGCGATGGGCACATCCGGGGAGACTCGAACGGGGACGGGGCAGTCAACAACTTCGATGTCGACGCTTTCGTCTTAGCGTTAGCCGCGCCCCAGGACTATCTTGCCGAATATCCCAATTGCGACCTCTGGTGCAACAATGACATTACCCGCGACGGCCTTCTGAACAACTTCGACGTTGATCCGTTCATCGAGTGCGTGCTACTCGGCGGCTGCCCGTAGCCGACTTGTCCGGTATTGATCTTGGTGAGTGTCCTGTCACCAAAAGGTTGCGGTAGGACGCTCACCACTCGGCGGTGCCTGCCTGGCAGACGTCACGGATACGTCGGCAGCGCAGCGTCGCCCGTCGGCCGTTGCCATTCCAGCCCTGGTACGAAAATCTCGATGGTCGTCGATCGACAGATCGGGCAGCGCGGCGGCTGGGCGATGCCGACCAGCCCGGGCGACGGCTTCACCACGTGTGGGATGATGCGCTTCTTGCACTTGCCGCAGTACCACCAGTTCAGCACGGCATTCTGATGGCACTTGGGACACTCGTAAGGTGGAATGTCCGATGCCGTCTTGACTCGCGAAGTTACTTCGTGCTTGCACGCCAAACAAACGCCGTCCAGCGGTACGTTGCGAGCGAACTTCTCCTGTGCCACAGAGTCGCGGAAGATCCAGTACCCGGATGCGAGGATGACGACCACGGCGATGGCCGACCACGTCGCTCGGTTCTTTTCGATCGCCATCCTGGCTAGTCCCGATCAGTTTGGCGATTCGGGAGCTTTCGCCACGCGTTGTTGATCGTTTTCCATGCCGGGTTCAGGTCGTTGGGGTACGCGTAGGGCACGAAGTGCTCGGTGCCCGCGCCGGCCACGAACTTGCCGGAATTGGACTCGCGGGCCCGTTTCCAGTTCGGGAAAACCCGCCATGGCCGAACGTCGCCCCCCGAGATTTCCGGCGTGGAGGCGTACGAATCACGCTCATCGATCGGGTCGGACCCGCCCCCTGCATTAAAGCCGGAGCCGTAGTACTCGGTCCACGCCCGCACACTGCCTTCGCCGGGCAGGAGCGTGAAGTACTTCGCCGTATCGACCGTCCGCCGGAGCAAGTCGGTTTGATTGGTCGGAACCGTGGGAGTGATCGTGCTCACGTGGCCGTCGACGAAGAGCGCGTTGGCGCTCAGACTGCGGCCGTGACGCCAGCCCACCATGCTCGCGCCCGACAATGGCCAGCCGATCGGATCGGGCGCCACGCCGATCACTCGTGGCGCCATGACCCATGCCGCGTTCAGCGACCCGAACCACGTCCACCAACCGTCGATGGCGTAGACCTGTCGCGAGCCGTCCTTGTGAAAGTCACGCGGAAAGTTGTAGTGCAGGTTGCCGTTCTGCGCGTAGCTGGTGCGCACGCCGTACTTCCACTGCTCGCCGACGCCCTGGTGCTCGACGAACTTGTAATCGCCGGCCCAGCCCGCGACGCCGCCCCGGCCGCGCCGCTCGGTCGGTTCGTCCGGCCGGCGGTCCGTCGGGCAGATCTGCACGCGCGGGTCACCGACGTAGCCGTTGTCGAACAACACGTCGATCCAGCCGTACATGTACGCTTGGTGATTGGCGGGCGGCCCCGGTTCGCCGTCGTCCCAGCCGGGCCCGAAGCCGTTGTTCTCGGTGAAGCAGGTCTGCAAGCCCTGTCCAATGCCATAGAGGCTCGCGCCGCACTTGGCGCGCTTGGCCTGTTCGCGCGCGTCGCGCAACCCGGGCAGCAGGATCGAGATCAGCAGCGAGATGATGGCGATGACGACGAGCAGCTCAATCAGCGTGAAACCGCGGCGGGATCGATGCGGGGTCAACATGGTGCACCTGTCCTTGAAACGGTGAGACAGAGGGGAGAACGCGGCTGCGCAGCGGCGGCAAACGTCCGAGATTGACGCCCCGCGTTCCGCATCCGCAGTCCTCATCACGATCATACGTGGTCCTCATCTCTCGCTCAAGCAAGCAGCGTGCCACGCGCGCGGGTTTCGACGGAATTTAAACCAGCCGAATTCGTGCCGCCGTGGAGCGAATTCGATCCGCCGCGCCGCGAGGCGACGGTCGCACCGGGGCGCGTGCGCGCCCGCCGCGCGTAGCGCGCCGCGAAATGTGTTTGGATTATGTTCGGTCCGGTGCTATACTCGTTGCCGCCCAGGATGCCCCTCGCCATCCGTCGTTCCGGTCGGCGGTCACGGAGCCCCGCATGGATGCACAGGCCTTTCTCCAACGGCTGGCGGCCTCGCGCGACTACCGCGGACAGATCACCGCCGTCCGCAACCTGCCGGCCCGCACCGCGCGCTTTGCCGACCCGCAGCAAGCGCTCCCCGCGCGCCTGAAACAACTTCTCGCCGCCGAGGGCATCGAGCGCCTCTTTCAACACCAGGCCGACGCCTTCGACGCCGTCCGGCGCGGCGAACACGTCGTGATCGCAACCGGGACGGCGTCCGGCAAGAGCCTGTGCTATCACCTGCCCGTGTTCGCGGCCCTGCTCGACGACCCCGAGTGCCGCGCGCTCTACCTTTATCCGGCGAAGGCGCTGGCGTACGACCAGCTCGGCAATCTGGAGCGCATGGTGGTCCGCGCCGGGCTCGCCGACATCGCCCGTCCCGCGTGCTACGACGGCGACACGCCCACGCACAAACGTCCCGGCATCCGCCGCAGCGCGACGATCCTGCTCACCAACCCCGACATGCTGCACAAGTCGATCCTGCCGTATAACCCCAAGTGGGCCGGGTTTTTCGCACGGTTGCGCTACGTCGTGCTCGACGAGGTCCACACCTATCGCGGCATCTTCGGCTCGCACGTCGCCGGGGTTGTCCGCCGGCTCCAGCGCCTCTGCCGCCACTACGGCAGCGATCCCGTGTTCATCTGCTCCTCCGCCACCGTCGGCAACCCGTGCCAGCTCGCCGAGACGCTCACCAACCGCACCCTGCGCCTCATCGACGACGACGCGTCGCCGCGCGGCTGCCGCTGGTACGTCCTCTGGAATCCGCCATGGCAGGACGAGACGCGCGTCGCGCGGCGGAGCGGGAATGTCGAGGCGCAGGCGTTGATGCAGGCGCTGTTGGAGGCTGACGCGGGGACGATCGCATTCGGACGGGCGCGAATCGTCGCGGAGCTGCTGTACAAATACCTGGTGGATGCGCTCGAACGTCGGCGGCCGGACCTCGCAAGGCGCGTGAAGCCTTATCGCGGCGGCTATCTGCCGCAGGAGCGCCGCGAGATCGAGCAGGCGCTGTTCAGCGGACAACTGAAGGGCGTGTGCAGCACGAATGCGCTGGAGCTGGGCATCGACGTCGGCGCGCTCGACGCGTCGATCCTGGTGGGGTTTCCCGGCACGCTCTGTAGCTTCTGGCAGCAGTCGGGGCGCGCCGGCCGCCGGCAGGAGGAGTCGCTCAGCATCTACGTCGCCTACGACGACCCGATCGACCAATACCTGATGCGCAACCCCGACTTCATCTTCCGTCAGCCGCTGGAGCACGCGCTCGCCGACCCGACCAACCCGCACATCCTCGCGGCGCAGCTCGCGTGCGCGGCGGCTGAAATGCCGCTTCAGGATGCCGAGCTTGCGGACTTCGGCCCGACCGCGCGCGAGGTCGCGAACGAACTCGCACAGGAAGGCCGTCTGCATCGCAGCGCCGGCGCCTATCACCACGCCGAGTCCGAGGCCCCCAGCGCCCGCACCAATCTCCGCATGATCAGCGACGCGACTTACGCGATTGTGGATCAGTCCGGCGGCGAACAGGCGCTGATCGGGCAGGTCGATTCGATCTCCGCCCCCGAGCTGGTCTATCCCGGCGCGATCTATCTCCACCAAGGCGACAGCTACATCGTCCGCGAGTACGACCAGCAGGCCCGCATCGCGCGCGTCGAGCGCGGCGAAGTCGACTACTACACGCAGCCGATTCTCTCGAGCGACTGCCGCATCGTCGCCGAACGCCTTCAGTCCGCCAGCCGCGGCGCGCGGCTCTTCTTCGGCGACGTGATCGTCCGCTGGCGGACCGTCGCGTTTCGCAAGTTCAAGTTTTATTCCACGGAGTGCATCGGCCAGACGACGCTCGATCTGCCGCCGCAGCAGATCAACACCAAGGCGCTCTGGATCCAGCCGCCGGCCGCGTCGATCGCGGCCGCGCTCGACACCGGCCAACGCGCCATCGAGGCACTCGTCGGCGTGCGCAACCTGTTGCAGGTCGCGCTGCCGCCGCTGGCGATGTGCGACCGCGCGGACATCGGCGGGCAGGTCGATTCGTCGCAACTCGGCGCACCCACGATCATCGTCTACGACCGCTACGAAGGCGGCGTCGGATATGCGCGCCACGGCTTCGCCTGTGTGGACGAGCTGTTGCGCATCGCCCGCGCGATTGTCGCCGGCTGCGAGTGCGAGAGCGGCTGTCCCGGCTGCGTCGGACCGACCAACCTACGTCCCGCGATTCACCACGATCCCGATCTCTATCGCAGCTACGACATCCCCGACAAACGCGCCACCGCCGCGCTGCTCAGTCATTGGCTCGCGACGCCCACCGTTGCCGATGCGCCGGGCGACGCCGCGCGCGACAGCATTCCGGCCCCGTTCGCGGCGGTCCCGTCCGCCGCAGGTTAACGACGCCCGCGCGGCCGGGCCGCCTCCGCGCCCGGCGCGCGCGTGCGCGAATCCGTTAGACTGTCCCGGTCGGAAACCTGCTCGGAAGCATGCATGAAGCCCCTGCTGATCCTGCCGCCGGCGCCGAACCGCTGGAGCGCGCTCGACGACCTGTTCGTCGGCGTCGCTCCCGAGCTGCGCGAAGATCTCGAAGCCCGTTTCGCGCGCGGAGTACCCGGCGCGTCCGACGCGTTCGCGGTGTCGCTCAACGGCGGGCAAATCCTGGCCAATGCGACCGTCTCGCGCCGCGGCGAGTTCGGCGTGCTCGGCTATGTGTACACGCGCCGCGAGCAGCGCGGGCGCGGGCTGGCGCTCGAACTCATCCGGACGGTGATCGGCTGGTTCGACATGATTGGGGGACGGCGCCTCTACGCCAGCACCACGCGCGATGCCGCGGAGCGCGTCTTCGCGCCGCTCGGATTCAAGGTGTTGCACGACGGCGACGGCGGGGACGGCGTGCGGCCGGAAAACACCGCCCGACCCGAGCGAGCCTCGTCCGTGGCGCACGACCCCACGCCCGCGTCCACGCCGCCGGACGCGACCGCGGAGATGATCATGCTCGCGCGGCGCGCCTCCGGCGCGCCCGAGGATCCGTTCGCAGGGCTCGAAGGCCCCGTCGAAATCCGGCCTGTGACGCGCGCCGATTGGCCGCTGATGGTCGCACTGCTCCAGCACCGCGCGGGCCCCGATCGCCGCGCCCCGCTGGCCCAGTCCGCACGCACCGCCGAAATCGACGCACTGAAGTGGATTCGCGATCAGGAGCGCGGCGTCTGCACGCTCCACGCCGCCTGGCAGGCCGACCGCATCATCGCACTCGCCACGCTCGCCACCGACAAGATCGGCGCGCGAACCTACGCGATGATCCTGCCGAGTGGCGGCGCTCCGCCGGAGCTGCGCGCCGCTGTCGCGGCCGCGGCCCGCGACCGCGCCTACGAGCATGTCGAGTATCCACTCGAAGCCCTGTGATCGCCTGGCCCGGTGTATGCCCATCGCGCACACCCGGTTCCGCACGATGGTCGCGAAGCCGTGTTGCGTTCACGAACGGCGACGGCGACCGGGTCCGTCATTGCGCCGCGCCCGTGGCGCGACGTCCGCGACGCGGCGCAAGATCTGCGCTCCGCTGGGTCGCGGGCGTTGCCGACGTATAATGAATAAGCGCGACAATGGCGCCCGGGAGCGTGCGGAAGGCAGTGCATCCACGCGCCCGGCGTCCGGTTCGTGCGTCGGCTTGGAAACCAGGAGGCGCGTGATGCGCACACCCGCACATCGGATGGGAAAATTCCACGCAATCCGCCGGGTGATCGCGGCAATTCTCGTCACGGGCATGGCTGCTCTCGGCGCCGCCCAACCGACGCCGCTGCCGCAGGACGGACGCCTCTTCGACGCCAACCCGCAGCTCGGCGGCACGCGCTCGAACGGCCAACGCCCCGTCTCCGCGCTCACACCCGGGAACGCGCTTGCCACCGGCAATCTCCGCGGCGGCTTTTCGCTTCGCAGCTTCTCGCCGATCTCCGACCCGACGGCCTTTCGTGGCCCGCTCGGCTCCGACCTGCTCAGCAATTTCCGCCGCGACGCGTTCAGCGTTTCCGACGTGCCCCGGACGCAGCAACCGTGGCTCGCGCAGGGCTACTACGACCCGGCCCGCACCGTGGCCACGCCTGGCTTCCTCAGCGGTCAATCCTCGCTTGCGCCGGGGCCGACCAACCCGCGCACCGTGGCCAGCGAGGTCGGCGTGCTCGGCGGGCCCGGCGTGTCGGCGTATCGCAATCCAATGGACTTGCGGCTCGATCTGCGCGTCAGCCTCGACGCCCGGTCGCAATTCGTCAGCCCGGTCAGCCGCCGCGCCCTGCTCGACGATTCGGCGACCAAGCTGACAGGCCCGCAGAGCCTCGCCGGCCTGCGTGCGCCCGCGCTGGACGAGCAGGAGCGCATCGCCCGCTCCGTCAGCAACCCGCTCGTCATCACGCCGAACGACCCGCTGCGCCCCGCGCTCAACGACGTCGCCGGCGACGCGCCGCTCGGCGGCAGTCCGGCGTATGGCACGCCCATGGACCTGATCCTGCGCGGCGACGCACGCCAGATGCTCGCGACCACGCCGACGACCGCGACGCTGGCGCGCCCCGGCATCCTCCCCGATGCCGACCAGGCGACGACCGCAACCGAACGCGCCGAGCTGCGCCGCCGCGAGGTCGCCGCGGCCGAGCGCGTACCGCCGAAGCTGACCGATTTCAGCGTGCTGCCGGGCCACGACGTGTTCACGGACATGCAGCTGGCGCTGTCGCTCGCGCGCGACCCGCGCGCCGAGTGGTTCCTGCTCATGCGCGAAGCCGTTCGCGGCGACCCAAACGTCGACCCGCAACTCCGCCAGGCCGTCGAGGTCAAGAGTGAGGAGTTCGTCGAGCGCATGATGGCGACGCCGCTCAAGAGCTTCGTCGGCCGGGGCAAGACCGAAATCAACGACACGATGCTGAAGGCCGAGTCGCTCATGGACGTGGGGCAGTACCACGAGGCCGCTGCGCGCTTCGAGCAGGCCCGCGCTCTCGACCCCGCGAATCCGCTCCCGTACATCGGAAAAGGCCACGCCCTGCTGGCCGCCGGCGACTATCTGACCGCCGCGAATCTGATCGCGCGCGGCCTCGAACGCTTCCCCGAGCTGGCGCGCTTCCGGGTCGATCTCCAGATGCTCCTGGGCGGCGCCGAGATCGTCGACATCCGCCGCGCCGACCTGATGAATCAGCTCCGCAACGCCGAGAACCCGTCGCTCCGCTTCCTGCTCGGCTACATCGAGTATCATGCCGGCGATCGCGAGAGCGGCCTGAGGAATCTCGATCGCGCCGCCGAAGCGGCGCCCCAGGACTCGTTTATTCGACGCTACGCGCCGGCGCTCCGCGGCGACGGCATGCTGCCGCCGCCCAGGATTCCCGGCCCGGACTCGCCGACGCCAACCGAGCCGCGCTGAACCGCCGGCTCCCAGCAAGGAGTGCGTATCGTGCGGCACCTGGCGTTGCCCGGCATGCTGATCGCGGCGGCGCTGGCCGCCGGCTGCGCGCAAGTCGGCGACCTGGCGGCGTATCACACGCGCCGCATCGACCTCGCCGACCGCGACGCCGTTCTGCTCGAAGCCGGCGAAATCCTCAAGCGCGAGTTCGGCCGCGTGACGTTCGACCGCGACGCCGGCCGCATCACCACCGCGCCCGTCGTGTTCGACAACGCCCGCGACAGCTTTCGCTCCGCCGACCTCGTCGGCGCGCGATCCACCTGGCGCCGCGTCGGCGTCTTCGTGGCCGAGCCCGTGCGCGACGGAACCGCCGCGCGCCTCCGCATCGACGTCGAACGCGAGGACACGACGCCGCGCGTCGCATTCGATCCGCCATCCGACCGCTGGACCGATCTGCCGCGCCACACGGCGATCCAGCACGACGCGGCGACCGGCGCGCCGCAGAACGTCGTCTGGACGCGCGTGCGTCGCGATGAGCCGATGGAGCGCGCCATTCTCGACGAGCTGCGCAATCGGCTGACGCCGGCCACCGAACCCGCTGCGTCGCCGCCCGCCGCACAACGATAGCTGCGCGATCGCAAGACCGCGGCCGCGCCGACCGCGACCCTCGACTTCAGGAACCGACCCGATGTCCAGCGACCTGACCCGCTCGCTCATCGAAACCGACGCCGATGCCGCCGAGATCATCCGCCGCGAGGAGGAGCGCCAGCAGAACACGCTCGAACTCATCGCATCGGAGAACCACGTGTCCCGCGCGGTGCGCATTGCCGCCGGTTCCGTGTTCACCAACAAGTACGCCGAAGGCTATCCCGGGAAGCGCTACTACGGCGGCTGCGTGCACATGGACTCGGCCGAGGATCTCGCCCGCGATCGCGTCAAGCAGCTCTTCCACGCCGAGCACGCCAACGTCCAGCCGCACTCCGGCAGCCAGGCGAACACCGCCGTGTACATGGCGACGCTTCAGCCCGGTGACACGGTTCTCTCCATGGACCTCGCCCACGGCGGACACCTGACGCACGGGCTGAAGGTCAACTTCAGCGGCGCGATGTACAAGATTGTCCACTACGGCGTCTCGCGCGAGAGCGAGCGCATCGAGCTCGCCGAGGTTCGCCGCCTGGCGCGCGAGTGCAAGCCGAAGCTGATCATCGCGGGCTTCTCGGCGTATCCGCGCACACTCGACTTCGCCGCATTCGGGGAGATCGCGCGCGAGGTCGGAGCGCGGCTGATGGCCGACGTCGCGCACATCGCCGGCCTCATCGCCGCCGGGCTGCATCCCTCCTCGGTGCCGCACGCCGACTTCACCACTTCCACCACGCACAAGACGCTCCGCGGCCCGCGTGGCGGCCTGATCCTCTGCCGCTCCGCCGACGGTCCGCTGATCGACAAGTGGATCTTCCCCGGCACGCAGGGTGGGCCGCTCATGCACGTGATCCTGGCGAAGGCGGTCGCGTTTGGCGAAGCGCTCCAACCCTCGTTCAGGCAGTATCAGCAGCGCATCCTCGACAACGCCAAGGCGCTCGCGGAGTCGCTCCAGGGCCGCGGCTATCGGCTCGTCAGCGGCGGGACAGACAACCATCTGATGATGCTCGATCTGCGCCCGGCTCATCCCGACCTGACCGGCAAGGAAGCCGAAGCGTGGTTGGAACAGGCCGGCATCATCGTCAACAAGAACATGATTCCCTTCGACGAGCGCAAGCCGACCCAGACCAGCGGCCTGCGCATCGGCACGCCGGCGATCTCGACGCGCGGACTCGCGCCGCGCGAGATGCCTGCCGTTGCAGGGCTCATTCACGACGCGCTGAGTTCCTCCGGCGACGCCGCCGCGCTTCAGCGCATCAGCGCCCGGGTGCGGGAACTGTGCAGCCAGTTTCCGTTGCCGCATTGACGCCGTCCGCGCGGTTGCGTCGCGTGCCGCATGCCGCGGCCGGCGCGGTCGCGGGCATGCTCCTGTGGCTCGGCGGCTGCACCGGCGCCGCACGCATCGAGATCGCGTCGCTCGACTACAACGCGATCGAGCCGCCGGCGGCGCGCTCCTCCGTCGTCACCATCGACCGCTGCCACTGGTGGACCGACGACGCCGGGCAGGTGTGGCTCGCGTTCGAGCGACGCACCGCGCCGCTGCTGCTGCCGATCGGCGAAGTGACCTTTCAGATGTACTTTGTGCTCGAACGACCGCCGGCCGGCAAGGCCCGCTACTACGCGATCGCCAAGAAGGAGATGCGCGCCGGGCTGCGCGTCGGCCCGCTCGCGGCACGCTTCGCGCCTGTAACCGGCGTCGCGTTGCTGGAGCGTCGGGGGAACGCGCAGATGCGCGGTTCGTTTCGCATGGCCGTGCGGCGCGAAGTCAGCCAGTTGCTGGGTGGCTGGAGCCGACCGAGCAGCCAGCTCATGCAGGGATCGTTTGTCGCGACGCTCGACGCGGAGCGCGGAAAAGCCATCGCCGACGCGGTTCGCGCGGACGCGGAGTGAGGTCGGCCCGCGTCTACGACGAAATCTGCTCGGACGTTCGTCGAAGTGGAGCTGATGCCGTCGCGCGGTCTTCAGCCCGAAGGGCCGAACGTCCGTAGCCGGGGCGCGGAGCGCAGCGACACCCCAGGGTACACGCCGCGCTCGACAAATCGCCGGCCGCAGGCCTGCCATGACCGCGACGCGCGGTGCACTTCCGATCGCCGGGCGCCGCGTCGACGCGCACGACTCGCACCCCTCCGGCTGCCCGGCGCGCTCGCGCGCCGGAAGCCGGGGGCGTCGCTTTGCCCCCCGGCTGCGCACCGCCACCTGTTCGGCGTGAAGCCGTGGTCCGGTCGTCGCACCGACGCCGTGCACACGCCGCTCGAACGCGATTCCTCGCGTGCGCTACGCTTTCTCCGCGGCCCGGCTCGCACGCTTGCGATCCGTCTCTTTCAGCATGCGTTTGCGCAGCCGGATCGCGTCGGGCGTCACCTCCACCAGCTCATCATCCTCGATGAACTCCAGCGCGAGTTCGAGCGTCATGTCGCGCGGCGGCGCGAGGATGATGTTCTTGTCCGAACCCGCGGCCCGCATGTTCGTGAGCTTCTTCTCGCGGCAGACATTGACGATGATGTCGCCGTCGCGGCAGTGCTCGCCGACGATCTGCCCCTCATAGACCAGGTCGGTTGGTTTGACGAAGAGCACGCCGCGGTCCTGAAGGCCGTCGAGCGCGTACGCCGTCACCGGCCCGGGTTCGCTCGCGAGCATCACGCCGTTCTGCCGTCCCGCGATCGCTCCGCGCAGGAACTCGTACTCGTAGAAGTTGTGGTGCATGATGACCGTTCCGTTGGTCGCGGTGAGCAGGCGATTGCGCATGCCGATCAGCCCGCGCGCGGGAATGGTGAACTCGAGGTGCGACGACTCGCCCATGCTTTCCATCTTGGTGCAGATGCCGCGCCGCTGGCCCATGTTCTCCATCACCGCGCCGACATGCGCGTTCGGAACCTCCACGACGCAAAACTCGATCGGCTCGGTCTTGCGGCTGTCGAGCTCGCGGAAGATGACTTTCGGCTTACCCACCTGAAGCTCGAATCCCTCGCGCCGCATGTTCTCGATCAGCACGCTCAGGTGCAGCAGTCCGCGGCCGGAAACGTGGAACTCCTCCGGCGTCGCGCCCGGCTCGACGCGCAGCGCGACGTTGTGCTGTTTTTCCTTTTCGAGGCGGTCGCGCAAGTGCCGGCTCGTGAGGTACTTTCCCGAGCGTCCGACGAAGGGTGAGTCGTTCACGCGAAACGTCATGTGCAGCGTCGGCTCGTCGACCCGGATGATCGGCAGCGGCACCGGGTGCTCCGGGTCCGCGATGGTGTTGCCGATGTCCACGGAACTCAGCCCGACGACCGCGCAGATGTCCCCCGCGCCGACGCGCTCGGCCTTCCGGCGCCCCAGTCCGTCGAACTCGAACAGTTCGCCGATCGTCTCCGCCGCGTTGGTTCCGTCCTGGTGGATGACGACCACGCGCTGTCCGGTGCGCAGGTCTCCGGCGAACACCCGCCCGATTCCGATCCTTCCGACGTAGTCGTTGTAATCCAGCGTGGTGATCAGCATCTGCACGGGGGCGTCGTGGCGGGCCTGCGGCGGCGGCACGTGCTGCACGATCGCCTCGTACAGCACGCCCACGTTGTCGGTCTTTTCGGCCGGATCGAGCGTGGCAAAACCGAGGCGGCCGGACGCGTAGATGGTGGGGAACTCAAGCAGCGCGTCGTCGGCGCCCAACTCGATGAACAGGTCGACAACTTCGTTGAGCACGTCCTTCGGACGCGCGTCGGGCCGATCGATCTTGTTGATCACGACGATCGGCTTCAGACCATATTCCAGCGCCTTGCGGAGCACGAAGGTCGTCTGGGGCATGGGGCCTTCGAACGCGTCGACCAGCAGCAGGCAGCCGTCGGCCATCTTGAGCACGCGCTCGACCTCGCCGCCGAAGTCCGCGTGGCCCGGCGTGTCGATCAGGTTGATCTTGATGTCGCGATAGCGGATCGCGATGTTCTTCGCGAGGATCGTGATGCCGCGTTCGCGTTCCAGGTCGTTGGAGTCGAGAATGCAGTCGCCCTTGAGCTGCGCGTCGCGGAACATGCCGCTCTGGCGCAGCATCTGGTCGACCATGGTCGTCTTGCCGTGGTCGACGTGCGCGATGATCGCGACATTGCGGATGTTCGGAGCGGTGTCGCTCATGGCCGGGTTTGTCCTTTCGTCGGAGTTCGGGCGCCGCGCAGGCTACTGCTCCGCCACGTTCGTCAGCTCGCGCAACACAGCGGCACTGCGGCCGGCGACGCACGGCAGCGCTTCGCCGGCGTAGCGCGCGGGGTCGAGCGGAAAGACCGGGCGCCCCTCGGGCGTCGTGATGGCGCCGCCCGCCGAGCGAATCAGCAGCCAGCCGGCCGCGATGTCCCAGAGGCGGCAGTCGTTGGCCATCGCGCCATCGAACTCGCCGGTCGCAACCAGCGCCAAGTGAAGCGCGGTCGAACCGAGATTACGAATCACCGTGCGCGACAGCCAATCGAGCATCAATTCGCGCGCCGCGGAGTCCGCGCTGCTCGGCACCGCCACGACCGGCTTGCGCCCCGCCTCCGCGGGCGGCGCCGCATTCGCCGGCGTGTCATTCACGCGCAGCGGCTCGCCCGTGCTCGTCGAGTACAGCGTGTCCGTCTCGGGCACATAGACGACGCCCGCGACTGGCATGCCCCCCACCATCGCCGCAATGGAGCACGCGTAGAGGGGCACACCCCGCAGATAGTTGCGCGTGCCGTCGATCGGGTCGATGATCCAGTGAACCGCACCCGTCGCCGACGCATTCAGCGCCGCGCCGGCCGCCGATCCCGCCCCGCGCGGCTTCGCGTCCGGCTGCGATTCCTCCGCCACGAAGAGATCGTTCGGCCGCCGGAGGCGGATCGCCCGGATCGCCGCCTGTTGGGCGCGCTCGTCCGCGTCGCTCACTTCACTGCCGTCCGGCTTGCGCCGCACCGCGACCGGCCGACGGAACATCTCATGCGCCACGGCGCCTGCGGCGTGCGCGGCGCTCTCGGCCAGCCGCCGCAACTCGCGGTGCAGGTCGGCGTCGCTCCCCGCCTCCCCGCTCATCGCTTCTTCTTCACGTCGGTGACTTCGTCCGCCTTGCGCTGCAGTTCTTCCGCCTGCTCCGCCATGGTCTTCATCCAGCGCTGCACGATGCCCGGCTTGCGCGGCTTCGCGACCACCGGCCCCTCGCGCGCCCGGCGCGCCTTCTCCTCGGCGATCTGCTTGCGGATGATCAGCGACTCGACGATGCCGAAGATGTTCGTTGCGAACCAGTAGAGCGTCAGTCCGCTCGGGAAGTGATAGAACATCAACGGGAACAGCGCGCACATCATGTAGCCGATCATCTGCTGCTGGCGAAGCTGCTCCTCCGGCGTCATCCCCGACTTGGGCTTGGCGCTCTCCGGGCGCTGCGCCGCCGCCTCCTGGCGCGCCATGTGCGACGGCTTGGGCATGTACTTCTGCTGGAGCAGCATGCTGATGCCCATCAGGATCGGCAGCAGGTTCAGCGAGTAGATTGGCCCCATGATCCACGAGAGGATCGGGATGTGCACGCCGCGCTCGCTGAACGTGAAGAGCGCATCGGGCGCCGACAGGTCGGTGATCCACCATCCGTCGAACGGCGCGTTGCGCAGGTGGATGTCGCTGTTGAGCGAGACCCACAGCGCCACCAGGATCGGCATCTGGATGAAGAGCGGAACCATCGCGACCATGCCCGCGGCGGGATTCACGTTTTCTTCCGCCCAGACCTTCATCATCTCCTGCTGGAACTTCACCTTGTCGTTCGGATAGCGCTCCTTGAGCGCCTCGATCCTCGGTTGGATTCGAACGGTCGCTTCCTGCATCCGGTACATCGACTTCTGCTGAAATACGGCCAGCGGGTGCAGCAGCCCGCGCACGATCAGCACCAGGCCGACGATCGCGACGCCGTAGTTCCGCACGAAGAAGTGAATCGTGTCCAGCAGCCAGGTCATGACGGCCGGCAACGGTTGAAACGTGCAGGCGCAGGAGCCCACGTCGGCCGCCTGAATCTCGTGGTATCCGAGCGCCGTTTCATCGACGAACGCCGGGTTCGACCTCGCCAGAATCTCCGGATCCTTCGGCCCGGCATAGACCTCGAACGCGACACGGACCGGCTCGTCGACGTGCGGCGGCAGCACGGCCGGCGCAATCGTGTACCGCGTCTGCACGTCCGCGAGGCGCTCGGACCGAGCGGGCCAGAGCACCGACGCGAATGCCGCCTGCACGGCTTCGCCCGACGAGGCCTGCGCCGCCGGCAACGGCCGCGTCACCACCGTGAAGTACTTATTCGAGATGGCCGTCCAGAGCAGCTTCTCCGCGTCCTGGCCCGAGCCGAGTTTCCGGGGCTCGGTCAGGCGCGCCAGTTGTGGTCGCTGCGTGTAATCGACCTTGACGCCGTCCGCGGTTCGTCGGCCCCACAGGATGTGCCCCACTTCGTGGGTTCGATTGTCGAGGTGAATCCCAAGTGCGCCCGCCTGCTCGACCGCGACGCGCAGCGGCCGACGGTCGAGGTTCTCGAACGCCAGCTCCACCGCCAGCGTCTGCGGCGCGGTGCCCAGCCGATACGACTTGGTCAGGCGCAGCACGGGCGCCGCGTCGTCGGGCGTCGCCAGCGTCGCCGCGAACACGGCCGCCCCGTCGCCTCCCACGGGGCGCGTAACCAGATTCCAATCCAACTCGGCCAGGTCGTACGCGCGCTCGCTGCGATCGACGATCCACAGTCGCGTGGTGGGAAACGAGTAGTTCGTCACGCCATCGAACGACAGCGTGTCGAGCATCTGGTAGGGCTCGTCGCTCTTCGGGCCCATCCGATGCACGAAGCGACCAGACTTGTCGCGTTCGACCAGCCAGAGCTTCGCGACTGCCGCCCCGCGCGTCGTCAGCTCCACCCGCAGCGAATCGCCGGCCGATCCGAGCGTCACACGCTCTTCCCCGTCCTGACCGTGCAGCGACAAGGTCGTCACGGGCGCCACGGACGCCGGGGCTGACGCCGGCGCGGACGCCCCGACGGCGTCGGGCGCGTGGGCGGGGGCCGGCGCGTCAGGCAGCCCGGGAATCGCGTGCACCGGCGCCGTCACCGGCGGCTTGGCCGGCCGCAGCCAACGGTAGATCTGCTGATACGCGATGTAGACCGCAAACGCGGCGAACAACGCGAGGATCAGGCGACGTGCTTCCATCCGGTTCGTTCCCAGGGCGATGTTGGCCGGTCAAGACGCGGGCGGCGCGAGCACGGGGCCGCGCCGGGTCCGCGCGCCGGACGCGATTCCGTCACGCACCGACGCGCGGCTGTCGGGTCGTCCCCGCGCCGTGCGCCGAATGCGGCATTGTAGACGCCGCCGGCCCCACCGTCACGCGCCGCCGCTTTCGCGCCGCGCCGATTGCCGCTATGCTCGCGGCGGTCGCGCTCGCGCGGCGTGCACTGCCGTTCCAACCGCGCCTCGCGACCGCGACCACCGCATCCGTCGGCGCCTGCTCGGGCGGCGCCGGCCGCGACCGGGTCGCCGCGCCGCGGATCGCTCCGGGCGCGCTCGAAACGCGCTTCTCAACGCCGCGTCGCGCGGTCCGATCCGCCGTCGGCACGGAGGTCATCATGGGATTGATGCAGGGGAAGAAGGGCTTCATCTTCGGCGTCGCAAACGACCATTCGCTGGCGTGGTACATCGCCGAGGCGCTGCACCGGGAGGGCGCTCAGCTCGCGTTCAATCACTTGCCGAACCCCAAGATGGAGCGCCGCGTCCGTCAGTTGGCCGAACCGATCGGCGCCAAGGCGATCGTGCCGTGCGACGTGACGGACGACCAGCAGATCCAGGCCGCGTTCCACCAGGCCCGCGAGACGCTTGGCCCGCTCGACTTCGTGCTGCACGCGATCGCGTTCGCCAGCCGCGACGCGCTGTACAACCCGTTCTACCGGACGACGCGCGCCGATTTCGCGCAGGCGATGGACATCAGCGCCTACTCGCTCGTCGCGCTGTGCAACCACGGCGTCGAGCACATGGCCCCGGGGGCCAGCATCCTCACGCTCACGTACATGGGCTCGGTCAAGATGATCCCGGGCTACAACGTGATGGGGGTCTGCAAGGCCGCGCTCGAATCGAGCATGCGCTACCTCGCGGCCGAGCTCGGTCGCGAAAAGCAGATCCGCGTCAACGCGCTGTCGGCCGGCCCCGTGCGCACGCTCAGCAGTGCCGGCATCGACGGCTTTTCGAAAGTTCTCGAACACTACCCCACCAAGGCTCCCCTCGCCCGCAACATCACCCACGAGGAAGTCGGCAAGAGCGGCCTCTACCTGCTCAGCGACCTCTCCAGCGGCGTCACGGGCGAAGTGCATTACGTGGACTGTGGATATAACGCGATCGGGTGGTGATCGCCGCGACGCGCGCACCCATCGAACCGCTAACGCCGCGCGCCGAAGCTGCGGGGCCGTGGCGCGGGTGTGCGGACGACTGCCCCGCTGCGCTGCCGGGCGGCGCCGGCGGGCGCACGTTGCAGCGGACCGGCATCCGGTTCGTTCCTGCGGACGCAAGACGCTGAGCCTACGGGCGCCTCACCGCTGCGGCAGTTTCGCGAGGGCTTCGCGGTGGGCCTGTGCGAGTTCCGGCCGCCGCCACTGGTCGTAGAGCAAGATCAGACGATTCAGGGCGTCGCGCGCGTCGATGCTGCGCGCGCCGCGCATCCACACGGTCAGTTCATACGAGCGGCAGAGGGCGGCTTCGGCTTCCTCGAAACGACCGCGCGCCGTCAGGACGGCACCGCGCACGCCGGCCGCCAGCACACATGACCAGTCGATCAACTCGGCCACTTGCACACACTGCGGCGCGACGCGTTCGAGCAACCACTCGGCCTCGTCGAGCGCGTCCGGCGTCGCGCGCCGCGCGAGCACGTCCGCCAGTTGCAGCATCGAAAACCGAAGCAACCGGTGGTCCTCGGGAAGCAGCGTTTCACGCACGCCGAACGCCTGACGGGCCAGCGGCTCCGCCGCGAGCGGGTCGTCGCGCCGCAGTGCCAGATCGGCGAGCAGGAACAGGGTCCGCGCGGTTTCGGGATGCTGCGGGCCGTAGAGCTCCAAGGCCGCGGCAACCGTGTCCGCGACGAGTGGCTCGGCCTCGGCCGCGCGGCCACGCGCCACAAGGAACGAGGCGTAGTTGTGCGTGTTCATGATCGCGACGCTGTGGGCGCGTCCAAACACCTCGCGGGCGAGCTCCTGCCCTTCTTTCATGACCTGTCCCGCTTCGTCATAACGGAACAGATCGAACAAAAGGCTGCCGAGGTTCCCAAGCGCCGCGGCCACGGGGGCGCTGTGCCGCCCCTCGAGCTGCGTGAAGAGGTCAATCCCCTCGCGATACGCGCGCTCCGCTTCGCGATAGCCGTTCGGGGCGCGCCGACACACGTCGCCGTAGAGGATGAGGTTACGGGCGTAGACGGCGTTCTCCGCCCCGAGCCGCGCCCGATGCGTCGCCAGGGCGAGCGCGCACACGGGCAGCGCCTCCTCGAACCGCTCCATGTCTCGCAGGACGCGCGCCAGCGACATCGCGGTCGCGGCCGTGTCGACGTGATCGTCGCCCAACCGGGCGCGCCGAATCGCCAGCGCCGCGCGCAGATGTTCGTCGGCCACGGCGTAGTAGCCCAGGTTTGCGAACGTATCCCCGATCGTTGTGCGTACCGCGGCCTCGACATCGGGCTCGTCGGCGAACTCGTCGTGAACGCGGGCCGCGGTCCGCTCCAGTTGCTCGCGGATGCTCACGTCGCGGCCGCGCGTCGCGTTCGGGCTCGCGGCGGTCAGGATGGATTGCAGGAACCGGGTCACCCGCGCCGCCTTGCGCGCCTCGGCCTCGGCCGCGTCGCGCGCCCGGGTCGCAATCACCGCCTGCCAGGATGTCGCCAGCACGCCGGCGATCAGCACGATGAGCGCCGCGCCTGCGACGCCGAGCAGCGCGCGATGCCGCCGCGCGAGCTTGCCCAGATGATAGAAGGCGCTGTTCGCCCGCACCGAGACGGGCCGTCCGCCGAGGAACGCGTCGACGTCCTCCGCCAGCTGCGACACCGACGCGTAGCGCCGCGAGACGTCTTTCTCGGTCGCGCGATCCACGATCGCGTCCAGATCGCCACGCAGCTCCCGCCGCACCGCACCCAACCGTTGCGCCGGCTCTTCGCATACGACGCGCACCGCCTCGGGAAACGAGCGGCGCGACAGGTCGTGCGGCATGCGCCCGGTCAACAACTGAAACAGCACGACGCCCAGCGCGTACACATCGCAGCGCGTGTCGACGCGGCGTGGGTCGCCGGAGAGCTGCTCCGGGCTCATGTAACCGAGCGTGCCCAGCAATTCGCCGGCCCCGGTTCGCAGCGTTGCCTCGTGTTCGGTCGAGGTGACGCGCGCCACACCGAAGTCCACGACCTTCGGCTGGCCGTGCGGATCGACGAGAATGTTCTCGGGCTTGAGGTCGCGGTGGATGACGCCGTTCTGGTGTGCGTATTGCACCGCCTGGCAGACCTTGAGAAAGACCCGCAGGCGTGCGTCGGTGTCGAGCGCGGCGCCGTCGGCTGCACCCTCGACGTACTTCATGAGGCTCGGACCACGGACGTATTCCAGCGCAAAGTAGGGCTGGCGCGCGCCGCCGTGTTCGGTCACGCCGGCCGAGATCACCTGAGCGATGCCCGGATGCTGCAGCCGCGCGAGGATCTGGGCCTCGTACTCGAAGCGCCGCGCTCCGTCGCCGCCGCCCAGCACAGGACGAAGCACTTTGACCGCAACCAGGCGACTCGGGTTCTCCTGCTCCGCGAGGTAGACCACGCCGAACCCGCCGGCGCCCAGTTGCCGCAGCACGCGGTACGACCCGATCCTCTCGGGAACCGCCAGCTCAGGTCCGCCCGCCCACGCGTCGCCGATGCCGCGAACGAGTTCCGCGACCGGAGACTCCAGCGCCACCCGCGGCTCGGCGTCATGCCGCAGCAATGCCAGCACGGCATCGCGCAACGGCCGGTTGCCCGCGGTGGCGCGTTCGACAAATTCGCGCCGTTCGGCGGCGGGACGCTCACACGCTTCGCGAAAAACAGCGTCGGCGCGTTGGAATTGCTGGGGTGTCAACATGAGCGGCCACGCGCTGCCGCGCCCGCGGGCGCGGATCAGCATTCCTCGCTGAGCTCGCTGGACAGCCAGGCCCGCGCCATCCGCCAGTCCGCTTCGACCGTGGACACGGAGCAGCCGAGCACGATCGCGATCTCCGCGGTGGTCATCCCGCCAAAGAAGCGCTGCTCCACAACCTGCGCCTTGCGCGCGTCAAGCGCCGCCAGCCGTCCCAGTGCGTCGTGGAGCGCGACCACGTCGGGGACCGGCGGCCCATCGCTCGGCGGCTCGACTTCGATTCCGGCCGGCCGCGCGCCGCCGCCGCGCTTGGCTGCGCGGCGCGCCAGCGCGTGGTTCACCAGAATGTTCCGCATCGCGGCGCCCGCGACGGCCAGGAAGTGCGCCCGGCCGCGGAAACCCACGTCGCCGCTGCCGACGAGTCGCAGGTAGACCTCGTGCACGAGGGCGGTCGGTTGGAGCGTGTGGCCGGGGCGCTCCTGCCTCAGGTAGCGCGAAGCGATCCCGTGCAGTGCATCGTAAACCAGCGGAAGAAGTGTCGCGCCGGCCGATGGATCTCCCGCCGTCATGGCACGCAGCAACCCGGTCGTCTCGGCGGCAGAGTCGTTCACGCCACACCTGCTCCAGCGGACTCAAGCCAGTCTATCGCGACCGGGCCTGGCCCGGCAAAACCATTCCGGCGGCAAGCCCGCTGCCGCAGCGCGGATTCCGAGCGCTTTCTTTTTCAAGGGCACGGGGCGGCTTTCCTGCCTCTCCCTTCGACCGCACGCGTCTGGCGCCCGCGCCCGGCCCGGACCCGTCCCGTAACCGAATCGGGCGCGAATCCTCTGGAGACCCGCAGCATGAAACGGTTTGTCGTCTCGACCGCCGCGGCCGGCGTTTGCACGGCCGCGGCTCTCGCACAGTCGTTCAACATCGATTTCAACACGTTCCAGGTTCCTTCGTCGAGCTTTGCCGGCGCCGGCTCCCAGCCCGGTTTCTGGAATGGCCTCGATGCGATTCCCGCGGACCCGCAATCGCTGCGGGGACTGAACGGCGCAATCAGCGGCGTCACCATCGAGGGCTTCACGCTCGGCGACGCCGCCCCATTCCATTTGTTTGACGGTTCCGCGAGCGGCGACTTTGCCGACCTGATGGAGGACGGCATGCAGGGTCTGAACCGCGATACCGAGTTCGTCGTGCAAATCCACGGGCTCGATGCGGGTCCGTACTTCGTCTACACCTTCGCCGACGCCCCCAACCGCCCCGATCCCGACTCGATGGTAGGACGGAACTTTCCGTTTCCGACGCAGGGGCAGATCGTCGGCGGCTATCATCCGCTCAACACGTTTGTGCAATACGTCACGCACGCGCGGCACTACGTCGACGTTCAAGCCGGCGCGATGGTTACGATGCACATCGGCGCCAACGAGAACTTCAGCTCCGCCAACCCAGTCCTGAACGGACTTCAGATTCGGAAGTTGCCGCGGCGCCTCTACGTCGACCGCAACGCTTCAGGCGCCGGCACCGGTCTGAGCTGGAACGACGCGTTCGATCGGCTTGAGGACGCAACTGCGGGCGTGGCGCAGTACGGCGGCGCGATCACCGAGATCTGGGTCGCCGCCGGCGTCTACGCGCCAACGACCGGGACCGCACGCTCGGACGCGTTCGAACTCGTCGACGGCGTGCGCATCTGCGGCGGCTTTGCCGGCGGCGAATCGGACCTTTCGCAACGCGACATCGACGCGCACCCGACGGTTCTCAGCGGCAACATCGGCGGTCCGCTGCCGTTCGACAACTCGCTGCACGTCGTGCAGGTCGTCGCCAATGACGCCACCGCGATTCTGGATGGATTCACGATCCTCGGCGGTCAGGCTGACCTCGCGGTGCCGTGGGGCGAGTTCGGCGGCGGACTCTATGTGAACGACGGGTCGCCGACAATCCGCAACTGCAAATTCATCGCCAACCACGCCGTTTCCGGTGGGGCCGTCTACGTCGCCAACGGCGCGCCGACATTCGTCAATTGCCTTTTTCAGGCCAACAGCGCGGACGACGACGGCGGCGCGATCTGGCATCAGAACACTTCGTCGCCGCTGCCGCTGCGCGTCTTCCACTGCCGATTCCTGGGCAATGCGGCGGGCCGCAACGCCGGCGCTGTCAACATCGTGACCGGCGCCGCGACGATCAGCAACTGCATGTTCGCCGGCAACACCGCGGTGCAGGCGGCGGGGGCCATCCGCGTCACCGGCGGCAGCACGTCGCTCACCATCACGAACAGCTCGATCGTCGGAAACCGGTCCGAGCAGAGCAGCGGCGGTATCCTCGCCACCGCCGGCGCGGCCGTCGCGCTACACAACTCCATCGCCTGGGCGAACCGCGCGGGCTCGTTGCCGATCGGAATCCTCGCGGCGCAGCTCAACACACCGAGCGCCTCCGCTGCCGTACAGTACTCCTGCCTCGAAGCGTACAGCGACGCGACCTTCCCCGGTCCCGGAAACACCGGCGCCAACCCGCGCTTCCGCAACGCCGACGGCGGCGATGGATACGGGGATCTCAACGACGACCTGCGACTGCGCTCCGATTCGCCTCTGATCGACGCGGGCAGCAACAGCCTCGTGGGCAGCGACATCCTCGATCTCAATGCCAACGGCACCGTGCTGGAGCTCGTACCGTTCGACCTGGACTGGCAGCCACGCCGCCGCGACGTGCCCGGGGTTCCCGATACCGGGGCCGGGAGCGCGCCGCTCGTCGACCTGGGGGCGTATGAGCTCGCGCCGCCCGTGCGCGCCGACATGAATTGCGACGGGCTCGTGAACAACTTCGACATCGACCCGTTTGTGCTCGCCGTCACAGACGCCGGCGCGTACGCGGCCGCGTTTCCAAACTGCGACGCGATGAACGGCGATGTCGACCAGAACGGGCTGCTCAACAACTTCGACATCGATCCGTTCGTCGCGTGCCTCACCCAGGGCTCATGCCCATAACGACGCACCGCAGGACCCGAGCGCCCGGTCGGCTCCGCCGGTCCGGGCGCTCGGCTTGCGCGGCGCCACCTCGGCCGAGCCGACACGTGCTCCCCCGTCGCGCCGCGACAACTCTGCCGCGCGGTTCACAATCCCTCCAAGATGTAATCCAAACGCAGCTCCGCAAAGTGCCGCCGGCCTTCTCCGATGCCGTGCCGATCGCGCGGGTAGAGCATCATGTCAAACTGCTTGCGGTGCTTCTGGAGCGCCAGCATCAGCTCGAGCGTATTCTTGAAATGCACGTTCTCGTCGATCGCCCCGTGAACGAGCAGCAATCTGCCCGACAGCCGTTCCGCTTTCTTCACTGTCGACGTCGCGTCATACCCGGCTTCGTTCTCCTTCGGCGTCAGCATGAATCGCTCGGTGTAGATGCTGTCGTAGTACCGCCAGTCCGTCACGGATCCGCCCGCGATACCCAGGCGGAACACATCGCTGTGCGTCATCGCGTAGCAGGTCATGAACCCGCCGTAGGAAAACCCATAGATTCCGAAGCGACTCGGATCCGCATATCCCTGCGACGCGATCCACTTCGCGGCGTCTTCGAGGTCGGCCAGCTCCTGCTCTCCGAGCCGGCGATACGCCTGCCAGGCCGAGACCGCGCCATGCCCGCTCGCGCTCCGCGGATCGACCGCGAACACGACATATCCGCGCTGCACGAGGTATTGATGCATCAGCACGTTGGTTCCGCCCCAGCGATTGCTCACGGTCGGCGACGCGGGGCCGGCATACACGGGAAACCACACCGGCAAGCGCTGCCCCGCGGCGATCGTCTGCGGACGAAGGATCATCCCGTTAAGCCACGCCCCGTCGCGCGCCGGCACGCGCACCAGGTCGGGCGTGACGAGGTCGTATTCGGCCGCGACCTGCGTGTCGTTCGCGCTGATGACGCGGACCAGGCTGCCGTCGGATCGGCGCAGATGCACCTTCGGCGGCGTCGTCAGGTTGCTGAACGTGTCGATGAAGAACCGCCCGAACTCATCGAAGCTTGCCGCATGCGACCAACCCAATTCGGTCAGGCGCACCGCCTCGCCGCCGTCGAGCGGCACGCGGTAGACGTGGTCCTCCAACGGCGTCTCGCGCGAGCCGCTGACATAGACGCACCGCGCGGACTCGTCGATGACGTGAACGCTCTCCACGTCCCAGTCGCCGCGCGTCACCGGACGGATGAGCGAGCCGTCGCGGCGATAGTGGTACGCGTGGCGCCAGCCGTCGCGCTCGCTGAGCCAGATCAACGAGCCGTCGGGCAAGAATCTCGGCGCACCGAGCGGCTCCACCCACGCCGCGGTCTGCTCGCGGATCAGCTCGCGCGTCGCGCCGCTGCGCGGATCGGCGTCGCACAGCGCCAACCAGCGCTGCTGGCGATCCTGAACCTGGAGCAGGAGCCGCCCGTCGGGCGCCCAGTCGACGCGCACGACGAGCGGATCGGCGTCGGCGTAGCGCTTCAGGTCTACCCACGTGACAAATCCGCCGCGCGGCCGCACAACCCCGACCCGCACGCGCGGATTGGGATCGCCGGCCCGCGGATAGGGATATTGCTCGACCGCCGGCTGCCGCGGGGTCGGCTCGACGATCGTGTAGACCGGGACCTCGGACTCATCCAGTTGAAGAAACGCGATGAACGCGTCGTCGTCGCGCCACCAGTACCCGCGCCAGTTGCCGCGGCCGTATACCTCTTCCTGATAAACCCAATCCAGGATGCCGTTGAGCGTGTGCTCGTCGCCGTCGCAGGTGAGGCGATGCTCCCAACCGGTGCGGGCATCGAGCGTGTGGAGATCGTTGTTGCGGACGAACGAGACGAAGCCGCCGGCGGGACTGAGCGCAAGCACCTTGCGCTCGCCCCTGGCGCCAGGCGGGCCGGCGATCCGGCGCACGCGCTCGCTCCTGCTTCCGCTGTCGCGCGCCGAACTGCCAGCATGGCTACGAAGCTTCGGCATGCGGTACGTATACAGCGCGCCGTCGCGCTCGATGAGCACCGTCGAGCGCGCGGCGCTGAAACGGCCCGGATCCTTCGCCTTTGCGGCTGCGGCCTTCGCGTCCCAATCGCCCTGTTTCAGCAGCGCGGCCGCGAGCGCGTCGCGGTCGAAGGCGGGCGTCGCATCGTCGGTCAGTGGATCGATGCGGCAAAGCACGCCGTCGCGGCGCTCCAGGTAGTGGGAGCCGTCCCAGCGCAGGCCGGACTTGTAGCTCCCATCGAAATCGACCTTGTTGTCAGGACCGAGAATCGCGTCCAGCGTGAGCTCTTTCGGCGTCGCGGGCGAAGTAGCCGGCGCCGTCGTCGCGTCGCCGCTGGGCGCGGTGGCGGGTGGGTCGGACGGCGCGGTCGTCGCGCCCGCGGCGGTTGCAGGCGGCGGCTGGTCCGCATGGACAGCCGAAACAAACACGGATCCGGCGCAGGGCACAGCCGCGGCCACCACGATCGACCCGATCGAACCCCAGACACGGCGCGATACAGACATGGAAACTTCCTCGCTGAACACCGCAGACCACGGCCACGAACGTGCCGGTACAGTGCGGGAGCAAGCCGTCCGCGCCAAGCGCGCCGCGCTAACGTTCCCGCGCCCCCCGCGGGCTCCCCGCGCGGGCTACGCGTCGATCTTCCGTCGGCGGCAGGTTTTCGGAGCAGGTAAAACTACGCGTGAACAGCCCGTGACGGCGGTTACAATGCAGCAACTCGCGCGGCGGCGCCGGCGCCGGCCGGCACCGCGCGAGGCCGCATGCGGCGAGTTGCGCCGCCGCTTGCCGATTCGCGCGTCCGAGCGGGACTCGACGCGCCGACCCGCATTCAACAAGCTGAGGATGGCCGATGTACCCCACCATTCGCTCCAGGAGCCGACTGATTCTCGCGGCGCTCGCCGGCCTGCAAACCGTCGCGGTGATCGCCGCACCGCAGGCGTCCGACCTGCTCGCCGCCGATCACGCGGTCGCACGCCTGGGTCTGCTGCGGGGCGACGTTCGCTCACTCGACCTTCCGCCGGGCAATCCCGAGCACTTTCAGGCCAAGCTGTGGATCGACGGCGCGCCCGCGACGCTCGACCTGGTTCGCTACTCGCTGCGCGGCGACGGCTTCCGGGTGCTGGTCCCCGGCGCCGACGGCACACTCGTCGAGCACACGCCGCCGCCGGTCGCGACCTATCGCGGCGTCGTGCTGGAGCGCGCCGAGAGCCTGGTGGCGGCGTCGCTGAGCGACGGGCGCCTGTCGGCGTATGTCCGCGAGGTCGACGGTCGTGTGTGGGGCGTGCAGCCGCTGGACGCCGGTTCGGCCGCCGACGCCGCGGCACACGTCGTCTACGCGATGGACGACGTTGCGGTCGGCGAGTGGACGTGCGGCGTTGAGACCTTGGGTAATCGCGGCGACGGCTCCAACGAGGGCGGCGCCGGCGGAACCGCGGGCGCCGGATGCAATCGCCTGGCGCAGATTGCGTTCGACGCGGACTACGAGTTTTATCAGCTCAACGGGAGCGCCGTTCCCAACACGGTCGCCGACATCGAAAACGTGATGAACAGCGTCGAGCTGATCTACGTCCGCGATGTGCAGATCAGCTATGAGATCACGACGATCATCGTACGCACCAGCATCGACGACCCCTACACGTCGACCAATTACAGCACGCTGCTCAACGAGTTCCGCGACCACTGGCTCGCGCAGCAGGGTGCGATCGTCCGCGACGTGGCGCACTTCATGACCGGCAAGGAGATCGACGGAAACGTCATCGGCGTGGCGTGGCTGAGCGCGATCTGCACCGACCTGGGATACGGGCTCTCGCAGTCGCGCTTCACCACCGCGCTCACCAGCCGCGTCGCGCTGACCGCGCATGAGCTGGGGCACAACTGGGCCGCCCCGCACTGCAACGCCGACCCGGACTGCTCGATCATGTGCTCCGGCCTCGGCGGCTGCACCGGCAACCTGACCAGTTTCAGCTCCGGCTCGATCGCCGCGATGGTCCCCTTCCGCGACTCGCGCGGCTGCCTGTCGGCGGGCCCGCTGCTGGCCCCGTTCGCGATCGACGACCTGACCAACGTCGAGCGAAACACGCCGCGGCGAATCGACGTGCTCGCCAACGACACCGACCCCAACTGCGACGTGCTCACGATCACGACGTTCAGCGCGACGAGCGCGGCGGGCGGGGTCGTCGTGCGCGCCATTGGCACCGGACCCGGCGGACGCGACGAACTGCTCTACACGCCGCCGGTGAACTACGTCGGTGCGGACTCGTTCAGCTACTCGGTCGTCGACGACGATGCGCAGACCGACAGCGCCGTCGTGAGCATCAATGTTTACGTGCTGCGCACGCCCGACAACCCGCTGGGCGTGCTGCCCGGCGTGCGCGTCGAGTATTACGCGCTCACAGCTCCGAGCGCCCTGCCGAACTTCGCCACGCTCGCGCCATATGCCACCGAGATCGTCCCGCAGATCAACTACGCCTCCACGAGCGACGTCTTCGCGGGAAGCGGACGCGCGGATGACGTGGGCGCCGTCTACACCGGGTACGTCACCGTTCCGCAGGACGGGCTCTACACGCTCTTCACCGAATCGGACGACGGCTCACGCCTGCTCGTCGGCTCGCAGCTCGTGGTGAACAACGACGGCTTGCACGGCATGCAGGAGCGCAGCGGCGTGATCGGGCTGCAGGCCGGCGCGCATGCGATCCGCGTCGAGTTCTTCGAGCGCGGCGGCGGCGCGGGATTGATCGTCCGCTACCAGGGGCCGGCGACCGCCAGGCAGGTCATCCCCACCGGAGCATGGACGCGCCGCACGGAGTCCGGCGACCTGAACTGCGACGGGGTGCTGAACAATTTCGATATCGACGCGTTCGTGCTGGCGCTCACCAATGCGGCCGGTTATGCCGCGCAGTATCCGGCGTGCGATCGGCTGCTTGCGGACGTGAACGGCGACAGCTCCGTCGACAACTTCGACATCGACGCCTTCGTCGCGCGGCTGGCGCCGTAGGAAGCGCACGATCCGGCGGCGCAACCGCGTCGAGCGAGGCGTCGGTCGGCGCCGTCGATGGGCCGGCCGTACGCGGCGCGCGTGGGAGAAAAGCCCCCCGGGGGTTCTCCACTGGGTTGACGTGGTCCCGCTCAGTTCCGCTCGAGAATGACGGTCCGCCGCTCGCCGTCGGGCGCGAGCACCTGAAGCCGATAGGCGTCGTTCTTGGCCTTCTGAAGCTCGCGCGTGAGCTCGGCGACGGACGCGACGCGCTCGCCGTTGAAGGACACGATCACCTCTCCGGAGCGTACGCCGAGCAGCTTTTCGTCGGCGTTTCGCACGACCACGACGCCGCGCGTGTCCGGGTCATAACCGAGCCGCGTGGCTTGCTCGGGTCGCAGCGAGAGCGCTTCCACGCCGAGCTTCTCGATCGAACGACCGACGATGGTGTCGGCCCCGGCGCCCATCCGGTCCGGCTGCTTTCCGAGCGTCACGCGGACGGCATTGGGCTTGCCGTCGCGCAGGACATCGAGCTCGATGGCCGCGCCCGGCGGCATGTCCGCGATCTGGTTGCGCAGCTCGTTGCGGCCGTCGAACGCGGCGCCGTTCAGCCGCACGATGACGTCTTCGGGAACCAGGCCGGCCTGTGCGGCCGGCGTATTCGGCAGCACGCCCTCGACGATGACGCCGCGCACGCTATCCGCGGAAATCCCGAGCACATCGGCGTCGTCGCGGGTGATGTCGCCCATCTGGATTCCGAGCCAGCCGCGCGCGACCTCGCCGCCAGTCTTCAGTTGCCGGGCTACGCGCAGCGCCCGGTTCGCGGGGATGACAAAGGCGACGCCGGCGTGTTCGCCCACGCCGGCGGTGGCG